>DLAL01000058.1:20018-20478 GCA_002493945.1 Porphyromonadaceae bacterium UBA7048
AAGCTGTTCGCCGACAGTATAGGTATCGCCGTCTTTATTTACTTTATAGATGAAGACTTCTGCCTGATCGTAGCTTCTGTTCATCTTGAGATTCATCGACAGTTTGCCTGCCTTGACGGGGAACGCAAGGACTTTCGAAGTCGACGGACTCCATCCGATTTTGCTGCCGAGAGCCTGTACGCCGTTCTCGCCATTAGCCGGATCTATGATATAGTCCCACTCGCCGGCCAGATGAATCCATCCGTCAGGGAGATACTTGTCTGCGTCGGCTTTCTTAAGATAAGGAGTGCCGGAAGCCACAGGAGTCTTGTCGAAAGTCCACGAATCTGTAACTTCGTCGGCAGGAGGAGTCACTGCGCCTTCATAGGTATTCTTTACTTCGAGAAGGTATGCATTATTTGCTATGCAGAATCCGACATAACCGTCCTCTGCAATCTCGAAATCTACCCAGTTGTAGCTG
>DLAL01000058.1:20809-26876 GCA_002493945.1 Porphyromonadaceae bacterium UBA7048
AAGCTGTTCGCCGACAGTATAGGTGTCGCCATCCTTGGTCACTTTATATAAAGCGACCTCCATCTGTCCATAGTTAGGATGAATCTTAAGATTGAGAGACAGCTTACCGGCCTTTACAGGAAAGGCAAGAACACTTTCTGACGAAACGCTCCACGACAGTTTGCTACCGAGAGCCTGAACGCCATCCTCGCCATTGGCTACGTCAATGACGTAATTATAATCACCGGCAAGATGAACCCAACCATCCGGAAGGTACTTGTCAGCATCAGCTTTCTTAATGTAAACGGCACGGGCAGGGTCACCCGGCGTTTTGTCAAACGTCCAGACAACCTCGTCAGCCCTGACCGAAAGGCCGGTCAGCGAAACGAGCATTGTGAGAAGAAGTAGAAGTTTTCTCATAATTAAGGTTTAAAATTGTTTTGAATAATCAGACATCACGGAACACTTTGAACGGTGTCGAAATGCCCGCGTATTGGAAATGACATGGCAAATTTATGTATTTTTATTTTATCTCCAAAATTTTTGGGTTTTTTTATGCAAAAAATTTATCAAATTGAGCCAAAATAATCTTAGACGCCATTCTTATGAGCGATTGACAAACTGTTTTAGATTTACAAACGAAGCCGTCACGGCGCAGCAGGCGCTCCGTACGGCGCAGCATCTTCGCTACCATTATTCAACCAAATACGGCTATACGCAAGATTTTTTACAGAAAAAGTTGCACATACGAAAACTTTTGCCGTATTTTGCGTTATTATATAGTACGACTTCTCTCCGGGTTTATTCATCAATCAGGTACAAATGCTTATGTTAGAACACTTTTTGGAGAAGACCGAGTTCGCGTCGCTCGACGACTTCCTCACCAATTATAAAGTCCGCGTTCCGGATCGTTTCAACTTCGCCTACGATGTGGTTGACCGCTATGCACGCGAGCAGCCCGACAAGAAAGCCCTACTGTGGACCGACGACCGCGGCCACGAGCGCCAGTTCACTTTCGCCGACATCAAGCGCGAGAGCGACCGCACCGCATCGTTCTTCAGCAGCCTCGGCATAGGGCGCGGCGACATGGTCATGCTCATCCTCAAGCGACGCTACCAGTTCTGGTTCTCCATCATAGCACTGCACAAACTCGGAGCCGTAGCCATCCCGGCCACGCATCTGCTCACGGCTCCGGACATCGTCTATCGCTGCCGCGCCGCCGGCATCAAAGCCATCGTGGCCGTGGGCGACCCTACCGTCACCGCACACATCGAGGCGGCCCTGCCCGAGTGTCCGTCGGTGAAGTGCTGCATATCGACGGGTCCGGCCGTGCCCGAGGGATGGTACGACTTCGACTCGTCCATCGCCGCCGCAGCTCCCTTCCGCCGCCCCGAGGTGGCCAACGAGAACAGCGACATATCGCTGCTCTACTTCACCTCAGGCACCACGGGCGAGCCCAAGATGGTGGCGCACGACTTCCTCTACCCTCTCGGCCACATCATCACGGCCAAGTACTGGCACAATCTCGACGACTCGGCCCTCCACTTCACTCTGGCCGACACAGGCTGGGGCAAAGCCGTGTGGGGCAAACTCTACGGACAGTGGCTCGCAGGCGCCAACGTATTCGTCTACGACTTCGACAAATTCGTCCCTGCCGACGTGCTGCGGATGTTCGGCAAGTACGGCATCACCCACTTCTGCGCGCCGCCTACGGTCTACCGTTTCCTCATCCTCGAGGACATACGGGCCTTCGACCTCTCGGCCTTGCGCTACTGCACCACCGCCGGCGAAGCCATGAACCCGAGCGTGCACGACCGCTGGCACGAGCTCACCGGCCTGACCATACGCGAAGGCTTCGGCCAGACCGAGACCACCCTCACGCTGGGCACCTTCCCGTGGATGGAGGCACGGCCCGGATCTATGGGCATACCGAGTCCGGGATACAGCATCGGCCTGTTGCGCCCCGACGGCACCGAGTGCGCAGACGGCGAGCAGGGCGAGATCGTGATATACACCGGCCACGGCCGGCCGCTGGGACTCTTCCGCGAGTATCTGCGCAATCCGGCACTGACCCGGGCAGCGCACAGCGACGGCGTCTATCACACAGGCGACATAGCAGTGCGCGACGCCGACGGCTACTATACATTCATCAGCCGCATAGACGACGTCATCAAGTCGTCGGGCTACCGCATCGGCCCCTTCGAGGTGGAGAACGCCCTGATGAGTCATCCGGCCGTGGTGGAGTGTGCCATCACGGGCGTCCCCGACCCTATCCGCGGACAGCTCGTCAAAGCCACCGTGGTGGTGTCGGCCGAATACCGCGACCGCCGCGGTCCCGAACTGGTCAAGGAACTGCAGCAGCACGTCAAGAGTGTGACCGCACCTTATAAATATCCGCGCGTGATAGAATTCGTCGACGAACTACCCAAGACCATCAGCGGCAAGATACGCCGCGTGGCCATCCGGCGGCTCGACAGCAGCGGCCACAAAGCATGCTGACACGCCAGGATGCGACATGAATCTGTATAATTCTTTTCATTTTGTTTGGATATTCCGATTATTCAGAGTAACTTTGCTCACGAATCAACGGATTTAGTATTTTTAAGCACAAAAAAATCATCACAAACATCCAAACAGAATGAAAAGACTTTTACTTCTTGCCGCCACGGCAGCCGTCACACTCGGCGCCACGGCAGCCGTTCCCTTCGAGAAAGGGCGCCCGGGCAGCACTCCGGTGCGCCACGCCGCTCCTCGGCACACTTCCGTAATGAAGGCCTCCGAGAAGCAGACCCTCATCAACGAAGACTTCTCACGGTTCACCGAAGGGTCGGAGACGGCTCCGGCAGAGAACGAGGTATGCCCGACCTCCTATATGATTCCCGATGAATTCACCGCACAGCCCGGCTGGCGAGGCCGCGGCTTGCACTCGTCAGGCGGAGCAGTCGCCGTCATGAAATACGAATACACCAACCCCTACTATCCCGAGGACGGCCCCGAAATTATGAAGGGATACATCTCCACTCCCGGCATGATGCTCAACGGCACGACGACAGTCACCTTCCGCGCCCGTTCGCTCGGCGAGGAGGGTGCGGCCCTTTGGCTCGCGGCCTGCGACGACTACTACGGCCCCGGCGAGGATGCCGACTTCACGCTGACTCCCGAGTGGCAGACATTCACGCTCGAAACCAAAGAGACAAGTCTCGAGGAATACACCTACTTCCAGTTCTCGATTGAAGAAGGCGTGGGCATCATCGACGACATCCGCGTAGACTTCTCCATGGACCGCATCCCCACGCCGTATGCGCTGAACGCCGTGAACCTGACCCCGAACAGCTTCATAGCCTCCTGGGAAGAAGTCCCCGGAGCCGAAGCATATCTCCTCAACATGAAGCGAGTGGAAGCCGTGGCCGATCCTGTCAGCGGCGAGGTGGTGCAGAACTTCGACGGCATCCGCACCGGCGCCGACGGCAACATCGACACCGCCAGTCCCGGCTACCCCGAAGGATGGACCATCGACGTGTCGTCCAACGGCACACAGGACACCGGCACCGACGAGGGCTACTACAGCTCCGGTCCGCGCTCGCTGAAATTCGACGCAGTGGGCGACATGTTCGAGACCGAGACATTCCCCTACCCCATCGACGCCTTCTCATTCTGGGTGCGCACATCGCCCGGAACCGATGACGACTACAGCTACCTCTCGCTCTTCCGCGTAGAGTTCTATCACAGCAACACCGGCACCTGGATGACAATGGCGCAGATACCCCAGTCCTACCTCGAAGACCCTGACGGATGCATATACTCCTTCAACGAGCAGGCTCTGGGCAAGGACGTCACCAAGGTGCGCTTCTCCTTCCTCCAGCGCGGCAAGGTTGACTTCTACTTCGACGACATCCGCGTGCACTACACCCAGCGCGGCAACGAATCCTTCGCATACCGCGACCACCGCGTCGAAGGCACCGAGTTCGTGGTGTCCGACATCAATCCGGCCGACGAATACAGCTACTTCGTGCAGGCCGTGCTCGGCGACATAGTGTCGGCCCCGAGCCACGAGATATGGGTCGACGGTATAGTCGGACTCGCCGTGGAGACCGAGGAAGCCTCGGACATCACCCCCGCATCGTTCACCGCATCATGGAAGCAGCTCGGACACGCCACCAGTTACAAGGTCGAAGGATTCCGCATCTTCGAGCCCAAGACCGACGCCAAGGATGTCCTCGTCATCGAGGAGAACTTCGACGGCATCGACGAAGGCACACTCAGCAATCCCGGCATGGAATGGACGTCGCCCTTCGACTTCAGCTCGCGCGGCTGGACCGCCACCGGATGGGGCGCCACCAATCCCTCGTGGATAGCCGGCATGGCCGGCACCACAGGTACGAGCTGGACTGGAGCCGCCGGACTCGTGTTCACCCCCACCCTTGACCTGAGCTGCCACGACGGCGCGTCAGCCATACACGTCGAAGGAACTTTCCTCACCACCACCGACAGCTTCACCAACAACACCGGCGAGACCGAGTCCGAAGGCATATTCGCCCTCATCATGAAGTCGCCCTACGAGACCACACCTCTGGCTTCGGGCTACCTCGACGCCCCCGTGAAGGGCAGCGTGAGCGGTTCGCTCGACATCGCCAATATCGTGCCGGGCACCGACCTCTCGAGCGTCATCATAGCGTTCATGAACAAGAGCGGCCTGCCCTTCTACGTCGACAATGTCCGCATCACCATGGACGTTCCTGCAGGCAAGACGCTGATGACTCCCTTCACCGTCATCAACACCCGCAACACCTCCTGCCGCTTCGAGAACCTCGATCCGACTGTCGACCACGCCTTCACCGTCACCGCCTCGGCCAGCCATAACTTCGAAGCCTTCGTGTCGAAGCCGTCCGAAGTGCGCCGCGTGAACACCTCCACATCAGGCGTCGAGAACGTAGCAGCCGATGCCGCCGCTGAAGTCACCACCGCTCCCGGCATGATCTGCATCGCCGCTCCCGAGGGCATGACCTACACCGTCCACACCCTCGCCGGCCACACCGTAGCCGCAGGCTCCGGCTCTGCCGACATCCAGGCAGCACCCGGCATCTACGTGGTAGCGCTTCAGGGCACCGCCGTCAAGGTGATTGTGCGCTGAGAGAGCACACATAGATAAATAAACGCTGTGTCAAAATGCGGATTAACCGCCTCCCGTCGCCGCACAACTTGCAGTAACGTACGGACATGCCTTCGGCTTGTAGGGCGGACCCGGCATTCTGACACAGCCACTCTTGTTATCCTTAGGTGCGCCATAATCTCCCCGGCAAACAGCAACGCAGCCCGACTTCCTTCGTGAGGAAGCCGGGCTGCGTTACCGTAAACTGCGGACGAAGCTGATTACTTCGAGCCCAGGTGGTCGGATACTGTCAGCGAAGCGCGACCCTTGGCACGGCGGCGTGCAAGGACCTTGCGGCCATCAGCGGTGGCCATTCTTTCGCGGAAACCGTGTTTGTTAACTCTTTTACGGTTAGAGGGTTGGAATGTTCTTTTCATTGCCTATTTTGTTTTTTCGATTATTTGCAGGTGTTTTCGGAGCGCAAATTTAAGCATTTATTTTCAAATACACAAATTTTATTGCGCATCGGAACGCTAAAAAACATGGCTCATGATTGCGATAATAAGAAAATTATACCCTCTCCGACCGCATAATTGCCTACTCGCAACACTTCCATTCAAACTTTCTTTGTACCTTTGCATGGAATCAGTGCGTTGCGTACTCCATGCAAGCCCTTTGAACGCAAAACAACCCGACATCCTTATCTGACTATGAAAACTCAGACCACGACACCCGAATGGGTCAGCACAATCTCCGACAAGAGGAGCGATATCCGAATGAGCATCTCTCTGATTCTGCAGCCGTGCATATGGACGGACTCTGCGTACTCGGTGGCCGGCGTCTGTGTGCTGACGCTTATGTCTCTCCTCGTATGCTTCTGCCATATAACCTCGGCAAGAAAGGAGTATGCTGACCTGACGGCAGCCGACGTCGTCATGCGCCACTGCAAATACAGCGTTTTCTTCTGCCTGATGATGTGTGTCTCGTTCTGAAAAAAGT
>DLAL01000043.1 GCA_002493945.1 Porphyromonadaceae bacterium UBA7048
CTATTTTCTGAATATCCCTATTTAGAATAGGATTCGTCGCCGAAGTCTTTTATCAACTTCTCGTATAGCGTAAGGTTAGGTGCGAGAACGAAGAAGTGTTTGATACCCTTTGTGAGATACAGGTAAGCTATGATTGCGCCCATCAGTCGCGTTTTTCCAATACCGGTGGCAATGGAAAACGCAAGCGAGGGGAAGTCACGGTCAAATCCTTTGACTGTTGACACGATAGACTTTACCTTTGCAAGCTCGGCAGTGATAAACATTTCGAGCATATCCGGGTCAGTCGGAGGTTTCTTCAACGAGAGTCTATCCGTTATTCTTGCCGTCAGTTCAAGCGCTTTCGCAAGCGGTTTGCGAAGCGAAAGGCGTTGACGTATATGATTAATTGTTGAGTCCATCATTCATAGCATTTTATTGCTGAATTATCAGTAATTTCCATTACATTTGATGCAGCAAACAATATTTTATGCTGCTTTTTAAGACTCTTATATTCTGGAGGCATTCCAAATATAGTATTATTAAATGACACTTTGCTTCTCGGGATAGAAACTACTCCATATACCTTATGAGTTGTAATGATATTTTTTTGTCTAAAAATACTCGTTGCGGAGATAATTTGCTCAATGACATCATCTTTATAACTCGATATATTCTTGGGTTTACAGTCTTTTATTTCAAGCATAATCACCCATGACTTATCATGATTCTCAGATGGAAAGATACAACATTCACAATGTCTTAAATCATTACCTTGTTCGTCTTTAAATTGATTGTTGTCAAAAATATTTACATCAATCTCAATTTGATTAGGATTTTGAAGCACAGCACAATCCATTACACTGCAGGGATTCTCTGGGCAGACAGGAAGGGTATTATGTACTTCTATTCCACGAACACTTTGTGTACGTTCTGAAAAATCTGCAATGTATATAATCGGAACGTTACGAGACGTTATATAGGTATCAGGATAATGTTGGCGTATTCTATTCCTCATCGTCGTAATAGTTTAGCATTGAGAGGTATTCGTTAGAATTCTCTTTATACGCCTGATTCAGATAGTTATCTTCGATAATACCGTCCTCATCCTGGATACATTTAATTCGGCCATCATGTATTTCATATATAGAAACGTCTGATGGCTTTATCCAAGCTGGAAATGAGGTAATCTTATCTCTTTCATTCGAAGGTATTTTGTCTCCAACAAGTCCTCCCATCACACAGTTATTGATCGCAAATAATATGAAGGGACTATGAGTGGTTATTACAAGTTGGTGCTCACGATTAACCCTATTCAACATAGAAATCATATAATATATCAATTCCTGCTGAGTTTTAGGGAATAAGTTCAATTCTGGTTCTTCTATGATTACTTGAGAATAGTAATAATCGCTATATAATCCCAGAATGTTCGCTAATTGTTCCTGAATACCTAATAGTGATTCATTAAAATTTTTAGGAAGAATTTCTTCCATATTTAAATCCCTCGCGAGTTTAATCGCCTTAGACATCTCATCAACTTGAGCTTTTAGTTTAGCCATGGATGAACGGACATCTGCAGTGGTATCCTCTGTTTCTGTTTTTACAATTTCCAACTTCTCTTCAATATCCACAATTTCAAATGGAGTTTGTGTTCTGCGAGTATTATATATGTTGGTGATTATGTAATTGAACACAACGAGTAAGGGAATACATGACCTTAAACCGCTTGAAGTATGATTTAAACGTATAGCTTTTTCTTTACCGATGTTTACATTATCTGAGTCGGCATCTTTGTCATAATAGAAAGAGACATCTCCAAGCCCTTTTATAGGCATCAAAAACGCATTTTTATCTGATAGGTCTTTTTTTGCTAAAAACCATTCATACATGAAACTTAGAATATTATCTCGCGTTTCATTATATTTACCAAGGCCAGGGAGGGTAACAAAGTTCCTTTCCGCAGGAATATACATAATTTTCCTGTTTCTAAAAACTTTTCCATTACCTAACTGTACATCAACTCTGGAGTTTTTATCATCACCCCAAATAAAATCAATCTTACACAATTCACTTTCATATTGAATTCTCGAACCATAGGAGAAATATGATTCTTCAAGATTATGAAACGAAATGAGTTCCTCAAAGAAATCAGGTCTCTTAGAGGTATGTAATATGATATTTTTTTCATACCACGAGCAATAGCTAACAATCTTGGCGATTGTACTTTTGCCACTACTCTGAGGACCCATAAACACGTTAATCTTGTTAAGATCAAACGATACATCTTTAATTGGTCCTACATTTTTAATTGTTATATGTGCCATATTGATGTTTTAATCAAATAACGATGGGGCCTGTAGATTTGTTATCTCAGGATTTACCTCATTTTCATTATAATCCATATCTTCTTCGATATTGAGACTATCCCGTTTTTCATCCTCAATGATAGGGACAGATACAATGTTGAGGGAGTAGTCATCATGGTCGAACTCGCAGGTTTCGAGAAGGACTTTAGGGATTTTCTTGATGGTGATGTTCAGGAACTTGTTGCGGCATTCCGGCTGAAATTTAGTGCAGCAGATAAGCAACGATTCATCGTCGCCCAGCTGGTCGTGAATTGTCTCAAGCATTTCAGCTGTAATGAGTTGGGTCGTTGTAAAGATGAAGTCATGCTCCGAGCCATGTCCCTGCTTCCAATAAATCTCAGCGTCAGGCAAGTAAGTGAAGCCCTGATGCTTTGCCATAGCAGCGGCAAGCATATCAGCATTATATTCCTTGTTAATCACAAGGTTGCCATACTTGTCCTTATTGAGAAGGCTCGGTGCAAGTTCATAGAACTTGAAGCCACCACCACCGTGCCAATTAACGGATTTTGAAATACCTGTGTTATCCTTTTGGGAAATAACTCTTCTCAATCTTGGACTGCAATGAGTATAAGCTTGTTCTCCAAGTTCTATACCAATCCATTTACGGTTCATTTTATGAGCTACCGCAGCAGTTGTGCCACTTCCAAGAAAACTGTCTAATACCAAATCGGACTCATTTGAGAACCATTCAAGAATGGTTTTGATAAGTATCTCAGGTTTCTTTCCACCTCTAAAATCTACTCCACCTTCGGTTCTGCAATTTCCAAAATTTGCAGCGAAGTCATAAAAATTATTTATCGGAGAATATGCAACTGCCGTTGGATCATTTAGTTGCGCCGATGGAACGCCCTGATAGTATTTACCCTTGGTCGCTCCGACTTTCTGTGGACCTGTAAAGTATCTGAAATCAAATTTATCATCGCCAATTCCATATACTTTATATAACACACCATATCCGTCACTTTGGTACCGTCCAACTAAATAATCTCGAAAAAATCTTCCCGAGGAGTTTCCATCAAGTATCGTTCCAGTGGCCCAAATCTCTTTTCGGCCATCTTCAGATCCCTCTGATTTAGAGACAGACCAATTATCAGCAGTGAATATGTCTACTTTCTTGCCTCCTAATGTAATAGTTTCAGATGGTATGCCTTCTTCAAAATAAAAATTAAATTTTGAGAAGTCCGCTTTTTTTGAAGGTCTATTAGGTTTGGCTGAAAAAGACTTACGATAGATATGGATTTGTTCTATCTCTTTATGGAAGTCCATATCCTGTTTAAGAGTTTTATCAGGGTATCTTACGCGCACATAAAACGTAGTAAGATAATTGCTGCGTCCGAAAACCTCGTCCATTAGGACTTTAAGATACTGACCTTCGCTATCATCTATTTCACAGCAAATAAAGCCATCTTCAGCCAAAAGATTGCGAAGAATAACCAATCTTTCGCGCATCAGCGACAACCAGATTGAATGTTCAACATTATCATCGTAATGCTCAAAAGCACTACCTGTATTGTAAGGAGGGTCAATGTAAATACATTTTATTTGCCCAGCGAAATCCTGTTCGAGAGCGCGGAGCGCGAGAAGATTGTCACCATGAATGAGCATATTGCCAGGCCACGGTTTCCCATTGGGGAGAGTGCCGGTTTCGGCCTCCCCAAAACTATATTCCGGGATATCAAGGAGCAAACGCGGCTCAATGGCAAGTGGTTCATCCTCTTTGCCTATCCACGTCAATTCCAGTTTATTTATCTTGTTTTGAGTCATTCCGAATCGAAAATTGGGGCCTAAATATTTGAGATGATGGTATATTGGACATAGTCGCATCATATAACCCTATGTAGAAAAATATGTAATGGGTAAAATCATAAATCAATGAATTAGCATCTTCCAATATTTGAATGTATTCTTCAAAATTTATCGTAAACGGCAAAACCGATTTCGGAGAAAAGACATCATTTGAGCCATTTTGTATTAAATCCATCATATCTCGAAGAGATGACAAATCATAGGTTGAATTTAAACTTTTAGATATTGTGTATACAGGCGGACATGGTATCTGTGTGTGTGCAGATACAATACCGCCATGATGTTTTATTGCATTAGCAATTGTACGTATTGGCTTAGCTGCCTTATAAAACTCCACTGTTTTCTTGTAAAAATCCTCATGCTGAGGATGAAAAGATATGAAATCGGCCAATCCCTTTTCTATGGTAGGCCATTTACACTGTTTGAGATATTTTTCATAATCACATTGCGAATTAAATTCTGGCATAAATTCTAAGCCAAAGTATATTATTTGCAACACTGTATCAACGCAATTATTATAAGCAATGATTGCATCACTTAAGAATATTAATTTAGCAATTTCACCATCATATTTTTGAAATGACTCAGAAATATTCTTAAATATATCAGTGTAATTCTTTGCGAAGCAAAGGTGCACATATGCATTTAGCAGTTGGCGTTCAAGGCATAGTGTTTTAAGAAGTGCAACGAAACAACATTTATTGAACGCTCCATTAGACATATAGCACCAAGACTTTAGAATGCGTTCTTGCAAATTCAAAAAAGCTTTATCGTTCATATTATCCTCCAATGAAAAGTTATTAATTTGATTTACTCAATCTTTTGGGCGAGCATTGCCTCGACTTTGGCAAGAAGGGGTTCGTTCTTCTCAACAACGTCATCCTGTGCTTGATAAAGATTGAGGCGTTTTTCGCTACGACGCTTTTCGAGGTCTTTGATAAGACGTTGCAGGCGAACTTTCTCATCAAGGCGCGAAGTCTTTTTGCTCTCGTTTTTGCGGAGCTTGATTTCAGCGTCGAGGTCGCACTGTTCTTTTTCAAGTCCGGCTTTTACGTCCTCCGACCTGTTTTCGAGCTTTTCCATCTCTTCCTCGAAGAAATTATTATTGCGCTCGGCGCTTGCGACAGTAATTTCCGCACGTTGGGCGAGAATAGTTTTGCCAAGTTCAACCTCATCGGCAAAGATTGCGCCTTTTGAGAGCGACGACTTGAACGCGAAAAGAGCTGCGTCGATTTGGTGTGAGGGCAGATTGACCTGCGCATCTTGCAAAGAAGCTGTAAGTTTACCGAGACTGTTGGAAGGCAGACTCCTTGTAAGCCAATAGGCAAAATATTTCTGTTGCGCTGCGGTCAGCTCCATATATAAAAAACTCCAGCGTAGCTATGCGAAGCTGACCAAAGCATTTAAGCTACTACGTTGGGGCTTCCATCGTTTGTGGTTACGGCTTTCGCCGTTATGTCGTTGTGATATTCTTGGTCATTTCGCATACGATGCTTAGATTGCAAAGTTAGCTATTTTTCTCGAAATTAACGGTATGCAATCCTAAAAATCTGAGTTTTCAGTCACCGCATCATTTTCACTGCATCATTTTCGTGAGCTTCTTCCAAAATCTGCAATCGGTCAGCCTAAAACAAAAAAGAGCTTCCCCTCGTCGGAAAAGCTCTTCTGTATTGTTTTATGAAGGATTATTTGCGACGCCGGACTGAGCGCGTGGCGCTCGACGACGATGACTGCTGCTTGGGCTCCTTGGCTTTCTTCACCTTGGGCTTGTTCTCCTTCTTTGTCGAACGCTTGGTGGAGCGTTTGGTGGAGCGTGTATTCGATGTTTTCGTCGTCACCTTCTCTTCGACCTGCGTGGAGTCGGCTCCGGCCTCAAGGGCCTCGCGTGCCTCACGTGCGGCTATCACCTCCTCGCGCGAGGGCACCCAGAGCTTCTTCTCGAAGTTGTCAAGACGCGACTGTATGCTGTCCTGCGCCCGCTTCAGACTGTCGGGGTCGGGATAGAGCTGGACCATCGACTTGTTCTTCAGGTTGCGGGTCTTGTATATCTCGCCGTCGTAGAGGTTGAGGGTGAAGAAGTCGTCGTAGGTGCATGTGGGGAGGTTGTTGTCGTCATCGGTGAAGATGGTCTGCGCGGCCAGGTAGGGGCGCAGGTCGGAGAACTTCACCCAGAACATGGGGTACTTCAGCGCATCGCCTCCGAAGTCGCCCGAGCGGTGCAGCACGGGGCAGATGGCCTCGACGGTGGGGCGCAGGCGGTTGTGACGCGTATCGAACTCCCAGCGCTCGACCACGTAGTAGGACAGTACCTCGTTAGTGGGTACGTCGTTCTCGTCGATGTCGAAGCGCGGATTCTTCTCGGTTGAGCCTTTGGCCTCCTTATAGGGGATGTAGAAGCGGTCAAGCACGTCGCGCGTCTTGATGCGGTACTGGTCGGTGAATATCTCACGGCCGTCAAGATACTCGTAGGCCGGAACGGTGTTGGAGGCCAGCAGGCGCATGATGATGCGGAAGAGATTCTCCTGTCCTGCGATAGGTTCCTCGGGGAAGTAAAGGGCGGCATTGGCGTCCTTGTCGAGGTCGATGGCGCGGTATATCACCCTCATCCACTGGCGGTCGGCATCCGAGATGGACGAATTGTCGCCCGAGTAGAAGTTCTGCATCCGCTCGGTCACTACCGAGCCGTCCTGCTGCGTTTGCCTGTTGCGGTCGGCGGCACCGCGACGACGCATTACACCCTGGCTCTGTTCCTGAGCCGCCAGAGGGGTCACGCTGCAAAGCAGAAGTGCCGAAACCAGGACTGTTCTTATGATTCTGAGCATATTAGTCTGAAGATGAGGATATTCTTGTCAATTGATGATAACTTCCATAGGCGAGAGGTCGCGTGTGACGCCGTCGGGTCCCTTGGCCTTGATGCGCGATATGAAGAAGCGCTTGCCGCGGCTGAGACGCTGGAACTGGGCCTTCTGACGGGCCGAGAACTTGTCGCCCTCGCTCACTTCGGGCATGGCGTTGCCCGACGAGTCGAAGAAGACGGTCTCGAAGCTCAGCACGGTGAAGGGCGTGTCGAGCAGGCCGTCGTCGATGGCGGCCTCAAGTCCGGGCGACGACATGAGCAGGGCCTTGGCGAAGGGCTTGCCGCCCTTGTAGTGGTCGGGGTTGCCCTGGGCGTCCTTGAAGGCGATGAAGGGCGACGGGTCAGGCAGCTTGCGCACACGGAAGGTGGTCGAGGCCATAGGCACGGCATGGCCGTCCATGTTGGCTGTCACGGACACCACGGCATTCTGCCCTACGGCGGCCGGACGTGCCACCCAGTGGTCGCCCTGACGCGTGAGGGTGCCGTTGGTCATCGAAGCGGATATGTCGGAAGTGGCCACACCGGGCACGGAGATGCTCACGGGGTTGTCGATGCCGGCATAGAGCACGTTCATGAGCGTGGCCGACACCGTGGCCATAGGTTCCATGACGGTGTACGACGAAGCGAAGTCGTGACGGGTGACACTGCCGTCGCCGTGGGGCACTTCGAGCCAGCCTTTGTAGTTGAACGTACCGGTCGTGCCGGTGCTGATTTCGTAAAGGCCGGTCGAGTTGTCGAGTTTCTTTCCTTCAATATATACGGTCGGGCGCTGGGTGGTGTCGACGGCGGCGAGCACGATGTTGGCCGAGTAGCGGCCACCGCGCATCACCAGACGCGACTGCGGCATGACGTAGGCGTTCAGTTCGTTCACGCGCACGTCGCCGGCATCCACCTGCGACAGCAGCGACGCCAGGGCCTCGCCTTCGGCGTAGAGGATGTCGCTCTGCAGCTTGGAGAGCAGGGTCACGGCGGCCACCACAGGCTGCTGGTCGAACTTCGTCTCCTCCCACTTGAGCGGCGTCAGGCTGCCCGGACGGGCTATCGGAGCCGTCGAGAGGGCCTCGACGATGGTGCGGCGCTTGAGGGTGTCGGGGATATTGGTGGTTATATAGCCGCAATATTCATTGACGCGCTCGCGCAGCTGTGCACCGCGCGGATTCGCACCCGAAAGCATGATGACGGCCGCGGCCTCGAGGTCGTCGCGGTTCTGAATGTCGTCGGGATTGCCGTCGGCGCCGTCGGCCTTGCGGACGATGGCGTACTTCAGGCTGTCGACGTACTGCAGCATCCGCTCGGTGGCCAGGCGCACGTCGGTAGCGCGGCTGAGCCACACCTGACCTTTCTCGGGATTGCGCCCGGCGAGAGTCTCGAGCTGCCCGTAGACGGCGGTGTTGCGTGTGCTGAAGTTCGAGTTAGAGCGCTTGAGGCCTTCGTGCACCTGCGTGAAGCCGTCGAGAACGTCGCTCGAGACGTTCAGCGCCAGCATTGCCGTCAGAACGATGTACATCAGGTTGATCATCTTCTGACGCGGTGAAAGCCTTGTACTGTTTGCTCCCATCTATATTCGTTTAGCTATTAATTCGGTTTAACGGTTGCGGTCGGCCTGCACGGCATCCGTGTTGACGGCGCGTCCGTCGATGTCGGGCGGAGTCATGCCGGGGCGGTACATGTTGACGGTCATGGCCGTAAGCATCTTCTCGTACACGGAGTTGAGCTGCTGCATGTAGCGTGCCATGCGCTCGGTCTCCTCGCAGTAGCGCGCGCTCTGTGAGGCCGACTTCTCGTACATGTCGCGGATGTCCTTGATGCCGCGGTTGACACGGTCGATGGAGTCAATCTGCGACGACACACTGCGGAGCTGCAGCTCGTAGATGGTGTTGAGGCCGCCGATGTTGCGGTCGAGAGCCTGCATCTGGTCGACGTAACCGCGAGCGCTCTCCGATATGCTCGCCGAGTTCTCGGTGATGGCGCGATAGCTCTCGAGCAGGGTCTGCGACACCTGATTGAGCGACGACGTGACGGCGTGGAGCTGCTGCATGTCGGCGGCGATGGCGGCCATCTGGTCCAGATATGTCTGAGTGGCGGAGGTCAGTTCGGCCATGCGCGAGAGCTGGTCGGCGGCTGCAGCCATCTTGGATATGCTGTCGCTCAGGCTGCGGCTGTCCTCCTCCGAGAGGTCTATGTTCTGAGGGATACCGACGGCGCGGCGTGCCTGCGAGGCGGTCACTTTGGGCATCGATGCTCCGGCGCCGGCATTTCCGGCCACAGCGCCTCCGGCCGCACCGCCGATATAGGTGGTGCCTCCGCCGATTATGACGGGTCCCTGAGCCTCATCGCCCTCCTCGTCGTCCGACTCCTTGCGCAGAGCCGGGAACACATCCTCCCAGTGATATTCGCGCGGAGGACGGTCGAATGCCGTAAGGACGAACATAAGCACCTCCGTACCCATACCTATCGACAGCAGCGTGTTGCCGCCGGGAAGGTGCAGAATCTTGAAGAGCGCGCCCCAGATGACAATGGCGGCGCCTATGGAGTAGGCAAAGTTGAAGAAACGCTGGCCGTTCTCGCTGCTGATGAAAGCGCTGATTCCGCGTTTATATTGCTGTACTTTTCCCATGGTTTACAGTATAATGGAGAGAGAGTTGTGTTTATCGTTTGTTGTTCTGTTTCTGCCCTTTGGCGAATCCTATCTGAGTGCGGACGCAGCGGAAGCCGATGTACGAGCGCTGCTCGTTCTGATACTCCCACATGCGGAGGTCGGAGCGCACATTGTGCGCCACATCCTTCCACGAACCGCCGCGTATGATCTTGCGCTTCATCTTGTAGGGGTCGGTCACGGCGGCATCGTAGCGGTACTCGGGGTTGAGGTCGCTGGTGAGCTTGCCCACGCTCTCGGTGAATGCCGTCGACGTCCATTCGCTCACGTTGCCGGCCATGTCGTAGAGGCCGAAATCGTTGGGCGCGTAGGTGCCCACACGCGAGGTGATGACGTGGCCGTCCTTCACATAGTTGCCTTCCTGAGGCTTGAAGTTGGCGTAGAAGCAGCCGCGGTCGTCGCTCATGGTGAGGTCGCCCTCCCACGGGTACATGTTCTCGTCGATGCCTGCGCGGGCTGCATACTCCCACTCGGCTTCGGTCGGCAGGCGGTAAGGCTCCACGTAGACGCCCTCGCGGCCGAGAGAGCGCCGCAGGTAGTCGGTGCGCCAGTTGGCGAAGGCATTGGCCTGCTCCCAGCTCACGCCCACCACGGGATAGTCGGAGTATCCGCCGTGCGAGAAGTACATGCGCACGTACGGCTCGTTGTAGGCGTTCTCGAAGTCGTTCACCCACGCGGTGGTGTCGGGATAGACGTTCACTATATATGTGTTGAGGAAGTCGTAGGGACCTGTGAGCGCACGCGTGATGGGCATGCGGTGTATCTCGCCGTTCTCGTCGATGTACGCGGTGTCCTTCGATATCACGGGATTGTCCGTCGGAGTGGGACGGTCGGTGTTGTACTCGCGTGTGCGGGGGTCGAGCCGGTTGCGGCGGCGTGCGGCCTCGGTGTGGTTGTACACCTCGTAGCGGTAGTTGAGCTGCGAGCCGTCGAGCTCACGCGCTCCGGTGATGGGGTTGGTGCGGTACACGCTCTCTATGGCGCGCTGCTCGTCCTCGTTGGGATTGCGCCAGGGGATGGGCTTGTTCCAGTTCAGATGAGGAGTCACGGGATTGCCCTCGCGGTCTTCCTCGATCTTGAAGTCCTCGTTGCCGCCGTATGCAGGGTCGGCGAGACGCTCACGGATGATGGAGTCGCGCACCCAGAATACGAACTGCTTGTACTTCGAGTTTGTGATCTCTGTCTCGTCCATCCAGAAACCTTCTACGGAGATTCCGCGGGCGTTGGCTTTCAGATTCCACAACGAATCATCCTTGGCCACGCCTACCTTCATCGAACCCCGGTCGACCAGCACCATGCCGTAGGGCGTCGGCTCGGCCCACGAAGTGCCTCCGACACCTGTCACCTCGCCTCCGGCTCCGCGGCTTCCGCCGGCGGCACATGAGGCAAGCGCGGCTGCCGCGATGCACGAAATCAGTATCCGGTTGGTTTTCTTCATCATATGCAAGTATGTGTATTACTTTTCCTTTGACTTTACATTATCCGCACGCTCTTGTGCTTGTGCCGGTTCTTGTCCGAGAGGTCCAGCTTCAGGCTGTACCCGGCGAATATCTCGTGGCTGCCCGACGAGGCCCGGCGGATGGCCGAGGTGGCGTACTCGTAGCTGTAGCCCACGTAGAAATTCTTGATTTCGGCGCCGAGGGTGATGACCACGGCATCATCCCACCGGTAGCCTACTCCGGCACTGAACATCTTCCTGTACCGGGCGCGGGCCGTGAGTTCGCCTGTGGTGAACCCGAAATCCGACTTCACGAGCACTGAGGGTGCTAATTCAAATAACGTATTTTTAATCGGGATATTGCACCCGGCTGTAAAATAGAGTGTTCTTTTCGCCTGAAATTGATACTGCCGGTCGCCCGAGGTCTCCGAGCCGCCCGTGGCGCTCTCGGCGTTCATGGTGATGGCAGGCGATGTCAGGTGCGTGCACGACAGGCCGGCATAGAAGCGCGGATGCTCGAACCACAGACCGGCCGCGGCGTCGAAGGCCGTACCGTGGATGTCCTGCGTCGGGATGGCGTCGTCGTTGCTGTCGTGATAGTCGTCGCCGTCGGGGATGTATACCTCAGAACCCTTGAACGACTGGTCGGCGAAGCCCAGCTGCAGACCCACGCTCCACAGGCCGCCCCACTTGCGGAGCTTGTACGACACCTGCGCGCCCAGGTCGAGCGTCTTGTACAGACCGATGCTCTCCTGCATGGCGCGCACGCCCACGCCCAAGCGCTGATTACCGAGCCTGACAGGCATTTCGGCCACGGCGGCGAAAGTCCGCGGGGCATTGTCCACGCCCAGCCACTGCATGCGGTAGCCGCCGCGGATGCGGATATAGTCGGTCGTTCCCGTGGCCGACGGGTTGTAGAATGACGGCACCTCGTAGTACTGCGCCAGATTCGGGTCGGTCTGCGCCGACGCCGCAAGGACGCAGGCGACGATGCCGAGCAGCGACAGTACGAGGCGTTTTATTCTGTTGTCCATAGCGTTATTCGAAATAGAATGTGAGCACCACCATCTTCGAGGTCGCCTTCAGCACCGACTGTGTATACTTGAACTTCAGAGGGTCGTCCGCAAGGTCAGGACGCTTGTGCACGAGCACATCGCCGAGACCGAAGCAGAACTTTATCTCGGGATTGAACTTGAAGTAAGGCAGATAGAAGTCGCAGCCGAAGCCCACAGTGAGGTAGAAGTCGGTCGACGACAGCTTGAATATCTCGTTGCGTTTTTTCGACACGTCGAAGGCCGGCATCACGCCGCCCACGACGTAGGGACGGGCGTTGCGGTAGCGCACGGCGGCATACTTCACATCGACGGGCACGACCACGAAAGTCGACTTGATGTTCTGACGCTCGCGTGCGTCGCTGCGGATGTCGCGCATGGTCACGTCGCGGCTGCCGAAATACATGCCCGGCGACAGCCGGAGCGAGAAGTAGTTGTTCAGTCTCAGGTCGAGAAGACCGTTCACGCAGAAGCCGGGCTGATAGGACGGCTGCTCCATGCGCCACTCCTCTCCGTTCTCGGTCACAAGGCCGTTGTGGGTGAAGTGGATGTCGGAAGTGTACACGCCGATGGAGAAGCCCAGGTGCCACGGACGCATGTCGGCGTACGGGCGGTTCTGCAGCTTGTCGTTGAACCTGCGCGCCTCAGCTGGCATCGCCGCAGCGATACCGCAAAGGCACAGCAATATCAGTATCTTATGAATAAGAGAACTTTTCATCAAGATAATAACGGACGGCGACGCCCGTTTATTGCCTCGTCCCGGGGAAGAGATGCCAAAGAGCCAGGCCGATGTCGCGCATCGTCAGCAGGGTCGGCGTCACAAGGGGCACAAAGCGCGTCTCGCTCGTTGGCGACACCAGGCGCAGCTGTGCGGGATGGCACTGCACGTCGATGTCGAGCGGCATAGTCACGGCGTCGCCGTCGACGTGGGCCGCTCCGCCGCGATGGCGCACGATGCGCGCCGAGCGGGTGCGTATGACGTTGATATATGCGTTCTTGCGGACAAGTCCCGTGAGAATGTCCACTCCGGCCAGCGCGTCAGTGATGAGGTTGCCGGCATGCACTATGGTCAGGTCAAGCTCGCCGTCGGTGATCGACGCCTGCGGCGCTATGAAGGCGTTGTTGCCGTACTGCGAGGCGTTGCAGGCCACCACGAGGAACGCACGCTCGGTGATGGTGTGGCCGTTCACCTCGATAGTGTACTGCTCGGGGTTGAACTTGAGATACTCGTTGATGGTGTTGCGCAGATACATGACGATGCCGCGCCGCTTCTCGCGTGCGCACCGCTCGCTCACCGCCGCGTCGAAGCCCACGCCGAAGGTGCAGAAGAAAGGCCGGTCGTTGGCCGTGCAGTAGTCGGCGGCGATGACATAGTTTTGGGCGATAATCTTCAGCGAGCGGTCGATGTCTACGGGTATGCCTATATGCCGCGCCAGACCGTTGCCCGAGCCGGTGGGGATGATGCCCAGCGCCGTCTGCGTACCCGTCAGGGCCGACGCTATCTCGTTGACCGTTCCGTCGCCACCGCAGGCCACCACCACGTCGACACCGTCGGCTGCAGCCTTGGCGGCAATCTCGCGGCCATGGCCCGGACCCTCGGTGAAGGCCATGTCGAAGTCGAGCCCCAGCTCGTTTAACCGGTGATAGATATGCGGGATGATACGATGCTTCGACACCCGTCCCGAAGCCGGGTTGATTATCACCAGATGCTTCATCAGCGGATTTTTACGAAGAGTGGTACGAGGGCGTCGACATGCACGGGAGCATCCAGTCCCTTCACGCGCACGTCGGCATCGGCGTCGGAGAATATGACAGCCACGCGGTTGCCGCTCTTGCCGTCGGTCTTGTAGACCGTCAGCACATCGGCCTGCCCTACCCTGCTGCGCTTGAATTTGGTCTTGCCTCGCCACACGGCCGGATTGGCGGCGCGGAAATGCAGCACTGCCGAGATATAGTCCTTCAGGGCACGCTCGCCGGGCGTCCGTGCGTCAAGATGTCCTGACGTACGTGCTATGTTGTCCTTCTGAGCTCCGGAGGTCTCGCGGCTGCGGTCGGCGTATTCGTCGCCGTAATAGAGCGTGATGGCTCCGGGATATGCCGCAAGGATACCGTTGCGCAGCATCAGGCGGCGATAGTACAGACTGTCGGCCGTATCGAAGCGGTCGGCCAGACGGTAGCCGTCATGATTGCTCAGAAACAGATTGGGATTGAGGTCATTGCTGCTGTAGCCACGCTTGCGAGGCTGTGAGAGCACGCGCTGCACATCGTCCCAGCCCCCCTTGAGTCCGGCTCCCGACGGGTCCTGCATCGGGCCGCTTATAAGCTCCTTGCCGTCGAAGTCGAAGGCGCTCGTCAGACCGCCGTCGCGGTATACACCGCGGTTGATGACGTCGGCCGTACCCCAGTCCTCGCCTACCATGTAGCCGAGGGTGCCCCACTTCTCACCGCGGCTGCGGCGTGTGGCTGCAAGGTCTTCGACCTCCTTGCGGATTTCGTTCCAGTAGTTGTGTCCGCCCTGGGTGGCCTGATAGGCCTGGTCAAGACGCCAGCCGTCCACTCCGTAGCGGTCAATCCAGTAGGTGGCCACCTCCTTGAAGTAAGGAAGCGATTCGGGATACTTCACATTTCCCGTGCCGCCCTGCTCTCCGCGGTCGCTGAAACTCGTCGTACTGTCTATCGTGTAGCCCGACGGCGACGGATTCGTCACGCCGCCGTGATGACCGAAGACTCCGTCGAGTATCACGTACAGTCCGCGGCGGTGTGCCTCGTCGACAAACTCGCGGAAATCAGCCTCGGTGCCGAAGTGAGGATCAATGGCGAAATAGTCATTGGTGAAGTAGCCTGTCGCCTGCAGCTTCTCGCCGCCCGACGCCGTCGAACTGTCAAATACCGGTGTGAGCCACACGGCATTCACGCCCAGCGAGGCTATGTGGTCGAGCGCGGCGGTGATGCCCTTGATATTGCCGTTCTTCGTGTGGCCGTCCGGGCCCCACATGGCCGTGTAGCCGGGGGCACCCTCGGGCGAATGTTGGAACGAAGCCACCATAATCTGATAGATGGCGAGCGACCGCTGCTCGTCAGGGACGGCGGCGGCACTCCTGAAGCCGCGGCCGCAGAAGAGCGCGGCCGCAAGCATCAGAAATGTCGTAAGACGGATTTTCTTCATTAATTCTGTTCTTTTTCAGAGAATTCCATAAGGTATGCCTTCACGAATTCGTCGATGTCGCCGTCCATCACACCGCCTACATCCGATGTCTGATAGTTGGTACGGTGATCTTTCACACGACGGTCGTCGAAGACGTACGAGCGTATCTGCGAACCCCACTCAATCTTCTTCTTGCCGGCCTCGACCTTGGCCTGCTCGGCCATGCGGTGCTCGAGTTCCTTGGCATAGAGGATGGAGCGCAGCTGACGCAGGGCGTTTTCCTTGTTCTTGGGCTGGTCGCGCGTCTCGGTGTTCTCGATGAGGATTTCTTCCTTCTCGCCCGTATAGGGGTCTGTGAACTGATAGCGCAGGCGCACACCCGACTCCACCTTGTTCACGTTCTGACCGCCGGCACCGCCCGAACGGAATGTATCCCACGATATGAGCGCCGGCTCAACCTTGATTTCGATGGTATCGTCGACAAGAGGCGTCACGAATACCGATGCGAAAGAGGTCATGCGCTTGCCCTGAGCGTTATAGGGCGACACACGCACCAGACGGTGCACGCCGTTCTCGCTCTTCAGGAATCCGTAGGCGAAGTCGCCTTCGATGTTCAGCGTACAGCTCTTTATGCCTGCCTCATCGCCTTCCAGAAGGTTGGCTATCGACAGCTTGTAGCCGTGACGCTCGGCCCAGCGCATATACATACGCATGAGCATCGACGCCCAGTCCTGACTCTCCGTGCCGCCGGCTCCGGAGTTGATTTTAAGCACGGCGCTCATGATGTCCTCCTCGCGGCGCAGCATATTGCGGAGCTCGAGGTCCTCGATGAGCTTGATGGCGTGCGCATAGGCTGCGTCAACGTCTTCCTCTGTGACTATCTCTTCCTTGAAGAACTCCAGAGAGAGCTTGAGCTCGTCGACAGCACCTTCGACTTCGGCGTAGTCCGACACCCACTTCTGCAGGTCCTTGATTTTCTTCATCTGCTTGTGTGCAGCCTCGATATTGTCCCAGAAACCGTCGGCCATGGTACGAAGCTGCTCTTCTTCGACGGCTATTTTCTTCCCGTCGATGTCAAAGATACCTCCTCAGCGCAAGCATACGCTCAAAAGTCTCTTTTAATTGTTCCTGTGTAATCATCTTTATCCTTTGTGTTTGTTTTCAACTGCAAAGTTACTAAAAATGACTGATATTTCAGCATATAAGCCCCTTACAAAATCAACCACGCACCATTTTCCCGTATTTTATATCTAAAACCAACCTATGGAACACATATTTATCAAATATTTCAGCAAATGCTCACGGTATTCCGTGAAGACTCCTAACACATTTATACCTACCTTTGCATCAGAAAGGTACTACACCTTTTTAAGTACTATCATCAACCCGAATCACTCCGGCCGCAAGAGTCCGGAGTGATTTTTTATGTCCGGATTCTACTGTACTCCTGTCCTTAACAGGGGACGGCTAAAGAAAACGACGGACGCAAAAAAAGCCCCGGAGGCGG
>DLAL01000051.1 GCA_002493945.1 Porphyromonadaceae bacterium UBA7048
ACTTTTTTCAGAACGAGACAAACTGTCACCGAAAGCGCTTATCCGACCTCCCGGGCAGACATTATCAACCGAATCGGCTGCGGCGCTTAATCTTTATGATATGGCGGCTGCGTGTGGGCCGCGGAGAAAAGATTTGCACATTCGGCATATAATTGCTAACTTTGCAGCGCAGTTTGTCCCTTCAACTGTACTAATCAATTTCTGTAAGCCAGCGGCTTGGCATTGTTGTGCTAAGTATGGTGCTTTAACGTAAAGAATGATATGAAGAATCGCATCACCAAGGCATTTGCAAAATCTTCTCTAATCCGCAACTTTGTGGCTCAGCCTTCTCCCAAGTGGATGGTACTTCTTGCCGACCTCCTCATCATCGGCTTCAGCTGCGCCATCACCATCTCCTTCGGCATCGAGTCATACCGGGGTGAAGGACCGGTGTTCGCCCCTGCCACCAAGGCACTCATCGAGTTTCTCACATATGCCGTGCTTGCGCTGTGTCTGGGCACGCACCGCTACATCATCCGCCTGTCGGTCATCGAGGACACCTACCGTCTGGTACTTCTTATAATATCGGCCACGCTTGTGCTCGGCACCATATCGTTCGTCACTTTCTTCACCGCCGGCTACTTCTACTTCAGCCTCTGGAACATATTCGTCATCGGCATGATATCCTTCACGCTGATGCTCCTGATGCGCCTCAGCATCAAATATCTTTACCTCCACTTCTCGGGTCACACCGAGAACAAGCGCCGCGTCATCGTGCTCGGCTCGGCCATCAACTCCTTCTTTCTGGCTTCGGCGCTCAAGAGCGAGTTCGAGGGCGCGTTCGACCCCGTGGCCCTTCTGAGCCTCTCGCCCAAGCGCATCGACAGCAAGGTCAACGGCATCCCCGTCATCCCCTTCAATCCCGATGAAGTCAAGGAGGTGTTCGAGTTCTACAAGTGCGACACGCTCCTCTTCCTCTCCACCCAGCTCGAGCTGATGCGCAGCGGCCAGGCCGACGTGTTCATGAGCAACGGCATCAAACTGCTCATGCTCAACCAGGTCGAGGAGTTCGACGTCAACAGCAAGGATATGCCCAAGCTGTCGTCGCACGTGCAGAACATCCGCATCGAAGACCTGCTCGGCCGCGAGCCTATCCGGACTGACAATCAGGTGGTGAGCCGCGTGCTGCGCGGACAGACCATCATGATCACGGGCGCCGCCGGCTCCATCGGCAGCGAGATAGTGCGTCAGGTGGCTGCGCTGAATGCATCGGACATCGTCCTGCTCGACCAGGCCGAGACGCCTATGCACGACATGCAGCTCGAGCTCGAGAGCACCTTCCCCGACATGAAGATACACCTCTTCATCGGCGACGTGGTCAACCGCGACCGCATGGAGCACGCTTTCCGCAAGTACCGTCCGCGCTACGTCTTCCACGCCGCTGCCTACAAGCACGTGCCGATGATGGAGCGCAATCCGGTCGAAGCCATCATGACCAACGTCTTCGGCACCAAGAACGTGGCCGACCTCTCCATCAAGTACGGCGTTGAGAAGTTCGTGATGATATCCACGGACAAGGCCGTCAATCCCACCAACGTGATGGGCTGCTCCAAGCGCATCGCCGAGATATACGTACAGAGTCTCTTCTTCCACCAGCGCAAGATGTCGGACCGTCCGTCGACCCGCTTCATCACCACGCGCTTCGGCAACGTGCTCGGCTCCAACGGCTCCGTCATCCCCCTCTTCCGCAAGCAGATAGAGCAGGGCGGACCCGTCACCATCACGCACCGCGACATCATCCGCTACTTCATGACCATCCCCGAGGCCTGCTCGCTCGTGCTCGAGGCCGGCACCATGGGTCAGGGCGGCGAGATATTCGTCTTCGACATGGGTCAGCCCGTGAAGATATGGGACCTGGCCACACGCATGATATCGCTCTCGGGCCTCAAGCCCGGCGAGGACATCGAGATAGTGGAGACCGGCCTGCGCCCCGGCGAGAAGCTCTACGAGGAACTCCTCAACGAGAAAGAGCACACCATAGCCACGCACCACAAGAAGATCATGATAGCCCGCGTGCGCATCTACGACTACAACGACGTGCTGATGCACCTCGAGCGTCTGCATGCAGCCGTGGAGAACGGGGGCGGCCACGACATCGTGGTAGAGATGAAGCACATGGTGCCCGAATACAAGTCGAACAACTCCATCTGGCAGCAGGTCGACTCCGAAATCAAGGAGGCCCACACCGAGGCCGACGACATGCACGAAATCGAGGTCAATCCCCGTGCGTTCTCTTCAGCCATGGCTGACTGACGCATCAACACACACACCAACTATCACGCACATGAAGAAAATCATACTCTGCGCCATATCGGCCCTCCTGCTCGGAGCATCGGCAGCGTCGGCATTCGACCCCCGCGACCTTTTCGGCAACAAAAGCTCGAATAGTGACGAAAGCACCGAGAGCACATCGGGCTCAGGCTCGGGCATACTCGGCGCCATCGGCGACTTCGTGAACAACATCACCGCCAACGACCGCTTCTCGGTCGACGACATCGTAGGCACGTGGAAGTATACGTCGCCCTCGGTCTCGTTCAAGAGCGAGAATGCCCTTCAGAACATAGGCGGCGCTGCCGCAGCCACCGCCGTGGAGGACAAGCTGGCTCCCTACTACAAGCGCCTCGGCTTCACCAACACGACTCTCACCGTCGACGAGGAGCACAACTTCGTCATGAAGCTCGGACTGCTGCGGCTGCAGGGCACGATAGAGAAGGACGAGGAGAACCATCTGGTGTTCAACTTCAGCGCCTTCCGTTCGCTCAAGCTCGGCAGCGTGCAGGCCAATGCCACCAAGTCGGGCAACAAGCTCAACCTGACGTTCGAGGCCACGAAGCTCATCCAGATTCTGAACAAGCTCTCGGGCGTGCTCAACAGCACGGCTCTGAAGACCCTCACGGCTCTGCTCAACTCCTACGATGACATCTACATCGGCTTCAAGATGGAACTTGCCCAGCAGGGCAAGTAACTCTCGGGCCTCTGATATACACAACTGCGGCGACCGCACTCCAGGGAGCGGTCGCCGCAGTTGTTGTGTCAGGACGTCAGCCTTGCGGACAGGTCATCAGCTGTTAGCCTCGGCGTCGGGAGCGATGAGCTTGTAGCCCTTGCCGTGGATGTTGATGATTTCGATGGAGGGGTCGTCCTTGAGGTGCTTGCGGAGCTTGGTGATGTAGACGTCCATCGAGCGTGCGTTGAAGTAGTTGTCGTCAATCCAGATGGTCTTGAGGGCGTAGTTGCGCTCGAGAATCTCGTTGACGTGTGCGCAGAGGAGGCTGAGGAGCTCTGACTCCTTGGTGGTGAGCTTGGTAATCTTGTCGCCTATCATCAGCACCTGCTTCTGAGTGTCGAAGGTGAAGTTGCCTATCTTGTACATGGTGATTTCGCGGCCCTTCTTGCCTTTTACGCGGCGGAGGATGGCCTCGATGCGGAATACGAGCTCTTCCATGGAGAAGGGCTTGGTGATGTAGTCGTCGGCGCCGATCTTGAATCCTTCGAGGATGTCGTCCTTGAGAGACTTGGCCGTCAGGAATATGATGGGCACTTCGGAGTTCACGTTGCGGATTTCCTGAGCGAGGGTGAACCCGTCCTTCTTGGGCATCATCACGTCGAGGACGCAGATGTCGTATTTGCCTTTCAGGAAGGCTTTATAACCGGCTTCGCCGTCGACGAATAGGTCGGCGTTGTAGCCCTTGGCCTGGAGGTACTCGCGCAGGAGCATACCCAGGTTTTCGTCGTCTTCACAAAGAAGGATTCTCATTCTATCTTCCATAGTAGTCAGTTTTTAGAGAGTGGAAGTATTATTATAAATTTTGTTCCGGAATTGTACTCGGACTCCACGGTGATGTCGCCGCCGAGTTCGGTTATCATCTTCTTCACGTATGCCAGTCCGAGGCCGAAGCCTTTGACGTCGTGGCGGTTGCCGGTGGACACACGGTAGAATTTCTCGAATATCTTCTTCAGGTCGTCGCGGCGTATGCCTATGCCGTTGTCGGCCACGCTGATTTCGAGGCGCTCGTCGGGGAGGTCGCGCGAGCCCACGGTCAGATGCAGGGGGCGCTCCTCGGAGCGGTACTTGACGGCATTGTCCAGGAGGTTGAATATGACGTTGGTGAAGTGCATCTCGTCCACGTCCACGATGGCGTCCATTGCGTCGAGGTTTGCCTCTATGGAGCCGCCGTACTTCTCGACCTTGAGCTTGAAGGTGTTGACGATGTTGTAGATGATGGCGTTGGCGTCGGCCTGCTCTATCTTCAGTGTGGCCTTCTGACGGTCGAACATCGACATCTGCAGCACTTTCTCGACCTGAAAGCGGAGGCGCTTGGTCTCGTCGTTGATGACGGTCGATATCTGCTGGAGCATGGTGGGCGACTTGCGCACGGTGGCGTCGTTGAGCATCTGCGCGGCCAGCGATATCGACGATATTGGCGTCTTGAACTCGTGGGTCATGTTGTTGATGAAGTCGTTCTTCATCTCGGTGAGTTTCTTCTGCCTGAAGGCCACGATGATGGTGAAGACGAAGATAATCAGCAGTATGAGCGTGAAGGCGAAGGCCGGCACCATGAAGGATATCGACGAGAAAATGTAGTCGGACTTGGTGGGAAAGTACACCTTCAGGTAGTTGCGCGGACTGGCTCCGTCGTTGGGGAAAAGGGTCTGGACGAAGACGTAGTCGCTTCCGGCGGTGGCCGGATGGTAGCCCGCGGACTTGTATAGCGTTGTGCCGGCGTGGTTCACTACAGAGAACTCGAAGGGCATGCGCAGGCCGAGCGTGTCAAGTTCGGCACGGAGGTATGAGCTGATGCGCGCCGAGTCGGCCCGCTCGTGAATAGGGCGGCTCGAAGCTTTCGACATGATGGAGAGTATCACGTCGTCAAGTACGCCTTTCTGATAGAGATAGCGGTTCTTGTAGGCTTCCTGTGCCGTCTCGTAGTGGGAGGCGAGCCCGGTGCTCTGGAGCTTGGATATCTCGCCGGGGCTCCCCTTGATGTTAAGGTCGGCCTCAAGGCCCGATATGGTGGTGAAGGAGTACTTCACGCCTCCGAGTGGCTGGACCGTTGCGGCCTGTACCTGCTGGACGTCGTCCTCGAGGAAGTGGCGCGCCTCGTCCTGCTCAAGGTGCATCACCGTGCCGACAAGGCTCTGGCGTACGCCCTGAGAGAACTGCTCATAGCGTATCTGCACGATATTCTTCATGTAGAATATCTGTATGCACAGAAGCCCCACGAATGTGATGGCCATCAGTATGGTGAGTATCCAGATTGTCTGTTTCTTCATCTTTACTCGGTCAGGTAAAGCCGCGTTAAAAGTTTAACCTATATTTTGTTAACAATCAAAAGTGCTTAAAGTTGAGTGACAGTGCCGAGGCGCATAAAAATTGTCGGCGCTCCGTCGTTTTAACACTTCGCGTCAAAATTAACAAATATATGTGAAATCAGAAAATTTTCTATCGTTAAATATTCTTATATCAATCCGGATGTGCCCCACAGGCCTCCAGAGGGCTATTCGACGGTCATGTCGAAGCGGTCGTGGGGGGCTGTTCGATGGGCCAGATGTCTGGTCGACGGGGAGATGCCGAACAGGGGCGAGTATGTCCGCACGCTGATGGTGCGTCCGTCGGGCTTGAACTCGAGTATACGGAGCCATCCGTCGCCGCCGTTGCCTTCCCATCCGCCACCGAGGGTCTGGACGTTGAACATCATCTGGTGGACGGTGCGTCCGTCAGCGTTCTTGTCCGTGCGGTAGGCTATGGAGTCCTCGAAGTCGCCCGTGTCGCCTTCGTGACCGCTGACGGCGAGGACGATGTTATGCGATGGCTGGAGCAGTTTGTCCCACACCTGCTGTCCCCAGTTGTGAGGAGTGATGGCGTAGGGCTCGTTGTCGGTGCGTGCGGCGTCGCGCTCGTTCAGCAGGGAGTGGGTCATGTAGATGACTTTGTGTCCGCGGAAGCGGTCGCTGTCGATGAGTGAGCGTGTCCAGTCGAGGACTTCGTCGCGCGGAGCGAACTCGTTGCATACCACGAGGACCTTGCCCCATGCCGGAAGGTCGAACTCGAATGCGGCGTTCTCGAGCGACTCTATGCCGCTGCGGTTGGGGAATGCGGCCACGGCGCAGTCGAACCATGCCGGGTTGCGCTCGATGGGGAAGTAGTCGGGGAACATGGTCATGCCGTTCTCCGAGGAGCGGTAGCCGTAGTCGTGGTTGCCGGTGGAGATGATGTAGGGCACCTTGCCGTCGAGTCGGCCGAATGCGCGCGATACGCTTTCCCACATCTGGCGTGATGTCTGGTTGAGCATACCGCGGTTCATGATCAGATTCTGATTCTGCTCCACCAGGTCGCCGGTGCAGAGGACGGCCCGTATGTTCAGCCGGTCGATGTTGTCGGCTATCCACGCTGTCTGAAGCTCGAAGAGCGGCTGGTTGATGTCGTACTTTATGTATCCCTGCGGGTCGCCGAGCAGTATCATGGATGCCGACGCCGCGTCGTCGAGCTGCTGAGGGTCGGCCCTGTGCTGTGCCGCCGTGCTGAAAGCTGTCGCTGCAAGAATTACCCCGTAAACTATCGTTCTCATATATATGCGATTTTTGGTTATTATTCGCAAAATTAACGAAAACGACAGATTTACGGGGTGCCTGTCAGGTCAAAGAAGAGTAAACCGGAGTCTTTTTCAGTCGTCCTCGACAGCATCCGGCGCCGCACTGCGCGGAAGAGTGAGATGCAGCCATATGAAAGCTATGATGCCCGAGAGAACGGAGCCTATGACGATGCCCAGCTTGGCATGGCTCAGCAGGGATGCCTGCACGGGGTCGGCGCCGTCGAAGCTCAGCGTGGCTATGAATATCGACACGGTGAAGCCTATGCCTCCGAGCATGGATATGGCGCCCATGGTGTGCCAGTTTGAGTGCGAGGGCATCGGCGCGAGGCCGAGGCGGACGGTGAGCCATGAGAAGGAGAAGATGCCGACGAACTTGCCGATGACCAGGCCGAGGATGACGGCCAGCGACACGCCCTCGACCATCGAGGCCGGCTCCATGCCCAGCAGGAGGATGCCGGCGTTGGCGAAGGCGAAGAGGGGCACGATGAAGTAGTTCACAATCGGGTGCAGCGAGTCCTCAAGGTCCTGGAGAGGGGATATGACTTTGTCTGACGCACTTTCGACCTCCTTGAGCCAGTTGAGCTGCTCGCGGCCGAGGATGGTGCGTGCGCGCAGGTCCTCGGGGTCGTCGTCGGCGAAGTGTCCGATGGCGCGCTTGATGATCTTGATGTATTTGCTCGGGGCGAAGACGGGCGTGGCCGGTACGCAGAAGGCCACCAGCACGCCGGCTATGGTGGGATGGATGCCGGAGTTGAGGAAGAGAAACCATATGACGCCGCCTATAGCGAGATAGAATATCTTGCTCTTGATGCGGAGCACCGAGCCGAGGAGGAGCACGCCGAAGAGGGCTGCGGCGTAGACCAGCAGCATATACTCGATGTGGGAGGAGTAGAAGGCGGCGATGACGATGATGCCGCCGATGTCGTCGACCACGGCGAGGGTGGTGAGGAATATCTTCAGCGACATGGGCACGCGCTTGCCCAGCATAGAGAGGACGCCGAGCGAGAACGCTATGTCGGTGGCCATCGGGATGGCGGCTCCGCCGGCGAAGTCCGTGCCGCGGCTCATCAGCCAGAATATGACCACGGGCACAATCATGCCGCCTATGGCCGCTACGATAGGCAGCAGGGCGTTGCGGAACGACGAGAGTTCGCCCACGAGTACGCCGCGCTTGATCTCAAGTCCGATGGAGAAGAAGAAGATGGCCATCAGCGCGTCGTTGATGAACGACAGCAGCGACATGGGGTGTCCGCTGTGGCTGAATATGTTGAACGAACCTAACTGGAGGCGCACTTCCTGCTCCCAGAAGTCGAAGTAGTCCTGATTGATTCCAGGTATGTTGGCTATGACCAGCGCCAGCACGGTGACGGCCACGAGTATGTTGCCGCCGGAGGCATGCCTGCGCAGAGCCTGCCGGGCGGAGTAGAATATGCCTGTCCGCTGGGGCGCCTTGGCCGGTGCGGATGCGGAGCGGCTACTCTTCTGAGGTGATGAATCCGTATTCATTTTATTCTTGATAATTGTCAGTGGAAACAGATATGTATGATATAATACAACAACCGAACATTCCCCGTAGTTTTTCAGAAAAAATCCCGATTCGCGAGGGGCGAATCGGGATGAGACGGTTTATGCAACCCTGCGGGTATTATACCCAGAGAGTGTATGCAAAGTCCTGACGGTGGGGGAGTTCTGCGTTCTTGGGATAGAAGCGGAATCCGTAGCGGAATACGCCTGCGTCTTTGATCTTGGTCGAGAGTTCGTAGGTGAGGACGTTGCCTTCCTGCTTGACGACCTTGAATTCCTCGACGCGTGCGAGCGACTCGGCGCCGTCGGCCTGGCGGTAAACGACCATCTCGAGACCGAGATCACGGCCGATGCCGTTGGTGTCAACGGTGATTTCGACACGGAAGGGCTCGCCGGCGAGACCTGATGCGATTTCGCCGCTGTGACGGATGTCGAGCACCTTGATGCCGCTCCATTCCGAAGCCACTTTCTCCTTCCATGCCACGATGTTCTTGGCCAAAGTGAAGTTGTCGGCTGCAAGACGCTTGCTGCGTGCTGCTTCGGGGTCGTAGAAGCGTGCGATGTAGTCGTCGATCATGCGCTTCATGGTGAAGTGGGGAGCGATGTCGCCGATAGAGCCCTTGATGTACTGAATCCAGCGGGGCGAGTAGCCTGCGGAGTTCTTCTCGAAGTAGAGAGGGATGATTTCGTTCTCGAGCATCGAGTAGATGGTGGCTGCGTCGAGTTTGTCCTGCTGCTCCTGGTTGGTGTAGGTGCGCTTGTCGGTGAGAGCCCAGCCGGCCTGCTCGTTGAAGCGGTAGCCTTCGTACCACCAGCCGTCGAGGACGGAGAAGTTGAGGACGCCGTTCATCTCGGCCTTCTCGCCGGATGTGCCGGATGCCTCCAGAGGACGGGTGGGGGTGTTCAGCCAGATGTCGACGCCGGTGACGAGGCGCTTGGCCACGATCATGTTGTAGTCCTCAAGGAAGATAATCTTGCCGAGGAACTCGGGGCGGCGGCTGATCTCGACGATGCGCTTGATCAGGCCCTGGCCTGCGCCGTCGGCGGGGTGAGCCTTGCCGGCGAAGATGAACTGCACGGGGAACTTCTCGTTGTTCACAATCTTGGCCAGACGGTCGAGGTCGGTGAAGAGAAGGTGTGCGCGCTTGTATGTGGCGAAGCGGCGTGCGAAGCCGATGATGAGAGCGTTGGGGTTGATGCGGTCGAGGATGTTCACCACAGCTCCGGGATCGCCCTGGTTGGCGAGCCACTTCTCCTTGAAGTCGCGGCGGAGGAAGTTGATGAACTTGTTCTTCATCGTCACACGCATGTTCCAGATGTCGCGGTCAGGCACATCGAAGATGCCGCGCCATGCAGCGGGGTCGCTCTGGTTGTCGAATACCTGTGCGCCGAGGCGTTCGCGGTAGAATTCCTTCCATTCGGAAGCGGCCCATGTGGGCATGTGTACACCGTTGGTGACATATCCTACGTGGCTTTCTTCCCACGAATATCCCTTCCAGATGCCTGCGAACATCTTCTTCGACACTTCGCCGTGGAGCCAGCTTACGCCGTTGGCTTCCTGGCAGGTGTTGAGGGCGAAGACGCTCATGGAGAAGCGTTCGTTGGTGTCGGGATTCTCGCGGCCCATGTTCATGAGGTCGTTCCAGCTGATGCCGAGCTTGGCGGGGAACTCGCCCATGTACTTGCCGAAGAGTCCTTCGTCGAAGTAGTCGTGGCCTGCGGGGACGGGGGTGTGGACGGTGTAGAGGCTCGATGCGCGGACGAGCTCGAGGGCTACGTTGAAGTCAAGACCGTCATTCTGCACGTAGTCGACCAGACGCTGGAGGTTGAGCAGAGCGGCGTGGCCTTCGTTGCAGTGATAGAGCTGCGAGTGTACGCCGAGCTTGTGGAGCATGAGGACACCGCCGATGCCGAGGAGGTATTCCTGCTTGATGCGGTTCTCCCAGTCGCCGCCGTAGAGCTGGTGAGTGATGGGACGGTCGAACTCGCTGTTCATGTCGAAGTCGGTGTCCATCAGGTAGAGCTTCATGCGGCCCACGTTCACGCGCCAGATGTGGCAGTAGATGATTCGGCCGGGGAAGGGCACTTCGAGAATCATTGGACGTCCGTCCTTCTCCATCATCTGCTCGATGGGGAGCTGGTTGAAGTTCTGGGGTTCGTAGTTGGCTATCTGCTGACCGTCGACGCTGAGTGACTGGGTGAAGTAGCCGAATTTATAGAGGAAGCCGACTGCAGTCATGTCGATGCAGCTGTCGGATGCTTCCTTGATATAGTCGCCGGCGAGTACGCCGAGGCCGCCGGAGTAGATTTTGAGGCAGTTGCACAGACCGTATTCCATTGAGAAGTACGATACCGAAGGCACGTCCTTGCGCATGGGCTTGGCCATGTATTCGAGGAAGTCTGCGTATACGCGGTTGAGGTCGGCCATGAAGGCTTTGTCGGCCATGAGCTCGCTCACGCGTTCGGAAGTGAGGTTCTGGATGAGGATGACAGGATTCTCGCCTGTCTTGCGCCACATGTCGGGATTGATGGAGCGGAAGAGAGCTTTAGCCTCGCTGTTCCACACCCACCAGAGGTTCTTGGCGAGTGTCTCGAGGGGCTTGAGCTGTGAGGGCAGCTCTGATTTTACAGTAATGTCACGCCATACGGGGGCGTTGGTGTTACTTACAGAAAGTTTCATATTATTCCTATTAATATTTCTAAATCTGTGATGTCCGGGGAGTTACTTCCCGACAGCGGCTTCGGCGGCAGCCTGGGCGGCGGCATCGAAGGCTTCGTAGTAGTACTTGATGAAGTCGGTCCATGTGGCGCGTGAAGCCGTAGCCTGTGCGGCTGCACGGGCTTTCTTTGCTGATGCGGCGTCAAGAGCCGATGCGTCGAGTATCTTGCGGGCTATGGCCTCGACTGTCTCTCCGTAGTTGTGGTCGGTTCGGCTCACTACTTCTACACCGCAGTTCGCGAATGTGGGATGAGGCTCTGCGGATAGCACCCATCGTCCGAAGCCGGCGAGGGTAGTGGTGACAGTCGGGACGCCGAAGGCCACGCTCTCGTGCGGAGTGTAGCCCCACGGCTCGTAGTACGAGGCGAAGACCGTAAGGTCAAGCCCCGGCAGAAGTTCGTAGTAAGTATGCTGGAACACTCCGTCGGTGCCGTTCAGATAGCAGGGCACGTAGATGACGGATACGCCCGACTGCACTCCGGCACCGAATCCGAGCTGACGGATGCGGTTGAAGATAGGGTCGCTGTCGGGATTGTGCAGGTTGTGAGTGATGACGGGGTCGGTAAGTCCGCGGTGGTTGCTTTCGGCCATGCGGAGAGGCAGTTCGGGACGGACTCCGGCTTCCCAGGCCGGGACGAGCACCAGAGCCAGGATGCGTCGCGAAGGATGCAGGTCGGCCACGCGGCGCACGGCGTCGAGATATACGTCGATGCCTTTGTTGCGGTATTCGCATCGGCCCGATGTGGCTACGATGAATGTATCGTCGGTGTATTCGGTGCCGTTGAGGGTGGATGCCACCTCGAAGATGCGCTTGCGTGCGGCTTCGCGTGCCTGCGCGTATGCCTTGCGGCCGGGCACGAAGTCAGGCTCGAATCCGTTGGGTGTGACCAGCGGGCGGCGTCCCAGCAGCTGCTCAGCCTCGTCGGCTGTGACTTCGCTGACTGTGGTGAAGGCGTCGGCGTTGAGCGCGGCGGCTTTCTCCAGCGAGTGCTTGGACTGCATGTTCAGCTCGTCGGCCATCTGGTCGCCATTGTAGTTGTGCAGCTGGTCGTAGAGAGGCTTGCCGTTGCCGCAGATGCTGCGGCCTATGCTGGTGGCGTGGGTGGTGAATATGGTGGCGACACGGGGCATGTCGGCCTTGAGTGTGAGCAGACCCATTGCTGTGGTCCACTCGTCGAAGAGAGCGGCGACATGAGAGGGGTCGGCTTTGAAGTACATTATAAGGCTCTCTATCACTTCGGCTGCAGCGCGTCCGAAGGCGCAGCCTTCGTCGTAGTCGCCGTATGCGTGGAGCGAATCCACGCCGTAGAGATTCCACATCCGGGTATAGGCGTCATCCTTGGAGCGGTACATGCCGTCGAACTTCACCAGCACGGCTACGGGCTTGCCCGGTACGTCCCAGCGGCCTACGCGCACGTCAACCCCTTCGGGCAACATCGCTTTTTTTGCCCATGCCTTGAGGAGCGACGGCGTCTCTATGAAATATGGTGAAGGGTTATCCTCGCTCCATACATCGGGTCCTATAAAGATGAAGCGGTCTTTGTAGCGCTCCTTGAGAGTCTTGGACTTGCTTGACAGCACCGTGTAGATGCCGCCGATTTTATTGCAAACTTCCCAACTTACCTCAAAAAGCAAATCAATTTCCTGATGATTATTGTCCATGAATTAAGAGAACGTCAATCTGGTTGAGGTCGCAAAGTTACGAAAATTTTTTCATTTTTCAAAATATATGTTCATAGTCAATGGTTTATGCGCGCTCAGAGATGCTCCCTGGGCGTCTCGGCCTCCGTGCGTATACAGAAAGGACCGGACTCTGCCGTGCGGCGGAATCCGGTCCTTCTGTATGATGTGTCGCCCGCGTTGCGGAAGCGGGGCGCGTGCGTTACTTCTTGCTTGCGTCTCCTTCGTCGGCCGTGGTCTGGCTGTTGGAGTAGCCGTATCCGTAAGCCTTGCGGTTCTTGCTCGAGCTTGAGTAGTAGCCGTAGCGGCGGTAGAGATAGGAGTTCGATGTGATGTTGACGCCGTTGAGCACGATGTAGACCGAGGGGAACTTGCCCGAGGCCACCGATTCGTGGAGCACGCTGAGACTCTTCTTGGTGGAGTAGTTGGCGCGGGCCACGAAGAGCTGCATGTCGGTGTGGCGTGTGATGAGGAAAGTATCCGAGATGACACCCACGGGAGCCGAGTCGATGATGACATAGTCGAATTCGTAGCGGAGTTCGGATATCATCTTGCCCATGTTGTCGGACAGCAGCAGTTCGTTGGGATTCGGCGGAACGGGGCCTGCGGGAAGGACGTACAGGTCGGGGCTGAGCTTGCTCTGCACGAGCAGCTTGTTCAGGTCGGTTTCCTGTCCGGAGAGGAAGGTGGTCACGCCCTTGCGGTTCGAGAGGCCGAAACTGTGGGCGAGCATGGGGCGGCGCAGGTCGAGTCCGACTACGGCCACGCGTTTGCCCATCAGGACGTAGGTCATGGCGAGGTTGGCGGTGATGAATGTCTTGCCTTCGCCAGAGACGGTCGATGTGACGAGTATGACGCGGCCGTCGCGTCCGGCCTTGGTGAATGATATATTGCTGCGGAGCAGACGGAAGAGCTCTGCCGCGGCGCTGTTGGCGCCTTTCTCCACGGCCAGACCGTTGGAGCAGATGTCGTTCTGCGGCACGTGGCAGATTTCGCCGATGACGGGCACGGTGGTGAGTCTTGAGAGCTCGTCCTTGTCAGAGAAGCGCGGGAAGAAGGTGCGGCGCAGGAAGAGGATGATAGCCGGGATGCCTGCGCCGAGGATGAATGCCATGGCCAGTATCGTCATGCGGCGCGGCGATATGGGGCCCTCGGCTATCGGGTCGTCGATGAGGCGTGCGGTGTTGGTGGCCAGGGTTTTCTGCAGGGCTATCTCCTCGCGGCGCTGGAGGAGGAAGGTGTAGATGTTCACCTTCACCTGCTGCTCGCGGAATATCTCCTGGAAGCCTTTGTCGACTGCCGGGGTCGATGCGAGCTGGCCGGCGCTTGCGCTCTCCAGACGGCTCAGCGACTGGCGGTTCTGACGCAGGGCGCGCTTGGAGGTCTCAAGGCTGCGGAGTATGTTCTCTTTGTCTCGGGTGATTTCTTCCTTGACGCTGAGCACCAGGGGATTATCGGGCGTCGAGCCGTCAAGGGCGCGATTGAGGCGCACAAGTTTCCTGTTATACTCATCGATGGTTCTGGATATATTGGGGTCGTCGATGAGGGCAGGAAGGGGAGTGTAGAGATCGCTCTGCGATATGATACGCTCGATTTCGGCGTATATGGCTTCCTGAGCGTCAATCTTGGCGATTTCCTTCTCGTAGTTGCTCTTCAGGCTCAGGCTGAGGGTCGACTGTGCCTGGATGTCGGTGATGGAGTGAGCCTGACGGTAGGCCTGCAGACGGTCTTCCACGTCTTTGAGCTCGCCGTTGATCATCATGAGGCGGTCAATGATGAATGCTTCGGTCTGGACGGCCGAGCGGTTCTTGTCCTCGATGATGTCGCGGTTATAGAAGTCGAGCAGCACGTTGATGAGATCTACGCCTATTGCAGGGAGCGGAGTGCTGTAAGAAACGCGTATGATTTTCTCCGAATTCTTGGCGAACTCTATGTTCAGCCCTCCGGCCACTCCGGCGGCAGCGTTCTTGGAGCTTACTATGTCTATGTATTCAGTGCCGTCGAGCGGTTCTGCATCCTCGATGCCTTCAAGAGCCGGGTTGATGCTGAGCGCCACTTCGCCGGCCGATAACTTGACGACAGTAGGAAGGGTCACGTCCCTGAGCTCGGCTTCTTCTTTGCCGGCTCCGGTCTCGTAGTTGATGTCGATGTCATATTTGTCTGTGCCATTGCCTTTTACGGTCAGCAGTATGCGGCCTTTGAGTGCGTCCAGCTGCTCGCGGCTCATATGCGCCGTCACGGGTTGGTTGCGGTATAGGGGCACATCACGGAAAGTGCCTTTCAGCGAGTAGCGGTACATCAGACCGAGAGAGTCGACAATCTTCACCAGATTGTTCCTCGACTTGAGCACTTCAAGTTCTGTTTCGTCGATATAGTTCTTGAAAGCCACCATAGGGTCGGCGGCTTCGCTGAGGTTGAACGTGTTCTGTGACGAATTCTGATCCTGACGCAGATATATTGAGGCATTTATCTGATATACGGGAACCTGCTTCGCTATGTAGAACAGTGCGGCGATTAGGCAGATGATAATCGAAAGGACGAACCACCGCCAGTTGGCCAGGAACATCAGCAGCAGATCGGAGATGTCTATGGACTCTTCCGCCGCGGTAGCCTGACTCTGTTGATTCATGTTTTCTGTTGCCATGACAGTTATATGGTTGAGTGCTGTATCGTCTTACTTTGAAAGGTTGACAATGCCGATAATAAGTGAGGCAAGCGATGAGATGCCGCCTACGACGGTGATTGTAGCCTGTACACCGGGGTTGAGCGACCAGGCTTTAGAGCGCATTGACTTGTTGGGCTCTACGTATATCACGTCGTTCTGCTGTAGGTTATAATATGGTGACGTGAAGAGTGAATTGTCGTGGAGGTTGATGCGCACGGCCTCGCGTGTGCCGTCGACGTTGGTGCGGTAGAGCAGGATGTTCTCACGGTCGCCCTGGATGTCAAGGTCTCCGGCCATGGATATGGCTTCGAGGAATGTCATACGCTCGTTCTTAGACTGATACTGGCCGGGATTCCTTACTGCGCCGATGATGGTGACGCGGAAGTTCATCAGACGGATGTCTATGACAGGCTTCTCTGTCACATACTTGGGATAGATGAGCTCGCTGAGTTTCTCCGATACCTGTTGCTTGGTCAGACCGGCCACTTCAACTTTGCCGAGAATGGGGAAGTCGATGGTGCCGTCTGCGTTCACCAGATAGTAGTCCATCGACACTTCAAGACCTGCATTGCCCAGCTGAGTGTTAGTTTGCGACAGGATGCCGATGCTGCCGTCCGGCTCGATGTATTTGTTTTTGTTGAACGGAGCCATCGCGGCCATGTTCGTTCCGGAAACATTGATGTTAAGAAGGTCTCCGACGGCTATCACAGGTTCGGGAACCGGGGTCTGGGACAGTACTTGAGCTGACACCTCGTCAATGTCCGTGAAGTATGGAACTTTTTTTGATGATGAGCCGCAGCTCGCTAACGAGAGCGCGGCAAGGATATAAATGATGATTTTGGCTGTAAATCGGCTCATTTTCTTTGCAAAGGGAGGTTGGTGAGGTCCTGAGGTTTATAAAATGCGACACAATTGCGCCGCAAAGATAGTTACTTTTTCTTATATATGCAAAATTCCTCTATAAAATCACCGTTTTGGGCCATTACAGGCGCATTTTCCTTCATGCGTTGTCATTTTTGTCACTCCGGCTTCTCCGTTTTTCCGCCCCCGAGCACTTCGTCGGCGCCGAGACACCGGCGCACCGCCGCTATGATGGCGCGCTGGTAGTCGGAGGGCGGCCCGCTCAGCACGGCGATGATGCCGTCGATGTAGCGCTCGTGATTCTTGAATCCGCACAGCTGGGCCACATTGCTGCCGCCGAGCATCGCTTTCTGGTTGAACACACGCAGGATGGCATTGTAGTCGCCCTCCTGCTCGTAGCGGTGGAAGAGCGAGCAGAAGCGGTCGTAGACGGGCTGAGGATTGATTTCCTCCATCAGATGGGAGAGATGCTCGCGGTAGTTGCTGATGCTGGCCGACCGCGAGTCGGCGCGGTATTCGAGCATGCGCTTCACGTAGTGGCGCGTATGCAGGAGCGCCTGCTGGCGCAGCTCGGCGCGGAAAAGCGACAGCACCGTCTTGCGCACTTTGTCGAACACTCGCACGGGATTGTTGCCCGTCGCTCCGGCCATGGCGCGCACGATGTCCTCGAGCAGCAGCATGTTCTCTATCTCGGCCACATCAGGAACCATGATACGCTTGCGCCGCAGATAGGCCACCTCCTGGTCGTTGCGCCGGTCGCGGTCGACGATGCCCACGCTGTCGACCTTGTGGAATGATGTCAGGTCGTTGAACGTGCGGGTAGACTCTATCACCTTGTTGCAGCTGCCCAGTGAGCGCACGGTGTAGTCGGGGAAGATGAGCGGATAGAGCTTGGCGTCGATTGAGCGTGTGCTGTCGCCCTCGATGAAGAGGATGGGCTTGCGTGCGCCGGCCAGAGTCATGTACAGTTCAGGCGCTATTCCCGATGTCGGCGGCATGATGTCGTACTCCCACGACTTGTTCTCGGGGCTGTACTCGCGCACCCATATCACCGGGGCGCCATTGCGCGAGGCTGCGAACTCGGTGTCGTGCGTCGTGTAGCAGAATGTGCAGTCGCGGCGCGATGCCTCCAGACGGTTCCACAGCGAAGACGTTATGGTCGGATGAAGGAACATCTCGGGCGAGTCCACGAATATCACGCCCCCCTTGGGAGCGTAGAGCACGGCGGCGGCATAGTAGAGCACGGCTCGCTCGCCGTCCGAGAGTCTGAGCGCCGGATATATGTCGGCGTTCATTCCGCGGGCGAAGAGTATGCGTCCGCTGTCTATGAGCACACGGTTCTGAGGGAAGACATCCTGCCACAGCTCAATAACGCGGTCGAGTTTGGTCGATTTCAGCGGAGCATTGGCCCCTTCGGCCCGCGCGAGCTTGTAGCCGATAAGATTGATCATCTCATCGTGCATCAGCTGGCTCAGCAGGAGCTCGAGCGTGGTAGGTACAGTTCCTGACTTCCCGGCAGTCGCGGTCACGGCCTGCGACATCAGTCCGCGCAGCGACGCTGCCGTATCAGCGTCGGCGCCGGGACGTCGGTTGTAGAGTCCGTCCAGAGCCGAGAGGCGCAGAGCCTTCTTCCCCAGCGACTCCACCACGGCAGTGGTAAAGCGCGTCTTGCCTGCGCCGTTGGCACCGATTATGATAAGACTCGATACGCCGTCGAGATTCATCTCGAGCGGAGCCGAACCGTTGGTACGTTGTGGTAATGTCAGTTGCATGGCCGTGTGTTTTTAAGGTATCGCAAGTTACTAAAAAATCTTTGACTCTGACGCAGCTGTTAACAATTATTGGCAGAATCTGCCTCTTTCGGCGAAATCCCGGCATACTCTCTGTGCCTTTTTCCGCCAAAACGTTTGAAAACGTTAACAAATTAAAGAATACACTGCAAAAGTTCGCGTCCGTGAAAAATTTTTCCGTAACTTTGTACCGATTTAGACCTGATACCCTCACACCGCATACCGTGAAACGTATCCGCCGCACAGAACATAATCATTAAATCTAAAACTATATCATTATCAATGGCAACAACAACTGCAACGGCGCAACGCGCCACATCGAGCAGAGGTAATCTCGTGGCTATCATTGCCATGTTCTTCCTCTTCGCGATGATTTCGTTCGTGACCAACCTCGCCGCCCCGATGGGCACGATCTGGAAAAACAACTACGAGTGGTCGGGTATGCTCGGCAACATGATGAACTTCCTCGCTTACCTCTTCATGGGTATTCCGGCAGGTAACCTCCTGATGAAGATCGGCTACAAGAAGACAGCTCTCTGGGCTATGGTCGTGGGCTTCTTCGGTCTGCTTTTCCAGCTCCTCTCGAGCTATGTAGGCACCGAGACAGGTGTCTTCGAGGTAGCAGGACAGGTCGTTACACTCAACTTCATCATCTACCTCCTCGGCGCTTTCGTCTGCGGTTTCTGTGTCTGCATGCTCAACACCGTCGTGAACCCCATGCTTAACCTCCTGGGCGGCGGCGGCAACACCGGCAACCAGCTGGTGCAGTCGGGCGGTACGTTCAACTCGCTCTCCGGTACGCTCACGCCCCTCTTCGTAGGCGTGCTCATCGGCCAGGTTACTCCCGAGACCACCGTGGCTAACGTGGCTCCGCTGCTCTACATCGCCATGGGCGTATTCGTGGCAGCATTCCTCGTCATCTGCCTCGTGGCCATTCCCGAGCCCCACATGCTCAAGAAAGGCGACAAGAAGGCCGTCATCAAGTACTCGCACAGCCCCTGGAACTTCCGTCACACTGTCCTGGGCGTATTCGGCATCTTCTTCTATGTAGGTATCGAAATCGGTATCCCCGGCGTGCTCAACTTCTATCTCTCCGACAGCGCCGCTTCGGGCATCGCGGTCAACGCATCGGCCGTAGCCGGCGGCATCGTCGCCATCTACTGGCTCCTCATGCTCGTAGGCCGTCTCGTGTCGAGCCTCATCTCCGGCAAGGTATCGAGCCGCACACAGCTCATCGTAGTGTCGGCCACGGCCATCTTCTTCATCCTCATCGCCATCTTCCTCCCCGACACCGTACGTCTCTCGATGCCGGCTTATAGCGCCGCAGGCGGCTTCTTCATGGCTCTCGTGCCCGCCAAGGCTCTCTTCCTCGTTCTCTGCGGTCTGTGCACCTCCGTGATGTGGGGCGGCATCTTCAACCTCGCAGTCGAAGGTCTGGGCAAGTACACCGCCAAGGCTTCGGGCATCTTCATGATGATGGTAGTCGGAGGCGGCGTCATGCCTCTGATTCAGAACGCCATCGCCAACAGCGTAGGCTACATGGCTTCCTACTGGCTCGTCATCGCTATGCTCGCTTACCTCTTCTACTACGGCGTGGTAGGCTGCAAGAACGTCAACACCGACATCCCCGTCAACGACGTGGACGAAGTGCCCGACGCACGCGACCTCTGATAGAAATATCGGATTAACCGACATACAGTGCGGGCCGGACTCTCACGGAGTCGGGCCCGTTTTGCTGTCGTACGCCCGGGAGGGCCGCACGATAAAAATCATTGTCGCGACGGGCGAAATAATACTTATCCCTGCAGTGGCGGAGTATTGCCACCGGGTCCCATATATTCATCCTGCAAGTAATACGGCGAGGTCAGATATTTGAGACGCGTATCACTACACATCTCTTCGACAATCTGTGCGACATGGTGGCAAGATAAAAACTCAGCGGCGGAGCTATGCTGCCCGGCCGCTGAGTCTGTCCGTATGGTCCGTCGGAGGATGACTTATCTGTACGTGTGGTCGATTTCGGGGGATGTGGTGCGGAAGTCGGGCATGCACATGCCGGTCTTGGCTCCGATGTAGGTGGGGTCGGAGATGAGGAAAGTCTTGCCGTCGTATGTGTAGGCGTCGCCTTTGGTGCGGCCCGGCAGCGACACTGAGGCGCTTTCATGTCCGGGATAGGCTATGAGCTGGTTCTCCACGCCGAGGACGTTCCACAGCAGGTAGGTGTAGAATATGACGCGGTCCTCGCAGTCGCACTTGGGGTAGAAGAGCGTCTCCTCGAAGAAGTAAGGCTTCTCGAAGCCGTGGAAGTCGCCGTCGGTGGCATACCGGAATCCGCTCTGCACGAACTGCAGGAGGGCGTCGACTGCCTCGTCGGTGGACTTGTCCTTGAGCTGCTCCTTGAGCTGCGACACCACGCTGCTGCGCAGCTCGGGCATGAGTTCGGACTGCGCGTAGTCGGCGATGGGCATCTGCGGATATTTGTACAGCAGGGGATAGAGCTTCGAGTTGGTCTCGCCGTGTATCTCCAGGCCGCCGTGGCTGACGGTGTAGGGCTTAGGCTCGTAGGGTATGTTCAGAGGCTTGAGCCGGAGGTTGAGCCGTGCGGCTTTCGATGCCTCGGCAGGGAGCTCGCATGTGTAGATGCGCATGTCGTCGGTGGACAGGTGTGTGGCCGGGTCGGTGAATACGTAGTACTTCTCGCCGCCGAACTTCAGATACATCTGTCCGTAGATGGTCTGCTCGGTGGGGAACATCAGCAGGGCCTGTCCGCTTCCGTTGGTGCCCAGGCGCACGTCGTAGCCCAGATGCGTCATGATGTAGTGCACCAGGGCGGTGCGCACCGACGGGCTCGTCTGCGGATAGCGCGCCATGGTGTAGGCCGTGGCCAGGTCGTAGGTCAGGTAGTCATTGAAGTTGAGCTTGCGCGCCAGCTGCGACAGTTCGCTGACGAGCTGTGCCGACGCCGGTTCGGCGTCGAGGCTGCGCCACTGTGCGGCGAAGTCGGCCGGCGTCGAGGCCGATTCCATGAGGCGCAGGTCGATTTCGGGTATCTGCATCTCGATGCCCTTGTAGTCGAATGTGAACGGCTTCGCGGTGGCCGGAGCCGGTTTGACGGCAGGTGCCGGAGGAGGTGTCGGGGTGTTGCGCGGAGTCTCGGGCACTTCGTCGGCCACGGGTGCTTCAGGCGCGGGCTTCACTGCCGGACGCGGAGCATCGGCCACGGGTGCCGGAGGAGTGGCCGGAGCCACGGGAGGTGTCTCGGGCTTGGGCGTCTCGTCGCGTTCCTGTCCGCGGAAGCCGTTGTACTCCACCCATACGCCTTCAAGAAACTTGGCGTAGTCGGCCAGAATACCTTCGCGGAAAGAACTGTAGTTGTTCAGCAGTCCCTTGCGGAATTCGTCGAAAGAGCTCTTTGCATCGTTTGACTGCTGTGCCGTCGCCGCTCCGGCTGACATGAGCAGGGCACAGAGCAACAGTATTTTTCTTTTGGGCATAAGTAACTCTTAAAAATTAGTTGATATTTAAAAGTAACTACTGTAGATTGCTGCGATGTCTGCCGCAGCTAATTTTTGCGAGTTACTCAGGGGTGTGTTCGGAAAGAATAATGGATGTGGAAAGGGGGATTGGAGAGTGCGGGGAGCTGTGCCGGAATCGCCGAAGCGCGTCCTGACACAGCTCCGTCAGTGTGTCGGACCGCTTATTCGAGACCGCGGCGCACGAAGTCGGCAATCTTGTCGGCGTTGGCCTGAGCCAGGGCGGTTTCCTTCTTTGCCTGCTCGAGGGCGCGCATGCGTGCGTTGGCTGCGGCGTTCTCGTTGACGATGTAGAAGGTCTGCATCTCATAGGTGCCGTCGCCGTTCTCCTTGATGACCGAGAAGCTCTCGTTCATCTCGTTGCGGATTTCCTTCTCCACGAGGCGCTCGTAAGCGGCGTAGAAGTGCTCGAACTCGTCGCTTCCGTCAGTGCCGTTGGCTGCCATGTCGCTGACCACGCGGCCCTTGAGGGTGCTGCCGGCCTGCTGTGCGTAGGTGACGCAGGCGCTGTTGGATGCCATCTGCTTGCCGATGTTCTTCGACTTGAAGTTGGTGGCGATGCCCGATACCTCGAAGCCGTTCTCGCCGAGGGTGTTGAGCTTGTCGTAGTGGGTCAGGAGGGCTACTTCGAGCGAGCGGGTGCTGCCGAATATCTTCCAGCCCTCTTTTTTGTACTCTTTCATTTTGGCTTTCATCTCTTTCTTCTGAGCTTTTTCAAGCTGCTTGTTGGCGGAGGCGTCGAAGGCCGGAACCAGGAGGCAGAGTGCCATGAGGATTACAAGGATTTTTTTCATAATCAGAAAGTATTAAATTGTTTGGGTCTGTTGATGTTCTCTGTTGTTTGCGTGCCGGGGCGCCGTCACTCGGGCGTGCCGTTGATGACGATGTCTATCTGCTTGCAGCTCAGATAGGGGTCGTTCTTGCGGGTCTTGGCGAGCCAGCGGTGAAACTCGTTGAAGGTCAGCGAGCGCGGCACGCGGTCGCTCGTGAAGGTGTCGTTGGCTTTGATGAAGGGCTTGGGGGAGAAGAGGATGTAGAAGCGGTCGTGCTCTGCTGCCTTGTCGGTCGTCATCTGCATCTCGTCGACCTCACCGTGGCTGCTGTCGGCCAGCTTCGAGTCGAAGAACACGTACTCCTTGCCGTGCTTCACCTTCACGTAGCCTTCCTCGGAGTGCGAGTAGGGCAGCAGGGTGTAGGCCATGCGGTTGTCGTCGGTCAGATAGATGGCCACGTAGCCGTCGACGGGCGCCTTGAAGTAGATGCGCATGTCGTCGCCGGGGCGGAAGCGCGTGTCGGCGTTGCGCAGCTCGGTGCCGTTGCGGAGGACCGCCACCTCGAAGTCTGCGCCTTTGTTCGAGAGCTCGCGTGCGCGGCCCTTGATGCGGCAGTGCACTATGGGATTGCCGTCGCTGTCGACTTCATATTTAATCTCGGGTTCGCCGATGTCCTCTATCCACTCGCCCTTGACTTCGGTCTCGCTCAGCGACTTGAAGAAGGTGTTCTCGCTGCTGCCGTCGAGGGTCTCGTCGCTGATGAGGGTCTGCGTCACGGTGGTGCCGAAAGCCTTGGCCAGAGCCTGGAGCCTGGCACCTTCGATGGCGCGCTGCACGGCTTCCTTCTTGGTGGTGTTGTCGTCGCCGTAGTAGGTGTACTCGCCCGTGACCGTGCGCACTTCCTGCGCCAGTGCCCCGGTGAAGGGGAGGCACAGAAGCAGGAGCATGGTCAGGAGGCGGAGGTGTGCGGTGCGTGTCATCATCACTGTACGAGTTTTTTTGATTTCCACTTGTCGGCCAGGGAGCCGGAGGTCATCATCGTGGGGGTCTGCGGCTTCTGGAACATGAAGTTCGACGTGCGGACCACTTCGTCATGCACGTAGTCGTAGAGTTCCTTCAGGTTGACGTTGCCCTTGGTGTCCTGGAGCTTCTTCAGCAGGAAGTAGGTGAAGAGGCCGTGGTGCTTCTCGGCGTATGGCAGAGCGGTCTCGCTTCCTGATGCGGCCGTGAGGACGAACATATTGCCCTTGGGCGCCGATTCCTTGGTCTTGATGACCACGCCGCGGGTGCCTTTGCCCTCGCTGTGGGTCTTGCCCTCGTTGCCGCGGATGGCGCCGCTGAAGCAGGCGTCGATGAAGACGGTCACCGAGCGGGCGTTCAGGTCGGACAGACGGGAGTAGAAGTCCGTGAGCTTGTAGCACGACTCCATGACTTCGGGCGAGCCGTCGCAGGGGAGCATGTAGGCTTCGTTGGTCTTGGTGTCGGGCACGCCGTGGCCGGCATAGTAGACGATGATTTCGGAGTCGGAGCCGAAGGCCTGCGCCTTGCTCTCAAGGCGGTTCATGGCTATGCGGATGTCGGCCAGAGTGGCGTCGACGCACAGCTCTATGTTGTTCTCGGGGATGCCTAAGGTGCGTTTGCAGTATTCGGAGAAGGTCTGTCCGTCGGCATAGGCGGCCGGTACCTTGGCGGCGTACTTGTAGTTCTCGTTGGCCACTACCAGCGCCAGGGTCTTTGGCGAGCGCTTGTTGGTGCTGGGGATGAAGTCCTTGTCGACGTCCGACGTGGCCACCAGCACATATCCGCTGTTGCCTCCGCTCTTCTTGCTGCCGCTGTCCGGCCCGGAGACGAGGATGCTGGCGAAGTCGATGGTGATGTCGGGCACCTCGTAGTCGAGCGCGCGCGAGTTGTTGTACTCGTACTTCTTGCCCTTGGTGGTGTGGAATGTGATCTCGGATATGCGCACACTGTCCTCGTCGATGAAGAACTTGGGATTGGTGAAGCGGATTCCCTTGAAGTTGTCCTTGAAAGCCTCGGCCTCGCCGTTCTTCATGGGCACGCGCAGGTAGATGGGTCCGTATGACGACTCGATTTTGAACACTTCGTTGTTGGCGTCATAGGGGCAGAGCGTGAGGTCGTTCAGGCGCAGGCGCTTGGAGTACTCTTCGAGATACTTCTGTCCGGCCTCGTTCTTCAGCTTGGCATACTCCTGACGGATTGTGTTCTGGTTCACGCGGGTCTCGAATTGCTCCATGGTCTCGAACTCGCCCTTCTTCGACCATTCGAGCAGGCGCGAGGTGATGTACTCGTGGCCGTAGGTGCTGTATGATGGCGCGTCCTTGAGGAGGTAGCCGCCCTTCTGCTGGTAGTTGGGGTCGCCGTTGCCGTTGTAGGTCATTGGCGGCGGCATGAACATCTCGGCCAGCGGGTCTTCCTTGAGGAGCTTGAGGCGCTCGTTGATTTTCTCGAAGTTATACTTGTCCTCGAGGCAGAGGTAGCACACGCCCAGACTGCGCAGGTAGGGCACCGACGTCGGAGCCGTCACGAGCACCTCGCGGAACTTGTCGGCCGCCGATGCGAAGTAGTTCTTGGCCTTGCGGCGCATGCGTCCGGCCGTTCGCTCGTCCTTCTGGTTGATGGCGTCGTTGAAGTATCCTACGGCCAGGTTGTAGTAGCACAGGCCGATGTGCTTGGTGGTCGAGAGTGAGTTGGGGTTGATTTCGTCGAGGGTGTTGAAGACGTTCAGCGCCTGCTCGTACTCGCCGGCGTCCTCGTGGAGCTTGCCCTGGATGTCAAGCAGCTGCTTGTCCGTGGGGCTTGCCTCAAGGGCCTGGGTGAGGAATTTCTGGAGGCTCTCGCCGCGTCCGCCGTCGATGCACATCTGCATGGCCACCAGCAGCAGGTGCTTGTGGCCGGGATAGACTGTGAGGCCTTCCTCGGCCGTGGCTATGCCCAGGTCCCACATCTGAGCCTGGAGGCACGACTGGGTCATGAACACGTAGACCGACTCGCGCTGCTTGTCGTCGCCCGTATTCAGATAGATGCGGAAGTAGTCGATGGCGCGCTCGAACTCCTTGTTGTTGTAGGCTCCCGAGGCGGCGATGTATGCCACCATCGACAGGGTCTGAGGGTCGAGCTCAATCTCCTCGCCCTTGAACGCGTCCAGGAGTGATATGTCGAGAAATGCACGCGCGTAGCGCGTCATTTCGTCCTTGTTGCCTATGTTGGAGAAGTAGAAAGCCCCGGCAAGCAGGTCTTTCGACACGTCGCGCAGCACTTCCTTGGCCTGCGACCATTCACGCGATTCGGGCTGCTGGGCTTCTATGGCCTCGCAGCTGAATTCGTAGCACTCGAAGGCCATCGGGTTGATGCTGTCCTGCGGAGCCCCGTCGAACTTTTTGAACTTGAGAACTTTGAATGATTCAAGAGCACGGTTGAGAAGTGAATCAGGCGTAATGACGGTCGTGTCGGGCTGCACCGTGTCGGCGTCTGTCATGCTCAGGTCGGGCATGACGTCGCTGTCTGCCGCGCGGGCCGTACTCACGGTGCACACGGCAAGTGCTGACAGGATGAGGATAATTGTTGATAAAAATACCTTTTTCATCAATTAAAGCAGTATTATAGAATTGTATTGTTGCCCTGTGAGGAGGGAGAGGATTGGATTCACATGAGAGAACTGATGATGGCCGGAGGACGTCCCGGCGGAGCGACGTCCTCCGGTGCAGGATCAGAGCGCGTCGACGAAATTGAATTCGATGGTGATGCGGCGGAACTCGCTGCCCTTGTCTTTCGACACGTTGATGTCGTAGCGGTAGCCGGTGTTCATGTCCTTGAGCGCTTCGATGTTGTTGATCAGATAGTCGCGTACGCTGTAGGCGCGGAGGAATGCCAGCTGCTCGTTTTCGGTCACCTGGTCCTTGTTGCGCAGGGTCATCGGGCGGATTTTGCCGTCGGAGTATACGGGAACCTCGACGATGTCGCCGTAGCTGCCGTCATAGAGTATGCGGCTTACGATGGGGGTGGCGTCGGCTGTGCCCGAGAGGGTGATGTTCAGCTTCTTGCCGGCCTTGACGTACTGTGCGAAGTCGCCTTCGAGAGCCTGCTTCACCAGTGCGAGGGTTGCGCCGGCGGCGCCTGACTGCTCGGCGTGATACTTGCCGGGAGCGAAGTCTTCGGTGGCGGTGAAGCCCGGGTCTACCTGATAGGAGAATATCACGTGGTAGTTCAGTATCTTGTTGCCGTTGGCGTCATAGTCGGGGTCGATGCGCGAGCTGACGGTGATGTTGGTGTGGTCGGATATCACGTTGCGGTCCTTGGCCTCCTCGATGACCTGCTGGCGCATCTGCTCGAGCTTCTGCTCTTCCATCTGCTGCTGCAGGATGAGGTCGAGCGACACCACGTTGTCCGAGTCGGCCATGAAGTTCAGCGGAGCGCGCTCGATGTTGTCGTAGATGTAGGTCTTGCCGTTGGTGCTGTTGTACACCTCTGCGTAGATAAGCTCGAACTTGTCGTCGGCCATAACGCCGTACTTGGCGTTGCGGAACTCGAGAGCCGATTCGTTGCCGGTGAAGGCTCCGACTTCCGATTCGGGCACGGTCAGGAATATGGAGGGCATGTTCGAGAAGTCCACCTCAAGCATGTTGTTGGCGCGGTTGTAGTTGCCCAGCTGCACCTGGCTCATGGAGAGCATGTCGGGTGCGAGACGGGTCGAGATTTCGTCCTCGAAGAGACGGCGCTGCTTCTCGCGCGACTCGTCGGTCACACGGGCGCGGTATTCTTCCATGGTTTCACCCGGCATCATCTTGAGCCATTCGTTGAGTCGCTCATTGGCCTCGTCGTTGATCAGACGGGCGAAGTAGGGTGTCAGGTGCCCCATACGGCGCACGTTAATGCTGTTCAGGGCGTTGTATACCAGCATGGTCTGATTCTGACTGTCGGGGACGAAGCGGAGTATGCTCATGTCGCCTTCGGGCACCTCGATGGTCTCGCGGTCCTGGGTGTCGAGCAGGTTGACTACGACGATTTTCTCGGGACTCTCGGCCACGGCCAGATACTTGCCGTCGAAGTTATAGCAGCACGACAGAGCGTCGCCCACGTCTTCGAGAGTCTTCTTGATGAGGAAGTTGCGGGTGTCGAAGATGCTCACCACGCCGTCGTCGGTGGCTACGGCCAGCTCCGTGCTGGTGTCGTTGAATGCCACGTCGTTGACCTTCACGTCGAAGTCCCACTCCTTGCGGATGGTGCGCTCCTCGAGGTTCACCACGGCGAGCTTCGTGCTGTCGACAACGGCCACGAAGTATCCGTTGTCACTGGGCACCAGCATATTGGCGCGGCGGTAGGGCAGCTTCATGATGTCGACCACGGCGCGGTCGGGAGCATTCATGACCACGAGGCCCGAGTCCGACACCATCAGTATGTTCAGGGCGTCGGGAGTATATGCGGCGGCCGAGGGATTGCCCAGGCGCTTGCGGTTCACCTTGTAGACCACTTCGGCCTCGGCGTTGTTGGCCACGATGATACCCTCGGTCTTCTTGCCGTGGCGGCTCACCAGGAAGAAGTTATTGTAGAACGGATTCACGTCGGCATCGATGAGCTGGTCGCCGTCCGAACTCAGTGTGCGTCCGGAGAGCGACTGCAGGTTCTTGCCCGACCGGGTGTAGATGCCGGCGCCTGATATCACGAGATTTTCAGGAGTGCTCTTGAAGTTCGAGAACTTCGCGCTCTGACTGTCGTCGTTCTCGGCGTCAGCGGCGAAAACCGGGACCGACATACAGACAGCAAGCATGCTTAGGGCTGCATTTCGCAGATTGATAGCAGATGATTTCATTTGGTAAGGTTATGATAGGGGTTATAATTTTGTCATGTAAATAGGAAGCTCGACAACCGGGCCTGCCGACGGTTCTTCGCCGAAGGCTCTGGTGATTTCATCTATCAGTTCGTCTATGGAGAAGTAGTAGCATGTGGCCACAAGGAGATGTATGTCGTCGGGATTCGAGCCTTTGCTCTGGCTGCGGGTTATCGACTGGTCGGGCAGTATGACGTAGCATCCTATCGGCTGGCCCAGCTCGGATATGCGCAGGGGGCGGTTTCCTTCGCCGGTAGTCACCTTGATGACGTTGATGTACAGAGGCACATCCGAATCATTGGTCACGCTGAACATCAGTTCGCCTTCGGGCGTCGACTTGTGTTCGATAGGTGTGGGGAAAGCCCGGAGGCCGTTGACGCCCTTCGAATTGAGCATGTCCACGATGTAGCGGCCCATCACTTTGGCGTCGATCATGAAGTTTTCGCTCGAGGGGTCATATTCCTCCAGAGCCAGAGTGATTTTGCCCTTCTCGACGTACATATGGCCTTCTTCCTCGGCGGCTTTGCCTGTCGACACGTTGGCTCCCACGTTGCGGCGGTTGTTGGCCGCGGCCTTCTTGGCGTCGAACATCAGCGTCATCACGCTCACTTCGCCGGGGATGTCGCGTGTGTACAGCTTCGAATCCTGCTTGTTGAGAATCTGTACACTGCTGCCTTCGCCGATAATTATCAGATCGGCACCGCCTAATGCCATGTCGACCTGTGCCGGAGTCACTTTGCCCAGGTGCTTCACCTCGACCTTGCCCTTCACGGCCCGGATGCTGTACTGCGCCATCGCCGGGCACAGACATACCGTCAGCAGAATCAGACACATAAGGACTCGTAGACATAACTTGTGTGGGTTAGCATTGAAAGTTTTCATATTCCTTGGATTATTGATTGGCTGAGAGGTCGCTCCCGCGCCGCCTCTGAGTGTCGGACAGCAGCCTCCGCACACGCCTGAAGAGCGCACGCAGACCCCGGCTGACGTCTTTCACCAGACCCGGTGTGCCGGCCATATGTCGCAGGCGAAGAGGACGAACGTCATCATCAGCAGTGTATACGAGAAATTTATTATGATGCTTCGGTCTATGAAGAAATGATACCCGATGCGGATGATATAGTACAGCAGCACTATCTGCAGGATGCGCAGCACCAGAGCCTTGTAGGACGTGCGGATGCTCACGTGGATGAACGCCAGCGCGAAGCACAGAGCGAAGGCCATGGCCATGTTGCCTGTCGGTCCCACCGGATTGAGATAGCGGCCTCCGAGTATCGTGCTCACCGTGTGGGCGTGGATCTCGATGCCCGACATCATCCGCTGCGGCGGAGTGGCGTGCATGTCGGAGGGCACATTCATGGCGCCTACGAGCACCACGCGGTCGCGTAGTTCGTCGGCATGGTAGGCGAGGTCCTGCCACGGAATGACCGTGAACGTGCGCGACGGATAGTTGATGGTCTCCAGCCGGTTGCCGCGCTTGCGCAGGGCCTCGAGGGCCTCGGGGCTGGCTTTGCCTGCCACCGCCGCGGCGAACGACGGCATGGCCGTGCCCGTGTCCTTCATCGGGAAGTCTGTTACGAACTGGCGCACTACGCCGCCGGCATACTTGGTGGGCATATTCGACGCTCCGTAGGTTCGGTCCGGCATATCGTCGAAGAAGAACGAGCGGTCCTGTATGTGGAAGGTCGACGCACCGCGCTCGCGGTCGCCCTCCATGTCCACGATCATCACCATGTCGGGCAGCTTCGCTATGGCGGCAAGCAGCAGACTGTCGTCGTCATGCGGCACGTCGAACATCACGTCCAGCCCGACGGCGCGCGGCTCCAGCTCGGGGAGCGCGTCCAGAATCACCGCCACATCCTCGCGGGTGGCATCCTTGATGTCAAGGATGACGATGTCGCGGTCGAGTTCGCGCACCTGACGCCGGTCAGCGATGATATTGTAGAAATCCGTGATGTTGAAGTCATGCCGGTCATTTGACGATATGAGCGTCGCTATCGACAGCGAGAACGGCTGCATCAGCACAAGCGACAGTCCGAAAGCCAGTAGCGTGATGCCAGCGGCTTAATAAATTGGTGGACTTTGCCTTGTGCATGTCAGAGGGCATAGCGGATTAGTTCGGGTTAAAAGGTCAATGCGTTAGGGTATAACGTCCTGCAAAGTTAACATATTTTTCACTTGACCACCAAATTTTTTCGATAAAAATTGTATTTCTCTCCGGCGATGTCTAAAAAGGTGAGGTGCATCAGAATTAATGTCAGGACTCCGGACCAATTCTGACGCACCCGCTCAGGGTTAGTATTCGTTGTCGAGCCCGTAGGACGTGCGCGGAGTGTTTCCTGTCGTGCCTCCGACGGCCGCTTCGATGAAGAAGCCGGTGCGGTTGGCGTTCTGAGCCGTAGCGGCGGCCACGGCCAGGATGCAGAAAACCAGTGATAAAAGTACTTTTCTCATGTTTATGTGATGATATTTTGATATTGCTTTTCGGGAGGATAGATTGATTCTTTGGGGCGGTTTAAGGGGTTTATGATGCTCGCTGAAGAAGAG
>DLAL01000021.1:0-13889 GCA_002493945.1 Porphyromonadaceae bacterium UBA7048
TACCAACTGAGCTATTTTCGCATAGTCCTTTCGGTTTTGCGGTTGCAAAGTTACGCACTTTTTCTCGATTCTCCAAGTTTTTCGGCAATTATTTTCGAGAAATATTTCAATTTATTTTCATTGAACCAAATAACCGATTATTCAGCAAAGATTTAACTCCGCAGGGCTGACGCGCCTGATTTTGCCGTTGGCGGCTTCGGGAAGAGCGCCGACAGCAAAAATGCGCTTCGGCAGGCGGCGATGGTCGCTGACATGTGTCCGGAGCAAGTCGGCCATGTCGGGAATTTCGGAGGCGTCGCCCTCGATGACAAGAGCCGCGGCTTCGCCCCACTGCGGGTGCGGCACGCTGCTGACATAGTAGCGCCGACCTTTGAGGACGGGTGCATACAGTGCCTCGAGCTCTTCGGGGACAAGTTTTATTCCGCCGCTGTTGATGATTCCGTCGGCACGTCCGCGCCAGCGGAATTCACAGGGCGAGAACAGCTCGACCACGTCGTTGGTCTGCAATGTGCGGAAAGAGAACCTCTCGGCATGTATCGTCAGACGGCCGTCGGCATCTGTATCGAACCGAATGCCCGGCATGGCGCGGAATATCCGCCGGGGGTCGTCGCCGCGCGCCAGGGCCACGTGGCTGCACGTCTCCGTCATGCCGTAGCTTATATAGAAGCGGTATCCTGCCGCCGTCAGGGCCTTGCAGTCGGCCTCCGAAGGGGAGGCTCCCCCTATCAGGAGGTTTCCTACCCTCCCGGCATATTCGGGATGCCGCAGGAAGGACCCTATCTGCGAAGGCACGATCGACAGCAGGTCGATGCGGCAGCCTTCCGGAAGCTCGACGTCATTGCTCACCGCGAGCTGAATCAGCGAGGCTCCTGATATGTCGGCCCTCACGGCCATCATCTTTCCGGCTATATAGTCGGCCGACAGCGCCATCCCGACAGTGGACGTGTGGCATATACCGAAAAACTCGTTGGTCGCACGGGCCGACGCCTCCATATCGCTCTTTAGCAGCTTTATGGCCTTCGGCTTGCCCGTCGACCCTGACGTGCGGGCGGCGATGCTGTCGGAGCTGTCGTGCCACTCGGCTAAGAATTCGGAGATATCCATGGCAGACTGTCTATATTTATATCTTCATGCGCCGGATTGTACCGCAGACTTCCGGCTTCCATGTAGAGCGGCGACGCGAAATTGTTGTCGTACAGCTGTCCCGTGCCGAGTCCCTGAGGTATTTCAGGATGCTTTGCAGCCACCCATTCGGCTATGGCGGCCAGGCCGACGTTCGACTCCAGCGCCGACGTGGCCCACCACCCTATGCCGAGCCGACGGGCGATGTCGATGTAGACATCTGCCGCCGCAAAGCCTCCGCATAGAGCCGGCTTGAAAATGAGATACTGCGGACGGATGTGTTCGACCAGCTGCAGCGACTCCGAGGCATCGCGCACGCCTATCAGTTCTTCATCAAGAGCGATGGCTATGGGCGATGTGCTGCAGATGCGGCGCATCGCCTCAGGCTGTCCGGCCTTGACGGGCTGTTCGAGGGAGTGAATGGCGAATGGTGCAAGCTGCGCGAGCCGCGAGAGAGCATCGTCGGCGCTGAAGCTGCCATTGGCATCAAGGCGTATCTCGAGGTCGGACGGCGCGAACCGTCGGCGCACCTCGCGGATGAGGTCGAGTTCGTCGTCGAACCGTATGCCGCCGATTTTGAGTTTCAGCACTCTGAATCCGGCATCAAGCTTTTCGGCGATGCGCTTCGCCATGGTGCTCTTGTCGCCCATCCATACCAGACCGTTGATAGGTATCGGCATCGAGCCGCTGCGCCATCGGTCGCACCGCGTGGGCTGCAGAAGCTGCTCGAATCCGAACCGTATCGAGCTGTAAGGGCTCGCAAGACCTTCCGCAGGATTGAGACAGCATCGGCGCAGTTCGTCCACGTAGTCCGGGCGGTCGTCAGCCGAAAGACCTCTGAACAAGGCACATTCGCCTGTCCCGAGTGTCTTGTGCGGTTCGTCGGTGTCATACAGACGCACGAGATATGTATCCTTGGTCCGCATCGTCTCTCGCGAGGTGCGGGCCTCAAACAGAAAGCGCAACTGATATGCGCAGTAGTCGGCTTGGAGCATACGATATAAGTGTATTTGCACCGCAAAGTTATGAAAGATTGAAGAATTATCGCTAAATTTGCGGATGAATATTTTCAACAGTACGATGCAAATATTATACGAAGACAATCATATACTGATAGTTAACAAGGCATCGGGCGAGATTGTGCAGGGCGACAAGACGGGCGACGAACCGCTCGTTGAGACCCTCAAGCGCTACATCAAGGAGCGCGACTCGAAGCCCGGCCAGGTGTTTCTCGGCGTAGTCCACCGCCTCGACCGTCCCGTCACAGGCGTGGTCATGTTCGCCAAGACGTCGAAGGCGCTTTCGAGGCTGAACGCCATGTTCGCCGCAGGCGAGGTGCACAAGACATACTGGGCCATCAGCCGCAACCGCCCGGCAGCCGCCTCGGCCACACTCACCCACTACATCACTTCGGTCGAGCGTAACAATAAATCGTACGCCACCCTCAAGCCCAAGGAAGGAGCCAAGGAGGCACGCCTGGCATACAGGCTGATAGCCTCGTCCGACCGCTACCATCTGCTTGAAGTCAACCTCATGACCGGACGCAAGCATCAGATACGCGTGCAGTTGTCGTCGATCGGCTGTCCCGTCAAGGGCGACCTCAAGTACGGCGACAAGCGCAGCAATCCCGACGGAAGCATATCGCTGCACGCACGCCGCATAACATTCATCCATCCCGTCTCGAAGCAGCCCGTCGACGTCACCGCTCCCGTCCCGGAGAACGACGTGCTTTGGAAAGTGCTCGAAGAGGGAGCCGAAACTGCTGAACAATGACAAAGGAAGATTTAAGAATCGTATTTTTCGGCACGCCTGACTTTGCCGTCGAGAGCCTTGACGCTCTCGTAAAGGCAGGCTTCAATGTGGTAGGTGTCGTGACCATGCCCGACAAACCTGCCGGACGGGGCCAGAAGGTGGTCTACTCTCCGGTGAAGAAGTATGCCATCGAGCACGGCCTCGCATTGCTCCAGCCCGTGCGTCTCAAGGACGAGGACTTCGTCGAAGCCCTGCGCGGACTCCGTGCCGACCTCTTTATCGTCATCGCCTTCCGCATGCTCCCGGAAGTGGTGTGGACCATGCCTCCGCTGGGGACATTCAATCTCCACGGCTCGCTGCTGCCGCGCTACCGCGGCGCCGCACCAATCAACCGCGCCATCATGAACGGCGACACGGAGACGGGCGTGACCACCTTCTTCCTCAAGCATGACATCGACACGGGCGACATAATCAGCCGCGAGCGCATAGAGGTGGGCCCTGACGAAGATGCCGGGTCGGTGCACGACCGCCTCATGCACATAGGCGCCGCCCTCACGGTCGACACAGTAAACCACATCATAGCAGGCGATCTCCGCACCATCCCACAGTCAGAACTGTGCGGCGACGAGCAGCCCACACCTGCGCCGAAGATATTCAAGGAGGACTGCCGCATAGACTGGACGCGGCAGTCGGCTGCCGTTCACAACCACGTGCGCGGTCTGTCGCCCCACCCTGCTGCATGGACCGAACTCAGCACCGGTGAATCGTCGCCCCTGCTGTCCGTCAAGGTCCTGCGCACTGCTCTCTCCGACGTCCCGGCGGGACTTGAACTGACTCCCGGACAGGTGGCGCTCGCTGCAAAAAAAGCGTGGGCCGGAACCGCCGACAGCCCGATAGAACTCGTTACAGTCCAGCCTGCAGGCAAGCGTCCTATGGCCGGGGCCGACTTCCTCCGCGGCTTGCGCCTGAGCGAAAAAGATGGTGAAATTCGGTTTGTATAGTTCCAATTAACATAATTTTACTCAGTCGGCAACCGAAATGGAATAAAATTTACGTAACTTTACCGCTAAATTGGAAGCAGTATAAAACCTGTGGACCGCTAAATGAACTTTAACAGTCTTGATTTGTTAAATTTTAAACGGACTACTACACCGTAATATCGGAAATCACGGATTACTCCGAGATTCCTGCAGCATTCCGTCGAACGTTTAACTGACAAAGACAGAATTATGAGCGAAACAAAGATTCCTACCCCTGAAGAACGCCGCCGTCAGCGCGAAGAAGAAAATGAAGAACGTACGTTCCGGCCTAACCGTGTGATGACATCGATATTCGGCATCATCATGATCATCGTCTATGTAGGCATGGGTGTGCTGCTCCTGATCAATTACTTTAATTGGGGCGGCGACTGGGCGTGGACCCGCTACGTGGTGGGCATCGTTCTCATCATTTACGGATTCTGGAGGGCTTACCGACAGATTAAAGGCATAGATTATTGACGTGAATATGCGAAACCGAATACTTACAGCAGCTGCCGTGACCCTGATGGGTCTCGGTGCTGTGTCGTGTCTGAAGTACGAGAAGGATCCCAACTCATCGACGTCAGGCACAGCCACGATGGTATGTGACAATTCATTCGAGAACATTATGCGTCAGGAGGTCGACGTATTCGAGTACCAGTACCCCGACGCTCATCTGCTCGTGCGCTACGGGACACAGTCCGAGGCGCTTGACTCGCTTTTCAGCCTCAATACGCGTACGGTAGTCATCAGCCGTGACCTCACTCCTGAAGAACAGCGCGCACTGAAAGCCAAGTACAAGAAGGAGCGCAATGCCAACGTGCGTGTGCGCACATCAAAAATCGCTGTAGACGCCGTAGCATTCATCGTCAACAGCAAGAACACATGCGAGAAGCTCACCGTCAGCGAACTTGCCGACATCATCTCCGGCGAGTCTGACGAGTGGAACGACCTCGAGCCTTCGAAACTCGGCAAGATTAATGTCATCCTCGACCAGAAAGGCTCGTCGCTGGCCACTTTCCTGAGCGACTCGCTGCTCAATGGCCGTCCGCTCGGCCCGAACGTCTTCGCCGCCGGGTCGGTCGAAGAGGTATTCAACATCGTCGAGAAGCATCCCAACGCCATCGGAGTGCTCGGCGTGAGCTGGATTACCTCCGATATGGACAAGGCCGACGTGAGCAGCAAGGAACTCGCCGAAAGCGTCCTCGCCGACGGCGCTGTGATGGGCGCTACACTCACCCAGCGCGTGAAGGTGCTCAAGGTGAACCGCGACAACGAAGTGACGGCATACAAGCCCTATCAGCAGTACATATTCGACGGCTCGTATCCTCTCTTCCGTCAGATATACATGGTGACCACCGCCTCGACGTCGAACGTTGCAGGCGGCTTCTACTCCTTCGTCACCGGACCTATCGGCCAGAAAATCATCATGAAGACAGGCATTCTGCCTGCGCGTGTGAGCATCCAGCAGGTGGAGCTTCCCGAGCGCTAAGGCATCATATGGCTGCCGTGTCTGAATAAACTATCACCGGAAAAAGTAATCAAATAAATAAAAACCACTCTTACAAGACAATGAAGAAATCTGTTTTCTTATCTTTGTTCCTCGCCGCCGGACTTCTTGCTCAGGCCCAGACTCAGGGTTACAAGGACGGTATCGAATACTACAATGCAGGTCAGTATGACAACGCGCGCACCATCCTCGAACGCACCCTCAACGATGCTTCGACCGACAAGGCGCTCGCCAACTATTACCTCGGCCAGGTGGCTCTCAACAAGGGCGACAAGGCCGCTGCAAAATCGTTCTTTGACAAAGGTATGAGCATCGACGCCGACGAACCTTACAACTATGTGGGTCTCGGCGCTCTCGACCTTCTCAACGGCAACGCACAGGGTGCCGCCGACTATTTCAAGAAAGCTCGGAGCCTCGGTAAGAAAGACGCAGGCGTGACCACCTCCATCGCACGCGCATATTACAACGCAGATCCCGTGAAGTACGCCAAGGATATTCAGAAGTACATCGACAAGGCACGCAAGGACTCCAAGCTCAAGGCTCCCTCGATCTACGTTCTCGAAGGCGATATGGCCATGGACGCCCAGGACTACGGTTCGGCTGCCGCAAAATACGAGAACGCCATCATGAACGACCCTCACAACTCCGAGGGATATGTGAAGTACGCAAACGCATACTTCAACGTGAACAAGAACTACGCAATCCAGAAGCTCGAGGAACTTCTCCAGCAGCAGCCTAACTCGGCCATGGCCCAGCGTGAACTCGCAGAGAAATACTTCCTCGCCGACCATTGGAAGAAGGCTTCCGAACTCTACGGCACATACATCCAGAACCCCAACCACTTCCCCGAGGACAAGGCACGCTACGCCGTGCTTCTCTACTGGGGCGAACGCTACCCCGAGTCGCTGAACGTGGCCAATGAAATCCTCGCGCAGGATCCCGCAAACTTCCTGATGCAGCGCGTACGCTTCCTCGACCAGGTGGCTCTCAAGGACTATCAGACTGCTGCCGACAACGCTGCCAAGTTCTTCGCCGACAACAAGGGCGGAAACTTCACCACCAACGACTATGTGACCTACGCTGAAGCCCTTTCGGGTCTCGGTCAGGACTCGCTTGCAATCGTACAGTACGAAATCGCAGCCGAACGCGATCCCAAGAACGACGACCTGCTGAAGAACCTCTCGACCGTATACTCGCAGAACAAGCAGTACGACAAGTCTGCCGAAGCATATGACGCCTACCTCCAGCTTCAGGAGAATCCGTCGCTGAACGACTTCTTCGGCATGTCGGGCCGCTATCTGAACGCCGCCCTCAACACTCCCGACAGCGTGAAGGCCAAGGACCTCGCAAACCGCGGTCTTGACTACGTTGGACGCGTCATCGAGCGCGCCGAGGCCAATCCCCTCTTCTTCCAGCGCCAGGGCCGTCTCCACATCGCCGCCAATCAGAAGAAAGCCGATGCTGCAGCCATCGCAGCATACGACAAAATGCTCGAACTCCTCGACGCCGATCCCGAGAACATGAATCCTGCCAACCCCAACAATCAGCTCGACATGTACAAGGAGGCATACTCGTTCGAGATTATGTACTATGCCAACTTCAACATTGACAAGGAGAAGCAGGCTCTCTTCACCGAGAAGTACAACAAGGTGAAGGAACTCCAGTCAGGCGCCGCCCAGTAATATACCGGACCGATAACAACGAATCATACACACAGGGATGTCGCCGCTGCACGGCGGCATCCCTTTCTAATCATCAATGAGTTTACAGCCACTCGCCGAACGACTTCGGCCACAGACCCTCGACGGGTACATAGGACAGCAGCACTTAGTGGGCCCGCGCGGCATCATCCGCCGCATGATTGACTCGGGCAACATCTCGTCATTCATCCTCTGGGGGCCTCCCGGAGTGGGAAAGACAACGCTGGCGCGCATCATCGCCAACACGACCAAAAGCGCTTTCTTCACTCTATCAGCAGTGACTTCGGGCGTCAAAGACGTGCGCGATGTCATTGAGAAGGCATCGCGCGAGGCGTCAGGCATGTTCTCGCAGGGCCGTCCGATACTCTTCATCGACGAAATCCACCGTTTCAGCAAGAGTCAGCAGGACAGCCTGCTCGGAGCCGTGGAGAACGGCACTGTGACGCTCATCGGAGCTACGACGGAGAATCCCTCGTTCGAGGTCATCCGTCCCCTGCTCTCACGTGCGCAGGTCTACACTCTCAAGCCGCTGCTTGAGACCGACCTGAAGCTACTTCTCGACCACGCCGTCCGCAATGACGAGATACTGTCGCAGTCGACAGTGCGCATCGAGGAGACCGATGCACTCTTTCGCTATTCCGGAGGCGACGCACGCAAGCTCCTGAACATCCTCGACCTGCTCCAGCAGTCGACGCCCGCGGGCGAGGACATAGTCATCAACGACAGGATAATCACCGAGCGTCTGCAGGAGAATCCTCTGGCATACGACAAGAACGGCGAGATGCACTACGACATAATCTCGGCCTTCATCAAGAGCATCCGCGGCAGCGACCCCGACGCAGCCGTGTACTGGCTCGCGCGCATGATAGCCGGAGGCGAGGACCCCGAGTTCATAGCGCGCCGTATGGTCATACTGGCATCGGAAGACGTAGGGCTGGCCAATCCCAACGCCATGCTGATAGCCAACACCACCTTCGAGGTCGTGCAGAAGATAGGCATGCCCGAAGGCCGCATTCCCCTTTCGGAGTGTGCCATCTATCTGGCTCAGTCCCCCAAGAGCAATTCGGCCTACGTGGCCATAAATGCCGCACTGGCCGAAGTAGAGCGCTCGGGCAATCTTCCGGTGCCGCTGCATCTGCGCAACGCTCCCACCTCACTGATGAAAAATCTCGGCTACGGCACCAATTACCTCTACGCCCACGACTATCCGGGCAACTTCGTACGCCAGCAGTTCCGCCCCGACGCCATAGCCACCAAGAAGTTCTGGAATCCCTGCTCCAACCCTGCCGAGGATGTCATGGCTCAGCGCCACAAGGCCCGGTGGGGAGAAGAGTGAGGCGGTCCGGTCAGAAGCCCCGTATTTAAAGTAATTACCCCTATTCACCGCAAATTTGCGGTGAATAGGGGCTTTTTTCGCCGCATATCCTCGTAGGATATGTGTGCGGATGTATTTTTGCGTCAGCCGCAATGGAAAAATTCGCGGACCATGTCGAGCATGAGGGTGCTGTCGGCGAGGGCGTCGCGGACGCGCGACTCGTCGTAAGAGCGGAGCCTGGCCGTAACGCCGGCTATCATCGCAGGACTGAAGACTCCGCCTTCCTCGAATATGGAAGCGCGCTTCTCAAGCGCCTCTGCCGACGCGTGGCATCCTACCGGAAGTGTGGGAAGAGCGGCAAGACGTGCGGCATTCTCGGGTCGGTGTATGTCCACGTCGACGTAGTAGCGTGCGGCCTCGTCGAGCGCGTCCTTCATCTCGAAGCCGTGGCGGACAGCAACGGCAAGTCCCGCGAGATACATGTAGATGTCGGCGCTGCCGTCGCCCGAGCGGATTTCGAATGTCTGCTTGGCACTGTATGCGTCGTCAATGCTGATGTCGACGGCACCTGCACCATTGGCCACCGAGCACATATCGCCACCGGTTGACCATCCGAGAGGCACGCGGACGAGAACCGAGCGGTTGCGGTCGCCCCAGCAGATATTGGTGGGAGCTTCCTGATGCGGCACAAGGCGGAAGTACGACGTAGGATTCATGTTGCCGAACGCCGTGAGAGCCGGAGCGAGATCCATGATTCCGGCTATGGCCGTGCGAGCCTTGTCGCTGAGACCCGAACCGTCGGGTGCAAGCATGACACTGCGGCCGTCGGCGTCCATCAGTCGCATATGGATGTGGAGACCGGAGCCGGCTTTACCGACGGTGATTTTAGGAGCGAAGGTTATGTCGAGACCCTCCTGTTGTGCCAGATTGCGGATGGCCCACTTGGCGAGCATGAGCTGGTCGGCGGCGTCGCGGGCATCCACGGGAAGGAATTCTATCTCGTTCTGCTCGTAGATGCGGCCGTCGAGCGTGAAGTTGCCCACTTCGGAATGGCCGTATTTGATTTTTCCACCCGTCTGCGCTACGCAGAGCATACAGCGTGTGCGGAAGTCGTTGAACTTGGCGAACGGCGCCGATTCATGATAACCGCGCTGGTCGCTTGCCGGGAACGTGCCGGGGTCGTCGGCGATAACATAGAACTCAAGCTCGCCCATGGCATGGAACGTGAGTCCAGTGCGCTCGGTGAATACGCGGCAGGCTTTGTCGAGCGTGTGCTCGGGTGCGCTTTCGAGCGGTTTTCCTTCGAAGTCGAAGAACGAGCACAGCATGGTTAGCGTGGGAATAGGCGCGAAGGGGTCGCGGAAAGCCGTGCGGAAGCGCGGCACCACATACAGGTCGGAACTTCCTGCACTGATGAACGGAAAGAGAGAGGAGCCGTCCACACGCTCGCCTTTGGTGAGAATGGTCTCGAGATAGGCCAGATCGTTGATGACGAAATTAAGAGTCTTCAGCCGGCCGTCGGCAGCCGGGTACATGAAGTTGACCATCGCTATGTCGCGTTCGCGTATGTAGCGGATGATGTCTGAGAGAGTGAATGTACGCGGATTTTTTCCGAGGAAAGCCACCACGTCGTTTTTAGATAAAGAGAGTGTTTTGTCCATGGTATAGATATTCTGTTATACTTCGACGGGAATAACGCCGATGCCGGGGCGGTCGGTGAGGGTCACCTTGCCGTCAACAATCTTCATGCCGTCGAAAATGTCGTTGGCTATAAGGAGGTTGCCGTCAAGGTCGGCCCAGTCGACCATAGGTGCGAGCTGGGCGGCCGCACTGACGGCGCACGATGTCTCGGTCATGCAGCCGAGCATGACCTTCATGCCCAGAGCGCGTGCCATAGTGGCCATCTTGTAGGCCTCGTGCATACCGGTGCTCTTCATGAGCTTGATATTGATGCCGTCATATGCCTGGGCGGCGCGGCGTACGTCCGGCAGACGCTGGATGAATTCATCGGCGATGATAGGCAGCGGAGAGCGCTCGCGCAGCCATACGGTGTCGTCGATGGCTTTCTTGTCCATAGGCTGCTCGACGAAGAGGCAGTTGCGCTCGGCAAGCCAGTGGCACATGTCGAGCGCCTTGCGGCGGTCGTTCCAGCCCTGATTGGCGTCGACGCATATAGGCACGTCGGTATGGCGGCGGAGGGCATTCACCAGTTCCTTGTCGTGGTCGAGGCCCATTTTGACCTTGATGACCTTGTACGGAGCCGTTTCCTCGATTTTCTTACGCATCTCGTCGGGATTGGCGTCGTAACTTATGGTGAATGATGTGTTGGGAGTGTTGTCAGGGTTTAGGCCCCATATCTTGTACCAGGGCTGGTTCATGATTTTGCCGCAGAGGTCGTGCAGCGCTATGTCGACAGAGGCTTTGGCGGCACGGTTGTCGGGTGCTACCGACTCCATGTATTCATGGATGTCCTCGATGCGGAAAGGATCGGAGAACTGAGCCAGGTCGAGTTTGCCAAGAAATGAGGTTACGGAGTCGACGCTTTCGCCCAGATAGGGAGGCATGGAAGCCTCGCCGTAGCCGGTGAGGCCGTCGTACTCTATCTGCACCTGTACGCCGGGAGTGGTGGTGCGCTGGTTGCGTGCGAGGTTGAATGCGTGCCTGAGTTTTAGCTCGTAGGGACGGAAGGAGAGGTTGAGGCGCCCGGGCTTTCCGGCACTCGTGCGTGTGGCCTCGTCAAGTGCGGAGATTGACACGGGAGATGCGGCGATGAGTGCTCCAAGCATACCGGTCTTCAAAAAATTTCGGCGGTTCATTGGTTGTTTATCAGGATAGAGGTATTAGGTTATTCGATGTCAAAGTACCAGGGGTGGTTACGTGCGCGGACGATGCCGGGTGTTTCTTCGTTTCCGGCTATGCGCACGGCATGCAGGAATGGCGTGGTGAGGTAAGAGGGCGAGTCGGGGTCTACACTGTTGCGTTTGACGCGACCTGACGAGTGCACGTAGTTGCCGTCATGGTCGTAGATGGCCACGTGGGTGACGCGTCCGGTCGAGGCGTTGCCGAAGAAGAGCAGGTCGCCCGGGCGGCAGCTGCGCCAGTCGCGGGCCTCGATGCGTGTGCCGGTGAGAGCCTGCTGCGAGGCGTCGCGCATGAGTATGATGCCGTTGGCGAGATAGCTCACCTTGGCCAGGCCGCTGCAGTCGATTGCTTTGGTGGACGTACCGCCCCACAGATAGGGCGTGCCTTCCATGCTGTATGCTATGTCGAGGATTCTGTCGGGATTGAAATTCTGTGCAGCCCACTCTTCTATCGGAGTGAAGTGGCCCGCATCGGCATATCCGGTGCGTCCGTCGGGCAGCTCTATGTGAAGGCGCCCGTTCTCCACCTTGGGCACACCGCCGACCGTGGTGACGATGCAGCCATTGACGAGGTCGGTGACGATGTCGCGCAGTCCCGTAGCGGAGGATGTGCGGTAGACCTGTATCTGGAAGGGCGAAGAGACGATGAAGCGCTTCGAACGGCGCCATGCGGCCATCTCGCTGTCTGTCAGCCCTACGACCGAGCTCGACGGCACATAGGCTATGTAGCCGTCAGGAGTCTGCACGCGCCACCATTCGGAGCCTTTCTCAAGCACGCGGAGAGGTGTTCCCATCACCGACTGGGTGGCCATCTCGCCTGCATGCGCGCCGCGTGTGCGGTGACTTGCAGCCGGAATACGCGTCAGCGCCCACGAGTCATAGGGATAGACCGCCGTACTGTCAGCGAATTCGACTCCGGCGGCATTGAGTTCGGCCAGTACAGCCTTGCGTGCCAGCGAGTCGGACGTAAGGCCGCCTACGGTGAGATTGCCGTCATTGTCGAGATATGCCTTGATGTCGAACACTGTCTGGCGACCGTCGCGCGCAGTCCGCTCTTTGGCTGCGGCCACAGCTGCAACGGCTTTGTCGAGAGCTACGGCCGACGACTGTGCCGAAGCACCGAGCGCCGAAGCCATGAGGATGAGAAGTGCTGTGCGGAGTTTCATTTTTTAGCTGTCTCTATGGGTGTGACGTTTATGACCTCCATCTCCGACGACCATGCCGGATAGTAGAGGTTGCCGCGGTTGGTCTCGACTTCGCCGAGCTGGAAGTCAACGGTCTCGCTGCGGACATATTTCTTGGCCGGATAGAGTTCGCCGCCCACACCTTTGTTGGTGGCGAAGCGGTGCGAGTCGATGCCGTGTGAGTAGAATCCTGTGATTTCGGGGTCGTCAGAGCCTGTATAGCGTCCGAACGATATGTCGACCGGAAGCCAGCCGACGCCTTCGAAGTACACTTCGGCCCAGTCGTGGAGGTTCACCTCGCCCGGATGCAGCATCCAGCCGCTCTCCCAGCGTGCCGGTACGCCGAGGGTGCGCATCAGCGAGATATAGAGGAGCGCCACCTGGCCGCAGTCGCCGTGGCCTTCGCGGAGCACATATGCCGGGATGCAGCTGATGGTGCTGTACTCGCGTGCGCCTGCCCAGGGGTAGCGGTTGATGATATAGTCATAGACAAGCTCGCTCTGACGGAACGGATTGGTCTCGTCTCCGACTATCTCTGCTGCGAGCGAGTCAAGGGCTATGATGTGGCGTCCGTCGGGCAGACGCGTGTAGCGGCGGTAGTTTTCCGACTCCTTGTCGTAGGGTTTCATGGCCGATGCGATGGTTTCAGCCGGGGCGTAGGCGCCTGAGGTGACGTAGCGGCCCACGTACTCGAAGTGAGCCGTGTCGCCCTCGGCAGGCGCGGGAGCGGTGAAGCAGACGGTGTTGTGGACGGAGCGGCCGCCCGACAGAGTGTAGTCGGCAGGCGTGGCGTCGATAACCTCTACTCCGCTCTGCCGTGCGCACATGGAGCTGTCGAGCGGCAGAGGCATCCATACGCGGAGCGTGTCGCCGTCGATTGCCTCGCTGTAAGGCACATCGATGCTGAAGCGGTAGGTGACCTCATGGCTCAGGCCGCGCGGATTGGTGCCGCGGTACCAGCCGAGCACGGAGTCAACGTAGCTGATGCGTGCTTCGGAGGCCGATGCGCCGCGGTGCTTGAAGCCGCCGTTGTATGCAGGATTGAGGAGTCCGAGATTGCGGACGGACTTGCGGTGGAAGCGCTGGACTCCGTCAAAGGTCTTGGCCTCGAGATAGTGACGGGCCAGGAAGGTGTCGATATCGGCATCCGTGACTTCAGGATGACGCTCGCGGATGAGTGCCGTTACCTCCTCGCGCGAAAGCGGGAAGTCGGCCTCAAGGCGCGACTGTATGGCTGCGGCGGAGTCGCTCTCCACCCAGCGTGCGGCAGCCTCTTCGCCTGCGTGCATTTTCTCGCCTTCGCGAGCTATCTGAAAAGCGGCGAAGCCTCCTGCCGCTATGACGAATATTATGATCAGAGCTTTCTTCATCGGTATGGTCCAATTACTTAAAAATCCATCCAAAGTTACGATTTTTTGTTGTCAAT
>DLAL01000021.1:14135-14280 GCA_002493945.1 Porphyromonadaceae bacterium UBA7048
GATACGTATGCTGTATCTCCCCGGGAAAAATCATGAATTGTCTGCGGCCTTCGTCAGTTCACGCGGAAGCGGTCGGTGCCGTCGCGGAAGAATGCCACAATCTGGTCGGCTGCCGCAAGACCTCGGGTCTTTGACAGAATAAAAT
>DLAL01000075.1 GCA_002493945.1 Porphyromonadaceae bacterium UBA7048
TATCAACAATTTCCGGATCAATTATGAAAAAGTATCTGTTCTCCGGTGTCCTCTTCCTGATGGCCCTGCTGACGGCGTTGCCGGCGTCGGCCTTCAAGGTCACCTTCGCGTGGGAGACTCCGGGATCGGTGAAGCTCCGCATCGGCTCAATGACGGCCGATCTCGTCGAGCTGGCACCTGATCAGACCTCCTTCACCTACGACAGCGACAACTACACCAACGTATTCAGCATCTATGCCTTCCCTGCCGAGGGCTATATCCTCAAGCCTACGGTGAACCACAAAGGAGCGGCTCTGCGTCCCTCGTCAAACCCTACCTACGGACAGTACTACTCCATCTCTGTGAGCGAGTATGCCTTCGAGGGCTACGACAATCCCACCATACAGCTTGTCTCTGACAAACTCGAGCGCAATGCCAGGCTCACTGTGAACATCACCGGCCATCCCGAGTACTTCACGGCCGCTTTCTCGGACCTCAACTATCAGGTGAACCTCGGGGCAGGCGCCAATACCGTCATGTTCGACCCCACGGTGGACGTTAACTTCCTCATCAAGCTCGACGGCCCCGACAAGTTAGAGTCCATCAAGCTCAACGGCACCGACGTGGCACGTAACCAGTACTACGCGCAGTACGACCTGAAGGACCTCAAGGACGGCGACGTCCTCGACATCGTCACGGGCGAAATCAAGTATGCCACTCTCACGTTCGACCTCTCCGAAGGTCTCGAAGGCTGCATCCGCAACATCCGCGACTGGTCGGCCTCCAAGTTCTACTACGACGAGGGCGAGCCCCTTCAGATCATCGACGGCCACGACATCCAGATCAACTTCTCGGACGAATACGACTATACGGCATTCGAAATCAACGGTGCCGACGTCACCGACAAATTCACCGGCACCGCTCTCCGCTTCACCCTCGACGGCAACACCACCCTCAAGGTGACCGGCGCCGCCAAGGTCTACGACGAGGTAGAGTACACCGCTTATATAATGAATGCCGACGGCGTGCAGCTCTCCAGCGGCCAGTACGGCGCAGCCAACGTCACCCTCGGCGAAGGTGCTCCCGCTGACACGCAGCTTCCCTCGTGGATGGATGCCTCAGCCACACGCAAGTACACGGTCAAGGCCACCGAGGACCGCCCCTACGTATACATCGCTCCTAAGGACGGATGGTTCATCGCCAACGTCACCAACTCGGCCACCGACGCTTCGGCTCTGATCAGCATGGTCGACCAGGAGTCGCCCGTGTTCTTCGTCAAGGCTCAGAAGCTTGAGAACACCGCACGCATGATCGTCAACATCAACAGTGACAACACCGCATACCTCAGCTCCGCTTCCGTGGCCCAGTCCAACTGGGACAACCCCGGCTCGCGCTTCCAGGTAAGCAAGGGCGAGAACACCGTACAGTTCAACCCTGACTATCACTCGCCCTTCCAGCTCCGCGTCATCGGCGCCGGGGAGGATGCCGTGTCGGCTTACATCGACGGCCTGGCCATCACGGCCGACGATAACGGCCTCTTCGCGTTCACTCCCTACGCATCCGAATCGCTCACCGACCCCGTTTACAGCACCGTCGACCTCTACGACGGCACCACGCCCCGTACGTCGAACGTAGCCGTCACCTGCGGTGATGGCATCGACGCTCAGGTACTCTGCGGCACCGGCCGCACGGCAGGCACCAAGGCCCAGAAAGTGCTCCGCGGCACTGTCATCACCATCGTTCCCTCGGCATCCGCTGCTGTCACCCTCGACGGCGAGCCTCTCGAGGCCGACGCTGAAGGCAACTACGTGTTCACCGCTTCGGGCAGCCGTCATGACGTCACCGTCGAAGGCAAGGCTCCCGAGAAGAACCTTGTCGAAGCCACTCTCGACCCCGCCGCAGGCACAGTGCGCTCGCTCTCGTCCATAGGCATCATCATGCCCGTGGCAAGCGAGGAGCAGATGTTCGAGGTCGACATGGAGAAGGCCATGCAGGCCGCTGTCGTGGGCGCCGACGGCACACGCTACGCCATCGAGAGCATGGGCGAGACCTCGCCCGTCTACGGTGACGGCTGGGCTGTCACGGCATGGAAGTTCGAATTCATCTTCGCCGCTGCCACCGAGGCCGGCGAGTACACCCTCGAAATCCCTGAAGGAACATTCTTCGAAGCCGTGTGGGACGACGCCGCCGAGGGCATGGTTCCCGCAGCCGGCGGTGCCGTGAACGCTGCCGTCAAGGCCGTGTACACCGTCGACCCCAATGCGAAGACTCCCGTCGACAACTACGTGCTCTCGCCTGCCGAAGGCGCCGTACGCTCCCTGAAGTACATCTACATCGGATTCCCCGAAATCTCGCTGATGCAGGGCTACACCATGCGGTTTCAGGAGGAAGGCATGTCGCTCACTGACGGCACCACCACCTACGCTGCCGTGATTATGCGCGACGACGAGTTCTCGGACTACACCCGCTTCGCCATCATCCCCTGCGACGCCGACTACATGGAAGTGGAGATCACCGAAGGCGACTGGACCCTTGACATCCCCGAAGGCTACTTCTCGTGGCAGGCGTTCTCGTCATCGGCCATCACAGCTTCGTGGAACGTAAGCGCCGACAATCCTCTCTATCCCATCTCGCCTGTTCCCGGCTCCGTGACAGGCAACCTCTCGCGCTTCACCATCACTTTCCCCGATGCCGCCTCTGTAGAGTACAACGACGAGATGGCCATCAGCCTCACGGGTCCCGACTTCTCGGCCCAGACCACTTTCGTTTCGCGCGACAAGGGTGCGAATATCTATGACATCATGTTCTCCGCACAGCCTTCGGCCGACGGCGAATATGTCCTCACCATCCCCGCAGGAGCCTTCATCCTCGACGGCGAGACTCCCAGCGAGGCCGTGACCGCCAAGTACACTTACCGTCAGCCCTGGGTTCTCGACCCGACTCCCGGCACCACCCACGAGCAGATCAACGAAGTCACCATCTCTTTCCCCTACGCAGAGAAGGTTGAGTTCATCGGCGACGAGTACTCGTTCCTCTTCAGCGTGGGCATGAGCTACGGCGTCATGAACACCACATGCACCGAGGTGGCCGGCGCCGAGCACCCGACCTTCCGCATCGCCATCGCCGGAGAGGCATCCCAGCAGCCTCTCGGTACGCTGACCTTCCGCGCATATCCCGGCGCCTTCAGCGTCGACGGTGTCGAGACATCCGATATCGTAGCTTCCTACACCATCGCACGCGAAGTGTCGACAGACTATGAGCCTTCGCCCTCACGCGAATCCGTCGTTTACTCAGACGAAGGCATCTATCTGGCGTTCATCTTCGACGAATCGGCACGCATCATGAACAACGGCCCCATCCCGTCGCAGGTGAAGCTCACCATCGGCGAGACCACTCTCACCTACGGCCGTGATAATGACTACGAGGTTGTATGCGAGAACAACTTCCTCATGGTGAACATCTACAACACCCGGGGACTGAAGGAAGGCAAGCTCACCTTCACCGCCGACGAAGGCGCCTTCCTCCTCGGCCGCACGCCCGTTCCCGCTATCGAACACAGCTGGAATCTCCTGCCTCCGCGCGAATTCGTTCCCGTCATCACTCCGACGACTGACGCTGTGGCCGCAGACCTCTCCGTCATCACCATCAGCTTCCCCGATGCCACCTCCGCCGTCATCGAGCAGGCTCAGCAGGCTTCGCTCGCAGGTGCCGGATACATCTACTATCAGACCGCACGCATCGAGGCTGTCGAGGGTGCCGAGCATCCCACCTTCAACCTCATCTTCGAGCCCGCTCCCGTTGATGCAGGCAAGTACACGCTCCGCATCCATCACGGTGCATTCCTGTTCGACGATGCTTACGAGTCATCCGACATCGAGGCCGTATTCGACTTCGACAAGAACTCCGGCATAGCACTGCCCGGCATCGACACCACAGGCGGTATCACCGTAGTCACCATCGACGGCCGCGTCATCCTCCTCAATGCGCCTGTTGAAGAAGCCGCTTCGCTCAGCCCCGGCCTCTACATCATCAACGGTGTGAAAGTCCTCGTCAAGAAGTGACTGATACTTTGATTATCATTTAATCCTACCGGCCCGGACATCCCGATACTCGGGGTGCCCGGGCCTTATAACTTTTTTTTGGGTTTTTACAATAAAATGGAAATGAGAAAACACCTTCTGTCTGCTATCGGTCTGCTCGGCGTCACAGCCGTGGCCGTGGCAGCCCCCATCACTCCCGAAGAGGCTCTTGGCCGTCTCGGCTCGACCCGTCACAAGGTCGCCGCTCAGTCACAGCCCAGGCTCGCGCACACGGCCCGCACATCGGCCGGCACCCCGACGGTGTACGTGTTCAACCTCGCCGCACACGACGGCGGCTTCATGGTTCTCAGTGCCGACGACAGCGCATATCCTCTGCTGGGCTACACCGATTCAGGCACATTCGACTCCTCAGAGATGGCTCCCGGCCTCAGCTACTGGCTTGAGGAATACAGCCGTCAGATAGAGTACGCCGCCGCCAACGGTGCAGCTCCCGTCAGCGCAGAGTCGCTCCGTCTGGCCGCATCGCGCGAAGGCCGTCAGGCAGTCGAACCTATGATCAGGACTTCGTGGGACCAGGGTGCTCCCTACAACAGCCAGTGCCCCCTCCAGGGCGCCGCGCCCACATACACCGGCTGCGTGGCCACGTCGATGGCCCAGGTGATGAACTACTGGCAGTACCCCGAAGTGGGTCAGGGCTCGGTCACTTATACAGCCGCGACTCTCCAGAAACGTCTCAGTCTCGACTTCTCCAAGCAGGCCTTCGACTGGGAGAATATGGCCGACGTCTACATCCCCGGCCGCTATACTCAGGCTCAGGCCGACGCCGTAGCCTATCTGATGAAAGCCTGCGGTTATGCCGCACGCATGGACTACTCCTCTTCCTCATCCGGAGCGCTGGCCATGAACATCAGCCGCGCCATGGTGAACAACTTCAAGTACGACCCCTCATGCTTCTACACTCTCCGCTGGTATCACTCGGCCACCGAGTGGGAGCAGCTCATATATGACAGCCTGGCTGCCGGATGCCCCGTCCTCGTAGGCGGTGCCTCTGCCACCGGCGGCGGCCACTCCTTCATCTGCGACGGCTACGAAGGCGACGGCTACTTCCACTTCAACTGGGGATGGACCGGCATGTCGAACGGCTACTTCCTCCTCGACGCCCTCAACCCCGACGCGCTCGGCTCTGGCGGCGGCACGGGCGGCGGCTACAACTTCACTCAGGACGCCCTTCTCAATCTCCGTCCCGCCACCGGCGAACCCGTGGAGGAGAAGCCCCTCGCCCTGACCCAGCTCGGCGCGCTCAAGGGCGCCGTGTCGGGTTCGGAACTCACGCTCACACTCGAGGATATGTCGCCCAACATGTGCATGTGGGTCAACTACAATCCCTCGACCATCACCTTCACCCTCGGTGCCGAGGTACTCGCTCCCGGAGCTGACGCATCGACAGCGAAGTACGGTACAGTATACTCGCGCTCGCTGCGTCTGCAGGGAGGCGAAGGCTACTATTCGGCACGACTCGCCACGGTCCTCGACCTTGACGCCCTCGACCTTGCCGACGGCACCTACGAGGTGCGCATCGCCACACACGACAGCGAGGCTCCCGAAGGCGAATGGGTGCGCACCCTCTGCCGCTACGGATTCTCTGACTATATCACCGTCACCAAGAGCAAGGGTACTTACACTGTGGTGAACGTCGACACTCCCCGTCTGGTCATCAAGGACGCCAAGTTCATCGGCGACCTCTACTACAACTGCCCGGCAGAAGTCGAGGTGACCGTCGAGAACTCCTCCGACATCGAGCTTTCGGGCGGTGTCGCTCCCGTCCTCTATGTAGGCAACTCCATGCGCTACCAGGGTGAGAGCATCATGGTCACCGTGCCCGCACACTCGACCGTGACACGCCGCTGGACCACCAACCTCTACGACACCAACGCCGTATACGCTCCCTCGTCGCCGCAGGAGTGCATGTACACCTTCTACAACGAGGACATCTACTACGTCTACAGCGAGGACGTATGGAGCTCCGTGACCATGAACCCCACTCCGGCGCAGCCCACCGTATCGGCTCCGGCCCGTGCCAAGGTTCTTGACGCTTCGTTCTCCACCAAGCGCAATCTCAGCTACACCACCCACGTGTACACCATCACCAATCCCCTTGCCATCAACATCGTGGGCACGCTCAAGCTCGATGCCGGATGGTTCGGCTATCCCACATGGGCCGGCCTGGGCGTAGTCGAGGGCAGCCAGCTTGCCGTCGTAGCCCAGGGCGAGAGCACCATCAGCCTCAAGGAAGTCGGCGCGCAGTCGGAGTTCACCGTCACACTCCAGTATGCCGACATGGAGCCTGACAAGGACTATGAGGTTGTCGTAGGCTATATCTACAACAACACCATCACTCCTGTCTACACCGCCGGTGCAGGCTCCGGTCCCGTGCAGCTGCGCCTCGACCTCTCGGGCGTGGAAGACGTGGCCGTATCGGCCGACGCCCTCACCATCAGCTGGGACAAGGCCTCGGGTACAGCAGTGGCCGCTTCGCCGGCCGCGATAGTGTCGGTTGAGGCATACGACGTGGCCGGAAGCCTCATCGGCGCATCGGCATCGGACACCCTCGTGCTCGGTGAAGGACAGGGCATGGCCGTCATCACCGCACGCGACGCCGACGGACGCACGGCGACCGTCAAGGTGATGCGCTAAGCGACGCGATACACACTCTTCTCCTACATTCATCACATTTTTCGTTATCCCCGGCGGGGCGGCACAGGCCGTCCCGCCGCTTTTTTCTAAACTGCAACAAAATGTTCAGTTGTCACAAAAAAACTTTAATTCACGGATTCTTTGCTGCAAATTTCGTACATTTGTACACCAAAAAGATACAAATGCCCGGCACCTGCGGCGACGCAGGTGCATCGTTGCTAACATAAAGCACAGCCTATTAGCACCTTAGGGCACTCGAAACTATCATATTCGTAACTAATGATGCCTGTCAAGTACATATTTCGAACAGCAGCAGCCCTGGCTTGCACCATGGCACTTGTTTCCGCCGACCCGATAGCGGCGGTGACACCCTCCGTTGATTCTCCGGCTGACCGTTCTTTCCTCTTCTTCGGTCGCAAGAAAAAGAAAAACGTCCAGGCCGACACGACCGCCACTCGGTCGGAGTACGAGCGTTTCACCGACGCCGCCACCGTGTCGGAGGGCATGTTCAATGTGCTCCGTAAGGACAAGGACTACTACTTCGAGATTCCCTCGTCGATGCTCGCCCGCGACTTCCTCGTGGTGAACAAACTCGTGCGCGTGCCTCTCGAACTCAATGAGGCAGGCGTCAATACCGGCATCAACAGTTCGAACAAAGCAGTCCGCTTCGAGCTTGACAAGGAGCGCAAGAAGCTCTTCGCCCGCGAGTTCCGCGTGCAGCCCGACGTCCCCGAGGGCGACGCCATAGCACGGTCTGTGGAGCAGAACTACATCATGCCCGTCATAGCGTCGTTCGACATCGAGACGTATAACAACGACTCCACCGCCGTTGTGGTGAAGGTAACCGACCTATTCAACGGCAATAACGGCGTCTTCGGCGACATCTTCAACGACATCAACCTCGGCACTTCGGCCAAAAGCGACCTCTCGCGCATCAAGTCGGTCAAGGCATTCAGGGACAACGTCTACGCCGTGTCCGAACTCACCACACGCGTGGTGGAGGGCAATGCCTCGGTCTATGTCACCGTCGAGGTCGGCACCAGCATCGTGGCGCTCCCCGAGAAGCCGATGGCGCGTCGCTACGTCTCGCCCCGTGTCGGCTACTTCCACGAGGGCACTATCAGCTACTCTGACGACCAGCAGCGCGTCGACCCGCGCAACTACATCACGCGCTGGCGCCTCGAGCCCAAGCCCGAGGACGTGCAGGCATATCTCTCAGGCCAGCTCGTGGAGCCGGCCAAGCCCATCGTATTCCACATCGACAACAGCACTCCGCGCAAGTGGCGCCCCTACATCCGTCAGGGCATCGAGGACTGGAACTCAGCCTTCGAGGGCGCCGGTTTCCGCAACGCCGTGCAGGTGGTGCAGCTCCCCGACACCGCCGAGGTCGATACCGACGACATCAGTTACTCGACCCTCACATACGCCGCCTCGACCAAGTCGAACGCCATGGGCCCGTCGGTCTGCGACCCGCGCTCGGGCGAAATCATCGAGGCCGACATCATCTGGTGGCATAACGTGCTCGACATCCTCCACGACTGGATTGTGGTCCAGACCGGAGCCGTCGACCCCGAGGCCCGCACCCTTCATCTGCCCGACCGCCTCATAGGCGACGCCATGCGCTTCGTCGCATGCCATGAGGTAGGGCACTCGCTGGGTCTGCGCCACAATATGATGGCCTCCGCCGCCGTGCCCACCGACTCTCTCCGCGACCGCGACTTCATGAACCGCTTCGGCGCCACCTCGTCGTCCATCATGGACTATGCTCGCTTCAACTACGTGGCCCAGCCCGGCGACGGCGTCGAGGTGCTCTCGCCCCACATCGGCCCCTACGACCGCATGGCCATCGAGTACGGCTACCGCTGGACCGGCCTTGACGACCCCCGTCAGGACTATGCCATGATCTCCGACCGCATCGACCGCCGCTATCAGGGCGACCTCTACCGCTACAGCGAGGCCCAGGACTCGCGCGACCCCATCGACCCCCGCGCCCTCTCCGAGGACCTCGGCGACGATGCCGTCAAGTCGGCATCCTACGGCATAGCCAACCTCAGGCGCATCGTCCCGAACATCGTGGCATGGACGGCCGACTCCACCGAGCGCCGTCAGGACTACGACGACGCCTCGAACCTCCTGTACTCGGCCATCTCGCAGTGGCAGCGCTACATCAACCACGTCATGGCCAACATCGGCGGCATATACGTGGACAACAACGACCGCAGCCGCGGCGGCGCGCCGACCTACACCCACGTGCCTCGCAAGGTGCAGAAAGAGGCTCTGCAGTTCGTCCTCGACAACGCCTTCACTCATCCGGGCTGGCTCTTCGACTCCGACGCCACCCGATACACTTATCTTGTCCAGAACACCCCTGTGGGCCGCATGGAGCACTCGCCTGCCTACATCCTCAAGAACACGCAGAGCTACTTCATGTGGGACCTTCTCTCCGACCACCGTCTCATACGCATGTACGAGAACGAAGCTCTCAACGGCCGCGACGCCTTCACTCCCTCCGAGATGATGGACATGCTGCACCGCCACATCTTCGCATCGACCATCGCCGGACGCGACCCCGACCTGCGCGAGCGCACGGTGCAGAAGAATTTCGTCGACGCACTCATGATAGCGGCCAACGAGAACGAAGGCCTCAAGGGGGGCAAGAAGTCGCTCGCCGATGACTGCGCCGCTGCCGACAGTGAGGTGCTCTCGGTCGTCAGTTTCCTGAACGAGCGCAACCTCGACTGTCCCTCCTGCCGCCATGCCGCCGGAGCACGCACGGCCGGGCGCCGGAATGTGAATTTCTACAGTCCCTACGCATCGCGTGTCTCCGATGCCATCTCCGTCAAGCGCGGCGAGCTCCTCGACATCCGCTCCCTCCTGCGCAGCCGCATACCTTCGTCACGCGGCGAAGCCCGCGCGCACTATGTGGATATGCTCATGCGCATCAATTCGGCTCTCGGTCTGCCTCAGAGCGACCGCTGATATGACCACACAGTTATCGTATAGTTGATTCTTTCGTACACCACTTTTTGCAATGAAGAATATACTCACAAGACTCTCCGCTGTGATACTCCTGATGCTGGCCGTTCCGGTCGGCGTACTGGCGCAGCGCACCATCACCGGCGTCATCCTGTCGTCGGAAGATCATGAGCCGCTCATCGGTGCTTCGGTGTCTGTCTCGCAGACACAGCTCAAGAAAGCCGGTGTGCAGGCCAAGACCTGGGGAGCTGTTACGGATATCGACGGAAAGTTCTCCCTCGCCATCCCTGCCGGTGTCTCCGAAATCGAGTGCCGCAGTGTGGGCTTCAATCCCCGCACCATATTTCTGGTCGACGGCGTGGACAGCTACGACCTCGTCCTCGACCCCGCTTCCGAGCTCCTGAACGACGTGGTCGTCACGGGCTATCAGACCATCGAGAAGCGCAAGCTCACCGCCTCCATCACCAAGATTGACATCGACGAGAACACCATAGGCTCCGTCATGAGCATCGATCAGGCCCTCGCCGGTCAGGTGGCCGGTCTGGCATCGGTGCAGAGCAGCGGCTCGCCCGGCGCTCCGCTGAAGATTCGTATCCGAGGCACGTCGTCGCTTCAGGGCACCCAGGACCCTCTGTGGGTCATCGACGGTGTGCCTATGAACGGCACCGAAGTGCCCTCGACCGACGAGCTCAAGGACATCGACAATCTCTACCAGTCGTCCATCGCAGGCCTCAATCCTGCCGACATCGAGAGTATCACCGTCCTCAAGGACGCCGCCGCGACGGCCATCTACGGTACGCGCGCGGCCAACGGCGTCATCGTCATCACCACCAAGAACGGCCGTCAGGGCAAGCCCGAGATCAGCTTCTCCACCCGTCTGACGTATTCGCCCAAGCCTGACATCAAGCGTCTCAACCTCCTCAACGCCGACGAGAAGGTCAACCTCGAGCTCGACCTCCTTGCCTCCGACTTCACCTACCGCGACAACAAGGGCGAAGTGGCGCGCATACTCAGTGCCGCAGGCCTCACCGACACTTACCGCACCGGCGGCTGGAACGCGCTCCCCGAGCACGTCCGCTCGCAGATCAACGCCCTCCGCGCCGTCAACACCGACTGGAACGACATCCTCTTCCGCGACACATTCTCGCAGGAATATAACCTCAGCATATCCGGCGGCGGCGACAAGGCCACCTACTATACATCGTTCGGCTATCAGGACGAGAGCGGCAACGTGCCCGGCGTGGACATGAACCGCTTCAACCTCGTCCTCAAGACGCGCTACCGCCTCAGCGAGAAGTTCAAGGTCGGCGCGTCGGTGTTCGTCAACCGCCGTATGAACAAGAGCTATCTGACGGACAACGACGGTTTCTCCAATCCCGTCTACTATTCGCGCCGCGCCAACCCCTATCAGCTCCCCTACGACGAGTACGGCCGCTACATCTACGACACCGACATCCAGGGACGTGCCGACAGCGACCTGAAGTTCAACGTATTCGAGGAGCGCGACAACACCGAGCGCAGCCAGGAGACCATAGGCGTGACGGCCCTCTTCGACGCCGACCTCCGCTTCACCGACTGGCTCAAGGCCACCACGCAGCTCGGATTCCAGTATGACAAGGTCGACTCGAAGTCATTCGCCTCGGCCGAGACCTACGCCATGCGCAAGGAGTTCTACCGCACCGAGGTCATCGGCAGCGACGGCATCCGCAAGTCCTTCCTCCCCGACGGCGGACGCTCCGTGCAGAATACCTCCACCAACAAGCAGATCAACTGGAAGGCCCAGCTCGAGTTCAGCAAGCGCCTCGCCGTGGGACACGAGCTCGAGGTGATGGCCGGTACGGAAATCCGCAAGACGTGGTACGACGCCCTCGGCTCCACGGCCTACGGCTACGACAACAAGACCCTGACGTCCAAGCCCGTCATCTTCCCCAACGAATCGTGGGCACGCACCTTCCCCCTCCACTCGGAGTCGGTCAGCGAGAACGCCTATGCGTCGTTCTATGCCACGGCGTCCTACTCCCTCCTGCAGCGCTACACCCTCGGCGCGAGTGTCCGCTTCGACGGCTCCGACCTCTTCGGCGTCGACAAGAAGTACCGCTTCCTGCCGCTGTACTCCTTCAGCGGTCTGTGGCGTATCTCCGACGAGCCGTGGCTGCGTGAGAGCACCTTCGTCAACAACCTGGCCGTGCGTCTGAGCTACGGTATCCAGGGCAACATCGACAAGTCCACCTCGTCGTACGTCATGGGCGACTACAACAACGCCTCCATCCTCCCGGGCGTATCGGAGGACGTCATTGTCCTGGGCACGCCTCCTAACCGCCGTCTCCGCTGGGAGAAGACCCACACGGCCAATGCCGGCATCGACTTCGGATTCGCCGACAACGTGGTCAACCTCTCGGTCGACGCATACTACCGCAAGGGCAACGACCTCATCTCGCTCAAGATGCTCCCCCTCGAGACCGGATTCATGTCCACTATGGTTAACTGGGCCTCTATGCGCAACCGGGGTATAGAGATAGCCCTGGCCACACGCAACATCTCCACACGCGACTTCCGCTGGACGACCAACTTCAACCTGGCCTACAACGAGAACACCGTCCTGAACGAGACCGTGCCCTACAACCAGACCACGCCCTCGCGCGAGGGATATCCCGTCAACGCCATCTTCGCCTACAAGACGGCCGGACTCGACGCCGACGGCTATCCGCTCTTCGTCAACAAGCAGGGCGAGAAGGTGTCTGCCGAGGAGTTCTTCAAGCTCAACGGCGCCGGCGCCTCGACGCTCTCGGCCGCAGAGCAGCGTGACCTCTACACCTACATAGGCTCGGGCGACCCGCTGTGGTCGGGCGGTTTCATCAACCAGTTCTTCTACCGCGACTTCGACCTTACGGTGAACTTCGCCTTCAACCTGGGCATGTACACGCGCACGCAGCCGTCGTACAGCAACGTGTGGTTCGACCGCGGCATGAACACCAACCGCGACATCTTCGACCGCTGGTCGCCCTCGAATCCCGGCGGCACCCTCCCGGCGCTCATCCCCGACAACGGCTACCGCACCGCCGAGCGCAACAACTACGGCGAGCAGAACACCTACTCCATGCTCGACACGTGGGTGAAGCGGTCCGACCATATCCGTCTCCAGAGCGTCACGCTGGGCTACAACCTCCCCGTGCCCGTGGTGGCACGCATGGGTCTGTCGTCGATCCGTGTCGCCCTCGAGGCCCGCAACCTCTGCGTATTCGGCTCGGACTACAAGAACTTCCTCGATCCCGAGACCATGGGCAACCCCTTCGCTCAGCCTATCCCCAAGAGCTACACATTCAATCTCCAGGTCAAATTCTGATATATCCTCCTCTTATATATGAAACTGAAATTCGGAAAAATATTCGCCGCCGTCGCGGCCCTCGGCATGGCTGTCTGCCTCACCACGGGCTGCGACAGCTTCCTCGACATACAGCCCGTGGGTAAGGTCATACCCACCACCGTCCCCGAGTTCCGCTCGCTCATCACCGAGGCCTACGTCACCGTGCCCGACGACCGCGGACTCGCCTCGTTCCGCAGCGACGAGGTACTGCTCGACGCCACCATGTCGGCCAACGACCTCGGTTCGTATCTCGACATATGGCGCTGGAACGACGACGCCCCCGACCGCAATACCGCCACATTCAGCTGGCGTCAGTTCTACCACGTCCTCTTCATCGCCAACTACGTCATCGAGTCCGAGGAGATGATGACCGGCGGCACGACCGAGGAGGTGCGTCAGATGGTGGGCGAGGCATATATGCTCCGCGCACTGATGCACTTCAACCTCGTCAATCTCCACGCTCCGGCCTACACCGCCTGCGACCCTGCCGTCACCAAGGCCGTGCCTCTCAAGCTCGACAGCGACGTCGAGGAGGTGCTGTCGCGCAACACCGTCGCCGAGGTCTACGACGCCATCATCAGGGACCTGGACTCCGCGGAGAAGTATCTCAACTGTGAGAAGTGGGACGACGGCTACAACTACCGCTTCAACACTCTGTCGGTCGATGCCCTGCGCTCGCGCGTGTATCTCTACATGGGCCGCTGGCAGGAAGCCCTCGACGCCTCCGGGCGCGTGCTCAAGGTGAAGAACACCCTCTCGGACATCAGCTCGCAGCTTCCCAACCAGTACAACTCCGTCGAGAACATCGTGGCTCTCGAGCAGGTCTTCACGGCCTCGTACGCGCGTACCATTAAAGTAGACCGCGACTTCTACCGTCTCTACACCTCGTCGGACCTGCGCCGCCGCAAGTACTACAATCAGGTGACCGCATCGAACATCGTCCTCCTCAAAGGCGGCAGCAACACCTATACCTGCACTCTCCGTGTGGGCGAGATGGTGCTCAATGCTGCCGAGGCTGCCTGGCACCTCGACCGCCGCGATGACGCCGCCGAATATCTGCTGACGCTCCAGCGCACGCGCTTCAACGACGGCGGTGCTGCCAAGGAAACTGCCGTCGCCGCCATGACAGATGCCGAGCTGCTCGATGAGATTCTGGCCGAGCGCGCCCGCGAGCTGGCCTTCGAGGGTCACCGATGGTTCGACCTGCGCCGCACCGGACAGCCCCGTCTGGAGCGCACCTACCGCGGCGAGACCATCGTGCTCGAGCAGGGCGACCCGCGCTACACCATCCGTATTCCGGCAGAAGCCATCACGGCCAATCCCGAACTCGCCGACTGACATCGTGCCGCGCCTGCCGTATGCGGACATTGCCTTCGGGGTGGCTCCGTAAAGACATGCCTAAGGCATGTCCGTACGCACTCCGGCAGGCTGCCCGGATGCACGCAATCTGGCACGGTTCGTCCACCTTCCGATAATTTCCGATAAGAATCATTCTTAATTCCAATTTAATATGAAAAAATTTTTACTTACCCTTCTTGCCGCCGGAGCCGTCGCAGGCGCCTCCGCCGCGAGCTATGAGAGTGCGTGGAGCACTTCAGTAGCCAATGCTCTCGAAGCCGGAAACTCGGTGTTCAACGCTCCCGTCGCAGTCGACGCCCAGGGCCGCACCATTGTTACCGGCGCATTCACCGAGGATATCACTATCGCCGGCACGACTCTCTCGGCTGTCGGCACCAGCGCATACATCGCTTCCTACGACGTCACCGGCGCCGCACAGTGGGCCGTGGCTCTCTCGGGTTCGGCTACTGTCGCCGACGTTGTTGTCGCAGCTGACGGAAGCATCTACGTGTCGGGTACCTTCGCCGACGAGGTTGAATTCGGCACCACCGCCGGCGACGCCATCATCAAGGAAGGCATGAAGATGGACGGTGCTGCTACTGTGAAACAGAACGCCTCGTTCATCGCCCATTACGACGCTACCGGCCGCATACTTGCCGTGGCCGACTTCGTGCCTCAGCCTCTGGCCGCTCTGACCGCCACCGGAATGTATTTCCCTGAGGACGGCGACGTGTACTTCAGCATCAACCACCTTGCCGTGGTCGACGGCATTGTCTACGCAGCCGCTCGCTACACCGGTGAGACCGAGTTCGGCGGTGCTTCGTTCAAGGCCACTTACAACGATCCCTGGGGCGGAGCTTACTTTGTCGACCTCGCCGCTGCCGCTGTCTTCACTCTGCCTGCCGACCTTTCGTCGGCAACGACACTCGTTTCTGCTGCCACTGACGGCAACCTCGCTGTCGAGGAAGGCCAGTATTCGGTTCTTTCCGGCAATTTTGCAGTCACTTCAGAGGGCATCACCGCAGTATTCTCGGGCAATGGCCCTCTGGTATTCACCGCTGCCAATGGCTCTTACACGTCCACGTCAGCGGCTACCGAATACGCTTACCAGTTCCTGAACATCAAGGACGGCGTCATCACCGCCAACCACGCCTACAAGGCTCCCGAAGCCGGTATGGAGACTACATACGTTCCTTCGTTCATGACTGTCAAGGACGGCACTCTCTACACCGTAGGCTACCAGTCGTATGCCGAAAACTACGGTACTGACGACGAGCGCATCACCCAGCAGATTTTCGTGTACTCCGGTTCTGCTGCCGACCTTTCTTCCTTCGCTTATGCAGCCGATGAGGCCAAGGACGGCGACGTCACCTACTCGGCCATCAAGGAGGGAGCAGTTCTTCCCGACGGCACCATAGCAGTGGCCACTCTGGGCTACTACAACGTGAAGGGCGAGGACTACACCAAGGGCGACTTCGCCGGCAAATCGCGCATCTACACCGTGGGCGACGGCCTGACCGCCTTCACCACCGTGCCCGAAGGCGTGGGCATGGCAGCTGCCGGAGAGTATGCAGCATTCGCCACCGCTGTTGACGGCGGCTTCGACTACAGCCTCTACCGCGACACCACCGCAGGCATCGCAGACATCACTGTCGACAGCGCCGACGCCCCTGCCGAATACTTCAATCTCCAGGGTATAAAGATTGCCCGTCCGACCACCGGCTACTATATCGTGAAGAAGGGCACCGACGTCCGCACAATGTACATCAAATAAATCGAAACCAAGAGAAGAATCATAGCAAAAACTGCATTTTTCTATCAAGGTTCCGTGATTTAACTATATTTAACAATAGGCTTTTAGCTAAGGATTTATTGGTGAAATTAAATTAAGCCACAGTGAATCAGATTGTTGGACGTGAATGAAGGTTAATGTTCTTGAAAGATGGTCAAAAACTATGTCGTAAAACATATAAAAATATTTGCCAGTGGAGCAAAAACACCCGACCTTTGTATCGCAAACCTAAAACAATCTTTTTTACCTTAGAAATTGTACCTATTGGAAACCCATAAAAAGGAGCTGCGTGAGTAGTTCCTTTTTATGTTTTTTTTACAGCTGTCTGTCAGCGCGTTAGTGCGAATCAGAACCAAGCTGCGGATTCCGATGTTATTATTTGAGAAAACGGTTTCGCAATTTTAGTTTTATGAAAAAAGAAGATTTCCGAAAGATTTTTACTTCGTCCTTCACCGACTGCAGCCCGAAGTGGCGCGAATGGTTCTTTGACAGCGTCGTGAAAGACGAATCCCAGATATACCTCGAGTGTGACAGCCATAATAAGAACGCCGCGGCCCTCCGGATGCAGCCGTACACCTTCCTGTACATGGACTCGGAGCTTCCCACAGGATATATAAGCTGTGTGGCCACGCTTCCCGAGAGCCGTTCGCAGGGGCTGGCGTCGTCCTTGCTCCGACGTGCCGTCAGCGAGGCGCGGGCTGCAGGCTATGCCATGGTCGAGCTGATTCCTGCTTCCGAAGCGCTGTCGCTCTTCTATTCGCGAGAAGGCTTCGCCACGGTGTTCTATCAGGATGTGGGCCGCTATACCTCGCTCCACACCTTCCGCGAAGGCCGCGGCGAGCTCGTCGGACCTGATTATGCGCTGTTCTCGGCCCTCGAGCGTGACTACGGCTGCGGCATCCTGCACACCGGGGCCGACTACGCCGACATCCTGGCAGACCTGGCCCTCGACGGCGGCGCCGTGCATCTGGCGGCCATGGGTTCCGACGGAGGAGCGGCCATGCTCTTCGCCGCGGATGCCGCAGGCGGGAGCGTGGCCGTGAAGGCCCTGCTGGGCAGCTCCAGGTATGCGCGCCGCACGCTGCTGCACGAGTTGCGCCGACGTGTGGGAGAGCGCGACATCACCGTGCGTTCCATCCCCTCGGACGATAGCGACAACCCCTTGCTGAAGCCCTACGGCATGGCGCGCATCACTCGTCCCGAACTGCTCCTCGGAGCACTTGCCAAGGCCGCTCCGCACCTCAGCCAGACCATACGCCTCACCGACGACGGGCTGCCCGAGAACAGCGGTATCTACGTCATCGGAGCAGGGGAATGCCGCCGCGCCGACACAGCGCCCGGACGCGTTGACCTCGACATCAGCGCCGAGACTCTCGCGGCCCTGCTCTTCGGCAGCCGCGAGACGGGCGACCTCTTCGGCATCCCCGCGCGCCGCCCCTTCATGTCGCTGATGCTGGACTGAGCCGGGGCCGTCCGTGTGGCTGATGCCGTGTCTCGTTCTGAAAAAAGTTGACTCCTAACGAG
>DLAL01000029.1 GCA_002493945.1 Porphyromonadaceae bacterium UBA7048
GGCATTAACTGAATATCCCTATGTTACAGACGGATTATAAGTTCGGAGAGGTAAAAACTCTCGCTGCTCAGGTCGAGCCGGACGATTCAAAAGTTGAGTTCAAAAACATCATGACCAATGATAACGGAGGTATCTCGCTTCTCGCATTCAAAGCCGGTCAGGAGCTGGCCAGTCACCTCGCTCCCACAGAAGTGATGATATGCGTGCTCGAAGGTGATGTCGATTTCATCATGATAGACCGTCCGCTCCATCTCCACAAGGGCGAATTCTTCCTGATGGGCAACGGTGTGCCTCACTCGGTCAAGGCTCTTACCGACGCCAAGGTAATGCTTGTCAAGATTAAACACGACTGAGCTTTCGGGCATATTCTGTTCTCAGAAGGCCTGTCACGCCCCTGTGTCTTCTGAATGTATTGAGTAAAGCAGTTCCGGCATCGCGATACGCGTCGGAGCTGCTTTTACTGTTCTTCCGGATGAAATCCTGCTGTAAAACACCCGTGGCGGTTCGCAACGTATCGGGAAATTTGCGTACCTTTGTCCTGAATTTTTTTAAGAATAACTTAAATTTTAATACCTTTCTGATACTATGACAAATCCTGTATTCTGGCTCGTCCCGGTTTCGGCGATTGTCGCTCTGGGTCTGGCCGCGTACTTCTACCGGCAGATGATGAAGCAGAGCGAAGGCACCGAGACCATGCGGCGCATAGCCTCGCATGTGCGCAAAGGCGCAATGTCCTATCTCAAACAGCAGTATAAGATTGTAGGCATCGTTTTCCTGTGCCTGGTGGTCATGTTCTCGGTCATGGCCTACGGATTCCAGCTTCAGAATCCGTGGGTGCCCGTGGCATTCCTCACCGGCGGCTTCTTCTCGGGCCTTTCGGGCTTCCTGGGCATGAAAACCGCGACTTACGCATCCGCCCGAACGGCCAATGCTGCCCGTACGTCGCTTAACGCCGGACTCCGCATAGCCTTCCGGTCGGGCGCCGTCATGGGCCTTGTGGTGGTAGGTCTCGGGCTAATCGACATATCCTTCTGGTATCTGCTTCTCGACTGGCTTGTCGACGACCTTGAAGGCACTCAGAAGCTCGCTATGATTACCACTACTATGCTCACCTTCGGCATGGGTGCGTCCACTCAGGCGCTCTTCGCCCGTGTGGGCGGCGGTATCTACACCAAGGCCGCCGACGTAGGCGCCGACCTCGTCGGCAAGGTCGAGGCCGGTATTCCCGAGGACGACCCGCGCAATCCCGCCACCATCGCCGACAACGTGGGCGACAACGTAGGCGACGTGGCCGGCATGGGAGCCGACCTCTACGAGTCGTACTGCGGCTCCATCCTGGCCACCTCGGCCCTCGGCGCTGCGGCTTATCTGCTCACTGAGGACGCCGTGATGCAGTACAAGGCCGTCATCGCCCCGATGCTCATCGCCGCCGTAGGCATCCTGCTGTCAATCATCGGCATATTCTCCGTCCGCACGGGCGAGGACGCCTCTATGAAGAACCTCCTGAAAGCCCTCTCGCGCGGTACCAACCTCAGTTCGGTGCTCATCATCGCTGCCACCTTCGGCATACTGTACCTCCTTGGCATCGACAACTGGATGTGGCTGAGTTGCTCAGTCGCAGTCGGTGTGGCCGTCGGCGCTGTCATCGGACAGTCGACCGAGTACTACACCTCGCAGTCATATAAACCGACCCGTAAACTCGCCGAAAGCGGCACCACCGGTCCGGCCACGGTCATCATCTCGGGCGTAGGTCTCGGCATGGTGTCGACAGCCATACCTGTCATCGCCGTAGTCGTAGGCATCATCCTCAGCTACTGGTTCGCTTCGGGCTTTGAGTTCAGCAACGTCGCCATGGGTCTCTACGGCATCGGCATCGCCGCTGTCGGCATGCTCTCCACGCTCGGCATCACACTTGCCACCGACGCCTACGGTCCTATCGCCGACAATGCCGGAGGCAATGCCGAGATGAGCGGCCTGGGCAAGGAAGTGCGCCGCCGCACCGACGCTCTCGACTCGCTCGGCAACACCACCGCCGCCACAGGCAAGGGATTTGCCATCGGTTCGGCTGCCCTCACCGGTCTGGCTCTGCTTGCATCGTATATCGAGGAAATACGTATCGGTCTCGCCCGTCTCGGCACCACCACCATACAGCTCGGCGACCGTGCCGTCGACATCCATCAGATGAACTTCCTCGACTTCATGACCTACTACGAGGTGAACCTTATGAGTCCGAAAGTACTCTCCGGCATGTTCATCGGCTCGATGATGGCCTTCCTATTCTGCGGTCTGACCATGAATGCCGTCGGCCGCGCGGCTGCGCATATGGTCGACGAGGTGCGCCGTCAGTTCCGTGAGATCAAAGGCATCCTCGCCGGCGAGGCCGAACCCGACTACGCACGCTGCGTCGAGATTTCGACCAAGGGCGCGCAGCGCGAGATGATATTCCCGTCAGTCCTCGCCATCGTGGCTCCCATCATCACCGGTCTCATCTTCGGCGTGCCGGGCGTCCTCGGTCTGCTTGTGGGCGGCCTGTCGGCAGGCTTCGTGCTCGCCATCTTCATGGCCAACTCCGGCGGCGCATGGGATAATGCCAAGAAGTACATCGAAGAAGGCAACTTCGGAGGCAAGGGCAGCGAGGTGCACAAGGCCACTGTCGTGGGCGACACCGTGGGCGACCCCTTCAAGGATACGTCCGGTCCCTCGCTCAACATCCTCATCAAGCTCATGTCGATGGTATCCATCGTCATGGCAGGTCTGACCGTCAGCTGGAGTCTGTTCTGATAACCACATAAAGAAATTTTTCAATCAAGGCGCAAGGCAAAACCAATTTTATTTGGTTTTGCCTTGACTTATTCGTATCTTTGTGCTTGCAACCCGGCGCAGAGCCGCAATAATTGAATTGTATTATGCTTATGTCAATGACCGGATTCGGCAAAGCCATAGCCGAATCGCCTAATAAAAAGATATGTGTCGAAATCAAGTCGCTCAATTCCAAACAGATGGATTTGAACGTGCGCATCCCGTCGCTGTTTCGCGAGCACGAACTCGACGTGCGGGCTACGGTCGGACATACTCTCGAACGCGGCAAGGCAGATGTCATCATCACCGTTGAGACCGCAGCCGGTGCGGACGCGCCTGTCTCGACTCATCTCAATGTCGAGGCCATGGCCGCTTATCGCCGTCAGCTGATTGACGCCGCCGGCGCTATCGGCATCCCCGAGCCATCGGACTGGTATTCGGTGCTCTTCCGTTTCCCTGACACCATGACCACCGCTACCGACGATACGGCTACCGACGATGATGTCAATGCACTCCGTCTGGCCGTCGACAAGGCCGTGGAGGGACTTATGGCTCACCGCCGTGCCGAAGGCGAGGCGCTGGAGAAATTCTTCGCCGAGCGCATCGAGGCTCTTTCGGAATTGCTGGCAAGCATCGAACCCTACGAGAAGGAGCGCGTGGGCCGCATCCGCGCGCGCATCGAGGATGGCCTCTCCAAGATTCCTGTAGCCGAGTACGACAAGGGACGCCTCGAGCAGGAGATGATATTCTACATCGAGAAGCTCGACGTCAACGAGGAGAAGCAGCGTCTCGCACGCCACCTCGCCTACTTCATGGAGACCATGAACGCTCCCAAGCCCGGACAGGGCAAGAAGCTCGGCTTCATCGCCCAGGAGATGGGCCGCGAGATCAACACCCTCGGCTCGAAGAGCAACCATGCCGACATGCAGGCCATCGTCGTGCGCATGAAAGACCTCCTCGAGCAGATTAAGGAGCAGGTCCTCAACGTCATGTAAGGAAACAGAAGGATACAGATAAACAGCAGTCGGCTGCACGGATGGCGCAGCCGACTGCTGTTTTTGATATTGTTCCGCAGGCTTACTTCACCGTCGTGGCAGCAGCCTCGACAGGGAGGCAGGCCGTGTAGGCGGCGATGTACCTGTTGAAGCCTTCGACTTCCTCGGGAGTCGGAGCTATTTCCGGACCCTTGTTGCCGGCGAACACGACGTTGTCGAGCCAGCCGTCGAGGGTGCGTTCGTCAGGATTGTTCACCATGTACGACACCAGGAGCGCCATGCCCCAGGCACCGCCTTCGCCGGCGGTCTCCATCAACGAGATAGGCGTGTTGAGGGCTGCGGCGAGTATGCGCTGGCCCACACCTTCAGTCTTGAAGAAGCCTCCGTGGCCGGTGATGCGGTCAACTTTGACTTTCTCCGTGTTGAAGAGGATGTCGTTGCCGATTTTCAGCACGGCCACGGCCGCGTTGAGATTGGTGCGCACGAAGTTGGCGAGGTTGAAGCGGTCGTTCACCGAGCGGACGAAGAGCGGCGCGCCCGTAGCGAAGCCCATGACGGGTTCGCCCGAGAAGTAGTTGTACGCCACAAGACCGCCGCAGTCGGCGTCGCCCGTCAGCGCGTGGTTGTACAGCCGTCCGTAGATTTCGCCGATGTCGGCCTTGACGCCCATCAGCTCGGCGAATTCGCGGAATACGCCCACCCAGGCGTTGAGGTCGGAGGTGCAGTTGTTGCAGTGCACCATGGCCACGAGGCTGCCGTCGGGGGTGGTCACCATGTCGATGGCCTCGTAGGGACGGCTAAGGTCCTTCTCGAGCACTATCATCGAGAAGGACGACGTGCCGGCCGATACGTTGCCCGTGCGCTGGCGCACGGAGTTGGTGGCCACCATGCCTGTGCCTGCGTCGCCTTCAGGCGGACAGAAGGGTATGCCGCCGTGCAGACGTCCCGAGATGTCGAGCCGCTTGGCGCCCTCGTCGGTGAGGGTGCCGGCGTTCTGTCCGGCCATGAGGATGCCCGGAAGGATGCTGCGCAGGGGCTTGTCGAAGCCCTTCGATGCAGCCAGCACGTCGAACTTCTCAATCATCTGAGCCGAATAGTCCTTCGTGGCAGGGTCGATGGGGAGCATGCCCGAGGCGTCGCCTATGCCGAGCACCTTCTTGCCCGTCAGCTGCCAGTGGATGTAGCCGGCCAGAGTGGTGAAGAAGGTGATGTCGGCCGTGTGGGGCTCGCCGTTGAGGATGGCCTGATAGAGATGCGATATGCTCCAGCGCAGGGGGATGTTGTAGTTGAAGAGTTCCGACAGTTCGGCCGCTGCCTGGGCAGTATTGGTGTTGCGCCAGGTGCGGAAGGGTGCGAGGAGCGCGCCTTTGCTGTCGAAGGCCATGTAGCCGTGCATCATGGCGCTGATGCCTATGCCGGCGAGGGTCTCGATGTCGGTGTCGTACTTCTGACGCACGTCGGCGCACAGGTCGCGGTAGCAGTCCTGAAGGCCGAACCATATGGCTTCGAGAGGATAGGTCCACAGTCCGTCGTTGAGCTGGTTCTCCCACGTGTGGCTGCCCTGGGCTATAGGACGGTTGTCCTCGTCGATGAGGACGGCCTTGATGCGGGTGGAGCCGAACTCTATGCCAAGCATCGCGCGGCCGTCGGCGATAGTCTTTGCTGCGTCCATCACATCAGCGATTTATTGAGCATGTAGTACACCTCGTTCCAGCGGAGCTCGTTCTTGAACGCCGGGATGGTCGTGGTGCTGTCGATGTGGAGCATCTCGATGCCGGCAATTTCGGCATAGTCCTCCCAGTATTCGGGGGTGATGTCGTAGCTGAAGCACGAGTGGTGCGTGCCGCCTGCGAGAATCCATGCTGCGGCGCCGGTCTCGAAGTCGGGCATGGGCTTCCACAGTGCCGATGCCACGGGGAGCTTGGGCAGCGGCTTGGACTTGATGCACTCCACGTCGTTGACGATCAGGCGGAAGCGGTTGCCGAGGTCGACCACCGTGGCTGTCACGCCGGGCATGGGCTTGCTGGTGAAGACCAGACGGGCGGTCTGTGCCTTGCGGATGCCGATGCCGAGGAAGTGCACTTCGAGTTTGGGGCGGCTTTCGGCGATGAGCGGACATACCTCGAGCATGTGTGCCTGGAGGATGGAGCTGTCGGCGCCGTCGAAGTTGAGGGTGTAGTCCTCAAGGAACGAGCAGCCCTTGCCCAGTCCTTGGGTCATGAACCACACGGTGCGGTAGAGTGCGGCCGACTTCCAGTCGCCTTCGGCTCCGAAGCCGTAGCCTTCGGCCATCAGACGCTGCGAGGCGAGGCCGGGTATCTGGTCGAATCCGACGAACATCGGATCGTTGATGTCTGCCGTGCCGAGGTCGTCGAAGTTGGTCGTGAAGCCCTTGGCTCCCTTGTCGGTCAGGCAGGCGCGGAGGGCGAGCTCGGCGCGGGCGGCGTTGCGTACGCTGCGATAGCCTTCGGAGGTCTTGTCCTCCAGGGCTGCGTCATGGTCGTAGCTGCTGAAGTATTCGGCCACGAGAGCGTCGGTGGCTTCGTCGGTCACCTTCTTGAGGTACTCCATCAGGTCGCTCACGGGGCAGTAGTCCACGTGGTAGCCCAGACGCTGCTCGGCCTCGACCTTGTCGCCGTCGGTCACGGCCACGTTGTTCATCTGGTCGCCGAAGCGGAGGATGAGCATGTCCTGCGAGTCAGCCCATGCTGCGGCCACGCGCTCCCACACGGCTATGCGGTCCTGCACCTTCTCGTCGGTCCAGTGGCCTACGACGACCTTGCGGCGCAGACGCATACGTGTGCAGATATGACCGAACTCGCGGTCGCCGTGTGCGCTCTGGTTGAGGTTCATGAAGTCCATGTCCATGGTGTCCCAGGGAATCTCGGCGTTGTACTGCGTGTGGAAGTGGAGCAGCGGCTTGCGGAGCTGCTGGAGGCCGTGTATCCACATTTTGGCCGGAGAGAACGTGTGCATCCACGTGATGATGCCGCAGCAGCGTGAGTCGTTGTTGGCGGCTTTCATTATATCTGATACCTCGCGTGAGGAGTTGGCTGTGCCTTTGTAGACTACTTTGACGGGGAGACGGCCCGACTTGTTGAGGCCCTCGACCATTTCGCGTGAGTGTGCGTCAACTGCGACGACGGCGTCACCGCCGTAAAGGAGCTGGGCGCCGGTCACCCACCATACTTCATAGTTTTCGAATACGTTCATGATATCTGGTTTTTATTGGTTATTCTGTTCGGTTGATTATTTTTTGGTCTGTCCGTAGTATGCGCCGGGGCCGTGCTTGCGGTTGAAGTGCTTCTCCACCAGGAGGGGATTCATGGTCAGTCCGGGATTGACGGAGTAGGCTATGAATGCCATTTTTGCCACCTGCTCCAGCACGACGGCGTTGTGCACGGCTTCGTCGGGAGTCTTGCCCCAGGTGAAGGGGCCGTGGTTCTTGACCAGCACACCGGGCGTATGCTCGGGATTGATGCCTTCGAAGCGGCGCACTATCACGTTGCCCGTCTCCAGCTCATAGTCGCCCTCGACCTCGCTGCGCGTCATGTCGGCGGTGCAGGGGATGGCGTCGTGGAAGTAGTCGGCGTGCGTGGTGCCGATGTTGGGGATGTCCTTGCCGGCCTGTGCCCACGCCGTGGCGTAGGTCGAGTGGGTGTGCACCACGCCGCCGGCCTTAGGGAAGGCACGGTAGATGGCCAGATGGGTGGGAGTGTCGCTCGACGGACGCAGGTCGCCTTCGACCACCTTGCCGTCAGCAAGGCTGACAACGACCATGTCCGAGGCTTTCATCTCGTCGTAGCTCACGCCGCTGGGCTTGATGACGACCAGACCGCGCTCGCGGTCGATGCCGCTCACGTTGCCCCAGGTGAATATCACCAGCCCGTGCTTCACCAGCGCCAGGTTGGCTTTGTACACTTTTTCTTTGAGTTCTTCCAGCATGGTTCTTATATCTTAAAGAATGAGAATGTGTCGGCCGATACCGCGGGATTGTAGTGGTAGAGACGTGCTCCGCGGCGCGAACCTGTCTTGTCGATCTGCCCGGTCGGCTCTATGCAGCTGAACTCCGCTATGCGCTTGCGGAAGTTACGCTTGTCCAGCGGCTGAGCCATGACGAGCTCGTAGAGGGTCTGCAGTTGGGTGAGGGTGAACAGCTCGGGGAGGAGTTCGAAGGCCAGCGGCTCGGTGACGAACTTGCGGCGCATCACCTCGCGTGCCTTTTCTATCATTTCGGGATGGTCGAAGCCGAGTTCGGGCAGTTCGTCCACCGGAGTCCATTGCGCGCCGCGGGCACGGAGCAGTTCGCTGTCGGCCTCGTTGGCATTGAGCAGAGCGAAGTAGGCCACGGACACGACCCGTTCGCCCGGATCGCGGTCTATGCGGCCGAATGCTCCGACCTGGTGCATATATACGTTGTCGAGTCCTGTCAGCTGGCGCAGTACGCGCGCAGCCGCGTCGTCGACACTTTCGTCACGCTCCACGAATCCGCCCATCAGCGACCACTTGCCCATCTCTGGCTCGAAGGCACGGTGCGTGAGCAGGATGTTCAGCTTGCCGTCTTTCAGTCCGAAGATGATGCAGTCGACGCTGACGAAGAATCGTGGATGTGAGCTATAGTAGTCAGTCATTTTTTGCGTATTACCAGAAGTAGATGTAGAATGCGGCAGTGATGCCGAGGATGATTACAGTGTGGATGACGTCCCATGCGCCCCAGCTTGCACGGGTGGCGGCGCGCTGTTCGGGTGTGGATGTGCCGAAGACGAGGCCGCGTATCTTCTCAGGCTCGGGAGCCTTCGTGCAGAGCGATACTACTACAGCTATAGCACAGCATATCAGCAGCATCCATCCGCAGAAGAAGAGCCAGTTGCTGTCGAAGAACACCTGACGGAAGAGGCTGTCGCCAGTGGCGCCGGCGTTGCTGTAGTATACCTTGGCACCGAGACGGCACATGCCGATGACAAGGCCCGAGATGAGCGCCCACATGCCGCCCTGGGCCGAACAGCGCTTCCAGCAGATGCCCAGAAGGAAGGCCGCCGCGATACCCGGTGCGAGTACCGACTGTACGTCCTGCAGGTAGAGATAGAGCACTTCGCCCACCGAGCGCATGATAGGAATCCACAGGATGCCGAGTACGACAATCACGACCGTGGCCACCTGACCGATGCGCACGAGTTTCTTCGGGTCGGTCTTGGGACGGAAGCGCTGGTAGAAGTCGATGGTGAACAGAGCCGACGACGAGTTGAAGAGCGATGCAAGCGAGCTCATGAGCGCTGCGAGGATGCCGCAGACAATCAGACCCTTGACACCGGCCGGGAGCAGCTTGGCCACGAGGGTGGGGAAGGCGGCGTCGCTGTTGGGCAGGCCGTTCTCCATCAGCGGCAGGAAGGAGTCCTGACTCTGGTGGAGTGCGAAGGCTATCATGCCCGGTATGAGGAATAGGAAGACGGGGAGCAGTTTCAGATAGGCGCCGAAGATGGTGCCGCGGCGTGCTTCTTTCTCGTTCTTGCCCGAGAGCACGCGCTGCACGATGAACTGGTCGGTACACCAGTACCAGAAGCCGATGACGGCCGAGCCTATCAGCGCGCCGAGCCACGGATACTGTGCGTCGCGGTTGTCGCGTATGAGGTTGGTCATCGTGTCGCCGTACTGGTTCACCTCCACGGCGGAGCAGATTTCCATCATCTTGTCCCAGCCGCCGAGTTCCTTAAGGCCGAGTACGAGGATTATGAGTGAGCCGAGCAGCAGGATAGGAGTCTGAAGCACAGAGGTGTACAGAACAGACTTCATGCCGCCGAATATGGTGTAGATGGCGGTGATGAGCACAAGGCCGATGGCTGCGATCCAGAAGAAGTCGATGCCCCAGAGGGTATCGATGCCGAATACCTGCTGGAATACGAGGCCGCCGGCGTAGACCGTCACGGCCACCTTGGTCAGTACATAGCTGATGAGCGATATGAGCGAGAGGATTGTGCGTGATGCCGAGTTGTAGCGGCGTTCGAGGAATTCGGGCATCGTGTACACCATCGAGCGGCTGTAGAACGGCACGAATACCCAGCCGAGTATAAGTATCATCCAGCCCTGGATTTCCCAGTGGGCCATCGCCATGCCCGACGATGCTCCCGAGCCGGCCAGACCGATGAGATGCTCGGAACCGATGTTTGACGCGAAAATCGAGGCGCCGATGGCTATCCATGTGGCATCCTTGCCTCCGAGGAAGTAATCTTCCGCATTGTTTTGCTTCTGTCGTGCAACCCACACCACTATTGCCACCAGTGCGAGGAAGAACAACGAGATGACTATCCAGTCAAGAGTCTGCATAATAAAGATTTAAGTTTGTGAATTAGATTTAAGAATTATAGGTCTGTGATTTTGGGTGTAAAATTAACACTCATTTTTGGCTCTGCCAAATAATTTATCATGTTATACAACATGTTTTGGAATTTTTACGTACCTTTGCGGAGTTTAAAAAACGAATCATCCATGACAGATTTCAACCGTACAAACGAGGAGTTCAAGGCTGCCCTGAAGCAGTGCCGCGAAGTTTTCGACGCCAAACTGGCTGACTACGGCCCTTCGTGGCGCATCATGCGTCCGGCCGCCATCACCGACCAGCTCTTCATCAAGGCCAAGCGCATACGCACCCTGCAGATCACCGGCACGTCGGCCGTAGGGGAGGGGATACTGCCCGAATTCATCGCCATAGTCAACTATGGCATCGTGGGCATCATTCAGCTCCGCCTCGGATTCGCCGACCATAAGGACATCTCGCGCGAGCGGGCCATGGAACTCTACGACGGCATCGCCCACGAAGCCATGGCGCTCATGATAAAGAAGAATACCGACTACGACGAAGCATGGCGCGGCATGCGCGTGCTCTCGTACGTCGACCTCATACTGTCGAAAATCGAGCGCACCAAGGAAATAGAGGATAACAACGGTCTCACCCGTGTGTCGGAAGGAATCGACGCCAACTACTTCGACATGATAAATTATGCCGTATTCGGCATAATCAAACTCACACACGACGACTGATGCAGGCGGCGCGACGGATGGCTCTGCGACGTGTGGCGGTATGGCTCTGCCGTATTGTCACCGGTCTCACGTTCATTATCTCCGGCTGGACCAAGGCCATCGATCCCTGGGGATTCATCATCAAGGTGAACGAATATCTCACCGTGTGGGGGCTCTCCTTTCCGCGTGAGATAGTGCTGACGGGCTGCGTGGCGCTGGCGTGCGTCGAGTTCGCCACGGGCATCCTCTTGGCCACCGGGTCGCTGAAGCGCACTTCCGCCGCCGTGGCCGCGGCCATGATGGCCGTCATGCTGCCCCTGACGCTCTACATCGTCGTGGCGTCGCCCGTGAGCGACTGCGGATGTTTCGGCGACTTCATCGTGCTCTCTAACGTCAGCACCTTCATCAAGAACATCGTCCTTACGGCCATGATAGTCTACCTGCTGTGCGTGGGGCACACGGTGCGCGGCATCTATGCCGCTCCCATCCAGTGGCTCGTCGTGGCCGCGTCGCTTGTGTTCCCGCTCGTATTGGCCTTCGTCGGATACAATATTCAGCCTGTTGTCGACTTCCGTCCCTATCACGTGGGGCAGCCGCTCTTCGCGGAGACTGACGGCGCCGGGGGAGCCGAAGAGCTGTATATATATGAGAAGGATGGCCGACAGGAGGCCTTCACTCTCGACAATCTGCCTGACAGCACATGGACCTACGTCGACACCCGCAGCGCCTCGGTGCCTGCCGGCGGCGTAGGCACGGAGCGCGGCTTCGAAGTGCTTGATCAGGACGGCTACGACATCAGTGCGGACCTCGCCCAGGCAGACACGCCTGTGCTCATACTGGTGGTGAACGAGCCTGACATGCAGTTCCTCTCGCGCGTTCACTTCGTCAGCCGCCTCTACGAGTATGCCACGGAGCGAGGCGTCGCCATGTGCGGCATTGTAGGGTCGTCGGGCGACCGTCTGGCACGCTGGGTCGAGCTCACCCGTCCGCGCTTCCCTGTGTATTCGGCCGAGGACACGGCGCTGCTGCAGCTCGTGCGCGGTGATGCCGCGCTGGTCTATATCTCCGACGGCATCATCCGCTGGAAGCGCTCGCTCATATCGATGGATGCCGACCTCCCCGAGCGCACCGGCCCGCAGAATGCTCTCGACACCGACGTACGCGCCGTCGACAGCGGACGCCTCCACGCCTTCTGCCTCATCGCCTACCTCCTGGTGATGCTCGTCATCTACCTGCTGAGCCTCTCGCCGCGCATCCTCCGCTTCTTCATCCATCTGGGGCGTCACGGAGAGCACAACGAATAATCAGAGGCAGCAATATGGCGGATATGTCAAAAAAAATGCGTAACTTTGCGGTCTGAATAATTTACATTATTATATACCGAAACAATGAGAAAGAATATCGTTGCCGGCAACTGGAAGATGAACACCACTGTTCCCGAAGGTCTTGCCCTTGCAAAAGAAGTAAATGAAGCTCTTAAAGCCACCAAGGCTAACTGCGACGTTATCATCTGCGTACCTTTCACCCACCTTTGCCCCGTCGCTGACGCCATCGACGCCAACGTACTCGGTCTCGGTGCCGAAAACTGCGCCGACCACAAGTCGGGCGCATACACTGGTGAAGTATCGGCTGCCATGGTAGCTTCGACCGGCGCTCAGTACGTCATCCTCGGCCACAGCGAACGTCGCCAGTACTACGGCGAAACCTCCGAAACTCTTCGCGAGAAGGTCGCTCTTGCCCTTGAAAACGGTCTCAAGCCCATCTTCTGCATCGGCGAAGTTCTCGAAGAACGTGAGAACGGCACATACAACGAAGTCGTTGCCCGTCAGGTAGAAGAAGGTCTCTTCAACCTCAGCGCCGAAGACTTCGGCAAGATCATCCTCGCTTACGAACCCGTATGGGCCATCGGTACCGGCAAGACCGCTACCGCAGAGCAGGCTGAAGACATGCACGCCCACATCCGCGCTGTCATCGCAGGCAAGTACGGCAAGGAAGTAGCTGACAACACCTCCATCCTCTACGGCGGCAGTTGCAAGCCCTCGAACGCAGCCGAACTCTTCGCCAAGCCCGACGTAGACGGCGGCCTCATCGGCGGTGCTTCGCTCAAGTGCGCCGACTTCATGGGCATCGTTGCCGCTTTCTAAGCAGCGCGCACTCAGCTCACATCATACGCACACATTTCGTATATACGCGTCTGTGCGGCGCGTATATGCGAAATTGTTCTAAACTCAAGGAAGCAATTTATTTATAGACTTACGATATGAAAACGGTACGCACCATATTCGCCGCCATCGTTCTGGCACTCGTCCCGGCCGTGGCGCTTGCTGTCGACGACGACGGACTGCTTTCCATAGTCCGGAATATCAACGAGTCGGGCAACATCCGCATCTGCCAGCCCGAGGCACTGACGCGTCTGCTGACCCGTCCGGCCAATGCTGTCGTCGACGGTGACTCTACCGAGGGTGCCGAGGCACACCGTGCTGTGTCGTCGGTTCGTGCAGGCTACCGTGTGCAGGTGTTCGACGACAACAATCCCCGGAGCGCACGTCAGCAGGCCGAAGCGGCCAATGCACGCGTGCATGCCGAGTTTCCGCAGTACCGCTCATATCTGACATTCAACTCGCCCTACTGGTGCGTGAAGGTGGGTGACTTCCGCACACGAGGCGAAGCGGAGGCGGCTTTGGCCGAAATCCGTGCCGCATTCCCCGGCTACGGCGCTTATCTCCGTGTCGTAAGAGACAGAATTAACACCCGTGATTGATATGGATCAGCTTTCCGACAGTCAGCGCATCGAGGCCATAGCCTCACATATCGAGTCGATTATCTCGCTTTTAGGCGAGGACCCTTCGCGCGAAGGACTCCTCAAGACTCCCGTACGTGCCGCCAAGGCGCTCTGGTTCCTTACCTCAGGCTACCGCACCTCTCCTCAGGAGGTGATGAATCAGGCTCTCTTCGAGCATGAAGGCTCGCAGATGATAGTGGTCAAGGACATCGAGTTCTACTCCCAGTGCGAGCACCACATCCTTCCGTTTTTCGGCAAGGTGAGCATAGGCTATATCCCTGACGGCAAGATAGTGGGGCTGAGCAAGCTCGCGCGTATCGTCAACGTCTTCGCACGCCGCCTGCAGGTGCAGGAGCGCTTCACGGCCCAGATTTGCGAGGCAGTTCTCGAAGCGGTGCAGGCCAAGGGTGTGATAGTTGTGTGCAACGGCGAGCATCTCTGCATGAAGATGCGTGGTGTTGAGAAGCAACATTCGTCTACAACCACCATGCACTACAATGGTGTGTTCGCCGAGGACCGCGACCTCAGACGCGAGTTTTTCGACGCCATATCCCAATAAAACTTAAAAGCCTGTGCGGCATCATAAATAGCGTTAAGCGGTATCGGCTGTCCGGACAATTTGTTGTACCTTCGCAAAATTTCAGACCAATAGTACAACATTTCCAAGCAGTTTCCGATATTGAATACCAAGATATTTCTGTGCAAGGGGGCGGTGCAGCCTCCTCTTCTGCTTTCGGCGGCTCCGGTCGTGGCGCTTCTGTGCTTTCTTGCAGCCATCATAGTATTTGCCGGAGCATCGGCCATCTCTGACTACAGTCATATAGCCCTTCTGGGCGCGTCGTTCCTTTCGGTCGCGCTGGCGGCCTTCTGCGGCAGTCTGAACCGACGGGGTATGCTCACGGGCATACGGCGCAGCGCGCGGCAGATTCTTCCTGCCGTCCCTATGCTCGTGTGTATAGCCATGGTGTCGACCACGTGGATGCTCAGCGGAGTGGTCCCCACGCTCATACGCTACGGACTCCAGATTATCAATCCGACTTTCTTCCTCGTCATCACCTGCGCCGTCTGCGGCGTCATATCGGTGCTGACCGGCAGCTCGTGGAGCACAATAGCCACCATCGGCGTGGCATTCATGGGCATAGGTTCGGTGATGGGTTTCAGCCCCGCATGGATTGCCGGAGCGGTCATTTCGGGCGCTTATTTCGGTGACAAGGTGTCGCCCCTGAGCGATACTACGGTCATCGCGTCGTCCACCTGCGGTGTCGACCTCTTCACGCACATCCGCTATCTCATGATCACGGCCATCCCGTCGATGCTCATCGCCCTGATTGTGTTCTTCGTCTGCGGTCTCTACACTGACACGACTCCCACCGACGAGGCTGCGCGAATCCTCGGACTCCTCGACAGCACATTCGTCATCAGCCCGTACACGCTCATCATCCCTGCCGTCACGCTCACGCTCATCGTGCTCCGTGTGCCCACGCTCATCGTGCTGCTGTGCAGCTCGGTGCTCGGTCTGGGCGGCATCTTCGTCTTCCAGCCGGCCATAGTGGAGTGGCTCTCCTCCGACGGTATTCCTGTCATGATAGGCCGCCTTCTGTGGAGCGAGACAGCGTTCAGCACGGGCGTTGAGTCCTTCGACAGCCTTGTGTCGACATCGGGTATCACAGGCATGCTCCCCACCGTGGCGCTTGTGCTCTGCGCCATGCTCTTCGGCACGGCCATGATAGGCACCGGGATGCTCTCGCGCCTGACGCACGCCCTCACGCGCAAACTGCGCGGCCGCACGGCTCTGGTGGGAAGCACAGTGGCAAGCGGTCTGTTCCTCAACAGCTGCACGGCCGACCAGTATCTCTCCATCATCATCGGCGGAAATATGTTCCGCAACGCATACCGCCGCATAGGTCTCGAGCCGAGGCTTCTGAGCCGCACGCTGGAGGACTCGATATCTGTCACATCCGTCATCATCCCCTGGAATTCCTGCGGCGTCACGCAGTCGGCCGTCCTCGGTGTGGGCACGCTCACATATCTGCCGTACTGCATCTTCAACTATCTGTCGCCGCTGATGTCGCTCCTTATAGCCGTGACGGGCTTCAGGATAGCCCAGACAGTCCGTTCGGCCTCCGCCACAGAAACTTCAGAGGCGGAAGCCGTCAGAATACCGATACGGAGCTGATGCCTATGGTGACGCCGTGGCGCGTCCCGGCTCCGGTCCCGAACGTGTAGCAGGCTTCGGCCCGGCAGCCGAACGACCGCGTAAGCCGCCATGACAGTCCGGCGCCCGCGCGGGCGGTCATCTCGTATTTCTTAAACATGCCGCCGGTGTTGAATAGCCTTGAGGCTCCTATAGCCGCCACAGGCTCAACGGCCAGCGACCACACAGGCAGCGTATGGTGCCACACTGCGCCGAGCTGAAATCCTGCCGTACAGACGGCATCCGTCATTCCGGCCGCTCCGGTCTTAACCGGGGTGGCCGTGCTGTTTATGGCCGCTGTCACGCCCCAGCTCTCGTCAAGCGGCAGCCTGAAGTCGACGGCCATGCCGAAGCCCGTGCACCACGAGCTGCTGAAGCTGAACACGGCCGACGTGCTCATGGCCAGCGTCGGGCGGAAGTCGTTCTCGGCGCGGTACATGCTCCACGGCGACGGACTTCCGAATATCTTGCGGCTTATCAGATAAGCCAGTTCGGTGGAGAGCACGCCTGTCACGGCTCCTGCGATTACGTCGGAGGCATAGTGCCGCCCGGCATGGATGCGCTGGTAGCCCACGGCCGATGCCACGGCCTGCGTTCCCAGCGAGTACCACGGACTGTGCATGAAGAGCTCGTTGCTCAGCACGGTCGATGCGGTGAAGGCCCACGAGGTGTGGCGCGAGGGGAAGGAATTGTTCGACGAGCGGTCGGGGCGCATCTCGTGCACCGTGTGCTTGAGCACCTCGGTGACTGCTGCGTTGATGACGAGCGACCCTCCGGCCGATACTACAGTCTCAGGCACCCGTCGCATGGCCGGGATGCGCGCTGTGATGCTGTCGTTGTCAAAAGTCTGAGCCTGTACGCCGGCGGCGCACAGGCTCAGGAGTGTTATTGCGGTTATGCGGTTCATTCGCGTCCTATCGAGCGGTTTATGATGCTGAAGAGGTGGGGCCTGATGTTGGCCTTGTTGAATACGGGCGTGTCACGGGTGGGATTCACGCGGTTGGTGAGGAATACGAAGATCAGATTCTCCGACGGGTCGGCCCAGAACACCGTGCCCGTGAATCCGAGGTGGCCGAATACGGCTGCCGATGCCTCGTCGCATGTGGGGGAGTTCTCGGGGTTCTCCACGTCGGGCTTGTCGAAGCCCAGGCCGCGGCGGCATGTGGGGCTCTTGTCCGTAGTGAAGATTCTGGCCGTCTCGGGCGAGAGTATGCGGGCGTCGCCGTAGGTGCCTCCGTTGAGCAGCATCTGGCAGTACTTGGCCAGGTCGACGGCGTTGGCGAAGAGTCCGGCGTTGCCCTGCACGCCGCCCGAGAATGCGTTCAGTTCGTCGTGCACGTAGCCGTGGAGGGTCTGCTTGCGCAGGAAGGTGTCTTTCTCCGTGGGGGCCACGTTGTCGGCGCCTATGCTGGTGTGCGGACGGTAGCCGGTGCGGTAAGCGCCGAGGGGACCGAAGATTTCAGTCTTTACGTATTCGTCGTGTTTGCGGCCTGTGAGGCGCTGTTCGATGTCCATCAGCAGACAGAAGTTGAGGCAGGAGTAGCGGTAGGTCTTGCTGAGCAGCGGCACGTTGTAGATGCGGCTCATGATGGTGTCGTAGGTGCTCGGACCTACGAAGAGACCTTCGGCCATCTCGATGGGGAAGCGTTCGCTGCGTGTGCGCGACACGATGTCGGAGCGCAGACGGGCCGTGCTGTTGCCGTAGGCACGGTTCTGTATCTTGATTGAGTGCGCCTTGTCGGGCTTGGAGGTGATGAGTTTGCCGGTGTACGAGTCGGGGTCTATCATTACGTCGAACATGTTGAGCGCCGCAGGCATGCCTGTCTCGTGGTAGAGGAGCTCGCGCACGGTGACGGTCTGCTTGCCCGTATCCGTAATCTGGGGTATCAGTTCGCCGAGGGTGGCGTCGAGCTTGAGGAGACCCTGGTCATAGGCTTTCATCACGCCCGATAGGGTACCTGTGGCCTTCGACACCGAAGCGAGGTCGTAGGCGGTGAGATTGTTCACGGCTTTGCTCTGGGGTGCGCTCGACAGTTTGCCGAACGACTTGTTGTACACGATGTTGCCGTTGCGTGCCACCAGCACCTGACAGCCGGGAGTTCCGCCGGCCCTGATGACGGCCTTGACGGCTGCGTCAAGGCTGTCGGTGAGCCACGGTGCCATGCCTTCGGCCACAGGCGACGTGAAGCCGAGGCGTGTCTTGGGGAGGTCGACGCCGTCGCCGATGGCGGCCACGCCCTTGATGTTCACCGGCAGACGGCCCGATACGGCGATGCCGCCGAACAGACCTTCGGCAGCGGCTATGCGCGTCTGCTCGATGTCGTCATAGGCCAGCTCGATGGCATCGACGCCGCCCAGCGAGGGAGCGAACTTCGACATCTTGAACGGGCTGATGAAGAATACGGCCACGACAGGCTTTTTGGCGCTTTTGACGATGGAGGCGAATTCGGTCGCCGTAGCGGCCTTGTCGTCGTAGACAGCTATGACTATGAGGTCATTGCCGTTGATTTTCGCCAGCGACTTGGCCGAGAAGGCCTCGCCCAGCGAGTAGTGCGGCTCGATTTCGGCGTAGGTGCGGCAGGTGTTCATGAAGGCGTTGTCGCTCTTGGCGCCGAGATTGATCACGGCCACGTGCTTGTCGGTGAGCTTGCCGACGGGGAGAATGTTGCCGCGGTTGCGGACCACGGTCATCGAGGCGTCGGCGAGCTTCTGTATCATTGCTCCGGCTTCGGGCGAATTTATCTGTGCCTTCAGCGATGCTTTGCTTGCCGGGGCCGGGGTGTTCACCGCAAGCAGATATTTGTAGCGGAGGATGCGCTTGCAGTGCTCCTCGAGTGTGGCCTTGCTGATGCTGCCGTTCCTGATGGCTGCCAGCACGGCTTTGATGTCCTTGCCGGGCGCGCCGGTGGTGAGCAGGGCGTCGGCGCCGGCTTCGAGTGCGGCTACGGCGTTATTGCGGCCCTGCGGGTCCACGGCGCCCTTCATGGCCAGTGCGTCGGTGTAGACGAGGCCTTCGAAACCGAGGTCCTTACGGAGCAGATTGCCGGTGATTTTCTTCGACAGCGATGCCGGTGTGCCCGAGTTGTCGATTGACGGCACGACGAGATGTCCCACCATCACGCCCGAGCATCCTGCGTCGATGAATCCTTTGAAGGGCACCAGGTCGGTGCTGTCGAGCATGGCTCTGGAGTGGTTGACGGTCGACTTGCCTTTGTGCGAATCTGTGGAGGTGTCGCCGTGGCCGGGGAAGTGCTTGGCCACAGCCTGCACGCCGCCGTCCTCGAGGCCCAGGGAGTAGGCGCATACGGCTTTCGACACGCGTTCGGGGTCTTCGCCGAACGAGCGCTTGCCGATGACGGGATTGGCCGGATTGGTGTTGACGTCAGCATCGGGAGCGAAGTTTACGTCCACGCCGAGCAGACGGAATTCGCGTGCCGTCTCGCGTCCGTATTCATAGAGCAGACTGTAGTCGGTGATGGCGCCCAGACCTATGTTCTTCGGGAACTGAGGCGTGCCGGGGATGCGCATCGAAAGACCCCACTCGCCGTCGAAGGTGATGAGCAGCGGCACCGTGGCCAGCGATTCTGCATAGTTTATCATCGTGGCATACTGGTCGAGCGTGCCCTTGGAGAAGAGCAGACCGCCGCAACGGTCGGTGCTCACGTATCGTTTGATGACGTTTTTCGATGCCTCTCCGTCGGCCGGATTGACCGTGGGGAACATCAGCTGAGCCACACGCTGCCGTTCGGTCAGGGTGTTGTAAACTGAGTCGGCCCACCGTTCGGCGGCAGCCTGATTCTTTCGCTCTATGCCCGGCACTGCGGCAACCGCTGATACGGCTGCCGTCAGAGCCAGCGTGGCACAGAGTGTGCGTACTGATTTGCTTTTCATTTATGGTAAGATTGTTGTTTTCCGTTATTTTCCGGCGCTCCAGCGGTTTGCAGGGTCTCCGCCGAGGGTGCGGCCCTTGCCGTCGGTGATGTACTGCGTGAGTTCGTCGAACACGGGCACGTCGCTCGTGGCCGATACCTTGCCGCGCGTGAAGCCCGTCATATAGTCGCCGCCTTTGGCCAGATAGTCGATAGTGGCCACGCGGTAGGTCTTGTCCGGGTCTATCGGACGGCCGTCGACGGTCACTCCGGTGGCATGTGCGGTGCCATTGCTGTCTTTCACGTACGATGCGCGGACGTTCTTGCTCACGCCGTTGCCGTCGGTGGCTGCCATCACGTCGAAGATGCTCAGGAGATCGGAGCCTTTGAGGTCTACGACAGTGACATAGTTGCGGAACGGCACAAGATTGATTATCTGACCTTTCGAGATCTTCCCTGCCGGAACCGACGAGCGGAGACCGCCCTTGTTGGCTATGGCCAGGTCGACTTTGCCGCCGCTGATGCGCTTGCCCGTGTCATAGACGAAATCGGTAAAGAAGTTCAGCAGTTCGGGCTCTTCGTTCGACAACGTCTTGGGCGTGGAGCTGATCCACATGGTCATGAGCGAGTCCACGCCGGCGGAGTAGCGCGCAACGGTGGCCTCGAGAGTTGAGTCGCGGTAGCTGTCGTAGCGTGAGTCAATGGGGATGAGTTCATATGCCGGACGGCCACCGAGTCCGAGGCTGTCGAGATTTATCTCTATCTTGCCGAGGTTGCGGCCCGACTTGCCGGTCTGCACCACCAGCACTTCCTGACCGTCGAGATTGGTCAGACGGCTGCGGCGGGCGCCTTTCTCGGTCTTGGGGTCGATGGTGTCGTGGCTGTGGCCGCCGATGATGATGTCGATGTTGCGCGAATTGGTGGCAAGCACCGAGTCGCCGATGAGTCCGGCCGGATTGTAGCCTATGTGCGAGAGGGCTATCACGGCGTCCACGCCGTCCTCTTTCTTCAGCTTTTCGGCTGTGAGATTGGCCGTGGCCACGATGGGGAGGAACTCGAGTCCGTTGTAGTTGCCTTCGGCTATCATGCCCGTCGGGTCGAGGTTGATGGCGATGAAACCTATCTTCTTGCCGCCGAACTCACGGATGGTGTAGGGCTCGAACATGCCTTTCAGCGGAGTGTTGTCGAGCTTGTAGTTGGTGGCGAGCTTCTGAGTCTTCGACAGGGCGAGCACTTTTGCCAGCGAGTCGATGCCGTTGTCGAACTCGTGGTTGCCCAGAATACCCATGTCGACCCCGAGGATGTTCATAACTTCCTGCTCGACCTTGCCGCCGTAGAGATAGAAGTACAGCGTGCCCTGCACCACGTCGCCGGCGTCGACGAGCAGCACATTCTTCTCGGCCGCGCGCACGCTGTCGATGACAGCCTTGCGCCGCAGTACGCCGCCGAGGCCGTCCTGGCCCGGGTCAATCTGCGAGTGTGTGTCGTTGGTATGGAGTATCACCAGCTTCTCGCCTTCGGACTTGCCGTGGCTGCAGGAGCTGAAAGAGAGGCCGGCACAGAGCAGTGCCGCAATGATTACAGACGGTTTCATTTCGATATTTTAATTGCTATCTACAAAGGTACGCAAAAATCCCCAAACTCCTCCCCATTCTTTTAAATATATTAAATATTAATGACAGAATTTAAGATACTGTCCGTTCCTGAAAATGGTTG
>DLAL01000063.1 GCA_002493945.1 Porphyromonadaceae bacterium UBA7048
ATTTCGTTTTTGCGATTATACATACTCCTCAATTTTTGGCCCGCTTCCGGCGGGCAGACATTCATAATTACTGTAACTTATATGGTTGGCCCGGCCTCGCGGCTGTGCGGCAATACTATTTTCACGATGCAAAGTTCGGCATAAATATCCAATGACGAAATACCTATGATTCGGGCTTTTCGCCATGCCGTCATGGCACGCCGAAGAATGTTTTTAATCATAAATAGGTATTTGACGGGCGGAAATAAAGAAGTAATTTTGTATGCGATTTTATGCAATTACATTACTGATGGACACAAAGAAGACTCCATATCTTTCCGGAGACAGGCTCCGGGACCTGGTAGATGACAATAATCTGCTGCTGCTTGTGATAAGCCGTTTCGCAATTCCGCTCGGTTTCGGCGATGCGACAGTGGGGGAAATCTGCCGTGGCAGCGAAGTCGACTGCGACACTTTTCTGACCGTGGCCAACCTCATCAGCGGCCGAGAATACTCGGCGGCCGATGTCTCGCTGTCGTCGCTGATGGTGTATCTGGAGAATGCGCACTCTTACTTCCTCGACTTCATCCTTCCTACTATACGAGAGAAGCTCATCAAGGCCATCGACTGTTCGGACTCTAACGATGTAGGATTCCTGATTCTGAGGTATTTTGACAATTATGTCCTGGAGGTGCGCCGTCACATGGAGTACGAGAATGAGACGGTGTTCCCCTACATACGCGAGCTCATTGACGGGCGTCTGCCCGAGCATGAGTTCAGCCTCAGGGACTACTCGCTGAACCACGACAGCGTGACCGAGAAACTCCAGGAACTCAAGGATATAGTCATCCGCCACTACAAGCACCGCAACAACAATATGCTGAACTATGTCCTCTACGACATCATCAACTGCGGAGGCGACCTCGGGTCGCACAGCGAAGTGGAGGATGAGCTGTTCCTGCCTCAGGCCATAAAGCTGGAGAAGAAGCTCGAGAGCAGTCCGGCGGCGCCCGAAAGCGTCAGTCCCGAAAGCGCTCCTGACGACGGGCAGCCCGACGCCACGCTCAGCTCGCGCGAGCGCGAAATCATAGTGTGTGTGGCCAAGGGGATGTCGAACAAGGAGATTGCCGACGCCCTCTGCCTGTCCATACACACCGTGACGACCCACAGGCGAAACATCGCCTCGAAACTGCAGATACATTCGCCGGCCGGCCTGACCATCTACGCGATACTGAACAGGCTGATAGACATCAAGGAGATAAAGCTGCAGTAGGGCAGAGGAGGATGCCGCCCCGTCACTTCATGACGGGCACCTTCAGCGGACAGGCCGTGACACACCGGCCGCACTTGAGGCAGTCAGGGTGTAGCAGTCCTTCGGCATCGCCCTTGCTCTCGTAGGGCTTGAGCTGCATGGGGCAGACTGCCGAGCACAGACGGCACTTGGTGGTGCACCGGTTGTCCACCGATATGCGGCGGTAGCCTTCGGGCAGACGTCCTCGGCGCGGGCTTGCCCAGGCAGAGAGTGTGCCCATAGGGCAGAAGGAGCACCATGTGCGGGGAGCATAGATGAAGGCCAGAGTGACGCCTACGACTGTGGTGATGAGGATGATGGTCCAGAACACGCGGCCGACGGCATTCCAGTCGCCCCAGGCGTGATACATCTGTATGCCGAACATCGTGAAGATGAAGAGAACCATGAACGTGCGGAATCCCGTGGTGCGCACGAAGGCCGGAATCGGGCGGTGGGGCGAGTACTTGGAGAGGACGCGGTCGTAGAGACTGCCGCGCGGACAGGCGTTGCCGCACCACCAGCGCCCCCGCCTGACGGCGAACGACACGGGCGCTATCATGCAGATGAGTGCTAAAAGACCCACCACGGGATAGAACCAGCCTATGATGAGATATGCTATGATAATCCAGTAGAGGGGAAAACCGCCGCTCTTGGGGTAATGCCGGAAGAATTTTTTGTGTGCCACTTGTCGGTTGTTAATGATTTGCGGTGCAAAGTTAAGAAGTGGCGTGCATCGATGCAAACGATATATGCGATTAAGGCATCGATTCTGTCAATCAAAGCACGATAGGGTACTTTTTCAGCCGTTCGCAGACCATGTCGGCCGGAATGACAGACCTGACGGCATCTGCAATGATATTGAGCATACGCTGGCGTACAAAATGCCTGTGCACTACAAGCGCTATCTCGCGCGAGGGTTCGGGGTCGCGCAGCGCGCGGACGTTGGCACGCTGCGCGTCGGAGAGGAGCGGTACGTGGAGCTCGGGTATGATGGCGTATCCGCCGTTCCGGTCGACGATGCTGACCAGTGTGCCGACGCTTCCGGCCTCGTAGACGGCATGGCTGTCGGGGCGGCAGTTGCAGAAGGGGAAGATACCTCGGTTGGGACAGTAGCCTTCGCGGAGCACCCATACGCTGTCGGGCGGCAGGGCTGATGTGACCAGGTCGGGACTCCGGTGGAGCGGTTCGAGCGGAGAGACGTATGCCATGAGGCGCTCGCGGTAGACCGGAATCTCGAGCAGGTCGCTGTCGCCCGTGGGAGTGGCCGTGACGGCCATGTCGAGCTCGCCGCGTGCGAGCCGTTCGGCTATGGCCGGGAGGCGTCCTTCCTCCACGCGCAGGCGCACGTCGGGATGCTTGGCCGAGAGATAGCTGAACATGCCCGGCAGCAGATAGGGCGCGATGGTGGATGTGATGCCTATGTCGAGTTTGCCTGAAGACTCGCCCTTGCGCGAGGCGACGAGTTCGCGGACCTGTGCGGCGTTGAACAGCAGTTCACGGGCGCGGCTGATGATCTCCGCACCTGTGGAGGTGGGTGCGACCGGGTGCGATGAGCGGTCGAATATGGTGACGTCAAGCTCGGTCTCGAGCTTCTGGATGAGTGACGAGAGGGTCGACTGGGTGACGCCGCACGATTCGGCCGCACGGGCGAAGTGGCGGTGCGTGTCGACCGCCACGATATATTCGAGTTGCTGAAGAGTCATTGACGCTGCATATATAGAATCGATGCAAAGATAGATAAAATAGATTTTGCAGAACAAGGACTATGGCCTAAATTTGCAAAAAAAATTTTCAGTCACATGATACAAGTAGACAAGAATCTCTGCCCCCACAATCACGTCTGTCCTCTCATACGCATCTGTCCCGTCGGGGCGATATCTCAGGATGCCGAGGGTTATCCTGTAGTCGACCATGAGCTCTGCATAGAGTGTGAGGAGTGCGTCCGCACGTGCTTCAAGAAGGCGATGGTGTCGACCGACGAGTGAAGTGACTCCTGCTCCGGACAGGGCCGTAGCAGGCTCTGAAAAAAGGTTCGTACGGATATACGAAGTTTTTACGAAATTTCATGGGGAATTTTTTGCGTGTGTAGTTTTTTTATGTAATTTTGCGGCGCTTTTCCTAATACAGTACTACTTCTAAGTTTAACAAGGCAACAGAAACTGTATCATTATGGATGATGAGTTCCTATTACCACGCAGCAATACAGCTGATTATATAGTTATCTATGATGCATGCAGGTGTGGTTGGCCTGCATGTGGCGTTGTTAACAGATTTTCACCGAATACAGGAGTCTATATGTGAATATCATTCTTCTGAATCGGTGACAGATTACTATGTATATATGTAATCACCAATGGAGCAGAAAATTTCTAAACAATAGTTCATATCTTAAATGAGTAAAAGTCTATTAACCGCCACGCTGTTGCTGGCCGGCATAGTGTTTTTACACAGCTATGCGAGAACCGACAAAGGCTCAGGTCCGGGAAAGGAACATGCGGATCCGACGTATGTTCTCAGGGGGCTGCCTGACTCCGTTTTCACTGACGTGAAGATGGAAGATCTATTGAGAGACGAGGTATATATGAAACTGGCCGCCGACGGCTGGTCGCCTCAGGAAATCGTGGCCATTATGAACACAGCCGTCAAGGACAAGGCTTCGGCCAAGAAGAAAGACGGCTATGTAGCCTATGCAAAGCAGTGGCTTCCGGCCTACGGGCGTTCGGCCGGCGGCGACTCGCTGTACGAATTCATTGACACGACCTATGATGAAAGGGCTGTGCGGGCCATCGCCAGGGCTGTCCCTGAGGATGTGCTGAACAGGACATGGCCGAAGGTGGTCTACGATCCCGCCGACCGAATGCGCGGTATCCGCAATCCCGGCTATTTCCGCCCGGCGGAGCACAATCCGTCATCGGGACGCATGCACTGGGCGGCGCTCCATCCGGAGAATCCCGATTCACTTTACGCCATCCCCGAGCGCGCCGGTATCTTCGTGACCGGCGACTGCGGCAAGACGTGGCGCAACATCACTGACAACATACCTGTCCGGGCTGACCGCGGAGCCGTCGTCGGCTACTCCATCCCGGTGGACCCTGATGACTTCAATCATGTGTTCGGCTTCATGGCCGGCGGCTCTGTATACGAGACCTGCGACGGCGGTGACACATGGCGTAAGATTCAGGGCGGACAGTCGAGGGGCTTCAAGCGCGGCCACTGCTTCCGCGACGCCGAAGGCCGTCTGAAGTTCATAGGCTGCACGAGCGGCGGCTGGGGCAGTCAGGTGTATATAAGCGAGGACACGTGCAAGACATGGACTCAAGTCATTGTGCCTGACTCGATAAAGGACAGTCATCCCGACAACGGCTACAGGGGCGCATGGTTCCAGGAGGTGGCGTTCGACCGCACCAACCGGGACATGATATATCTGCCGACGTCGCGTTCGATATATTACTTCGACGACGGCGCCCGAAGCACAGAGGTGAACGGTGTGAAGACCTACAATCTGAAGAAGATGCACTTCACGGTCTACGACCGCGACAGCGCCGAGGTCCGTCATCCTGAGGATTTTCCCGAGAATACGGGCATCTTCCCTCTCCGTGCCGGCAATCCCGGCTTCCTTTGTGTGAGTCCGATTGACCCTAAGTGCATGTGGTTCGCCACGAGCCGTGCTCCTCAGTATCAGGGTCTGTACCGTACGTCTGACGGCGGCAAGACCTGAATAACGCTTTCTGAAGGCGATACCGCTCCGATGGGAGCTTCGATATTCGGTCACTTTAACGACCTCCCGGGCGGTTGGCTCGGAGGTTTCGGCGTGAATTATGCAGATCCGGACTATATGTACGGTGTGACCATGTGCGGCGGTTTCACCACCGACGGCGGCAAGACATTCTATCATCAGCACTGGGGCGCACGTCTGCGCAGCGAGATAAACGGCGCGTGGTACGCGGTGACCAATGCGCGTCACTCATGCGACAACCACTTCGTCCTCTCGCATAAGTCCGGACGCCAGTTCCGCGGCTCCGACGCCGGTATGCTGATGCTTGACAAGGAGCTGACCGGCAATACGTGGGTGAACATAGGCAGCAACATGGGCAACATGATGTACTACTACGTGGCTGTCAACGAGTTCGGCGATCAGGCTATGATAGGCAATACGCAGGACATCGACGTGCAGACGTGGCGCTATGGCCGCTGGGGGCACTGGCGTGGCTACGAGGGCTCTGAAGCGAGCTTCAATCCCTACACCAACATAGGTCTGTTCTCCGGTGGCGGCGGCAGCGGCGGTTTCGACGAGACTCTGCCGATGAGCAGCTGGTTCGCACGCTACAACCTCGCTGATGTGGTGACGGGCTCGTGGTACATGGTGAAGTCTTTCCCTCAGAATTCGATGCGAACCCTTTTCCGCATTGACGACATCGGGCGTAGCGCCGTACAGCTTTCGCCCGCCCCCGGCATGACCGGGGAATATCCGATGAAGAATGCGCTTAACCACATCAACAATTTCGCGCTGTGCCGCGACAAAGGCAGGGCAACACTTTTCTGTGTGGACATGGGCCATATATTCTATCGGTCGGTGGACAATGGACAGTCGTTCCAGCCGCTTCTCTTCAACGGTGTCCCGGCGAAGTTCAGCAACGCCCGCATAGCCACTGATCCGGATAACAGTGACATACTCTATATCGGTCTGCGCGGCAAGGTGATACGTTATTATGTAGAAGAGAGCCGGTTCGAGGATGTGGGAACGGGTCTGCCTGCTATAGACTGCGGTCAGCTCATATTCCATGAAGGAAGCGGTGACCTGTACTTCATCAATGGCGGAAACGCAAGCATATACATCCTTGAGAACGGCAGTGATACCTGGCGCTACTGGGTGAAGGGCTACAATCCCGGCAAAATCGGCGACTGCCATGTATCCATCAATTACACTACCCAGGAGATGGTGTTCTCTGACTACGGACGCGGCGTCTGGGTGGCAGACCTCGAGCATCCGTCGGACCGCTACTTCCGCAATGGCTTTGCCCTGAAGGAGCTCTCGCACGTGGACGGACGCCGTACGATAGGCATCGACACGTACTGGACCATACCTCTGTACTACTATTACGAGTGGACGGTCAACGGAGAGAAAATCGACAATCCCTACCAGTATCTGACGCGGCGCCTCAATGCCGGCGACAAGGTTCAGCTGAAGCTGACTCTGCGCGAGTCGCCTGACGTGTCGACGACGTCGGCCGAGTTCACCGTAGGCGAGACTGCCGACCGGACAGTCGCCCGGCGCGGGGGCAATGCCGTATACTCCGACGGACAGGGCCGTCTTGACATAGGATATACTGATTATTTCTTCAATGACTTCACCGTAGACATGTGGATCAAGCCGGAGTCCGACGGCGTAGTGCTGTGCAACAGGCAGCATGTCTATGGAAATGACGCTAAGGGCTTCGTGCTCTTCATCGAAGGCGGACATCTGAAATTCCGGTATTCGCCGCGCAACAAGTTCAGCCAGCCGACTTACGAGACTGCCATCGAGCAGGAGTGGACCATCGACGGCGGTGAGCTGTCTTTCGGAAAATGGTCGCATATAGCTGTGACCCACGACCGCGACGGCGAAATACGTATGTACGTGAACGGCAATCATACAGGCTCCGGAGCGCGCCATATCCCGGAAGCGACGCTGAACAACAGTGTTACGCTGTCGCTCTTCGGCGATGCCATCGAACGCGGTACCCTCGAGGCTTCCGTCGACGAGCTGAAGATATGGAGCCGTGAGCTCACCTTAGAGGAAATACGCCGCGAGATGTACTCAGTCAATGCTGATGACAGCGACGGTCTTGTGGCTTACTATGATTTCAACGGCGACAGTCTCGCCGGCGATACAGAGACCTTCTCGCAGCGCACGCCGATGTCGCGTACGCGCGCCGTGGTGACCCATCCGCGCATGACAGTGCCCGTGAGCGCTCATGCCGCCTCGTACGAGGTGATGGCTGACAGCGAGAAGACCTTCTCAGCCCGCGGCGGCGATATCCTGCGCCTCCGCATGGGCTCCGCTCCGGGTGCTGTGGGCGTATATGCCTACGACACGGAAGCGTGGACTTCCGGTGATGACAATCTGGACTACCGGTACTACGATGTAGCGCCGACGGGCTACTGCATACACCCCTTCGAGCGTTCCGCTCTGACAGATTCGGCCGAGATAGCGTTCTATCCGCTCGGCGAAGCGTTCAACATGGAGAAGAGATTCCGCCTCTATACCGCTGACCCCAATGCGTCGAAGGTGCGCTGGCAGCTTGTCGGCGAGCTCAAGGCCGACAGAGAGACCGGTTCGCTGGGCATCAGTGTGCCCGAACTCGGCTCGCTGGTAGACCGCAAACTTATGATAGTGTCTGTCAGACCGGCCATAGAGCTGAGCGTAGAGGGCGTCGACGAGTCGGGCGAGTTCGAGATATTCGATGACACCAAGCCGTCGTATCATGTGACAGCACGCCTGCTCGAGAATCTGAAGGAACCCGTCGACGGCTACCGGATGATGTCTGACAGTTCGGTCATTCAGGCTCCCGACCCGCTGTACTTCACCCGCGGTGTTGCCCAGACAGAACTTACGGTTGACGTAAGCAAGCTCGGCAAGCTGAACGAGCGCATCCCGACCCGTCTGCGCGGCAGCGACGAGCGCATGATACCCGTGCCCGTCGATGTGGTGAACCGCATCTCGCCGCGCGAACTCGGTAATTCCGTATCGCTCATCAACGGCGGCATCACCGTGGGCAACGGTACGTCATTCGCAGAGCTGAACAACAGCAACACCGTGACGCTGATGGGCTGGGTGCGCATAGACAGCGCATCGGTCCTGAGCGGCACCAGACCGCTGATATTTTTCCGCAGCATAAGTCCGTCAGTAGCTACGGGCATACACCTGCAGGACGGCAACCTCCGCTGCCACTGGAACGAAGAGAGCTGGAGCTGGAACCAGCGCACCACGCTGAACGTGACCCGGAATGACCTGGGCAAGTGGATACATGTGGCTATCGTGGCACGTCCCGACGGCATGGACTACTATCTTAACGGCATGCGTGCGTGGGTGACACGCACGATGAACAAGGGCCGAGTCTATTCCGGCCTCTTGCTCGGACAGAACCGCGACGGTGACCGCTGGTTCTCCGGTGCCTTCGACCAGGTGCTGGCCTTCAATCGCTCGCTGAGTCAGGACGAGGTGGTGAAGTACATGCACCGACGCACGCTCCTGAACGACTCGGCTCTTGTGGCGTACATCACCATGGACGACTATGACCGCGAAGGCAATCTTCAGGAGACTGCCGGCTACATGCCTATGAAGAAGTACGGCTCGGTGACAGACAAGCAGCCGTCGATTGTGCCTTTCGACTCGCGTTCAGTATGTCTGTCGACGGACCCGGAGAGTCCGATATCCCTCGGCTTCCCGGAAGGAAAGACCCGCAGCACCTATGTGACGACGTTCTCGGGCTCGATGTACAATTTCTTCAACAGCCGCGAGAGCGAGCTTGTGCCGCTGAACCGCGAGTACTATACCGTGATATACGGAGCTACGGGAACTGCCGCCGACACTGACACGCTGACCGTGACCTACCGTCATCCGAGCATCGTGGCAGGCGACATGCTCTCGATGGGCATCCGTGCTCTCGGCACCGACGGACCGCTGTCGACATTCATAGGCAGCAAGGCTTCGGAGGACGGCATCGCCGTGTTCAGAACTCCGTATGTGTCGATGTCGGCTGCGAGCGAGGTGATGTTCTTCATGTCGCCCTCGGCAACACGCCGTCCGGTGAACGTGTCCGTAGCGTTCGGCAACGGTATCGTCAGCGGCAGCCGTCTGATGCTTGAGGACGGCGTCAACCGCATACCTGTGACAGTGCGCGTGCTCAGCGGCGAAGCCGACGAGAATCTCTCGCTGACTGTGAAGGAGAGCGGCTATGCGGGCATCGAGAATCCTCAGATAGACATGACCGTGCCCGAAAGCACCTGCTACATCGACATTGATATGGACCGCATCAACCGCAAGGCGCTCAATCCTCTGACCGTGAATGTGGTCGGTGCCAAGGCCGATGAACTGAAGCTCGAACTCTTCGTGGAGCCGCGCGTCGAACTCAGACTGAAGAACGGCGAGGACGCCAACACCTACGTCGCCACCGAGGCCATATCGACACTTGATGTGGAGGCCGTGCATGTCGACGGATATCTTGACAAGGAGGTAGAGCTGACCACCGACACCGATATGAAGTCGACCCTCGACATCGCCGGTGGTAACCTGCTGCTGAACAAATCGGTGAAGATCGACGATCTGGAGTACTATCCCTCGGACTTCGGCGAGATAGCCGAGGGCTGGAACCTGATAGGCAACCCCTACCTGACCAACATCAACCTGACCAAGCATCAGAATGTGTCGTACGACCCGTCGAGCGTGACCCGCTACATATACCACTGCAATCCCTCGACGATGAACTACGAGGTGTACGACATGATGACCTACGACTCGCATCAGCAGATACACCCCTTCCAGTCCTACTTCGTGCAGGTCATGACCGACGGCGCCGACTTCACTGTCACTCCTATAGCCAAGGAGACCGCTGCCTCGAAGAAGACCATAGACTACTACGATGCCGAAGAGGATGTGATGGTGCAGCTCGGACTCTATGCCGGCGGAACTGAGGCCGACAGAGCGGCTGTCCGCATCGAGACGACCGCCTCGCACCAGTATCAGGTGAACGAGGACGCCGCCAAGCTGTGGAGCCTCTCGGAGCGTTCGAGTCAGATATATACTTATGACGATCTGGACAATGCCATGTCGATAGACTGCCGTCCGTCGGCGCGGGCGATGACCGTTCCTGTCGGTCTGAAGCTGCCTGCGGCCGGCGACTACGAGCTGCGCACCGACAAGCTGCAGGGATTCGACCGTAACTTCCGCGTGTATCTGTCTGACAAGACTACGGGCACACGCACCGAGCTGACGGCTGATTCGGAGCCGTATGCCTTCAGTGTGGCGAAGGGCGGCGACTGCACGGGCCGCTTCGCGCTGGAATTCGAGGATGACCGCCTCGTGACCGGTGTCGACAAGACTGAGGCCAAGCCGAATTACCGCGTATACACAGCCGACGGCTCGTGCACAGTGACTGGCCTTCAGGGCGATGCCACCGTGACGATATATGATGTGGCCGGACGGCAGATAGTACGCGGCTACACCACCGATCCCGAATTCGAGGCCTCGCTTTCGGCAGGACCCTATGTGGTGACCATCAACGAGAACGGAAAGAATTACAATGTCAAAATCGTAGTAAAATGAATATAAACTTCAGGAACGCGCTGTCCGCCCTGATGCTCGTAGCAGCAACGGGGGCGGGCTCCGCCCAGACCATGACTCTTCTGGGTGTCTTCAATGACGGGACCAACGGACAGATCAAGGCCGAGATAAACCCGGAAGGCAAAGAGATACAGGCTGTAACCACGTACAGCTACCGCATGTACGACGGTTACAACACCACCAGGACTGACTATGAACTGGTGGACGGCCGCTATCTGACGGCTGACATCGACTTCAATCCGGGCGACTACGCCTACCGGATGAAGGTGGACTTCACCGACGGCACGTCGCTGCTGTCGGAGTGTATTGACAAGGACTATACCTCGGCCTTCATGTGGCTGGGCGACTTCCCCTTCAAGAAGTATGCCTCGGGATGGAACGGCCGCAATCCGCGTGTGGACATAAGCATCGACAACACCGATCCACCGTCGGCCACGCCCACGCGCATGACCGTGAACGACACGGTGTTCTACAAAGGTGTGTCCAATCACGCTGCCGGATATGTGTCGTATCTCTTCGAACGCCCCTTCACACGCTTCGTGACGCGCTATGGCGTGCAGGACGACCGCACCTACGGCTATCTGACTTTCCAGTTCTGGAATGACCGCACGTGGAACGGCAGCGACTGGACCGGCGGAACCATAGCGGTGAGTCAGGCTATGTACTCCAAGGTCAATGCGGCGCGCGGCGACAATCCCTGCATCCGCGATCTGGAACTCGACATGACGGGAAAGAACTCTCTGTACATCAGCATACAGCATAACGGCAACGTATCGGGCGACCACGCGCAGCTGCTCCTGTCGCGCCTCTACACCGAGCTTCCCGATAATTCGGGCAAGACGGCGCAGACCGTGAGGTTCGTCACCGAAGGCGGCGAGATTCCGTTGGATGCCGACCGTCTGCCGCTTGAGGCCGAGGCAAGCTCGGGGGGCCGGGTGGCCTTCCGCGTCATCGCCGGCCGGGAGCTGGCCCATATCGAGAACGGCAATGAGCTCGTGACAGAATTCGGCTCGAAAGGCGACATCGTGGTCGAGGCTACGCAGTACGGCGACGAGTCGTATCTGCCGGCGACATCGTACATCACTTTCTCCTTCGACTCACGGCCCGTGGTCGAGATGCTGGCCACCTATCCCTCGGCAGTGGAAGGCGTGCGTACGGCATACTTCCTGATTGACACCAAGGGCCATGATCTGAAGCAGCTCGACCTCAGTCTGTACGACAATCCGCTCAGTCTGAATCCGCTCGACACGATAGACCTCACGGACTATTTCGACGCGTCGAAGAAGACCCGGAAGCAGATTGTGGCATTCCCCTTCAATGCCTCGTCGGCTGACGTGGTGCACAGGTTCACTTATGACATAGCCGGACTGGACGCTCCTGTCACCACATCATACCGTCAGGGACTGGAGAGTTTCGACTATCTCACCGACCTGCCGTTCAACGCCAGCACCGGATGGGACCACTGGACGAAGGACATAGCATACAACCGCACAGACAAACTGCAGATAGGGACTCAGACGTACGGCAAGGGCTTCGGCACTCACGCCCAGGGCCATATCGAATCGACAGGAGACCTCAGCAGGTACGACCGCTTCGTGGCTGATGTCGGCGGTCAGGTTATAACCAACAATACCCGCGGCAAGCTGAATTTCGTGCTGAAGACGGCCTCGAACGGGACTGTGCTGTACAATACAGGCAACGTGGACTGGCGTGTTCTCACTGAATGGGAATACAAACTGAACGGTCTGGCGAAGGTGTACATTCTGTGTGGCACCGGCGGAGACGGCAATACCAATGACATATGTTGCGTCGGCGCCCCGCGATTCTACTATCCGTCTGCGGTAAAGAAATCGCAGGAGATAAGCTGGATTACCGAGTCCGAAATCAATGAGTGCCGTCCTACGGTGATACCGCTCGACGCCACCGCCACCTCAGGCCTCGATGTGATTTATCAGCTGACCGCCGGCTCCGACTACGCTGCCATCGAGAACGGCAACGAGCTCCATGTGTTCAATATTCCGGCAGACAGCTGCAGTATCGAAGTCATTGCATATCAGCCCGGCGACGAGACATGGGATGCCACGGAGGTGAGCCGATGCGTGTTCAGAGTTGCCAACCACGTGGTTGTGGGCAAGGACGAGCGCAAAGAGCTTGAAGGTCCGCTGAGTGTGAAGAGAATGACTGTCTATGCCGACAATCTCTCGGCCGGACAGGTGCTGGTGAAGTCGGGACTGGTGAGCGTTGAGACGCTGAGTCTCAAGTACACTTTCAGGCCGGGCGAGTGGACATACATAGCCATGCCGTCTGATATGAACCTCGATGAAGTGAGCGACCTCAACGAGAAAGGCTACTACTTCAACAACACGCGCGAGGGCACGGGCGGCTACTATGTGAGCGCCTACAACACGCGCCGCCGCGCCGACTCTGACGGCGACAGTCCCTGGGAGATGCTGGCAACTCCTGACGTAGAAGGACTCAAAGGCTATATCATGTGCCTTGACGAGTCGCTCGGACAGGAGCCTGTGGAGATAACGTTCACGATGAAGAATCTCGAGCTCGACCTTAGTTCGACCATCCGTCCGCTGCATCTGACACTCGACATGAGCTACTCTGACCCCGGTTCGGAGCAGGCCGTGTACGTGCGTCCCACCAATGTGAAGGGCAACACGCTGAAGGTGAACGTCAGGTTCAGGCCTGCCGACGAGTCGTCGCTTCCTGTGAACCATGCGCGCGCCCTGAAGGCCATGCGCGTGACGTACACGCCTAAGCGCACCGGCATCCGTCTGACCCTTCCCGACCAGACTCCGGCACGCGTGGGTATCTTCGACAGCAAGGGCGAGAAAGTGCTCAAGGCTGTCAACTACGTGGCGCCCATGATGATAGACCTCTCTGACCTGCCCAAGGGCAAATACATGGTGGCTGTCATCTACGGACCGGCATCGGCCGTGCGCGAGATCGAACTCTGATTACTAAGCAAAAAGACAAGTCATATATGGCAACACTTCTTGACAAACGAGTGATCCTTATCGGTATGCTGTCGTGTGCCGCCGTGTCGCAGGCGTCACAGCCGGCATCCGAATATGCCGACAGCATCCGGCTCCGCGAACTCTTTGTGTCCGGAAGCCGCCTCAACGACTACAAGCTGCAGATACCTCAGTACGTGAAGACCGTGGATGCCGGCCGCATATCGGAAATGAATCCGCAGACCACTGCCGACCTTCTTGCCGGCGACGGCATACTGACCGTGCAGAAGAGCCAGCAGGGCGGAGGCAGCCCATCGGTCAGAGGCTTTGAGAGCTCGCGTGTGCTGCTGGTGGTGGACGGCGTGAGGATGAACAATCTCATCTACCGCGCCGGCCATCTGCAGAACGTGATAACGATAGACCCGGCTATCATCGGTCAGGCCGAGGTTCTCTACGGACCGGCATCGGTGGGCTACGGCTCCGATGCCCTGGGCGGCGTGATATCGTTCAGGACCAAGATGCCCCGTCTGGCCGACGGCAGCAGCGGCGTGCTCTTCTCCGGAAGCGCCTTCTCGCGCTTCGGGAGCGCCAACGACGAGTCGACGTGGCACGCCGACTTCAATATAGGCGGCAAGAAGATAGCTTCGTTCACATCGCTGTCCTACAGCCGCTTCGGCGACCTGCGCGGCGGCCGCCGCTCCAATCCGTTCATGCCCAAGGGCGACAGCTACATCCACCGCGGCTACAAGGTGGAGCATGCCGACGGCAAGGACGTCCTCGTGCCCGTCACGAAGGAGTACAGCCAGCCCGGCTCGGGATATCATCAGTATGACCTGATGCAGAAGCTGATGTACAGCTACAGCGACGCCGTGAGCCACCTGCTCAACGTGCAGTTCTCCAACACCAACGATATCCCCCGATACGACCGTCTGACCGACATGAAGGGCGACAAGCCCAAGTTCGCCGAGTGGTACTACGGCCCTCAGGAGCGCCTCCTGGCCGCGTACACCTACGACACGCGCGACCTCTTCGGCGCCGACCATGCCTCGATGACGGTGTCATATCAGAATATCGGCGAAAGCCGTCACAACCGCAAGCTCAATGACCCGTGGCTGGGCAGCCGTAAGGAGCGCGTGAACGTGGTGTCGCTCTCGGCCGACTGGGTGAAGTATCTCGGCATGCACCGCATCCATGCCGGCATTGACGGCTCGCTCCAGTATCTGAAGTCGACGGCTTACTGCACTGACATCAATACGGGCGAGGTCAAGCCGCTTGACACCCGCTATCCCGACGGCCACAACCACATGCACAACATCGACCTCTTCGTGGCCCACTCGTGGGAAATCACTCCGCGTCTCATCTTCAGCGACGGTGTGCGCGTGGGCTTCTCTACCCTGAAGGCCACATTCAGGAGCGATGAGTTCTTCCCATTCTTCAGCCGCGAGTTCGGAACGGTGACGCAGAACAATCCCACCTACAGCCTCAACGTAGGGTTGTCATACAACGTGAGCGACAGCTGGAAACTGGCTCTGTCGCTTACGAGCGGCTACCGCGTGCCCAACATCGACGACCTTGGCAAGGTCTTCGACTCGCAGCCCGGCATGGTGGTGGTGCCCAATCCGCACATCAGGCCCGAGAAGACCATCAGCGCTGACTTCAACGTGGCGCACGTCAGCACGGGACGCATCGAGTGGGACGCGTCGGTCTTCGGCACCTACATCTTCGATGCCATAGCGCTGGCTCCGGCCACCGTCGACGGCAAGGACAAGATCGAGTACGACGGCGAGATGAGCGATGTCTACGCCAACCGTAACAACCGCCGCGCCTTCGTGACAGGCGTGACCTCGACGCTGAAGGTCAACATCTCGAAGTGCTTCTGGGCCGATGCAACGGCCACCTACACCTACGGTGACATCTTCGGCAACAAGGGCGAGAAGAAGATGCCCCTCGACCATGTGGCTCCGCTCTTCGGCCGTGTCGGCGTGACCTTTCAGAGCGCAGGCAAGCGCACGCTGGTAGAGTTCTACTCGCTCTTCAACGGCAAGAAGCCTCTGAGCCGCTACAACCTCAACGGCGAGGACAACATCGGCTACGCCACTGCGCTCGGTCTCGACGGCGAAGGTCTGCCGGCATGGTTCACCCTCAACCTCAAGGCTTCCTACCGTCCGCATCCCAATGTGACCCTCCAGGCAGGTATCGAGAATATACTCGACACGGAGTACCGCACCTTCGGGTCGGGCATCAATGCCCCGGGCCGCAATCTGATTGCCGCCATCAGGGCTTCGTTCTGACAAACCTCTAAATGCAACAAAGGCAGCCGGGTGATGAGTCCGACTGCCTTTGTCGTATTTAGATGTTTATTGTTTTGCCTTGACCACGAGACTGTCGCCGGAGTGGTCGACCTCGAAGAGCTGCGGGATGCGGATGTAGCGTCCTCCTTCGTCGCGGTGGCTGTGTACCGACATGAGCCATCGGCCTGAAAGGTCGCGGAAGAGCATGCCGTGGCCGTGGTCGGGCGGCGTTATGGGCTCGGCCTGCTGTGTCCACGGTCCTGCAAGGGTGCCGCTTTCGGAGTAGGCCACGCCCTGGGTGTAGACGTTGTATATCCAGCTTGTCCATATCATGCCGAGGCGTCCTGTGCCTGTGCGGAAGAGCCACGGGCCGTCGGTGACGCGGTTAGGCACAATCTCCCCTTCGAGACGCTCGCGGCTCCAGGGCGACGCGCTGGCCCTGAACATCAGCTCCGGTTCGCCGACGGGGCCGCTGAGGTCGTCCTTGAGCTGTATGCGCTCCATCGTTCCGTCCCAGTTGGATATCCACTCGCCGCAGAAGACCATGTAGGGCTTGCCGTCGGTGTCTACCCAGAAGGTGCCGTCGAGCGTGGGACGGTCAGCCGGAAGATAGTCTTCGTCCGATACGGGGCGGTAGGGGCCTTCGGGCACGTCGCTGACCATGATGTGGCTGGCGCGGCGGGGCATGTCCATGCCATTGAATGTGCCGGTGATGATGGAGTCGTTGGTGAATGTGGCGAAGCAGTAGTACTTGCCGTTGTACTTGTGGAGTTCGGCTGCCCATATCTGGGGCTTGGAGCCCATCCACGATGTGGTGTCGGGCTCGATGAGGCTGTACGGGCCTGACCAGCGGTCGAGGTTGTCGCTGACCCACAGGCGGCCGCCGGTGCCGGTCATGTAGTACATGGCTGATGCGGAGTCTGCCAGGATGCAGGGGTCGCTGAGCAGTATTGAGTCGCGCGGACAGTCGGTGCGGAAGCCGGGAAGGCGTCGTGAATCAAGGTCGGTCGTGTCAGGGGCGGATGCCGACGTGGATGTGCATGCGGCTGTCACGCCCAGAAGGAGGAATGCCGCGGCAGAAAGTGCGGTGAGTTTTTTCATGATGAATGTAAGTTACGTAGGTTCTGTACCTGTATAACGGAATCACTCCCCCGCGAATTGTATGGCAGTACCTCGAAATTCCGTTTATGGAAGTCCGCCGGCCGGATGGATTTGCATACTTTGCGTATTTTTTATACCTTTGCCGGATAATCGTGAATAACTATGAAAAAGCCTGTAATTCTCTTGCTCGTGTCTGCTTTGGGCGCGATGACCGCACTCGGCGGCCGTGTGGTTGTCAATCCGTATTACGACATGTCGTCGTCCATTACCTTCGGAATAACGAAGGTCGAGCTGACCGACACCGCTACCCGTGTCAGCGCCGATATCTACGGCATCCCCGGCAACTGGGTCAGGGCAGGGGAGAACTTCACGCTGACAGGCGCGCAGACCGGCCGTGTGTACGCGATGAGAAGTCTGGAAGGAATGCCGGGTGGAGAGAATGTCTATCTGACCGACTCTGCGTACGTGAGCGCCACGTTCGTGTTCCCGCCGCTTGCTCCGGCCGACAGCGTGGCGGACTTCACCGAGGTGCTTGACGACGCTTCGGCAGGCTGGAAGGTGTCGGGCCTGCGGCTCGGCGCTCAGCCCGAAGGGACGAAGACCCGCATCACAGGAAGTCTCGAGGGACGTCCCGAAGCCTCGTGGCTCGTTCTGATGCCTGCGTGCAGCGATTCGAGGGTGAACGAGTCGCTGATAGTGCCCGTGCGTGATGGCTGCTTCGACTATACGCTCACCACTGACGAGACGCAGATGTACGAACTCGCTCCCGGTCCGGACATCCTCGGTGGCGCGTGGATGATGTACAGCTTCTTCTCCGAAGGAGGCGATGTGCGCGCTGACATTTCTGCCGACGGCAGTGTCAGTCCCGCGTCGGCCGTCAGCGGAGGCCCTCTGACCGGACGCTACTGCAGTCAGATGGGGAGGCAGCACCGTTATATAGTGGAATCCGGAGTCGAGGCCATTGGGGATTCGCTCAACGAGTCGCGCACGATGTACACGCCTGACTACTACGCGGTGATGGATGCCTTCATGTCGGGCGGCGATATGCCGCAGGCACGTCGAGACTCGCTCCTGAACGAGGAGAAGCGCCTGCGCGAGGGCGGCCTGATGTACAGCACGGCAGGCAAGGCATACAATGAACTGTCGGCACGCGTGTATGCCGAGACGGACAGCATGGCGGACGAATTCATCAGGACCGATACGACCCTGGTCGGGCTCTATCTGATATATAAGAAGGTGAAGTACAAACATCCGGGCTCGGATGCGCTGCTGCCCGTCTTTGCGTCAGTATATCAGCACCGTTTCCCCAATCATAGTTATACGAAGACACTGTCGGCCCTCATCGGCGACGAGGCGGCCGAACCCGGGCGTAAGGTCCCCGACTTCACGGCTCCTGACCTTGACGGCCGCGAGTACAGGCTGTCGGCCCTCATCGAAGGCCGCGTGGCGCTGGTCGACCTGTGGGCGTCGTGGTGCGGTCCCTGCCGCCGGCACTCCAAAGCGATGATTCCGGTCTATGAGAAATGGAAGGGCCGCGGCTTCTCGGTGGTCGGCGTGGCACGCGAGAACATGAGCACCGACGCTATGGCGAAGGCCATCGAGCAGGACGGCTATCCGTGGCTGAACCTGGTCGAGCTGAACGACCGCGGCCGTATCTGGGAGCGCTACGGCGCCGGAAATTCGGGCGGTCTGCAGGTCCTGGTAGACAGAGACGGTACAGTGGTCGCCCTCAATCCGACGCCGGAGGAAGTCGAGGCGTATATGGAGAGTCAGCGCAGATAGAGCCGCGATGTGCGGCGGATGGCGTGGCGGCTCCGGCTGACGATGTAGAGTCTGCCTGCGGCAGAAAGGCCCTGTCCGATGAGCGCGTCGGCAAGGTCGAGCCGGGCACGCTTCAGGCTGTTGCGCGCATTGGTGGCGTGGTTTGATTTTTTCTATCGGCGCACCGGAGGTGGTGATGCGGAGGTCGGCATATGCCCTCGCAGCGATTTTGCCATTGTTATGGTCGACAGGTGTCTCATATAGTTTGGTTACTCAGCTATACGATGTAAGTGAGATTTTTCAGCATGGTGGTAATTGCTGTGGCGGTCAGCTTTCTTTTAAGTGATAATAGAAAATGACGGGATTGGACTCCTCCGTCACTCCGAGGTCGGTGAACTTGGTAGAGCCGGTTATTTCATCAATGCGAAGAACTCCCTCCGCCGATTTTGCAAATACATAATAGCCGTTTCTTATGGTCTCCGGCATTTCTGTCAGGTGAGGAAACTCGTCGAACAATTCTGATCTTAGACGTAACGTGGCCGACTCGCCGGTTTTCGGATTGTACTTGCATATATAGGGCAGAATGCCTTGGTCACCCATCAATTCGAATACTTGATAATGCACGTCGTCAGATGCGGCATGGAACCGGTCTATATACTTCACACAACGTTTGAATTTATACCGCTCATACATTTCATCGGTATTGACATCAGCCATCGCCACCGGTTCAATCTGATCGGAGGTGTTGAATCTGTACGATTCGACCACTTTGCATGTGTCTGACGTGAGGTGATAAAGATCGGTATTGAATGGCAGTCCGAAATACACACCGTCGTCATCACGCCCGATGAAAGATGAATACGAACCGAAAGTCAGCGAGTAGGAATGGTTGTATGGCAAAAAGCGTTTGTCAATCTCTCCCGTGGCGGTATTCAATATGGCGATGTTGAATTTCGATGGTGAGCAGTATGCCGCGCATAGAGCGATGTGTCCGTCATCCAGCCATGTTGCAGAAATATACGTGTCCGGCAGCTCGATTCTTTTTTATTACTGTCCGCTAAA
>DLAL01000039.1 GCA_002493945.1 Porphyromonadaceae bacterium UBA7048
AAAGTTTAGCGGACAGTAATATTATTAAATCTCATTGTACACCCCGAACTCGGCGATTCCGACTTCGGTGTCGGCATCATCGATGTTCAGTCGCACAGCATCGGCATAGCGGCGGTCGAAGCGGTGGACCTTTACGCGACGGTCAGTCGGAGCATCGCCGTCGAACACCTTCTCCCATCGGCCGTTCACGCGGCACTCGATGCTGTATCGGTTAAGGCGCTTGTCCTTCACTCCGGTGATGACCACGGCGTTGACAGGCTGCGTGCGGCCCAGCTCCACGGCAAGCCAGAGATGCGCCACCTCCTTGTTGCTGATCCACGGCGAGTCGAAGTCATCGTCAGTGGCGAGGTCGTGGATATACATGTCATAGCTCCACGAGCCCGTGGCATGGCAGCCCTTGGCGAGATTCGACGCCGTCATGGGAGCACCGGTCTCGGCTACCTTGGCCGGCTTGCCTTTGCCGTTCCACATGCTTCCGATTTTCTTGAGCGAGGCAAGGGCGTTGTCATCGAGCAGACCGTCGCGGTTCGGCGCCACATTCAGGATGAAGGTACAGCCCACGCGGTTCATCGGCACGAGGTTGTCGTTGACCATCGCTGCAGGGTCTTTGGTGTCCTTGGCCGGGAACCACGTCTTCCAGAACCACGTGTCCTGAATCGGGTAGCATGCCATCGACGGCAGGAAGCTGTTGTCCTTCTCGATGCGCTGGCCGGCGCCCTGCTCGTAGGTCTTGATGTCGGAGTAGAACAGACCCTCGGCGGGATACTTTGCGCCGTTGAGGTCCATCACCAGACAGTCAGGCTGGATTGACTTACAGAATTTGTATATATCGTCGAACGATATGTCCTCGTACGAAATACGCGACCACGGTGCGTCCCAGCCGTCTATCATCAGAGCCGTCACAGGTCCGTAGTTCGTGAGCAGTTCGCGCAGCTGGGCCTTGATGAAGTCGGCGTGATAAGGCTCAATCTTCTTCGGAAGTATGCCTTCGTGAAGGTCGAGTATCGAGTAATGGAACATCACCTTCATGCCTTTCTCGCGGAGAGCGTCGGTGAGCTCGCGCACCACGTCGCGGCCGGCGGCGCTGCGCACGGCATTGTAGTCGGTGGTCTCGGTGTCCCAGAGGCAGAATCCGTTGTGGTGCTTGACCGAAGCGCAGACGAAGTTCATGTTGGCGCTCCGCGCACCGTCCACCCACTGCCGGCAGTCGAGCTTGGCGGGATTGAAGAGCGACAGCGGTGCTTCGGGGTCAGCCCAGTCGCTGTCCAGATAGGTGCCCATGCCGAAGTGTACGAAGAGGCCGAATTTCAGGTCAACGAAGTCCTGCTGGAGCTCGTGCAGAGTCCTGCCGAAGGACGGCACCGTCATCCCCAGGGCCGCGGCCAGGATGATGAGGCGCATGAATAAGGAAGATTTCATGAGATAAGGTATCAGGTTTGAATTTGGAAAACAGATTGGTTCGCAAAGGTACTGAAAAATACAATACACGGCAAAATTTGCCGTTATACTTTTTAGTACGTAACTTTGCAAAAGCAAACGCCGCTTCTGATGAAATACAGACAACTGCTCGCTGCAATTGCCGTCGCGCTCATGCTCCAGACCCTGGTCACAGCCGCAGCGCAGGAAAGCAATTCGGCATATAACTTCCTCAACGTCACCTCCTCGGCCCGTATATACGGCCTGGGCGGCGTCAACATATCCCTGGTCGACGACGACATCACCACCACCGACCAGAATCCGGCCCTTCTCGGAGCCGAGATGAGCAATCAGGTGGCTTTCAACTATATGCGCTACATCGGCGGTTCGAACTTCGCCGGACTCCGCTACGGCCACTCCGCCGGCGAGCACGGCGCATGGTCGGCCGGCATCCAGTACTTCGGATACGGTTCTATGAAAGAGACCCTTCCCGACGGCTCGCATGTGGGCGACTTCTCGCCCAAGGACGTGGCGTTCGGAGCCACATACTCCCACGACATCACCGACCGCCTCCGCGGCGGCATCGACATAAAGCTGCTCTACAGCGGATATGCCGAGTACACGGCGTTCGCCGTAGCCACCAACCTGGGCATAAATTACTACGACGACGAGCGCGACATGTCGCTCTCGGCCGTCATCGCCAACCTCGGCGGACAGGTCAAGCGCTTCGACAAAGCCTACGACCGGCTCCCCTTCGACATCCGCCTGGGATGGTCGCAGACTCTCGGCTCGCTCCCCCTGCGCCTGTCTATTACGGCCTGGAACCTCACCAAGTGGAAACTCCCCTACGTCCATCCCGGCGACGGCACCGGCTACAGCAGCGACATGGAGACCAAGGAGTCGTTCATGTCCAACCTCTTCCGCCACCTCGTCTTCGGACTCGACCTCGTGTCAAGCCCCAACTACTACCTCTCCTTAGGCTACAACTACAAGACACGCACCGACATGAGCACCTACTCGCGCAGCTTCATCTCCGGCTTCTCCATAGGCGGAGGTCTGAAGGTGAGCAACTTCAGCGCCGGCATAGCCTTCGCACAGCCACACACAGGCGCAACCACGCTCATGTTCAACATATCCTACAATTTCAACGACTTGATTTACTGAGAATGACCGACCACTCTACACCAATCACCATAGCCGTCGACGGCTACTCGTCATCCGGCAAAAGTACCATGGCCCGACGCCTCGCAGCCACCATCGGATACCGCTACATCGACTCGGGCGCCATGTACCGCGCCGTCACCCTCTACGCCCTCGACCACGGCATGATAGCCCCCGACGGCACTCCCGACACCGACGCCATCACGGCAGCCCTGCCTGACATACACATCGACTTCGAGGTGCAGCCCGACGGCTCGCCCCAGCACACCATGCTCAACGGCGTCGACGTCGAGAGCGAAATCCGCCGCCTCCGCGTGTCCAACGCCGTATCGCCCGTGGCCGCAATACCGCAGGTGCGCCGCGCGCTGGTAGAGAAGCAGAAAGCCTTCGGCGCAGGCGGTGGCATAGTCATGGACGGCCGCGACATAGGCACCGTGGTATTCCCTGACGCACGCCTGAAGATATTCGTCGACGCATCTCCGGAGACACGTGCCCAGCGCCGATTCAAGGAACTGATGGAGAAAGGCGCCGCCGTATCATACGAGGACGTCCTGGCCAACGTCGTGCACCGAGACAAAATCGACACCACTCGCGCAGACAGTCCTCTCCGCAAGGCTGAGGACGCCGTAGTCCTCGACAACTCGCACATGACGGTCGAGGAGCAGGACGCGTGGCTGCTGAACCTCTTCAACAAAATCATATCAGAGTGAAGCCCTCCATCGAAATCGACAGCCAGTCAGGATTCTGCTTCGGCGTAGTCACGGCCATACACAAGGCCGAGGAAGAACTCGGCCGCGGAGGCACGCTCTACTGTCTGGGCGACATCGTGCACAACTCCGACGAAGTCGAGCGACTGCGACGCAAAGGGCTCGAGACCATCACCCACACCGACCTCGACTCGCTCCGCCATGTCAAGGTCCTCCTCCGCGCACACGGCGAGCCGCCGTCGACCTACGAGACCGCGCGCCGCAACGGCATCGACATAATCGACGCCACCTGTCCCGTCGTCCTACGTCTGCAGCAGCGCATCAAGGCAGCATATGACGCCGGAGGCGACACACAGATAGTGATATACGGAAAGCTCGGCCACGCCGAAGTCAACGGACTCGTCGGGCAGACCGAAGGCACCGCCATAGTCGTCGAGGACATCGACGGCCTCGACAAAGTCGACTTCTCACGGCCCGTGGCCCTGTACTCCCAGACTACCAAGAGCCTCGAGGGATTCAACGCCATGATCGGGGAGATACGCCGCCGCATGGCTCCGGGCGTGGCCTTCTCCTTCCATGACACCATCTGCCGCCAGGTGGCCAACCGCGTTGAGCATCTGCGCCAGTTCGCACGCAGCAAGGACGTCGTCCTCTTCGTGGCCGGAAGCAAGAGCAGCAACGGACGCGTGCTCTTCAATCAGTGTCTCGACGTCAATCCGCGCACCTACCTCATCAGCAACGGTGCCCAGCTACGGGCCGAGTGGCTCGCCGACGCCGCCACCGTAGGCATCTGCGGAGCCACCTCCACACCGCGCTGGCTCATGGAGGAAGTCCTCGTCAGCGCACGCGAGAAGAGCTGAGACGCCCCCTCGCGAACCAGTATTCACCATCATACGTTTTACAGATTGTGGACCGATTCATAGCCATAGACGTCGAGACCGCCAACTCCGAGCGCTCGAGCATCTGCGCCATAGGAGCCGTGAAAGTCGAGGACGGAGTCATCGTCGACCGCCGTTACTCGCTCGTGCGGCCCGAGCCGGACTGGTACGCATGGTTCTGCACCAAGGTACACGGACTCACCGACGACGACACCTGGGATGCGCCGCCCTTCGGCACCGTCTGGACCGACTGGGCCGACTGGCTCGAGGGATACACCCTGGTTGCGCACAACGCACCCTTCGACTCCTCGTGTATCCGCGCCGCCTGCTCCGTGTATCGCCTCGACCCTCCGGCCGAACCGTTCCTCTGCACTCTGGCCGCGGCACGCCGCTCAATTCCGCGCGGCATGTGCCCCTCCAAATCACTTGACCAACTATGCCAGTACTTCGGGATACCCCTCAACCGGCACCACGACGCCCTCGAAGACGCCGAAGCGTGCGCAAAACTCGCCGTCGTCCTTCTCTGATGCGGCGTCTCTCACGGCCTCTGGCCGTAGTGGCAGCCATTGCCGTCGCGGCTGCTCTCGTCGTCGGTGTCGTCGGCCATGACGAACGCACCGAAGTCGACCCCGGCATGAAAGCCGCCGCTCAGGCCGGACGCGACGCCGCGGCCGCAGTGGCACACACACCGGCAGCATCAATGGCCCGCGAAAGCGCCATCCTCGAGATACGGGCACGCGAGACCGACCTGCGCCGCTCAGGATTCGATGCCGAGGCCGACACTTTCGCCGCCGAGGCCGGCAAAGCCCTCGAAACTCTCTTAAAACAATAAACTATGGAGATTTGCGACAACCTCATCTCATATATCGAGAACACACTGAAGGACAATCAGGAACTACTCGCCCTCACCGACTTCCACGGCCAGTCGTTCCAGTATCGCGACGTAGCGCGCAAGATTGCCAAACTGCACATACTCTTCGACCAGTCGGGCATACATCACGGCGACAAAATCGCCCTCTGCGGACGCAACAGCGCCCAGTGGGCCATAGCATTCCTCGCCACCATCACATACGGAGCAGTCGCCGTGCCCATCCTTCACGACTTCAAGCCTGACAACATCCACCATCTTGTCAACCACTCCGGCGCGCGTCTCTTCTTCGCCGACTCGTCGACATGGGAGAACCTCGACCGCGACACCATGGCCGACCTCCTCGGAGCCATCCTGATCAACGACTACTCGCTCCTCTTCAGCCGCAGCGACGCGCTCACGCACGCGCGAGAGAACCTGAATCTCCTCTTCGGCGAGCGCTATCCCGAGCGGTTCACCGCCGACGACATAGCCTACCGGCGTCCGAATCCTGACGACCTCTGCATCATCAACTACACCTCAGGCTCCACAGGATTCTCCAAGGGCGTCATGCTCTCCTACCGCGCCATGTGGTCGAACGTGCAGTTCACCATCGACGGCCTCGACTTCCTCAAGCCCGGCGACGGCATGGTGTGCATGCTTCCGCTGGCACATATGTTCGGCCTCATGGTCGAACTCCTCCATCCATTCGTCAAAGGCTGCCACATCAACTTCCTCACGCGCACCCCGTCGCCCAAGGTCATCATGGACGCCTTCGCACAGGTGCAGCCCAAGCTCATCGTCGCCGTTCCCCTCATCATAGAGAAGATAGTCAAGACGCGCGTATTCCCACTCCTCGACAAGCCTCTGATGAAGCTCCTCATGATGGTGCCTTTCGTCGACGACCATCTCCTGCACAAAATCAAGGAGCGCATGGAGGCCACCTTCGGCGGACGCCTTCAGGAACTCATCATCGGCGGAGCCGGCCTGAACAAGGACGTCGAGACCTTCCTGCGCCGCATACGCTTCCCCTACACCGTCGGATACGGCATGACCGAATGCGGGCCCCTCATCGCATATGCCCCCTGGGACATCCAGCGGCCCGGCTCGTGCGGCCGTGTCGTGGACCGCATGCAGCTGCGCGTCGCCTCTCCAGACCCGGCCACACAGGCCGGAGTCCTGTGGGTCAAGGGCGACAACGTCATGCAGGGCTACTACAAGAACCTCGATGCCACAGCAGCCGTGTTCGACGCCGACGGATGGATGAACACCGGCGACATCTGCAATGTCGACGCCGACGGATACATCTACATCCGCGGCCGCGACAAGACCATGATACTCGGACCATCCGGTCAGAACATCTACCCTGAGGAAATAGAGCAGATTCTAAACAACATGCCTTACGTAGCCGAATCTCTGGTCATCGAGCAGAACGGCCACCTCGTGGCTCTAATCTACCCCGACCTCGAGAACGCCACAAAGCAAGGCATCGACATCGACACGCAGATGCGGCAGAACATCGAGGCACTCAACAAAGAGCTGCCCGGCTACAGCCGCATCTCCGACCTCCGCATCCTCTCCGAGGAATTCGAGAAAACGCCCAAGCGCTCCATAAAACGCTACCTCTACCAGCACTGACCGTGAACCGACGGCACCCCGGCAGCGTTATCTATACAGAATAAAAATTTACGATTATGGATAACGACAGCAAAAAGAAAGACAGCACAGAGAAGGGTGCCGGAAAGTATCCCGGTGTTGCGATAGACGTAGCCGACGACGAGAAGACCACCGAACGGCTCGTCAAGGAACGCACCTGCACCCAGAACAACAATCCACGCAACAACGACTGAAAAACACACACAGAAGGCCGCCTCCCCCACCGGGAAGCGGCCTTCTGTGTTGTGCGATAATATCCGCGTTATTCCTCGGCAGCCTCGGCGGCGTCGATGCTCTGGAGAGCATATACATACGCGCCTATCGAGATAGCCTTCGACGCACCGAGCTTCGACACAATCAGGCCCGTGCGCTTCACGTTGTCATAGGGCACCATGCGGCTGGTCCCGTAGACGGGAATCATCACCGGAGCGCCCGTGGCGAATTCGTTGAACTCGGCCTCGTCGTCGAGGTCGTAGACCTTCGGCTGCACGCGGTTCACGTCCTCGCCGGTCATAGTCTTGAGCGTCGAGCGGAGTTCGCCCAGCAGAGCCGGCTTGATGTACTTCATGGCTCCGGTCAGACCGCCGCCTACCACCACCAGAGAGTCAGTCAGCGTGATGGCTGCCGCGAAAGCGTCGCCCGTGGCACGGCCGAAACGAGCGAATGCCTCTTTGGCAGCTTCGGGATTGCCCTCGCGCTTGCCCTCGGCGATGAGGAAGATGTCGTAGGGCGTGAGGTCATCTGTGCAGCCCGACAGCTCGGCATATGCGCGCTTGATGGCGCGGATGGACGAGCCCTCTTCGGCGATGATGCCCGGCATATAGCGGTTGTAGAGGCAGTACGTCTCGATGCATGCGTTGTTGCCCAGATTGGGCTTGCCGTCGATGACCGAACCGATGCCCAGGCCCGTGCCGAAGGTATAGCCGAGCAGGTTGCCGTACTTGCGTGTGCCGCCGGCTTCGGCCACATGGCGGTTGATTTCGGGGAGAGCGCCGGCAGCGGCCTCGCCGCAGGCGAAGAGGTCACCGTCATTGTTGATGTACACCGGCAGATTGTAGTGCTCGCTCAGGAACGGACCCAGCGCCACGCCGTCGCGGAACGACGGGAAGTTGGGCAGATAGCCGCCGATGATGCCGGCGCGGTAGTCTGCCGGACCGGGGAAGGCGAAGCTGATGGCCACAGGAGCCTCGGGCAGCTGCGCTATGACTTCGTCGAAACCTTTGACCATAGTGGCCAGGCACTGGTCAAGGTCGTGCGAGTTAGAGGGATAGGTGATAGGGTCGATGATGAATTCACAACCACGCATTGCGCTGAACACGAAGTTGGTACCACCTGCGTCGAGAGTCACGACGATACGATTGTCATGCTGATACATTGTAGTGTTAAGATAAAAAGGTAAAAGGTATAAGTATGGTGGTGGTTTTTTAGGTCAGAATTTTATGCGGTATCTATGGTGTCATTCGACAGTCACACGCAGCGGCTCGGCCTGACGGGCGGCGTAGTCGAGCAGGTACTGCTGCCAGGCTTCGGGGGTGGTGATGTCCGCACGGTCCCAGGCGAAGCCCCAGCTGTAGTTCAGTGTGTCGCCTGGAGCGAGCGTCGTCATGGCCACGATGTGTCCCTGCTTCTCCACGATGCTGTCGGCGCCGTTCATCACCACGCCGAGCATGGCGCGGCCATTGTCGGGACCTTGCGTCGGGTCGCTGTATGCCAGAATGCCCTTCGCTGCGTCAGTGAATACGGGGCTGTCGTCGCGCAGCGGCACACCGGCAGCCACAGTCACGGGAGCCGTCAGGCCGTCGTACCATACGCGGGCCGTGTTGAGATGGCGTCCGGCGTCGAGCGTGATGATGCGGTGCTCGGTCACTGCAGTGTCGGCACCGACGGCGCGTGGAGCGTAGTCCAGACGCAGACCGAAGCGGAGCGGACCGTTGTCGGTCACCTCGGCCTTGTCATAGCACCAGGCGAACGCCAGCGAGTCGTTCACCACAGGCACGGCCACTCCGGCACCAAGGCTCGGCCCTACGGCATAGCAGTCCATGCCCAGGCCGTGGTCTACATGATAGGTGAAGGACTGTATATAATCCTCGGCCATAGCGGGGTCGACGGCGCGGAGCGAGTCCACACGCTTCCATGCGGCAGGGTCGCATTGGGCACCGTAAAGCACTTCCAGTATCTGGTCGGAAGTCGGATGCTTGAAGAAAATGTCGTAGCCGAAAGCACGCTCACCATTGCGCTGTGTGGCCGGACCGTAGGCGCGGAAGCCCACAAGCTCGTTCTCCCATGCCACGTCGTCGGCACGCTCGGGATATACACGGCCCGTCGTCAGAGCATGATAGACATGTGCGCTGTCGGCGGCCGCCACGGAGAACGTACATTCGTCGCCTGCCGCCACATCGGCCGTGAAGAGCAGACGGCCGTCGGAAGTCAGCTGCGACGGTATCTCGCGGCCGCTCGCATCGGTCACATACAGGTAGCCGGAGCCAAGACGCTCTTTGAGCTGTCCGGCATCAAGCATCACAAGCCCGGCCTTGCGGTCGAGCTTGCTGTCGTTTGCCACACGCACCTTCACGCCTCCGTCCTGACAGGCGGCCAGCGCGAGGCCAAGTGCTGCGATAATAAGGTAATTCTTCATAGATTATCTGATAAAGGCAAGAAGGCCCTTGCCTTCTTCGTTTAGTTTCTTCATGCGCATCAGTGCCTCTATATAGTAGTAGTCGGCATAGATGATGGAGGCGTCGATTTCGCTGCCTGCCGGATGGAAGCCAAGGTCGTGGTCGAAAGCCGGAGCCTTCGAGAGATATTCGAGCGACGCCGTGTATTTCTCGGCCTGTTCACGCATCACCGTGCCACCTGTGGCCTCATAGGCATACCACAGTATGCCGGGCCAGAAACCCGAGCACCATTCGTCGGGAGTAGCCTTGCGGCAGTGCCATACACTGTCTGTCAGGGCTATATTACGGGGCATCATCGTATAGTCGGTGCTGTCTGCGGAAAGCTGGCTGAGGCTGCGGCCTATCTGGCGAGTGCAGTAGCCGAGGTCACCCTCCACGTCGACTTTCGTTTCTGTCGACGCGGCCGCACAAGATGCAAGGAACGCTGATATTGCCATGATTAAGGTTAAACGTGAGAGTTTCATTGTATGACACCTAAGAGTTTTAGATAGTTTTAACTGAATAAGGTTTAATCTGTGTTGAGAATTTTTTTCGGAGAGTGCGACCTCATTTGATTCTGAGGTCGCTGTTTAATACGTCTATCCATCCTCTTTCACTCGCTCCGGCGGCCTTCGGGATTGTCGGTCTTTATCATGAAGATGCCGAAGTCGGGGTCGCCCCAGTAGATGTAGTACTCTCCGTCATGCTCACGTATGCACGGCGCCCACACGCCCTTGCCGTGACGCGGCGCGGCGTCGTAGTAGTCCGTCGGGGGATTAGTTGTTTAAGAATGTGAGATTGACAGTATCATAAGAATGTGATACTCTGCTCAGGCCTGCCGGTTCTTCATATACTCGGCCGGAGTGATGCCTGTGATGCTCTTGAAGTGGCGGAAGAACGACGCCCTCGAGGTGAATCCGCACTTCTGCGAAAGGGCCGACAGAGTGTAGCGCGACACGTCCTCGCCGCCGACCAGATGCTTGAATTCTTCCACGCGGTATCCGTTCACGTAGTCGTACCAGCTCTTCTTCAGATACTGGTTGAAGAGATAGGACAGTGCGTGCGACGTGGTGCCGGCCATCTCGGCGAGCTCGCTGCTCTTCAGGTCGGGATTGAGATAGGGACGCTCATCCTTCATGATTCTGTCGATGACCTTCAGCAGACGGCGGCACTCCTCGTCAGACAGACGGGTGGTGCGGTAACGCTGCTTCCGGTCTTCCTCGCTATCGTCGCCGCTCTTGTCCTCGGCGCCCCCGGCAGAGGCCCCGTAGCCCCGGCAGCTGCGGCTGACCAGCACGAAGGCCGCGGCGAGCACCATCACAACAAGCGCCACGGTCACCAGCAGCGGAAGCGACAGCACGCCCGGCTTGCGGACATGTATCACCGTCTCCGACGCCGCGTCGCCGTGCCGGCGCAGACGCAGGTCGTAGTCGCCCGGCGACAGGTCATAGTAGTGTATCGGCTGAAGGCCGCTCGCCGTGCGCCAGTCCTCGTCCACACCGTCGAGCTTGTACCCTACCGTGCTGTGACGCGAGTCCACATAGTCGAAGTTGGCAAAGCGTATCTCAAGGTCCTTCTCATCGGCAGTCAGTTCTATCGTACGCCCGGTCGACGGATCGTGCGCCAGACGCTGATAGATTGACTTGCCGTTGGCCATCAGGTCGCTTATCACCACCGGCGCCACCTCTCCGGGCTGCGAGCGCAGATTCTCGCGGTCAAGGCGCAGCAGTCCCTCGCTGTTGCCGAACCACAGCAGGCCGGCGTCATCCTCGGCCACGAAAGCAGTCATCGGAGGCGATGGCATGGCCGGATAGCTCAGGTGGCCGAAGTCCGTCAGCTGCAGATTGGAGTGGAACACCGGTCCGCGGTCAGGCACAAAGTAGAGCGTATGGCGCGAATCCTCGAAGACATCGCGCACCTTCGTCTTGCTGATGAAGCCTCGGGGGAAGCGGTCGGCATGGAGTGTCTTGCCGTCCCACATGGCCATGCCGTTCTCGGTGCACACCCAGCCGCGTCCGGCGCTGTCGAAGTATATCTCGTAGACGTTGCCTTCGGGCAACTGCGAGCTGGTGGCGTCATACCGGCCGGTCAGGCGCCCGTCGGTGAAGCGGTACAGCCCTTCGGATGTGGCCACCCACATATTGCCGGTGCTGTCGTACTCGACGGCGAAAACCGACACCGAAGGCTTTATCACGGCCGGGGCGAAGGGCGTCACCGAAGTCTCGCCCGAGCCAGTAAGCTCGAGCCTGTGCATGCCTCCGTTATAAGTCCCGACGTAGAACGCCCTGCCGGCGCGGTCACGGTCCTCGGTGATGCAGAATACGATGTTAGACCCCAGCTGACCGCTGCCGTAGTGTCCCGTACGACGGCGCTTCTCGTCTACGTAGTAGAGTCCGTCACGGGTGCCGATGAGCTTGAATCCGTCGCCGATGTACACGGCGCGCACGGCCTTGTGGGCCGTGCTGAACAGACCCGGCTCAACGTAGGTCTTGAAGAGTTCGGTGTGGTGAGGCGTGTACTGAACGCCCATAGCGTAGTATCCCAGCCACATCAGGCCGGCATCATCGACCAGCAGGGAATACACCGAGTTCGAGTTCAGCCGCGGCTCCGAGCCGCTGCTCATGCTCAGATGCCCTGCGTCGGCTCCGCGGACTATGTCATACACGTACACGCCGTCGCCGTCAGTGGCCACGTAGAGCTTGCCGCCGGCAGTGCACAGACGTGTTATCACTGATGTGCCGAAGGCAAGCGGAGTACCGAACCGACCAGTCGAAGTGTCAAACGGAAGCACACCGTCGCCGCGCGTGGCCACGTACAGCGTGTCGCCGCTTCCGGCCATACATATACCCGGAGCCTTCACCGGAAGCTGATAACGGTTGATTGAGTCAGTCCGGCAGTCCATCAGATAGAGGTCGTGCGAGCCGAGTATCCACAGACTGTCGCTGCTCGCTGCCGAAAGCCCGAACACCTCATTGTCAGGCGAAAGTATGTCAGGCTTGAGAAGAGAGTGCGTCAGACGGTCATTCCGCGTATCATATTTGAAAAGGCCCTCACGCGCACCTATATACAGAATATCGCCCTTGTCGCCCTCCGACACCGACATGGCGTTGATGATACTGTTTATACGCTCCGGAAAAAGCGGAACCAACTCGTCCGACAAGCTTTTAAGCACATAGACGCCCTGACGGTTGCCGGCATAGATGTCGCGGTCGCCGGCCCCGGTGATCACGTTCACGCGTCTGGGGTCAAGCTCATCGCCGGGTATTGAATATGACTTGATATGGTTTCCGTCGAAGCGGTCAAGGCCGCGTTCAGTTCCGAACCACACATAACCGACTGAATCCTTGTATATTGCATTTACCAGAAGGTCACTCAACCCGTCCTCGGTCGTCAGAGACTTTAGCTCAGTGTTGCCGGCCCGTAAAGTTATGCCGATAGATAATATGCAGAATAAAATGTATAATCGAAGGGGTCGTAGCATTTAGTTTTTTATGGTAAAAGATAATTACAAAAATATATAAAAACTTCCATCGTCAGAAATCGCTTAACATTCCTTAACACCATGTGTGCCCACTCATTCACAAAAACCGCTGCGGAGGCAATAAATCACCCCGATTTCTGTTAAATAAACGTACGGACATGCTGTCGGCAGGCCGCGACGAAACGCCGGAACACCTCACTCGGCGTCCGCGAAACATACGGACGTGACTCCGACAGCACGGACCGAGACATTCTTATTGGAATTATTTCATCACATTTCTAAATATCAGTCATTTATGATATACCGTTTTGAACCTATCCTCAAATCCACCATATGGGGCGGCGAACGCATAGCCTCATTCAAGGGCCTTGAAGTCGAGGACAAGACCGTCGGCGAAAGCTGGGAGATATCCGGCGTAAAAGGCAACGTATCAGTCGTAGCTGACGGCCCAGACGCCGGAATGTCGCTCAACGACCTCATCGACCGCGACCCCGACGGCATCCTCGGTCACAAGAACCACGAGCGCTTCGGCAAGGAATTTCCGCTGCTGATCAAGTTCATCGACGCACGTGCCGACCTCTCCATCCAGGTTCATCCTGACGACCGTCTGGCCGAGGCACGCCACAACTCGAAGGGTAAGACCGAAATGTGGTACGTCATCGACGCTACGGACGACGCACACCTCCGTTCGGGCCTCAGCGCGCAGCTCGACCCCGAGAAATACGTAAAAGCCGTCGAGGACAACACCATCTGCGACTACCTCACCGACTACAACGTCACCCCCGGCAATGTGTTCTTCCTCCCTGCAGGCCGCATCCACAGCATCGGCGCAGGCTGCTTCATAGCCGAGATTCAGCAGACTTCCGACATCACCTACCGCATATACGACTTCAACCGCCGCGACGCCAAGGGCAACCTCCGCCAGCTCCACACACAGGAAGCCAAGGACGCCATCGACTACACCGTCCTGCCCGACTACCGAACGGACTACAAGGAGAACGACAACGCCCTCAATCCGCTCGTCGACTGCCCCTACTTCAACGTAGCCCTGCTCGACGTCGACCGCGACCACACTGTCGAGCTCGCAGATGTCGACTCATTCACCATCATCATCGGCGTGGAAGGCTCCGTCGAAGTGACCGCCGACGGCTGCACCGCCACAGTTGAGGCCGGTCGCACCGTCCTCATCCCTGCTTCGGCAGCACACATAGCTGTCCGCGGCCTCTCCGACAAGGCTCGCGCCATCACGGCACGCATCGAGGAATAAACCGTTAAATTCCATCATAATCGAACAAAAAGAGAGGGGCATCATCCGACGGACGATGCCCCTATGCTTTTGTTCTTTTTTCCTCAGCCGAAAAGCTCGCGGAAGGCATCGGCCACACGCGACACCTCGTGGATGCGGATGGAGAGATTCGACGTGTCGAATCCCTTGAGATTGCCCGACGGTATGAGGATATCGGTCAGACCGAGTTTGTCGGCTTCGGTGATGCGCTGCTCTATGCGCGTGACAGGACGGATTTCGCCCGAAAGTCCCACCTCGCCTGTCATGCACCATCCGCGCCCTATGGCCATATCGACGTTGCTCGACAGGATAGAGGCTATGACTGCAAGGTCGAGCGCAGGGTCATTCACCCTCAGACCTCCGGCGATGTTGAGGAACACGTCCTTGGCGCCGAGCTTGAAGCCGACGCGCTTCTCCAGCACAGCTAACAGCATGTTCATGCGCTTGGGGTCGTAGCCCGTCACCGAGCGCTGGGGCGTCCCGTAGGCGGCAGTGCTGACCAGCGCCTGCACTTCGATGAGGAAAGGCCGTATGCCCTCGAGCGTCACATCCGTCGACACGCCGCTCAGCTCATCGTCGGTGTTGCGCGACATCAGCATCTCCGACGGATTGGACACCTCGCGCAGTCCGCGCTGGCACATCTCGTAGATGCCGATTTCCGAGGTGCTGCCGAAGCGGTTCTTGATGGCACGCAGCAGGCGGTAGGCATACTGGTGGTCGCCCTCGAACTGCAGCACCGCATCGACGATGTGCTCCAGCACTTTCGGACCGGCGATGCTGCCCTCCTTATTGATATGTCCTATCAGCAGTACGGGCACGCCCGACTCCTTGGCGAAGCGCAGCAGCGATGCGGCACATTCGCGCACCTGGCTCACACTGCCGGCCGACGAGTCGAGAGTCTCCGTGGCGATGGTCTGTATCGAGTCCACCACCACGATATCGGGCTGCACTTCGGCTATATGTTCGTAGATATTCTCAAGTACGGTCTCGCAGACGATGTAGACGTTCTCGCTGCTCCGGCCTATGCGGTCGGCCCGCAGCTTGATCTGCGTGGCGCTCTCCTCGCCCGACACGTACAGCACCCTGCGCGTGCGGAATGCCAGCAGGCTCTGGAGCACGAGCGTCGACTTGCCTATGCCCGGCTCGCCGCCGAGCAGCACGATGGACCCTCTGACCAGACCGCCCCCGAGAACGCGGTTGAACTCCTCGCCCGGCAGACGGTAGCGCGGTTCGTCGACAGCCTCTATCATGTTGACGGGCCTCGGCACGGCCTTCGGGCGCTGGCCCGACATACTCCCGGCAGCCGACGGAGCGGCCGGAGCGGCGGCCACACGTTCCTCTACCATCGTATTCCAGTCGCCGCACGAGGGGCACTTGCCCACCCACTTGGGCGAATCGGCTCCGCACGACGTGCAGAACCACATGGTCTTCTGCTTCAGTTTCGCCATAGCAGTGTCACTTGATGCGGAAGTTATAACCCAGGGTCACCTCTATCGACATCGGACGCGACGCACCGAACACATCGGCCTTGGCAGCAGGGAAGATATTGCCCAGGCCGTAGTAGAAGCGGCCTTCGAGCGTCAGCGAATGTCGCGGCTGCACGTAGAACTCTATGCCCACGCCGGCGCAGATGCCGTAGTCGAATTTATTCTTCACTTCCATGGCCAGCTGCTCGTAGCGGCGGTTGCGCGGAAAATCCTTCACCGTGCCAGGATGCTCGTAGTCGAAGTCAGAGCCGATTTTGTCGCCTATCATATAGCTCACCTGCGGACCGAGATTGACGAAGCCCTTGAAGCGCCGCGACCCGAAGTAGATGTGCGTCAGCAGCGGCAGGTTGATGTAGGTGAGCGTGCGCCTGTAGCTCAGCGGAGCCAGCTCGAAATTCTCCTTCCAGCCGCGCTGCACCCAGCCCAGTTCGGCGATAAGGCCGAATATCTTCTCCTCGGAGTAGCGGAATGTCACCGCACCGGTCGAGCCCATGTTCCAGAGCTGCTTGGTCGAGGGGGAGAAGGACATCTGCGCCATCGACAGACCGCCCTTGGCGCCGATGAATACGTGCGGCTTGTAGTGCGTCTCGGCAGCGGCAGCGAAAGCTACGACGGAAGCCACCGCAACAAGGAGTACTTTCAAAAGCCTCATAGCACACGCACCGCCGTGCGGCCTCCCTCGCGGAATGATATGATATAGACGTCGGTGTTATAATAGCCCGCGTCCTCGCCGGCGCTGCGGAAGTCGAAACTCGACTGAACGCCCTCGGATGTCGACGGATATGTCGGATTGAACACGCCTTCGTTCACGCGGAGATTCTTGATCAGCCATGTGGCCGCATCGTATCCGACAAGGGCGTAGGACGGCACACTCTCCATAGGCTCGGCGCCGAACCAGCGGCGGAACGACGACGCCACGCCGCGCGACGAGAAGCCCGTGAAGTCATCGAAAAAGCGCGAGTACACTGTAGCATTAAGCCTGTGGAGCATGTCGAGCGCATCGCCGCGGAAGGCCGTCCAGTCAGGATAGCCGAATACCTCCATCACGGCGCAGTCGGCCGTGGTCTCGCCATTCTCGGCAGCAGTGTCCAGCGCCTCGGCGGCACGTCCTTTCAGACGCTCGCGGTAGGAGTGGAGCGCGTAGGCGAATTTATTGAACTCGGCCTTGCTTCCCGACGATGGCACCACCACATATTTCTGAGCCCCGTCGACAGGAAGGACATCGAAGTCGGCGGTCACAAGATTGTTCTCATACTCGATGAAGCGGGGCTCGACACCGGCCGCACGGCAGCGCTCGACGAGATAGTTGACGAAACTTTCCTTCTCGTTGCGTCCAGTCCGGCTCCGCAGAATCACAGGCGTGAATCCGGCGAAGTCCGTCAGAAGCGCGTCGACGGCTTTCTCGTACATCACGTGCTGGGGCGCATTGGCCTGAAGCAGCATCGGCACGGAAGCATAGAGCGTGTCGGGGATGCAGAGCGCATTGAACACGTAGTTGCCTCCTTCGGCAGCCTTGCGCGCCACAGCCGCAAGCACGGCCTCATCGCCCGGAGTGAAAATCACCGCGGCACGCGCTACGGCGCTGTCGGCCTCCACCATATCGGCCACACGCCCGGCAGAGAGTCCGTCGATGTCGCGCGCTATGATGTCGACGCGTCCCGAGCGGTCGGCCAGACTGTCGGCCGCCACGAGCATGCCTTTGTACACCTCGAGTGCCACCTTGTTGGCCCGCGACGGCTCGGCATTGTCAAGTCCGAATGGCAGCAGCACCGCTATGGCAGGATTCTTGGGCATCTCCTCCACTTCGGCTGTGTCAGCCGGAACTGCCTCGACTTCCTCGACGACGACCTCCTCCGCAGGCTCCTCCACTTTCGGGAAGAGAAGGATATCGCCCTTGCGGATGTCATTGGCTGCAAAGGGATTGGCGGCCACGATTTCGTCGACCGTCATGCCGAGGTTCTTCGAGATGCCGTAGAGTGACTCGCCCTTCTTCACTTTGTAGTAATAGTACTCTACCCCCTTCACCTTCTTGGTCGGGAGGTCGAGAGCCGAAGCGAAGGCGGCACCCGTGAGTGCCATCAGCATGACCGCCGCAGCCTTATATATTCCTTTCAGATAGACTCTTGAAAGCATAACATTACACATCTTTTGTTTCTGCAAAAGTAGCGCTTTTATCTTATTCCGACAAGCAAAACGCGAAAAAAGCGGAGGCTTCACAATAAGCCGTAAAGCAAATTTCCGAAAATCCGTGCCGCGGCCCCTCGGAATGACAGCGCGCCGATGAAGACGACAACGGGGCCGCGTCATGCTTCTGACGCGGCCCCGCCGGTAAATATTTATATGTCTATGTGTCAGTCAATCTTCACTACGAGGTAGTTGGAGAGGCTCCAGAAGGCGGCGGGATTGGTGATGCGGAGCACCTTGTGGCCGTTCACGTCCTCGATGACATACGAGTCGGTGGGCTGGTTGGTGAGCACCTTGGCCTTCTTGGCGTTGAGGTCGATGCTGGTGAGGGTGCGCTTGTCGGCGGCAGTGAAGAAGGACTGGTCGAAGTCGCCCTGCATGATTTTGGTCTTACGGAGGAAGCCTGATTCAAGTATCTTGTTCTCTTTCAGCTCCTTGTTGGTGCCGATGGCGTAGTAGCAGAGGTTGAGCTCGTTGGCGAGGTCCACGCTGACCTTGGCCACGGAGTCGCGGTCGGCCGTCACGCGGCTGACAGTCGTATTGAGCGAGTCGACGGCATTGTCGAGCGAGCCGATTTTCTCAGTAGCTTCGCCGAGGCTGGCCTTGAGGCTGTTGATTTCGGCAGCCTGCGAGTCAATCTGAGCGCGGAGAGAAGCGATGGTTTTCTTGAGTCCGGCGTTGGCATTGACCGATACATTGAGTTTCTTCTCAAGGTCGGCGAGAGCTTCGCGGCGTTCCTCAAGGGTTTTCTGAATAGCGGCCATATTGGCGCGGATCTGAGCGCGGCGGTCAGGGTTCTCCTGTTCACCCGAGACGGTAAGGATGTTCTCGAGGCTCTTTATCTGCTCCATGTCCGAAGTAATCTCGCTCATGAGGTTCAGCAGCTCGTCGCGGTCGTTGACGGCCTGAATAAGCTCCTCGCGTGTGGCGTCGGCCTGAGCCTTCGCTTCAGCTTCTTTCTTCTTATCGGTACATGCCGACAATGCGATGATTGCAGCAATGCCCATAATCACAAACTTTCTCATAACAATAGATAACTAATAGTTGAAAAATCAATGAATAACTCAGACGTCCGCCGGCTTTTCGCAAGCCTCATCGCCATCATCCTCTTTATACTTATTACGGTGTCGGCGCGGAGCGCTTTTCGATACCTCTTCGGGCGCTATAACTATAACAATCTCTCCTCGCGAACGGTTCTCAGTGAAGTACGCCGAAAGCTCGGCGAGGGTTCCGCGGTGGGTCGTGTCATATAGCTTCGATATCTCGCGGCATACGGCGGCCTCGCGCGTGGGGCCGAATACTTCGGCAAGTTGCTCGAGGGTGCGCGGCAACCTGACGGGCGACTCGTAGATGATGACCGTCACGGGCAGCGAGGCAAGGAACTCCAGACGCGAGGCACGTCCTTTCTTGACGGGGAGGAATCCTTCGAAGAAGAACCTGTCGCACGGCAGGCCGGAGTTGACCAGCGCCGGAACGAAGGCCGTAGGACCGGGCAGAGTCTCCACCGTCAGGCCACGCCGACGGCACTCGCGCGACAGCATGAAGCCCGGGTCGGAGATGCCGGGCGTACCGGCGTCAGACACGAGAGCGATATTCTCCCCTGCCTCGATACGGTCAAGAATCGGGTCGAGGTTCTTGTGCTCGTTGAACTTGTGGTGGCTCGCCATGGGCGTGTCGATGCCGAAGTGGCGCATCAGCACCGCTGAGGTGCGTGTGTCCTCGGCCAGCACGAGCGACGCGCTGCGCAGCACTTCCACGGCGCGCGGAGCCATGTCGCCCAGATTGCCCACCGGAGTGGGGACTATGTAGAGTTTGCCTGACATCACTCAAAACATTTTTCGATGAATGTGACGAACTTCTTCACGCCCTCGTCCTCGGCATCGAGCATGAGGTCGCCCGTGATATAGTCTACGGCCTCGACGGGAGATGTCATCTCGCCGATGACGTCGAGCGTGGCCTGGAAATCGGCCTCGTCGCCGCCGAACACCTCGCGCACGAAGCAGTATTTGTCGTTGAGCGTCAAGTGTCTGCGGATGTCTGGCTTGCCGTATGTCACCTGCGTGGCAGGAACAGGGTCGGGGTCGGGTTCAGAGGGTGCCTCAGCCTCGGGTTCCTGCATGGCGACAGGCTCGGAAGCCGGCTCGGGAAGGGGTTCGGTAGCGACCTCGCTTACATCCTCAGGCTCAGCCTCACGGACCACTTCCGGCTCGGGCGCCGGCGCCCACGCATCGACCTCATCGGCCTGCGGCTCGCGCTCGGGCCCGGCGAAGTCTTCGACGGGTTCTGCGGTGAGTTCGTCCATGAATCCCTTGAATTCGGCATATTTGTCGGCAAGAAGGGCGGCGGCGGTGGCGTCACCGCGGTTCTCGAGTATCCGGAGGAGTCCTTCTATTTCGACGGAGAGAGATATGAGTCGTCTGTAATCAGTCATAATGTGTCACTTGCTTAAAAATTCTTCAACAGCAGATCCTCGGCACCGCGGCGCACTTCGCGACGGGGGCAGAAGAAACCATTGACCATGATGACCACCACGTGGGTGGGTCTGCGTGCATCGTCAAGCACATATCCGGCATAGCACTGCACGGAGCTGACGCTGCCCGTCTTGAGCGCCACGCGGCCTTCCAAACGGGTGTCCTTGAGGAAGTTCTTGAGCGTGCCCTCGCGTCCTGCCTTGGGGAAAAAGGAGGCATACAGCGCGGCCTTGTCCGACTTTGCCATCCACTCGAGGACATCGCCGATGAAGCGCGGCGACAGACGGTTGGCGCGGGTCAGGCCGCTGCCGTCGTTTATCAGCGTGCACGAAGTGTTGATGCCCCGTGTGGCCCACAGCTCCTTCTCGCGCTTTATGGCTGCCTTGCGCGATGCGTCGGGCGCGATGGAGCGCAGCATGCCCTCGGCAAAGAGGTTGTCGGAGTGTATCATCAGGCTGCGCATGATCTCGGAGAAGCGCGGCGACTTCTGGCGCAGAAGCACGGTCTCGCCGCCCTTTGCGCCCGCTGACTTGCTTCCGACGGTGATACCGGCAGCCGAGAGCTTGCTCTTGAGCTCGGCCCGGAACACTGCCGCCGGGTCGGGGACAGACACGTCAAGGGCCCACCGGGTGTCCTTGGTGTTGCGCGTATAGACAAGTATATTGTTGCTGTTCACGCCGCGGATGAGGTTGTTGGGACCGTCCTGACGGCGCACCGTCACCTTGAGGCCGGGCACCTCGGGACGCGTCTTGCCCGTGTTGGGATAGAGCGTGGCCGAGTTGTCGCGGTAGTTGAATGCGAAGAGTCCTGCGCCATAGGGCCACACGACATCCTCTATTTCCCACTGGACGAGCGGCCCGGCGTCGCTGAGCGTGCCTTCGACCACGACGGCGCCCGTGATGCGCGTGATGCCTTTGGCTTTGAGAGCGCTGACGATGCGGTCGGCGAAGCCGAGGTTGTTCTTGAACGAATTGCTTTCAAGCGTGGGATCGGCCACGGCGCGTACCACCAGATCGCCCGACCACGTGCCAGACGGGCCTTTGGAGCCGCGGAGCACCACAGGCGTGGAGAAGCAGCTGTCAGGATTAAGGACTGACAGCGCCGATGCCGTGGTGATGACCTTCATCACCGATGCCGGAGTGAGCGAGAGTCCTGAGTTATGGTCTACCATGACCTCTCCGCTCCTGATATCCTTGATATAGACACCCACGGATGTGGCGTCCTCGCCGTCGAAATTGAGGCACTGCCCTGCTGCCGTGCGCATGCACACCACGGCGGCAACGACGAGAAGTATATATTTTAGTTTCATTATGTACCTTGTCTTTTGAATTTGATGGGGCGAAATTAGCAAATTTTTATGACTTAAAGGACATGTCCATCTATAAAAAACGGACCGCCGTCACTTTTTACGGCAGTCCGCACATATATAATAACCAATCCGTCAATATCCGAACCCCACATTATCCACATAGAGAGTCATCCCCGGCGTGCCGACGTACGGCTCTCCCTTGGCCGAACTTATCATGAGTATGACGTGAGTAGGCTTCTCAGAGCCGTCGCCCCAGCCGTCCTCCATCACGGGCACCATGCGTCCGAGGGAATTGCGAGCATAGTATCGGGCGCTCCCCGAACGCAGTCCGAGCCACTCCATGCCCTGACGCCGGCTGCAGTCGCCGTACACTATCGGCACCTCATAGCCGTCGACCCAGTCCGTGGCACGACTGAGCATGACGCCGCCCGTGCCCACGCGACGTGCGTGAATGTTGCCCTCGGCATCCTCCACGCGCCGCTGCAGGAAGACGAACACCACGGCCGAGTCGCGTCCGGCTATGGTCTTCTTCGAGCCGAAGCCCGTGGACTTCAGCCGCATATCCTCCGCCGGCACCTCGAGCTTGTAGTCAAAGACAAGACATTCGGGTCTGCCTCCGAAAGACACACCCATCTCCATCTTCTGCATAGGATTGCTCGTGCCGGTTATCGGCTCGAACATCTCGCCCAGAAATATCGACCCGGCCACAAGCACATCCATGTTCACCACATGAAGCACCTTGACTGATTCCATCATCGTGCAGAGCCGGGCGCAGCGGCCGTGGCCGGGACGGTCGGCCGGAAAGACGGCGTTAGATGTCTTGGTTATACCGGCTACACGGGCGTAGACGTTGCTGGTGGCCCACGGCGAGCCGCCGAAATTGCTGTACGGACGGTTGCCCGTGACGGTGGTGTCGGGAGCTATCTCATAGACCGTCTTGCGGCCGCCTCCTATCACAGCCGACTCCTTGAGCTGACGGGTGACCCAGTGGTCGAAGTCGCCGTACTTCACCGGCTCTACGCGCCGGGCCTCTGGCCGAAACACGGCCAGGGCGAGTATCGTCAGTGTGATGAATATCTTTCTATACATATCATACTTAGTTTCAGAAATTTATCCTCGCGCCGATGCAGAGCTGCAGCCAGTCGGCCGGCGAGAGGCAACTGTTGCCGACGGCGTTCAGCAGATATATGTCGCAGGTGCTTATCTCGTAGAATACGGCGACCGAGCGCACCGCCATGCGCCGCCTGAAGTTCCATTCGAGCCGCTGGCCCAGCGCGACATTCGACCGCACTTTGGTCGGCAGGCCGTAGTAGCCGGTGGGATAGCGGTCAGGCTGCGAGAGCCAGAAGCGCTGACTGATGAGAGTGGTGAAGTAGATGCTCGCCGACAGCGGATAGAAGCGCAGATGCTCACGGCACGGTATAGCCCACGGCACGAAGTTCTCCTTCACGGCCACCAGCGCCTTGGCCGACGCGGAGTCGTACTTCGGGATGACGCCGAATATGATCTCGGTCTCCCAGTGGCCGCCCGAGCCGTAGCGCCAGCCGGGACCGGCCGACACGGCGCCCATGGCTCCGCCCGTCTGCACGCACACGTAGTGCGGCACCAGATCGGCGGCACGGGCCGGGAGGGCGACAACCGCCGCAATCAGGGCAAGGAGGAGGCTAAAAATCGACGACTTCATACTCATATCCGTCATCATTAATGGTGAAAAGCAGATAGGACCGCTTCAGGATGTTGGCGCACTCGTAGTACATGATGCCGTCGCCGAAGAGGTCGTCGGCCTCCACGTGATGCCCGTGGCCGTAAATGCAGAACTGCAGGCCGGGGAATCGGCACACCAGCGCGTGGAATTCCTCGGCGATATTGTTGTCGAACTGCTCGCTGAAGGGCGCGGCGTGCATCAGCACGACTGTCTTTTCGACACACGCCGGCAGAGCGGACAGGTCGCTCTTCATGAAGCTGAAGTCCGGAGCCGAAATCGAGCTGTCGAACTCCATGGCGTTGGTGTTCAGGCACACGAATCGCACGTTGCCTGCCGTGAAACTGAAGTTCAGCGGCCCGTAGAGTACGCGGTAGGCGTCGATGCCGGTGGCGAGGCAGTCATGGTTGCCGATGACGCACACATAGGGCACGGCGAGGCTGGCGAGAATATCACGCGCCCACTCGAACTCGCGCGTAGAACCGAACTCGGTCACATCACCGCCGTGGACCACGAAGTCGAGGTCGCCGCGGGCGTTCAGCTCGCGCACCACATCGCGGGTCTCGTCGTAGCCGCGCTGGGTGTCGGATATCATGGCGAAGCGTATCGACCTGCGGCCCGCGGTGCGCTCTTCGATAAGGGCGGTATTCTTCCCGGTGAGGTGTTCCTCGCCCGATATATTCACGTCGTAGGGATGACTCTCAAGCATCTCGCATCCCGGGAGCATCAGCCATCCGGCGACGGCCATGCAATATGTGCGTAGTATGTTTTTCATCAATGTCGGTCAGTGTTCAGCGGTTCAACAATTCTTCTGATTCGCTCCAGGTCGGCCTCCGGCATGCCTGATGCGGCTACGGGGACCGCCTCGCCGTTGCCGTCGAGATACAGCGGCTCGGGTGGCCGGTAGGAGCGCGAGCAGAGCGAAAGCGTCGTGTCGAGATACGGTGTCGCGATATCCGCCGCATCGAGGACAGTGTGGAAGAGCGACGAGCTCGACGACACGTAGCGGTCGCGGTTGGCCAGAGCCGCACGGGCTTTCTCCGGATAGAGGGCGCGGTATCCGCCGGAGAACCACAGCAGCGCAGGCACATGGAGCTGATAGTACGACGGCACGGCCGATGCGTGCAGGAACAGGTTGCCGCCGTCATCGAATATGTCCTCGCCGTGGTCGCTCACGTACACCAGCGACGCGCACCGTCCGTCGGCTTCGGCCATGTCTGCCAGCGTGCGGAGCAGCCTCGAGGTAGCCACGATGGTGTTGTCGTAGGCGTTGACCAGTTCCGCTCTGTATGCCTCGCTTGCGGAGGCATAGGTGTCAGGGACGAATGTCCGCGCTTCATCATCATATCGGCTGCGGTAGTCGAAGTGCGACCCGTAGGTGTGGAGCACTATCAGCTGCCGGTCGAATCCGCGTGCCAGCTCCTCGCGCACGAGCGCCGTAAGAGAGCCGTCGCCGGCAGCGGCGTCGGTGTCGCGGACGAAGACACACGTATCAGCCTCCGCTCCGAAGAAGTCTATGAAGGAGCGGTTGCGCTGCTGGGCCGAAAACCACGCCGTGCGGTAGCCGGCCTCGCCGAAAGCCGAGACAAGGCTGCGCACACGGTATATCGAGTCGGCGTAGTGCCGCGCATCGAGGTGCGACAGCAGCAGGGGCACGCTCTTGTGCGTGGTGTTCGACTGGCTCAGCACACGGGGATATGCCACAAGTCCGTCGAGACCTACAAGGGCGCTATTGGTCGGACGTCCGTAGCCTGTCAGCTGCCAGTTGTCAGCCCTCGAGGTCTCCCCTATCACCACTATGTGAAGTCCGCGCACATCCGTGCCGCTCTTCTTCATGGCGTTGAAAGAGAAGCCGGCCGACGTCTCGCCGTATCTCTGAGTGCGGCCGTAGAAGTCGACGGCATTGCAGAGATTGGCCACGGCATTGACCGGAAATATCTCACGGACCATCACTGTACACGACGGACGTGCCGATACAGCGATGACAGCGCCGGTGACGAGCAATACCGCTCCGGCCATCCGGCGGCCCCTCAGCGCGGCGGAGGATACGGTCCACCCCTTCGCTATGGCCCACACTCCCCAGACTATCAGAGGGATGAAGATGACCACGACGATGAGCAGCGCCGACACCAGACTATGAAGCAGCTCACTGACCTCGCCGGGATTGGTCGTGGGAAGGTTGAGCCACATATCCGACGAGATGACGAGTTCGCGGTGGAGGCAGAACAGCACTATCTGGAAGGCGCTCAGAAACATCACCGGGAACATTATCACCATGTTCCACCCTACTCTGCGCGTCACCGACATCAGCATCATATACACTCCGGCAGGAAGAATCAGCCCGAGCGCACGCACAGCCGGAGGCGCTCCCGACCACAGCGCGGTCAGGACGTCAGGCACCAGCAGCGCCGCAAGCAGCGCGGCGTCCGCCACTGAGCATCTGTTCTGCCGGAAGAAATGTGATATACGGTTCATACTGTAGTCAGAATGTCAGGTTCAGGGACAGTCCGGGAGCGAAGCCTCCGGCCACAGGCACCACCAGCGACGACGACAGAGTCGCCGCAGACTTGCCTGAAGATTTCTTGCGGCACGGATTCCCGGCGAAAAGCCCTACTACTTCGTTGACAGGGTCGACCAGAAAAACCACGATATTACCCAGCACCGACGAGCCGCAGAGACGGTAACCGTTGTCAACAATCTTGCGCTTCAACTTGTAGAAGCCTTCGCCGATGAGACTCCCCACGAGCGGTGTGATGAATATGTCCTGTATCGACGGACGCTCCATGAACGCCTCGATGCCGAACTCCCATCCTATGGTCGAGATGCACGAACAGTACAGCAGCGACTGCCACGCATTGAATCCGCAGCTGCGGGCGCCCATGTAGTAGACAGCTCCGGCATAGGGATGCAGGAGATAGTTGAAGTAGAACTTGTCATGGTCCCATTCGGGTCCTTTCTTTATCACGTGCTTGTACCAGCGCTCGAAGAGCGGCACATCCTGCAGTTCGGCGCGGTTCCACGAGGTGGCGTCCTCGGGCAGACACTCAAGCACCAGCAGCGTACTCACGAAGGCGCCGCTCAGCACTGCGGTATTTATCCACAGACGATGCCAGTCCGGCTCGCGGTCTGTGACCGAGTAAGGCAGCTCATAGATATTGCGGGGAGCGGGAGCGGCAGCCGGAGTCTGCGCCATGCTGTCAGACATGATGGCAATTAAGAGTATGACGGTAATTATATGTTTTGTCTTAGTATACATCGGCAGGCATTACTGTTACAAAAAAACGGGATATTGATTGTAGATTCAATCGGATGTTACAAAATTAATAAAAACATTCGACCAATTCGGGCGCTGATGCTAAACGGACTTAATTTATGGCTAAACAGGCGACATATTCCGGCACACGCCGTCGGATATTGTGTTGACGACAGGATTCAGACCTGTATTTCCGGCAGCCGTTTTCTTCGCATATGCCCTGCCGGTGTCCTGTCAGCTTGGACGACGCCGGCATTTCCGTCCGTCAGATGCCGGCCTCCCGGGAGTGGCGCACCATGAATATGCCCGGCACGGAGTAGGACTCGTTGGTGTAGAACGAGATTCGCGGCTGGCGGTTGGCGTCGGCCCGAAACAATATCGCATCAAAAACACTTAATATAGACCTGTTGGTTGAATTAGATTAGT
>DLAL01000049.1 GCA_002493945.1 Porphyromonadaceae bacterium UBA7048
GACAGGTCCGACTTGTCCGACGGCGGTGCTGTCAGGGACTGCGACCGCCGTGCTGTCAGCCGAGACTTCCTCCGCAGGGGCCTCAGCCTCCGCAGACGCCCCGGACTCTTCCGGCACTTCCTGCTCCGCCGGCTCCTCTTCAGGCAATTCCTCGACTTCCTCGGGAGTGAGGAGGTCGGCCTGCGCGTCGACGTAGTTCTGCTGCTCGAGATAGTTGAAATACTCCTCGAAGGAGCGGCCCTGCTCTATGAGTATGCTAAAGTTGGCCTCGCTGATGGCGATGGGGCGTACGCCCGGACGGAGGCTGAAATCCTCGGAGTCGGCCATGACACGGCGGTAGTGGTCGAGTTCGGCCTGATTATCGAATCCACTGACTATAACCATGCCGAGGCGTCCGAAGTTCATCTGCTCGAGGTCGAAGTCCTTGACGACGAAGGAGCGGAAGTTGTGGCGCGCTATGTCGAAGAGCAGTTCGTTGGTGGGCACGCGGTCGGTGTCGAACGTGAAGACGAGCTTCTGCCGTGCGTCGGGGTTGAGCTCGAACTGCGCGGCGGTGCTGTCGGCGGCCATCGTGGTGGAATCATTGGTCAGACGGAGGTCCCATATCATGCCGCGCATGTTGGTGCCCGTACCGGCCTGCAGCTCGCGGCCCTGGGCCATGCCCTTGAGCCATGCCGAGGCCACGGGGGTGATGTCGGTGTCGGGATAGCGGTCGAGAAGCTCGCGCAGGACTTCGTTGAACGACTTGGAGTCCTTCTCTGTAACGTAGGCCAGCGCGTGCAGGAACATGAACTTCGGAAGAATCTTGCTCAGCGGATACTTCTCATTGACGTACTCGTAGGCGCGGTGCACCTCGGCGTTGCGGTTGTCAAGATATGCCTCGTAGGTGTTCTCGTAGAGTTCCTGCATGCGCGAGTCCATCGAGCGGAGCGTGCCTATGTAGTCGGGGTCGCGGAGGGCGACGCCGTACTTAGAGTCGGCGAAGTCGCTGAGTATGAGCTGGCGGTACTGCTCGGCACGCGCCGTGTCGCCCATGCGCATGTACATGAGGTAGAGGTTGTAGTAGGTGTCGAGCCGGTAGATATTGTCAGGATAGTCCGACAGCAGGCGCCCGAACTCCGTGGCCGCCGAGCCGAAGTCGTCGAGTTTGTCCTTGAGGATGACGCCCATGTTGTACAGGCCTTCCTGAATGACATCGTGCGAGTTGGCGATTTCGGTCTCCGTGGAGGGTATCTGCGCAAGGTAGTACTCGGGATAGTGGGGGTCCGCAGACTTGTCGGGCTCGCCTGGATCTTTTTCTTCGGCCGGCTCTTCGCCCTCTTCGGCCGGCACCTCCTCGCCCGAATCCTGACCGGCGGCAGTGCCGTCGGCCGCCGCGGCATCGAAGTCGTCGGTATTGAACGACGCCTTGTTGCGCCGGCGCCAGTCGTCCTCGAGCTTACGCGAGCCCCAGCGCTTCTGGAAGTCGGTCTTGCCGGCGTTCTTGGTGGCGGTGTTGTAGAAGTACCACGAATTGTCCGAGTTGATGGTGAAGGACTGACTGTTGTGGTCCTGCAGACCTCCGCCCTGGGCAGCCTGGTTGGCGAGGTACTCCTCGCGCGCGGCGTCCTCCTGCTCCTTCTTCTCTTTCTCCTTGAGTTCCTTTATGATTTTGTCGATGACCTTGAGGCGCTCTTCGGGCGACATGGCCGCCAGACGCAGAAGGGAGTCCTGGAGGTTGACGTTCTGGGAGTATACGGCCAGCTCATCGAGCACGTCGGAGCGGCGCTTGATCAGGGCATAGCCGGGATATGACTCGGGCAGCTGCGGCACGGCCTCGGAGTAGGACGGCTGCGCCTTCTCGTAGTTTCCGCGCATGAAGTAGAGCTCGCCGAGACGCAGCTGGTTGATGGCCTTGTCGATGCCGTTGCGCGTCGACTTCTCGTTGGCGGTCTCGTAGTTCTCGATGGCGCGCAGAGTGTCGCCGCGGCTGAGATAGAGGTTGCCGATGGCGTAGTAGATCTGGTCGAGGTATTCCTTGTTGCGGTCGTAGCGTGTCATGCGCCTGAGGGCCTTTACCTCGGGCTCGATGTCGGCTCCGGAGTAGACCTCGCTCTGCTTGATGCGTGCGTTGAACTTGGTGCGGTACGACGTGGACGACGACGAACCGGCGGCGGCGAATGCCTTGTATGCGTTCTCGTTCTGCCCGAGCCGCTGGTAGAGCTGTCCGAGCAGGAAGTTGAGACGGGTCTTCTGCTCTTTCTTCGCCCCCTTGACGGCCTCGACCATGAAGGGAAGAGCCTCCTCGTACTGCCCGGCGTGGACGTAGAAGTCGGCGTAGGCGAAGTTGTAGAGGCGGCGCAGACGGTTGTTGGTGAGGTCGTCGACCTTGATGCGCGTAAGTATCATCTCGGCCTCGAACTGCCATCCGAGAGCGATGTATGACAGCGCCTGCATAAGCTTGGCCTCGGTGACCGTGGCCGGAAGCCATGAGAAGTGGCGCGAGGTGTAGAAGAATGTGGAGGCGGCTCCGAGAAAATCGCCGTTGTAGAACTGACCGCGTCCGAGCATCATCCATGCATTGTGCAGGAAGGGGTTGTACTCGTCGCGCTTCATCCACTCCTTGTAGGCAGGGTCCTTCGACTTTCCGGCTTTCTTGGCCGGCTTCTTCTTGATGGATCGGAGCTGGATGGCCTTCTGGGCCTTCTCTATGGAGCGGTCGAAGTTTCCCGAGGGCTGGGGAGCGTTCTTGTCGGCCTTGGCCTCGACGGGGTGCATGAAGAGCAGGCGCGAGTAGTCGTCCTCGTACTTCGTCTCCATCTCCTCAAGAGTCTCCACGAAGTGGGTGTTGCCGTTATAGTAGATGTTGTAGCGCGTGATGAACTCCTGATAGCGGCGGTTGCCGGCCGTGTTCTTCTTGGCCGAACATGCGGACAGCAGCAACGCCGCCGCCACAGCGACGACGCACATGAGCAGTGCCGCCATGCGGCGGAGAGGATTTGCAGGGCTTGTGTACATCTAAGTAGTATAACGGCTTCCGCTCCTTCTTATTGTGCTGACGGAGTGGTCGGGGGCGCCGGCACGGCCGTAGTCTCGGCGGCAGGCTTCGGGGCCGTGGGATAGGCGATACGCGAGTGATAGATGGTCATGAGACGCTTGATGAAGGCTTCCTTGATGACGGGGATGTCGCGGAAGGTGAGCGGCGAGTCGTTGTGGAGTCCTTCGGCAATCTGGCCGTCAATGATGCGGTTGACCAGCGCGGAGATGTCCTCGCGCGTATGTCCGGTGAGCGAGCGCGATGCGGCCTCGACGGCATCGGCCATCATGAGCAGCGAAGTCTCGCGGCTGCGCGGATTCGGACCGGGATAGGAGAATGGAGCCTTGTCGACGTCCTCGCCCGGATGCGCCTTGCAGTAGGTGATGTAGAAGTACTTGGCCATGCCGGCGCCGTGGTGCTCGCGGATGAAGTTCTGTATGGACTGCGGCAGTCCGGCGCGGTCGGCCAGCGAGAGGCCGTCATTGACATGGTTGATGACGATGGCAGCGCTGCGCTCGGGGGGCAGGGCGTCGTGAGGATTGACGCCATGCTGGTTCTCGGTGAAGAACGCCGGGTTGGAGAGCTTGCCGATGTCGTGATATAGCGCTCCGGCACGTACGAGGAGGACGTTGGCGCCTATGCGCTGGGCGGCGTCGGCGGCGAGATTGCTCACTGCCACGGAGTGCTGGAAGGTGCCGGGACATTCGTTGCTCAGGCGCATCAGCAGAGGATTGTTGATGTCGGCCAGCTCGACGAGGGTGACTTCCGACACGAAGCCGAACAGGCGCTCGACGGCGAACATGAGGATGTAGGCCATCGACGTGAGGGCGGCGTTGACCAGCAGGAAGGCGGTCATGCGCCACGTAAACGCCTCGAACGAGCCGTTCATGAGCAGTTCGAGCGACACGTAGGCGCAGCAGTAAGCCAGAGCCACGACGCCGGAGGTGCGTAGAAGCTGCGAGCGGCGGGAGAGTTCGCGGAGGGAGAAGACGGCAGCGGCGGCCGCACAGAACTGGAGGAAGAGGAATTCGAGGGCGAAGGCCGTGACACCGGCGCATATCAGCGCCAGGGCGCCGGTAGTGAAGAGCGCCGTGCGACCGTCGAAGAACACGAGCACGAGTATGGGCACTATCATCATGGGGGTGATGTAGATGCCCTGGGCCACGAAGTAGTTGAGCCCGACGCCGACGAGGAAGAAGAGCGTGACCATGGAGTAGACGAAGGTCAGTGCCCGTATATTATCGTAGATGGCCGCGCAGAAGTAGCGGAGATAGAGCAGCAGGGCCGTGAGAATCAGCGCCACATAGAGGAACTGTCCCAACAGCATGAGCCACTTGCTCTGCGTCTCGCGTGTGTTGAGCTGTGAGAGCATGGTCTCGTAGGTGCGCAGGTTGGTGAAGTCCTGCGAGCTGATGACAGCGCCTTTGTCGATGATGGTCTGTCCCTGAAGGATGATGCCGCGGTCGGCGGTGATGGTGAGATAGTCGTACTCGTAGTTGCGGCGGCACTCCTCCTCATTGCGCGTGTAGTTGGGCAGCAGCAGGTTCTGGAGGTTGGCCTGCATGAAGTAGCGGTGCAGGGCCGAATCGGTGATGACCGAATCGAGATAGAGATAAGCGTCGCGCGGCGATGTGAATCCTGAGGTCGGCATCTCGCTCAGGATATTCTTCTCGAGTATACGCACCTTGGGTAGCTTCCCGGCGGCAATCTCGTCGCCCGTGGTGAGGTCTACGATGCCCGTGGCATAGAGTCCGCGCAGCTCCTGTGCCAGACGGTTACGCAGAGAGGGGTCGGACGATGCCGGCAGACGCTCCACGATGGTGTCGATGATTAGCTGGTTGAGCTCGTAGATGGGGACGAAGCGCGCATTCAGCGAGTCGCGGGCCGCGATGAGTGTGGCCGAGTCGGGATGGATGGGGATGTCGAATGGAGCTATCAGCTTGGAGTAGTTCCAGGGACGGCCCTCCTCGTAGTTGTATCGGTTGGCCTCGGGATGAGGATAGAAATATACGATGACGATCGTTGCAGCTAAAGCGAGTAGGATTTTCTTGAGTAGCATGGTCGTATTCAGGCTGTGGTCAGTGTATACGTGTGGCGCGGGTGACGCCAGTTATGGCACGGGTGCGCCGGCAGAGGTCATCGACCACCTCGGTGTCGTTGACCCGTACCCAGAGGTCGGCCTCGAACACCTCGCCGCTCGCCTCGATGGAGAGCTTGCGCATGTCGATGCCGAGATGGTTGGATATGAGCTGTGTTATCTCCTGGAGTATGCCCCGGCGGTCGATGCCCTCGATGCGGATGTGGGCTGTGAAGAGCTCGTTGAGGTCGGCCCACTCCGTGGCGACGATGCGCGAGCCGAATCCGGCCTTGAGCACCTGCGCCCGGGGACAGTCGAGGGAGTGTATCTCGACTTTGTTGTCATCGGTGACATATCCCATGACGTCGTCGCCGTGGATAGGGTTGCAGCATGGCGCTATGACATAGTTGGGCGAGCCTCCGGCAGACGAGAGGCGGTAGGTCTCCTTGGTGTTGATGGTACCTGCGGCCGCGGCGGTGTCGGCACTGCGGGTGTCGGCGTCGGTCGGCGCCGGAGATGAGCCGCCCATCATCTTGCCGATGAGGGGAATCTTGGAGAGCAGTCCCGAGCCCTGGCGCGGAGTGCGCTCGGCCTTGCGGAGGGGCTTGATGAGGAAGTCGCCCAGAACAATCTCGTCGGCGCCGAGCTGATAGCAGAGCTCGTCGCGGTTGGACACTTGGAAGATGCCGAGCATCTTGGTCATGACATAGTTGCTCTCGGAGATGCCGTTGTCGCCGAGCCATCGCTCGAGCATCTCGTTGCCTTTGACGATGACGGGCTGGCGGAGTGCGCGCAGACCCTTGCGCAGACGTGTGCGCGCCTTGGCCGTGACGAGGTACTGCTCCCATTCGGCAAGGGGCATCTGGGTCTTGGACGTGAGGATTTCGACCTGGTCGCCGCTCTTGAGCTCGGACTGCAGGGGCATGAGCTTGTGGTTGACCTTGGCGGCTATACAGTGCAGACCTATCTCGGAGTGGAGGTTGAAGGCCAGGTCGAGCACGGTGGCGCCCTTGGGGAGCGTGACGAGCTCGCCGGCAGGGGTGAACACCACTATTTCAGATGAGAAGAGGTTGAGCTTGAGCGTATTGAGGAAGTCGATGTCGTCCGGGCCCGGATTGTCGAGGATGTCCTTGATGGTCTTGAGCCACGCGTTTAGCTCCGATTCCTCGTCGCCGTCGCCTATCTTGTACTTCCAGTGTGCGGCGAATCCCTTCTCGGCGATGGCGTCCATGCGCTCGCTGCGTATCTGCACCTCGACCCAGTTGCCGTCGGGGCCCATGACGGTAAGGTGGAGGGCCTGGTAGCCGTTGGCCTTGGGCGTGACTATCCAGTCGCGCGTGCGGGTCGGATGGAGCTGATAGAGGTCGGTGATGGCCGAATATATCGACCAGCATATGGCCTTCTCCTTGCTCTGGTCGTCGCACTTGAAGACTATGCGCATGGCATAGAGGTCATAGACCTCCTCGAAGGGAAGGTGCTTGGTCTCCATCTTGTTGTAGATGGAGTAGACTGACTTGAGTCGCGCCTTGGCCTCGTACTGTATGCCGAGGCGGTCAAGACTGGCCTTGATAGGTGCTGAGAAGTCGGTGTATACGGCCGAGCGCCGGGCCTCGCTGGCCTGGATTTTGGCTGATATCTCGCGGTAGATGTCGGGGTGCTCGTGCTTGAAGCTGAGGTCCTCGAGCTCGGTCTTGATGGAGAAGAGGCCCAGGCGGTGCGCCAGCGGAGCGTAGATGTATAGTGTCTCGCCTGCAATCTTGTAGCGCTTGTTGGGCGCCATGGAGCCGAGGGTGCGCATGTTGTGCAGACGGTCGGCCATCTTGATTAGGACCACACGGATGTCCTCGCTCATTGTGAGGAGGAGCTTGCGGAAATTCTCGGCCTGCAGGGAGGCGCGGTCGCCGAATATGCCGCCGGAAATCTTGGTGAGACCCTCGACGATGACGGCCACCGTATGCCCGAAGTGCTGCTCGATGTCCTCGACGGTGAAGTCCGTGTCCTCGACAACATCATGGAGCAGGGCGGCACAGATTGATGTGGACCCCAGACCTATCTCCTGCGAGACAATGCGGGCCACGGCTATCGGGTGCATGATATACGGCTCACCCGAACGGCGGCGCACACCGGCATGAGCGGCCTTGGCGAAGTTGAACGCCTTCTCGATAATCTCCACTTTCTTGCGATGATTGCTGCGCAGATAACCGTCAAGAAGTTCCTGATAGGCTTCCTGAATCATCTGCTCATCACGCTGTGCCTGAAGTGTACCGTCGGTTTCCATAGCCAAATCTGTGCATATTTTCCAATAAACAGCAAATTTAGCAATATTTCGCGAAATGCCAAAAATTATTTTCAGAACCGGACCTCAAAGGTCTGCCGGGGGAGGTATGGCAGGACGGCGGCGAACAGCGTGCCGCGGCGGTTGTCGAAGAGCATGCCGCAGGGCATGGCGGCGGATATGAGAGCTGCGGTCTCGGGCAAGGCGTTGAGTATAAGCATCCTGACGCCGGTGACCACGAGCGCGCCGAGGGCGTCGGGCGTACAGTCGGCGGCATCGGCCACGACGAAGTCGGCGTCCGGTGCGCCGATGACGGTGCGCGACGAGGCACGGCGCACGGCGCCCTCAAGCAGCCGGGGCTGCGACGACACTATCATGACGCTCTTGGGCCGGAAGTGCGTCACGAGCCTGAAGAGCAGTCGGATGCGCCGGTCGGGCGAGATGTCGGCATAGCCGTAGTAGGGGTAGCGCTGGCGCAGCACCTCGGTGATGAGCGTGTAGGCGAAGGGCGAGTGGATGCCGAAGCCCCTGCCGTGCCGCCAGCAGCGGAAGCGGCTCAGGATTCCTTGCATCGGCGTGTGCTTACGAATATTCCGGCGAGGGCAAGAAGGTAGATGAGCGACACACAGGCGTAGGCTACGGCCGAAGTGGTGTGTATCGACTCAGGCTCGAAGGTCATCTCTATCCTGTGGCGTCCGGCAGGGATGGCCAGGGCGCGGAGGACATAGTTGACACGGGCCAGTGCGGCAGGCTTGCCGTCAATGGTGGCCTTCCAACCCCAGGGGAAGTATATCTCGGAGAATACGCCGATGCCGCCGCGTGCGGTGACTGCGTCGTAGGTGACGGTATTGGGCGTATATGAGGTCATCACGATGGTGTCGCCGGGCACGAGCGACGGCTCCTGCGACAGGGCCTCGGCGAAGCGGCGGTCGGCCACGGCCTGACGGCTGAAGTCCATCTTCGAGGCGTCGAGAGCGGCCATCTCGGCATCAGCGCCGTCCACCCAGATGACTGAGTCGACGAGCCACGCGTTGCCCAGGGCGTTGTCGTTGCGGACGAGCGGGCGGTCCTGCTCGCCGGTGATGATATAGCGCGCATTGAGCATGTCGGCCACGCCGTAGGCCGTGCGGAGCATGGCTGCGACACCGGCGTTGGCAGGGTCGTCGAGCTCGGGGGCGTCGGGCATGTATCCGGCCTGAAGCATAGGCTGCATCTTGCGCTGTATCAGGTCCTCGTAGCGGTTGAGCTTGGCGGCGTGGTAGCCTCCCACCATGTGGTGGAAGTAGGAGCGGTCGGCCTGCCAGAATCCCGGTATGTCGAATACTCGGTAGTGGCCCTTGCCGTCGGCCAGTATCTGACGGTCAAGGTCGTCGGGCTGCAGCTGTATCTCGCCCGAGGGATGCGCCGGGCCGAACGACGAGTGCGACACATAGCGCTTGTCGGCCATGTAGAGGTCGAGCGTAGTGCTCAGTCCCACGACGCCCACGGCAAGCCCGAGGCGTGTCTTGCGGCTCACGTAGAGGGCTATGGCGCCGGCGGCAATGGCCAGGAAGAGGAGCGAGCGCAGGCCGTCGGTGCGCACCATGCCGTGGCGCAGCGAGGTGATGGCCTCGACATTGGCCGGATTGGCCAGCGAGTACTGGTAGAGAATCTGCGCTATCTGCTGCTCGTCGTAGCCCGATGCCTTGGCATAGTCGGCGAGCTGCTTGAGGATTATCTCGCTGTTGGAGCGGTCGGTGTCGTTGATGGCCGCGCCGTAGATACCGGGGGCGACGACGGCGGCGAAGCAGATGAGGGCCGAGCCTCCGAAGCCCGCAAGGAGCGGTGTGCGGTAGCGGCTCCACGCCTCGGCTCCGGCCTCGAATATGCGCACGAGGGCCAGTATGGCCAGCAGCGGCATGGCGAACTCGACCACAACCAGAATGCTCTCGACGGCACGGAACTTGCTGTACATCGGGAAGTGATATATCATCCAGTCGGTCAGCCACATGGCGTTATAGCCGAGCGAGAGAAGTATGGCGATGACGGTCGAGGCGAGCATGGCCCACTTCACAGGGCCCTTGACGATGAAGCAGCCCACGATGAAGAGGGCGGCTATGATGATGCCGGGATAGACCGGGCCGTTGGTGCCTTCGGAGTCGTTGAAGTACTGCGACATATAGGGCAGCAGGGGCGACTGCTGCGCATACGCCGAGGCGCCGTCGAGCTTGTCGAGAGTCATTCCGGTCATCGCTCCGGCCTCGGGACGCGCCGAGGCGCCGCCCTTGACGTTGGGTACGAAAAGGGTGAAGAGTTCCGACGGTCCGTAGCTCCAGCCTACGATGTCGGACTTGGGAAGTCCGCCGGTGGGACGCTCGGCAGGCGCGCTGTCGTCGGCAGCGGTCAGAGGAGTCAGTTCTGACTGCGAGCGCTTGGTCTCCTTGGTGTACTCGTAGGTATTGTAGAGCGACGGGGCGTTGGCACCGAGGGCAAGTGCTCCGGCACCGATGGCGATGGCCGATGCGGCACACCAGCGTCGGACGGTCCTGGTGCGTATGGCCTCTATGAGGTAGCATATGGCGAGGATGACCATCACGATGCCGAAGTAGTAGCTCATCTGCGGATGGTTGGCGTTGAGCTGGAGCATGGCGAAGAGCGCCGTCAGGGCGGCTCCGGTCACGTAGCGGCCCTGATAAAGGAGTATCACACCGGCGATGGTCGGGGGTATGTAGCTGAGGGTGACGAACTTCCATATGTGTCCGGCACCTATGATGATGACGAAATAAGTGGAGAATCCCCACGCCACGGCGCCTATGAGCGCGTAGTACCACCGCAGCTTCAGCGCGAAGAGCAGGATGAGGAATCCGAACATCATCATGAAGAGCAGATTCGACGGAGCGGGAAGGCCGAGGCCGTAGACACTGTTGAGCCACGTGAAGAGGCTGTTCGACGGATATGACGGCGAAATCTGGAAGGTGGGCATGCCTCCGAAGAGCGCGTCGGTCCACAGCGCTTTCTCGCCTGTGGCCTGCTCGAAGAGCTTGCCTTCCTGACCGTTGGCGGCGCCCTGCTGCATGTCGGGCTGCTGCAGGCTGTTGCCGTCGAAGTTGTCGGGATAGAAGAAGGCTACGGCCAGCACGGCCATCACCACTACCGACACGAAGAAGCCCCATACCTGCTGGCGCCCCAATATCTCTTTAATCCTGTTCATAATGATGCGATAGGTCTAATTAATCGGCAAAGTTAAGGTTTTTCCGCGACACGTCAGTCCTGTTTCGAGCAAATTTCGACCTGCTGGCGCACGGACTCTTCGTGAATGGCCGAGAGAATGTTGCTCACGAAGTCGGCCGAGAGGTCGAGCCGGGCGGCATCGTCGACGCGGTTCTGCATGAGGTCGTTGTAGCGGCCTGACTGCACCACCGACATGCTGTGCTCGCGCTTGTAGCGGCCAATCTCGCGGGCGAGGGCCATGCGCTTGCCCAGCAGTTCGAGCAGTTCTATGTCGATGCGGTCGATGCTGTCGCGCAGCTGCGAGAGGGATTCTGTGCTCGACGATGCGGTGTGGCGCCTCAGTCCGGCCAGTATGGCGGCAAGCTCGGCCGGCGTGACCTGCTGGGCCGAGTCGCTCAGGGCCGACGCAGGGTCGCAGTGGCTCTCTATCATCAGGCCGTCGAAGCCCATGTCGAGCGCCTGCTGCGACAGCGAGGCTATGTATTCGCGCCGTCCGCCCAGATGGCTGGGGTCGCAGATGACCGGAAGCGACGGGATGCGGCGCCGCAGCTCGATAGGGATGCGCCACTTGGGCGGATTGCGGTAGATATGCTTGCCGTACGAACTGAAGCCGCGGTGTATGGCTCCGAGCCGACGGATGCCGGCACGGTAGATGCGCTCAAGCGCGCCTATCCACAGCTCAAGGTCGGGATTGACGGGATTCTTGACCAGCACGGGTATGCTCTCACGGAGTCCGGAAGGCAGCGCGGCCAGTCCGTCGGCGATATCCTGGACGGCGAAGGGGTTGGCCGTGGTGCGCGCGCCTATCCACAGCACGTCGATACCGGCGGCCAGGGCCTCTTCGAGATGGGCACGAGAGGCCACCTCGGTGGCCGTGAGCATGCCGGTGCGCTCCCTGACCTTCCCGAGCCACTGCAGGGCAGGCGAGCCTATGCCCTCGAAGCCCCCGGGCTTGGTGCGCGGCTTCCACACTCCGCCACGGAATATGCGTATGCCGCCGGCGGCAAGGGCGTCGGCTGTATCAAGTACCTGTCGCTCGCTCTCGGCACTGCACGGTCCGGCGAGCACTATAGGGTCGCTCCCGAAGAGCGGCTCTTCGAAAAGCGGTTGTATATCATCGAAAATCATATACATATAACGTCAGTACCCGGCCATATCATATACGGCTCCGCTGAAAAATTTCACTCTTTTATCGTGCCGTATGATGCCGATACAGAAAAAAACAGTAACTTTGTCCCTGATTATTCACAACCTTTAATCAACAATACATGAATTATCTTAAATTATTCGCCGCCGCTGCAGTGCCGGCCCTGATGGCAGGGTGCTCGGGCACCGAGTCGCAGGCATCCTACGACGTGATTCCCACGCCCTGTGAGGTGACCGTCGATGCCGCTGCCGCTCCTTTCGTCCTGTCATCGTCAACTCCCGTGGTATACACCGAAGGCGACTCGGTACTGGCCCGCTATGCCGGATTCCTCGCCGAGTATGTGAAGGACCAGACTGGTATCAGCCTCAGCGTTAAGCCCGGCGACCCGATGGCCGCCAAAGCCTCAATCGTGCTCACCGCCGACAACGGAGGCAAGAATCCCGAAGGCTACGTGCTCAATGTCAGCGAAGGAGGCGTGAACATCGCCGGCAATACGGCCGCAGGCACATTCTACGGCGTGCAGACCCTCCGCAAGTCAATTCCCGCAGAGAAAGTCGACAAGGTGCTCCTGCCTGCCGTGACCATCAACGACGAACCGCGCTTCGCCTACCGAGGCGGACACCTCGACGTGTCGCGCCACTTCTTCCCGGCCGACTCCGTCAAGACATACATCGACATGCTGGCCATGCACAACATCAACCGCTTCCACTGGCATCTGACCGATGACCAGGGCTGGCGCATCGAGATCAAGAGCCGTCCGCGCCTCACCGAGGTGGGCTCGCACCGCGACGGCACCATCATAGGCCGCACCCACGACTATGACTCCATCCCCGTAGACGGATTCTACACAAGCGAGGAGCTCAAGGACATCGTGAAGTACGCCGCAGACCGCAACATCGAGATTATCCCCGAAGTCGACCTTCCCGGACATATGCTGGCAGCCCTCGAGTCATATCCCGAACTCGGCTGCACCGGAGGCCCGTACAAGGTGTGGGGCCGCTGGGGCGTGGCTGAGGACGTGCTGTGCGCCGGCAATCCCGAGACTCTGAAGTTCCTCGACGACGTATTCTCGGAGCTGGTGGACATCTTCCCCTCGAAGGTATATCACATCGGCGGTGACGAATGTCCGAAGGTGCGCTGGAAAGAGTGCAAGGTATGTCAGTCAGCGGCCGACCGTCTCGGATTCCGCAACGACAGCCACGGCACACGCGAGGCCAAGCTGCAGAACTACGTGATGCACCACGTGGCCGACTTCCTGGCCCAGCACGGACGCCGTGTGATAGGCTGGGACGAAGTGCTCGACAGTGACTTCTCCGAAAACGCCATGGTGATGTCGTGGCGCGGCGAACAGGGCGGCATCGAAGGCGCACGCCGCGGACATGACGTCATCATGACTCCGTGCCCCTACCTCTACTTCGACTACTATCAGACCGGCGACACCGAGAACGAACCCCTCGCCATCGGCGGGTATATCCCCGTAGAGAAAGTGTACGGCTACGAGCCCGTCCCCGGAGTCCTCACCGAAGATGAGGCCAAGCACATCAAGGGCGTTCAGGCCAACGTATGGACCGAGTTCATACCCACCTTCAGCCAGGTACAGTACATGGCACTCCCCCGCTTCGGCGCCCTCAGCGAAGTGCAGTGGACCCGCAAAGGCACGCGCAACGACTTCGACGAGTTCGCAGCACGCCTCACACGCATGACCGACCTCTACAAAAATCAGGGCTGGAACTTCGCCACACATATCTTCGATATCCACGACAAGCGCGTCATCGACACCAAGGCAGGCACTGTCACCGTGTCGCTCGGCACCTACGACAACGCTCCCGTCCACTACACTCTCGACGGCACCGAGCCCACAGAGAACAGCCCCGTCTTCACTGAGCCTATCGTGATGTCGGAAGCCGTGCAGCTCAACGCCCTGGCATTCCGCGACGGCAAGCCCGGACGCCTGTACAGCAACACCGTAGCCTTCAGCAAGGCCACCGGCAAGCCCGTCACCCTCAACGAGCAGCCCGTGGAGCGCTTCACCTTCGGCGGCGCGCCCATGCTCACCGACGGCACATATGGCTCGCCCACTTATGCCGACGGCCACTGGCTGGGCTTCCAGGTTCCCGTAGTCGAGGCAACCATCGACCTGGAGACTCCTCAGACCATCAGCAAGGCATCGATACGCAACAAGGTGGCCACGGCCGACTGGATATTCGATGCCCGCAGCTTCGAAGTCCTCGTCTCGGCCGACGGCAAGGAGTACACCTCCGTGGCTAAGACGGACATCCCCGAGATGGTGGTCCACACGACCAAAATCAATGAACACGCCCTCGAATTCGAACCCGTCGAGGCACGCTATGTCAAGTTCCGCATCGGCTCCGAAGCCTCGATGCCCCAGTGGCACTACGCCCCCGGCCGTCAGGCTCTGCTATTCCTTGACGAACTGAACCTATACTGATACGCGCTTACAGCGCCTTATAATCTGACGGAGGCTGTGGCTAAGAAAAATAGCCACAGCCTCCGGTGCGTATAGAAACATCCAGAAAATCCGAAGTGAGCCGGATTGACTGCATCATAGCCGTGCCCTTATTAATCCCTCATTCAGATACCACTCAACGATTATATGCGAAAAAGTGTTTCTTATATAAGAAAGTTTCGTTATCTTTGCATCTGAAACCCAACCATCTATGAAGTTGATTGAACTTAACCTGCAACGCATCATCGATCTTTGCCGAAAGCATAAGGTGAAGACCCTGTCGGTCTTTGGCTCTATCCTTACAGATAGATTCAACGACAACAGCGATGTAGACTTGCTCGTTGACTTCGAGCCGACCGACCATGAGACATTCGATTACGTCAGCAATTATTTCGGCTTCCGTGATGCGCTCGAAATGCTGTTCAACCGTAAAGTCGATTTAATCGAAGAAAAAGGCTTGCGGAATAAGTATTTCATAGCTAATGTAAACCGCACAAAACAACTGATTTATGGCTGTTGAGGAAGTTCTGACATATCTTCAGGACGTATTGGATGCTATAAATGATATGCTATTTGGCAATTTTTAGTACGGGATGTTTTTTTATTAGCGTGTAAAGCGTTAATTTTGCATACTAATAATTATATCACTCATGAAAGACCTCGAACTGATAACCCATATAAAGGCAAAGGCTTACGCAGAACTGGACGATACGGAACGGCAGCTCACGGAGCTGGCCATCAAATCGACGGCAGGCTCGTATGCGCCTTACAGTCACTTCAACGTCGGAGCGGCCATCCTGCTCGACAACGGACAGACCGTGACAGGCGCCAATCAGGAGAATGTGGCATTCCCCTCGGGAACGTGCGCCGAACGGTCGGCGTGCTTCTATGCCGGAGCCAACTATCCGCAGGCTCATTTCATGATGATAGCCATAGCGGCGAAAGACAGCAGCGGCGAACTCACGGCACAGCCCACGGCTCCCTGCGGCGCATGCCGCCAGGCACTGTTAGAGTACGAGATGCGCGCCGGACACGACGTGCCCGTCCTGCTGGCCGGACGCGACTGCGTGTACCGCCTCGACTCGGTGCACTCGCTGCTTCCGCTCTCTTTCACGGAGTTTTGACACATACAGATAATCCCCAAGCACAACATAAATCATGGACTTTATAGAAGAACTCACCTGGCGCGGCATGATTCACACGATGATGCCCGGCACGGATGAACAGCTCCGCAAGGAGATGACCACTGCATACCTCGGCATCGACCCCACGGCCGACAGCCTCCACATAGGACACCTCTGCGGCGTGATGATGCTCCGCCACTTCCAGCGCTGCGGCCACAAGCCCCTGGCCCTCATAGGCGGCGCCACCGGCATGATCGGCGACCCCTCGGGTAAATCGGCAGAACGCAATCTGCTCGACGAAGCCACTCTCCGCCACAATCAGGAAGCCATCAAGAAGCAGCTGGCCAAGTTCCTCGACTTCGACAGCAACGCGCCCAACCGCGCCGAGCTGGTGAACAACTACGACTGGATGCACGACGTGAGCTTCCTCGACTTCGCACGCGAGATAGGCAAGCACATCACCGTCAACTACATGATGGCCAAGGACTCCGTGCAGAAGCGCCTCAACGGCGAGGCCCGCGACGGCCTGAGCTTCACCGAGTTCACATACCAGCTCCTGCAGGGCAACGACTTCCTGCATCTCTATCAGGCCAAGAACTGCAAGCTGCAGCTCGGCGGCTCGGACCAGTGGGGCAACATCACCACCGGCGCCGAACTGATACGCCGCAAGCTCGGCGGCGAGGTATTCGCCCTGACCTGTCCCCTGATCACGAAGGCTGACGGCGGCAAGTTCGGCAAGACCGAAAGCGGCAACGTATGGCTCGACCCGGCCCGCACGTCGCCCTACAAGTTCTATCAGTTCTGGCTCAACGTGAGCGACACCGACGCCGAGAAGTACATCAAGATATTCACCTCGCTGAGCAAGGAGGAAATCGACGCCCTCACCGAGGAGCAGAAAGCCGACCCGGGCCGCCGTCCCCTCCAGCACCGTCTGGCTCGCGAAATCACCATCATGGTGCACAGCGAGCGCGACTACGAGGCCGCCGTCGAGGCTTCGCAGATACTCTTCAGCAACAAGGCCGCCGAGACGCTCCACACCATCGACGAGGCTACGCTGCTGGATGTATTCGAAGGCGTGCCGACATTCGAGGTGAGCCGCGCCGACATCGAGGCCGGTATCCGCATGGGCGACCTGCTGACCGACAAGGCAGCCGTATTCCCCTCCAAGGCCGAGTACCGCAAGCTCGTGCAGGGCGGCGGCTTCTCCATCAACAAGGAGAAGGTGACCGACCCGCAGATTCAGGCTTCTACTTCGATGCTTCTGAACGACCGCTACATCATCGTGCAGAAAGGCAAGAAACAGTATTACCTCCTTATAGTGAAATAATTATGAAGAATCCCGTACAGGCTGCACAGTTCAGCACACCCCAGATGGCGGCTCTTGCCGCCGGAATGCTTGAGAACAACGGCATAGCGTGTGTCGTCGAACCGTCGGAAATGTCGACTCTCTACGGAGCCGGCAGCACATGGGCGCCCGTGCGGGTATTCGTGCCTCAGGACCGCCTCGACGATGCTCTGAGACTTCTCAGGGAGCACGGCGATATCTGAGCGCCTCCTATATAACGCTAACGTGGCGACACTGTCACAGGGTCGCCACGTTAGATAATAAACCAATCATTATCACATTTCTTGCAATGGAAAAAGTAATTTTGCTATGTACTTATTAAACGACTGCACGGGCAGATAGTTCGAAGTACGGGCAAAATTTTTTCAACTTTTTCTCATCAACGACGTGATAATGCTGAAAGTCAGGGCCGTAGCACGCTGACCGGAATATATGACAAAACATATTTTAACACAGCTGTGCCGCAGACAGGCACACCCGAGGTCCTAACTTTGCATCAGAAACAGGAAAACAATAAACTACTATGGCAAAAAAAGAAACCACCAAGAAAGCGGCCGGAGCTGAAAAAGACCCCCGCGCCGCACGTCTCGAAGCCCTGGCTCAGGCCATGGGCCGCATCGAGAAGGCCTACGGCCGCGGTGCCATCATGAAGATGGGCGACGACGTGATAGAGAACGTCGAAGTGATACCGACCGGCTCGATAAGCCTCAACTACGCCCTCGGCGTAGGCGGCTATCCGCGCGGCCGCATCATCGAAATCTACGGTCCCGAGTCGTCGGGCAAGACCACTCTGGCCATACACGCCATAGCCGAGGCTCAGAAGCAGGGCGGCATCGCGGCCATGATTGACGCCGAGCACGCCTTCGACCGCTTCTACGCCCAACAGCTGGGTGTGGACATCAACAACCTGCTCATCTCCCAGCCCGACAACGGCGAGCAGGCCCTCGAAATCGCCGAGCAGCTCATCCGCTCGTCGGCCGTGGACATCATCGTGGTCGACTCCGTGGCCGCGCTGACCCCCAAGAGCGAAATCGAAGGCGAGATGGGCGACCGCAACATGGGCCTTCAGGCACGTCTGATGTCGCAGGCCATGCGCAAGCTCACCGGCACGATAGCACGCACCAACACCACGTGCATCTTCATCAACCAGCTCCGCGAGAAAATCGGACAGATGTTCGGCCCCACCGAGACCACTACCGGCGGCAACGCCCTCAAGTTCTACGCATCGGTGCGCATCGACATCCGCTCGCGCAACCCCATCAAGGACGGCGACGACGTGCTGGGCAAGCGCGCCTACATCAAGGTGGTGAAGAACAAGGTGGCGCCTCCCTTCAAGCGCGCCGAATTCGACATCATGTTCGGCGAAGGCATATCGCGTGCCGGCGAGATTCTCGACCTGGGTGTGGACTACAACATCATCCAGAAGAGCGGCTCGTGGTTCAGCTACAACGGCAACAAGATAGCCCAGGGCCGCGACTCGGCCAAGAAGGTCATCATGGACAATCCCGAACTGGCCGAAGAGCTCGAGAAAGCCATCATGGAAGCGCTCCGCAACGCCGACAAGAACCGTTCGCTGCGTCCGGCCAAGAAAAAGACCGCCGCAGATGACGCCGCCGCTCCCGAGGCGCCCGAAGCCGAGCAGGACGCTCTGAGCGATGACGAATTCGATGACGACGACGAACTCTCGGACGAGTTCTCCATCGAAGAGGATCTGTAAAACCATACACGGCATAAGCAGGCAGATCCGGAAGCACTTCCGGGTCTGCCTTTGTGCAATTCCCTATTATCCCGGACTCAGCCGATGCAAGAGACAAAACCCGACAAGACCCGCCTGGCCTGGATAGACTTCTCCCGAGGAGTCGCTTTCCTTATGGTCATCTATTCGCATATCCCGACATGCACTCCCGGGATAATGCACTTCTTTGCCCCGGTATTTCTGACGACATTCTTTTTCGTATCCGGCTACCTCTTCAAGAGCGGACAAGGATTCTCTGTCGTCCTGGAGCAGCGCATCAGAACCCTCCTTATTCCCTTCCTCATACTGGGGATGATAATGATTCTTATGTCGCAGTTGCTTTCATTCAACGAACAGGTCGACTTCAGGGATGCTGTGGCCGGACTGATCACCCAGAACGGGCCGAACCAGATTCTGTGGTTTATCGCAGCACTGTTCGTCTACTCGGTGATATTCTACTTCATCGACCTGCTCTGCAAGACTCCCCTGACACTGTTCGGCGTGGCCACGGGACTGTTCGTCCTTAATGCCGTCACGTACAACTGGCTGGAGATACGACACATTCCATGGCATATCGACACATTCGGCTGCGCCTGTTTCTACATGGCTCTCGGCAGACTCTACCGGCTTTACGAGCCTGCCGTCGACAGAGCGCTGACGACACCGGTGCTCCTGCTGCTGACTGCCGCATATGTCGGCCTTCTGGCGGTATTGCCGCACTATATCTCTTACTCGGGGAGCATATGGATAGTCGACTCGATGGCAGTCACCGTCATCGGGCTGATCATCATCATATCGCTGTCAAAGCGCCTGGGCGATAAATCGCGGTTCGTCCTTTTCGTGGGCGCGAACACGCTCTTCTACTTCGCCTTTCACGGCAAGGTATATTCACTGCTCTTCGCCGTCATCAATAAGAAATTCCCTCAGCTGCTCGAGGTCAACGACGTAATGCTCAGCATAGTCATCGTCATCCTGGATGCTCTTATCCTGATTCTTCCGGCCATGGCTGTGAACCGCTTCACGCCCGGCATCATGGGGAAAGGCTACCGGCTGTGGACCGCGAAAAGTCCGGCCGCAGGGAAGTCGGCCTGACGCCACCTTAACTTCAGCAGAAAAAAACAGCATCGCCGCCTGACGGTTCACGGACTGTCAGGCGGCGATGTGTGTGTATGTCATCCCGGGACACGGACTGCCGTCACTCCAGCTCTACGGAGATTTTGACCGGGAAATGGTCGGAGGGAGTGCGGGCGCGGTAGGGCGTGAGGTCTATTTCCTGAGGAGCGTTGGCGTGCTTGGCGGCCTGGCTGCCTTCGACGGGAGTGCGGTAGGTGTCGGAGAGGACGCCGTACTTGAGGACCTTCACCGACGGCGACACGAAGATGTGGTCGATGCGCGAGGGTGTGTAGTTGTCGGTGGAATAGCCGTTGTATGTGCCGGTGACCTCGTACACCATACCGGCGCGGTCATGCGAGTCGCACAGAAGGTCGCCCTTGATGATTTCGGCATATGAGGGCGAGAACTGGTCGACATTGAAGTCGCCCGAGAGGAACATTGGCAGCGTGGCGTCGAGGTCGGTGAGGCGCTTCTTGACGAGCTTGGCGCTCTCTACGCGTGCAGTGGTGCCGACGTGGTCCATGTGGAGATTGAAGTAGAGGAATTCGCGGCCTGAAGCGAGATGCCTGAAGTGCCCCCAGGTGCATATGCGCACACATGCGGCATCCCATCCGAGGCCGGGACGGTCAGGGGTCTCCGAGAGCCAGAAGTCACCGTGGTCGAGGACGGCGAACTTCGATGTATCGTAGAATATGGCGGAGTGCTCGCCTGCCTCGGCACCGTCGTCGCGGCCCACGCCTATGTAGTCGTAACCCGGAAGGAGGGCCTTGAGGTCGTCAAGCTGCGACTTGAAGCCTTCCTGAGTGCCGAAGATGTCGAAGTCGTGATAGCTGATGAGGGCGGCGACATGAGGCGCGCGGACGGTCCAGCCGTTGCCTTCGCGGTTGTCGCCGTCGTTGAGCTGGCGGAGATTGTAGGAAGCGATGTTGAAAGCCGCTTTCTGTCCGAGTGCGAGCACGGGCATCAGCACTACGGACATGAGCAGAATGATGAAGCTCTTTAATTTCATAGTATTGTTGATTGGTAGTTCAGAGCACAAAATTACTCAATCCCCGGCAAAGGAGCAAAAGAAAACAGTATACGGCGCATGACAATTCGTTATGGAATACGGAACGCAGGGCCTTCAGAGTCTGACTTCACGCAGATACGGGTATGTTTGGGCGGAAAGAACCGCGGACGGTCATATGACCGGCGTGTCGCTCAGACCGGTGAGTCCTGCACTCCGCAGCGAATCAAGCACCCACTTGTCCTTCAGCGAGCGGGCCGACACATACGCCGTGTCGAATCCGCAGAAACGGCAGTCCTCGCGAATCTCGCTGCACACCATATAATTACGCGACGTAACGCATGAGGCCGTCACAGCCACAAGGACGCACGCGATGAGCCGCGTGCACCACCCGAGTGCGCGGCTCCTTACGGATGAGAGTATCGCGGTCTTCATAAGTCCCGGTCTTTAAGAATGAACGGGTCGTCGAAACTGTATTCTTCCCAAGTCTGCATCCGGTCATTCTTCATGACCACACGTATCATGACGCTGTAGGCCTCCGAGTCGTCATAGTCAATGTCGCACAGACATCGGCTGAGGCCGGCGATGTCCCATGAGAATATGGTCGACACTCGCGCGGAGTCATACAGATTCTCATAATTGTCAGGCCGGCCGCGGTAATGTCTCACCACGTTAGGAGAGGAGCAGCATCCCGTCTCATCATATCCTATCCTGATGAATGAATCTCCCGACTTCACAAGAATTTCGGGGTATTTATTGAGCCGATAGGTGGTCAGGATAATCAGGGTATCGTCGAGCGGCTTTCCGACCTCACGCCTCACCACGTCAATAACCGACTTGTCGCTCAGCCATTTCTCGGTCACATATGCGCTGTCGAACTTCACAAATGTCTCGTCGTGCATCATCGGGTCGCATATCAGACAGTTCTTCCGCGACACGCACGATGCCGTAAGGACGAGGAAGAGGGCCGCAAAGAGGGCGGTGAGATGTTTTGCAGTGAGGCGTCTCATCTGAGAAATTTTTAATCGGATGAATCCATTTCTTGCAGTAGTTTAGAAACTTCCCAATATTCAATCGGATGGAATATATATTCATCCCATTGCTTTATTTTGTTATCCTTCCGGACAAGCCGCACGAATTTACTGTACGCGCCTTTCCTGATTACAGTACGTCTTTTCAACAGCTGTTCAAGAGTCTTTATATCCCATTTAAACGCCACATCCGCGAAAATTTCCTCTATTGGATCGTGCATACGCAACCAGGTTCCATCCGCCTTGTACCATATATCCGCAATAGCATCATAGTATGATACCCTCCAGCCATGCCACTCGTTGAAACCGGCTGAAACGTACGTCGAATCATATTTTACATCAATTCCTTCCAGCCTCGGTGGAAAATAAGTCTTACCCTCACTAAAGCAGATAATCAAAGTGTCGCTCAGGTAAGTGACTCCGGCGCTCTTGAGCGAATCAAGAACCCATTTGTCCTTCAGCGAACGCACCGACACATACGTGGTGTCGAATCCGGCGAAACGGCCGTCATCGCGTACCTCCGTACATATCATGCAGTTCTTTTCCGGAGCACAAGAGACTGCGAGCATAACGGAGATACTCAGAAAGAATGTAAGCCGCCATTTATGTATATTTGACAACATCTTCATTTTAAGCTTGTTTATCAATTATTGTCAGAATCACATTCTCTCCATAACTGTTCATCAAATCTGTACTCCTCCCAATCAACGATTCGGTTCTTCCGCGTTACCACACGAATCATTGTACATTTACCCTCATTAGAAAGTATCTCACGCTTCAGCATACATTTCAGCCTTTCTATATCCCAATTATAGACCGTGGATTGTATAATCGGACTAAACTGGTCATATACAGGCAACTCATCATAATACTCGACTGTCGCCACATAGTTTGGAATATCTCCATTATATTTGTAAGAGATATTGATGAACTTTGAACCGGACTTTACATCAAATTCAGGGGGATAAGGATACAACCGTGCCGCCAAAATAATCAAAGTATCATTCAACGGTATTGACACCGCATTGCGGACAGAATCAAGAATCCACTTATTACGCAAATTATTACCCGACACATATGTACTGTCGAAAGTGATAAAACCAAAACCGTTATCGCCTCGAAGCTGGTCGCACACCAGGAAAGAATACTGTCTTGATGCGCACGAGGACGTGAGGACCAGGAAGAGGGCCGCAAATAGGGCGGTGAACCCTTTGAAGTGGCGGTAATCGACGGCTTTTGAATTCATAGGAGACAGGATTGAAAGTGTGTCGCAAAATTAATGTTAATTATGGATAAATGCAAGCAAAATCCGTGAAATGACGGATTATAGCATAAGCCGATGTGAGTGCACGGATGTAGTGCGCGGCTATTTGAAAAGATTTTATTAACTTTGCGGTACGGTGATGTGTTTTTACATATGCACTGACTAAACTAAAATAACTGACTATATGGAATCAACACGCCAAGCCAAAATATCACGCCTGCTCCAGAAGGAGCTGAGCGAAATCTTCCGCCGCGAGACGGCCAAGACCCACGGTGTCATCGTATCGGTGAGCGCCGTGCGGGTGTCACCCGACCTGTCGATTGCGAGGGCATATCTGTCGGTCTTCCCTTCGGAGAAGTCGCAGGAGATGCTCGAGAGCATCAACGCCTCCGCCAAGACGATACGCTATGAACTGGCCCAGAAGGTGCGCTTCCAGCTCCGCAAGGTGCCTGAACTGCAATTCTATCTTGACGACTCGCTGGACTACATAGCCAATATCGACTCGCTTCTGGACCAGTGATCTTTAGGATTGCACTCCGCTATCTTTTAGCGAAGAAGTCGCACAAGGTGGTCAACGTCATTTCGGGTATCTCGATAGCCGGAGTGGCTGTGGCCACCGCTGCCATCGTGGTGGTACTGTCGGTATTCAACGGGTTCTCACAGCTGGCCACGAGCCATCTGTCGATGATTGACCCTGACGTGAAGGCGGTCCCTGTCGGGGCTAAGGCTTTCGCCGGGGCCGACTCGCTGGCCCGTGTGCTCGAGGCTCTGCCCGAAGTGGCCGTGGCGGCTCCCGTGCTCCAGGAGCGCGCGCTGCTGGCCGGCGACAATACGCAGATGCCTGTGGTGGTGAAGGGTGTGGACCCTGCGCGCTTCCCCGAGATGGTGGATACCGACGAACTGCTCATAGACGGCATATACAGCGATGTCAACGGGCTGCCCGACAGCGTGGCCGGCATACAGCTGGCGGTGTCTGTGGCGGTCAATACGGGCATGAGGCCGTCGCCTCTGCGCTGCGGCGACCTGTACATGCCCCGGCGCACGGGACGCATCAATCCGGCCAATCCGTCGGCGGCTTACCGCAGCATACCGGTGGCGGTGACGGGGGTGTTCCGTGTGGACCAGTCGGAGTACGACAACGAATATGTGCTGGCGCCTCTGCAGCAGGTGCGGCAGCTGCTCGAATATGACCGCGGCGAGGCTTCGGCCATCGAAGTGAAAGGGGTCGCAGGGGTTGAACCCGAGGCGCTCGCAAAGGCCGTCAGCAGCGTGACGGGCGAGGGCTTCGAAGTGCTCGACCGCGTGCGCCAGCAGGCCGACACGTTCCGCATGATAGCCGTGGAGAAGTGGGTGACCTTCCTGATGCTGGTGTTCATACTCATCATAGCGGCCTTCAACATCGTGTCGACGCTGAGCCTGATGGTGATAGAGAAGCGCGACAACATGGCCACACTGCGCATGCTGGGCAGCACGCGGCGCGACGTGCGGAGCATCTTCGTGGTCGAAGGGTGGCTCATCACGGCGGCAGGCGGTGTGGCAGGCGTCATAGCAGGAGCCGCGCTCGTGCTCATACAGGAGCACTTCGGACTGATCAGACTCAGCGGCGACCCGTCGACGCTCTCCATAGATGTCTATCCTGTGGCACTCCAGTGGGGCGACCTTCTGGCCACAGCCGGTACGGTGGCCGTCACAGGGCTTATCGTAGGCGCTGTCTCGACATTCTTCACACGCAAAATATCCTGATACAATCATGCAGAAAGTTATCTTCCATAGTACAATATTCGGACCGGTCCACTCGCGCCGTCTCGGAACATCCTTAGGTGTCAATCTCCTGCCTGACGACGGGAAGATATGTTCGTTCGACTGTCTTTACTGCGAGGCCGGCTACAATGCACAGGGGCACGGCACGACCGGGCTCCCCACGCGCGCTCAGGTGCGCGAACGGCTCGATGCCAAACTCGCCGAGATGAAGCGCTGCGGCGAGCGGCTTGACGTCATCACGTTCTCGGGCAACGGCGAACCCACGCTCCATCCGGAGTTCGCAGGAGTGATAGACGACACCATCGAACTGCGCGACCGCTACTTCCCCGAGGTCAAAATCAGCGTGCTGACCAACTCGACGCGCATCGGCGACCCCAACGTAGCGCGTGCGCTGCGCAGGATTGACAACAACATCCTCAAGCTCGACAGTGCCAATCAGGCCACGGTAGAACTTCTCGACCGTCCGGCGCCGGGCTATAATGTCGGGAAAATCATAGAGCAGCTGGCCGCTTTCGGCGACACGGCCATAGTCCAGACCATGGTTTGCCGCGGAGAGCACGAGGGCAAGACGGTCGACAATTCGACCGAGAGCGAAATCTGCGGACTCATCGAGGCATACCGCCGCATAGCTCCGCGACAGATTATGCTCTACTCCATCGACCGCCCGACTCCCGAGACGAGCCTGCGCAAGATTCCGGCCGAGGAGCTCCGTGCCATCGGCAGCCGCATAGCCCGGGAGACGGGCATAGACGTGCAGGTGAGCTGCTGAGGGACTGCGCACGGGGCCTAATTCCACCTATAATAAACGAAAAGAGAGCAGGCTGTCTGCAACGATGCGGACAGCCTGCTCTGTATATGGTCTTGGTCAGTGATTATTCCTTACGGGGACCACGGGGTGCGCGGTCGCCTCGGGGACGGTCGCCGTCGCGGCGGGGTGCGCGGTCGCCACGGGGGCGGTCGCCGTCACGGCGGGGACGTTCGCCACGGGGTGCACGCTGTGCCTCTACGTAGCCTTCGGGTTTGGGCAGAAGGGCGCGCATGGAGAGGCGGAACTTGCCGGTCTTCTTGTCAATCTCGATGAGCTTGACCTGAACCTTGTCGCCTTCCTTGAGGCCGCTGGCTTCCATGTCGTCGAGACGCTCCCATGCGATTTCGCTGATATGGAGCAGGCCGTCGCGGTGAGGCATGAACTCAACGAATGCGCCGAAGTCCATGATGGAGCGTACGGTGCCTTCGTAGACCTTGCCTTCTTCGGGAAGTTCGACGATGGCGTTGATCATGGCGAGAGCCTTGTCGATGGAGTCCTTGTTGGCAGCAGCCACTTCGATGTGACCGCCTTCGGCAATCTCGTCGATGGATACGGTGGCACCGCTCTCTTCCTGGATGCCCTGGATGACTTTTCCGCCCGGGCCGATGACAGCGCCGATGAGCTCTTTGGGGATGAGCATGGTGACGATGCGCGGCACGTGGGGCTTGTAGTCCTCACGGGGAGCCGGAATGGTCTGCTCGATGATGTCGAGGATGTGCATACGTCCGTCGCGGGCCTGGTTGAGGGCCTTCTCGAGGATTTCGTAGCTGAGTCCGTCGCACTTGATGTCCATCTGGGTAGCGGTGATGCCCTGACGTGTACCGGTCACCTTGAAGTCCATGTCGCCGAGGTGGTCTTCGTCGCCGAGGATGTCGCTCAGGATGGCGTACTTGGAGCAGTCGGTGTCGGTGATGAGACCCATGGCGATACCGCTGACTGGACGCTTCATCTTGACGCCGGCGTCAAGGAGTGCGAGTGTGCCTGCGCAGACAGTGGCCATCGACGAGGAGCCGTTGCTCTCGAGGATGTCGCTGACGATGCGGCATACGTAGGGGAAATCATCGGGGAACATGCGCTTGAGGGCGCGGTGTGCGAGGTTGCCGTGGCCTACCTCACGACGGCCAACGCCGCGCTGGGCCTTGGCTTCGCCGGTGGAGAAGGGCGGGAAGTTGTAGTGGAGGAGGAAACGCTCCGAACCCTGGTTGAGCACGTCGTCGAGAATCTTCTCATCGAGCTTGGTGCCGAGGGTGGCGGTAGCGAGGGCCTGGGTCTCGCCACGGGTGAAGACAGCCGATCCGTGAGGGCCGGGGAGATAGTCGATCTCGCACCAGATAGGACGGATTTCGGTGGTCTTGCGGCCGTCGAGACGGACGCCTTCGTCGAGGATGCAGCGGCGCACAGCCTCACGCTCTACGTCGTGGTAGTAGCGCTTCACCAGAGGAGTCTTCTCCTCGCGCTCCTCTTCGGGAAGAGATTCGATGTATTCGTTGCAGATGGCGTCGAACGAATCCTGACGCCAGTGCTTGTCGGCCGAGCCGGCTTTTGCGATGGCATATGCGCGGTCGTAGCACTTCTCGTGCACGTCGGCGCGGAGAGCCTCATCGTTGACTTCGTGGCAGTATTCGCGCTTGACGGTGGCACCGGCAGCCTCGGCGAGCTCCATCTGCACCTTGCACTGCACCTTGATGGCTTCGTGGGCGGCACGGAGAGCAGCCAGGAGGTCGGCTTCCGACACTTCGTTCATCTCGCCCTCGACCATCATGATGTTGTCATAGGTAGCGCCCACCATGAGTTCCATGTCGGCGTTCTTGAGCTGGTCGAATGTGGGGTCGATGACGAATTCGCCGTTCACACGTGCGACGCGTACTTCGGAAATAGGACCGTTGAAGGGGATGTCGCTGACGGCGATGGCAGCCGAAGCAGCGAGACCGGCCAGACAGTCGGGAGCGTCCTCGCCGTCGGCCGAGAAAAGGATGATGTTGACAAATGTGTCAGCGTGGTAATTGTCGGGGAAAAGGGGACGGAGGACACGGTCTACCAGACGTGCAGTGAGGATTTCGTAGTCGCTGGCGCGTCCTTCGCGCTTGAGGAAACCGCCGGGGAAACGACCGGCAGCAGAAAACTTCTCTTTGTATTCTACCTGAAGTGGCATGAAGTCGACCCCTTCGCCGGCCTCTTTGGCCGAAACGACAGTGGCCAGAAGCACGGTATTGCCCATGCGCACTTCGACCGCTCCATCGGCTTGCTTGGCTAACTTGCCGGTCTCGATAGTAATCTTACGACCGTCGGGCAGCTCGATGGTTTTTTTAATTATATTCATAAAATCGTCAGTTATATTTTTATTCGTCGAATAATCACGCAAAGATAACCAAAATTATCCGTACGGACAAATTTTTTTTAGGCGTCATTACCGCGAGGCGCCAGGGAAGGGCAACATTTAGTGCTTTAAATTGTTAATCGGTTGTGGAGATGGTATAAATTGGTTAACTTTGCGCAAATTTACATACTAAATATGGACACACAGAAATTCGACCGTCTGAGCTACGCGCTCGGACTCAGCATGGGCCACAACTTCCGCAGCTCAGGCATTGAAGAGATAAACGTTCAGGATTTCGCCGACGGTGTAGCGGCAGTATATAACGGCACAGCCCCAAAACTCAGTTTCGAAGAAGCCAAGCAGACCGTAAACGCATTCTTCATGGAACTCCAGAAAAAGCAGGAAGAGCAGGCTGCTGCCATGGCACAGGTCAACGCCAAGGCAGGTGAGCAGTTTCTGGCCGAAAACGGCAAACGCGTCGAAGTCAAGACCACACCCTCGGGACTCCAGTACGAGGTGCTCAAGGAAGGCGAAGGCGCTCAGCCTACGGCAGCCGACTCCGTGACCGTGCACTACACGGGCAAACTCATCGACGGCACAGTGTTCGACTCGAGCGTCGAGCGCGGAGAGCCTGCCACATTCGGCGTGACGCAGGTCATCCCCGGATGGGTTGAAGCCCTTCAGCTCATGAAAGCCGGCTCGAAATGGCGTCTCTTCATCCCGTCGGCTCTCGCCTACGGTCCTCAGGGCGTCCCCGGCATCGGTCCCAACCAGACTCTGATATTCGACGTCGAACTCATCTCCGTACAGGGCCGATGACCCGTACGGGTGCGCTGACAGCCGCATTGATACTTCTCCTCTCGGCCTCCGCGGCACACGCCGCAGGGGCCAGGAGCGTATCTGCCGATGCGGAACTCAACCGTCAGGTGGCCGTGTTCATGGCTTCGAATATCAAGCTGTCGATAGACAACGGTCTGAAAGGCATATCGGAGCTGGGACTGCCCGTCGACACGACGCAAATCCGGCAACTGATATTCCGGGAGCTTGCCAAGCCTTACGACCGCACCGCTCACGACGCCGCGGAGGCGGCCATAGACAGCGTCTCGACGGCTCTGATAGTGTCGCACAGCGCGGAGATGCTCCGCAAGGCCGCAGAAGCACCCGGAGCACTGAGGCTGCCCGACGGCACGGTGATTGAGACCTTGTCCGAAGGAACGGGTGCGTCGCCGGCCGCCACAAGCACCGTGTCGATGCGGTACACTGGCTATCTGCCCGACGGCTCGGAGTTCGACACGGTGGCTCCCGAAGAAGCGCCGTTCACGGCACAGCTCTCTTCGCTGACTCCCGGTCTCGCCTCGGCCATGCCGCATATGAAGGCCGGAGGCCATTACCGCGTGACGCTTCCTCCCGAGCAGGCTTACGGCTCCGAAGGCATCCCGGGCATCATACCGCCCGACTGCGCCCTCAGCTTCGACCTATATCTCCTCGATGTAAAGTAAAAGAAAGTATACAAACTTAATCAATAACACAAGAATGAAAAAATTACTTTTAGGCGCTTGTGCAGTGCTTGCCATGGCCGCCACAAGCTGCGACAAATGCGGAGGCGACAGCAGTTGCGCCACAGCCGCCAACGACTCCCTCTCGATGACATATGGCCAGTATGTAGGCACAATGGTGAGCAGCGAATTCGACCGCTACACTCAGAATGCCGGTCCCGAGGCCCGCAAGAGCTTCATGAAGGGCTTCCAGTATGTAGCCGGCAACGACATGGACAAAGAAGCCCGTATGGGTATGCAGATAGCTCTGAACGTGATGAACGAGCTCAGCCAGATGAAGGAAGAAGGCATCGAAATCGACCCGAAGATGGTGATGTCCTACTTCAAGAGCACCTTCATGGCCGACTCAATTGATCCGACCCAGGCCCAGTTCGCCGGAGTCGAATTCCGCACACTTTTCGAAAAAGCACGTCGCGAGGCAGCCGAACGCAAAGAAGCTGAGAAGGCTCAGGCACCCGACGCTCAGGCCAACGTAAAGGCCGGCAACGACTATGTGGCCAAGCTGAAAGCCGACAACCAGAACGTCCAGAAACTTCCCTCAGGCCTCGTATATGTCATCGAGACCGAAGGTGAAGGCGACAAGCCCTCGGAGAACGCAACCGTTGTAGTGAACTATACCGGCAAGCACCTCGACGGCACCGTATTCGACAGCTCGAAGGACCGCGGTCCCGCTACCTTCAACCTCCAGGGCGTAGTTCCCGGTTTCCGCGAAGGTCTGATGCAGCTCGGCAAGGGCGGTAAGGCTACCCTCTATATCCCCGGTGCTCTCGGCTACGGCATCAACGGTCAGCCCAATGCAGGCATCGGCCCCAACGAAATGCTTGTCTTCGACGTAGAACTCGTCGACATCAACGCTGAATAAGACGCGATTCCACCCTTTCATATATAAAGCCTCTGAGGATACCTCAGGGGCTTTCTTATTTCGCTTTTATCAGCGCGTTATTTATCCGACCGGAGAACAGGAGGGACAGGAGTTCTTCAGGATACTCGCGTGTTTACAGTCAACAAGGCCACCGCTCCGGATGCCGCTGAATGGTACTCTCCGTCCCCTCATCTGTACGGAGGTGCTTTGGCTCGTTGAGACGCTATACGCGCCATTTATACACAGTCGATGAGACGCGCATCCGCACACGCAAAAAAAGCCCCGGAGGCG
>DLAL01000064.1 GCA_002493945.1 Porphyromonadaceae bacterium UBA7048
GCGCATCATCCGCCTATACCTATTCGTTATTATACCGAATTTACGGTCTATATACATCAAAGCATTGAAAAGAGCCATATCTGCAATCGCACTTTTCATAGCGTCGACACTTTTTGTTTTTCATAATTCGCAAATCCGATAATACGAATAATCCGAAAAAAGCGCCTCCGCTGTGTGCGGAAGCGCTTTCTTCAATAGTTATGTCAGGGATGCGATCAGCGGATGACTACCTTGCTGACAGTCGAGCCCTGACGGCGGATGTAAATGCCGGGGGTGAGTGCGTCGGCAGCGACTTTCAGACCGCTGACGGTGAAGTACTCGGCCGGTGCGGCAGGAGCTGTGATGCCGTCGATGCCTGACTCGCCGAGACGGGCCACATTCGAGGCAGTCGACTCGCCGCGGTCATACACTGCGGTCACATAGTACTCGTCGTCATCGTTCTGAAGGTCGGTGACAAACGTTGTGCCTGCTACGAGGTCGCCGTTGAGCTTCTCGTCGTTGCGGTACACGTTGTAGCCGAAGAGCTCATAGTCACGCGGAGTTCCGGCCGGGATATATGTGATGTCGTCCAGAAGCATCATATAACAGTTGTACGACAGACAGCGGATGGCGAAGTAACGCGTGCCTTCGGGAAGTGTGACGAAGAAAGGCGTCCACTCAGCCTCCAGACGTGTGGGATAAAGAATCCTCGTGAAACTCCTGGGGTCGTTATCGGTCGACGACACATAGACTTCGAAGGTCTCGTAGCCGTAGGTGATGGTGAGCGAGCGGGCCCAGAAGCTGAGGTTCTGACGTCCGCCATAGAGTTCGGGCGATATAATCCAGTCATCGCAGTCGACAGGCTTTCCGTCCTCATCGCTCGACGTCATCTGCACCAGCGAGGAATTGCCGCGTGCCGGAACGAATTCGAATCCGTTCTCGTTGCGGACAGTCCACCATGCCTGACGGGTGTTCACAAGCGGATAGTCTACTTCTTCGAATCCTGCCACGAATGCTTTGTCTCCGTCGTACATAGTCCAGCCCTTTCCGAGCGACGTGGTGAACGAGGGATAGCTCTCAAAGTCCTCAAGGACTTCTTCGGGAGCAGCCCCTGCAAGAGCCGGAGCAGACCATGAAAGGAGCACGCCGCCATCGGCCTCCTCGGCTTTCAGGTCCTTCACTACAGGATGAATCGGAGCGAGGAAGGTGATGTTGAAGGGATCGGTGCGGTCGTTGCTTTCGTACTGATCGCCAGCGGCCACAACCTCGACTTCAAATACGGGCACGTCGGGAGTACGCACGGTGAACTCGCCTGTGAGTTCGTACTCGGCTGAAGCCATCGGCTGAAGCGGAGCTTCGGACTGCGCCGTGGCCACGACCTCGCCATTGCAGAGCAGGCGCACCTCGTAGCTGTCGACGGTCGACGAACCGCCATTGTGCACCAGTGCCTTCACCACATACTCTTCGCCTACTTCGGCATAGTCGGATGCCGAGACGAGCTCGACGCTCAGGTCGCGGTCGAGGAATTCGTCAATCACCAGATTGTCGAAAGGCAGATAGCCGTCGGTGATGATAGTGCCGGTGAGCACCACGCGGATGACACGGCCCGCATACTCGTCGATAGGGACAATCACGCGGTTCCAGCCTACTCGCTGGAAGTCCTTGAGGTCCTGAGTCCCGACTGTCTTACGCTCGCCGGTGGCGCAGTCGATGATATCGACGCCAACGATGTTCTCATCATCCTCATACTTATACGTATAGAAGCTCACATAGGGATGTACGGCGCCTGTCATATCAATTTTGCCCGTCAGCAGTTCGCCCTCAAGCTCGACATCATTGCCTATCATGCATATATAACCGCCGTCGCCGTCCTGCGCCTTTGGATTGGCGAAATCGTCAAGATAACGCCAGATGACAAGGTCGCCCGTATTGACAGTGATGACATTATGCATCGATTCTTCCGTGGTGAACGAGTAACGGTAGGGATATGAGTACGGATTGCCGATGACCATGATGCTCGACGCGGTCATCTCCGACTCCTTGCCGTTGAGAACTGCGGAGATAAGGAGGAAGGCCGATGCCTGGCCGTCGAAATTAAGGTCGATATCGATAGTCGCGGAGGTTCCATTGTAGTTCTCGAGAACACGTTCTATATGATCGCCCGAAAAGTCATACACATTATAGCGGAGAGCGTCAGCATCGATGGCAGAACCGTTAAGATCGAAGCCGGGAGCTTCCCAGGTCAGAGTCACCTTACCGTTGCCTGCATCTTCGAACGATAATATTCTGGGGATATCCGGAGCCACGAAGCCTGCATAGTGGTTGAGGCGGTACTCGCTGCCGAGACCCGCGGAGTTGCGTGTACGGAACGAATAGTAAACGTTTCCTTCGGCTCCGGGGTCATCGGTGACGGTGACGCGTTCGCCGGGTTTCTTTCCTTCAATCGTCATCACTTCATTGCCGTCACGCGACACTATGAGGTCAACGGTGCCTTCGAGAGCGCTCCCGTCGATGCTCTTGTCGGGCATCGTGACATCGATGATGACGGCAGTGCTTCCGTCAGGCTTGTTGGTGAATCCGACTTCGGACACACGCTCGGGTTCAGCGCCCGTACGGGCCTCGCCCACGGCTATATTGTCTATGAAGAGCCACGTCAGACCTCCGATTTTAGAGCGCTCTGATATGGCGTGCACTCCGAGATAGAAGATGCCGCTGTCAGGAGCCTTGAACCATCCTGCCGACTGCTTGCGCAGCTGCGAATCGACTGTTGTAGCCGGAATCACATTCATGTCGAGTCCATCGGCATCATTGTAATAGCCCATATTTACCTCGTAGACATGCTCACCGCCGTCAGTGTAAAGCGATGCGTCTACACTGACGTCATAGTACTTGCCTTCCTCGAGCCTGATGGCGCGCAGGATAAGCCAGTCATCTGCCGTATCGCGACCGGGCACACCGTCGAGGTCGTTGTCGCCCAAAGGAGGAAGCAGATATGCGCACTTGCTGCGGTTCTTGTCGGTGCCGATATAGTTGTACAGCCGCCACGAACGGGTGTCTTCATTGGCATCGATAACCTGAAAGCGGTTGCTGAATTCGATATGCTCCTCACCGGACATGAAATCATCAAATGTCTCGATGAAGGGAGGTACGAGCGGATTTCGTTCACCGATACGAGCCATGACGGAACGCGAGGGAAGCGTCAGGCGCGCGGTTCCCGAGATAGGATCGCCTGTCTGCGGACGACCGGCTCCGCCGGTCGCTTCAGGAGGTACAGCCCATGCGCCGAGCGCAGTCGCCGCAAGTGCGGAATACGCAAATAGATTTCTTAAATTCATATCTTTTGGTAACTCTTAAAAATTTGTTCAATAGATGATTTTTGCTGTTGATTCACCTGAACGGACAAGGTAGACCCCACGAGAAGGGAGGCGTGTGCCTACCTGGCGGCCCTGCATGTCGAACACGGCGTCAATGGTGCGGTCGCCGTCGGCAGTGACGGTCCCGTCAGGCGAGACTCTTACGGTCACTTCCGTGTCGGCGCCGGGGAGAGCCACTCCGGCTTCAGAGAGTGTGCGGACATGCAGTTCATCGGAATAAGCGGAGCGTGTGCCGTCGGCATTGATACCGCGCACGGTGACATAATATGCCGTATCAGCGTCAAGTCCGTCGACCACGGTCTCCGTCGCAGAAGAGCCGAGTGCGCGTCCGTTCCACGCCTCAAGAGGAATCCGGGACGTAAGGCCGGCATAGTTGACATTGATGTCGTCAAGTGCGAGCGAACCGCGGCTGCCGCGACGGTATACGATGCGCACTCGGTGCGCTCCGGCAGGTATGCGCGAGGCATCGAGCGTGTACGTGGCGCCCTCACTCATGCGTGCAGGCAGGCTGACGCGGTCGACGAGAGTCCACTCATCGCTGTCGGATGTGCTGATTTCGATGTATCCCTCGCCCTGACCCGAGCGTTCGCGATACCAGAAGGAGAGTCCGAGCACTTCGCCGTCGAGGCGGTAGCTCTCTATGCGGGCGAAGTCATCTGCCATCGACAGAGCCGGCGCGGCCTCTCCGAAGTAGCCGGCCATCGAGATGGTGAGGCTGCAGTTGGTCTGCCAGGGACCGTAGAGATTGTCAAGTCCGCCGGTGAAGTCGAGCGCTTCAGAGAGAATCTCGGTCTCGCCGTCCACACTCACGGTGACGTCATAATCCGTGGCATCGTCAAGCGGAGCCCAGCCGAGGATGAATGACGTATCGGATATTTCACGGGCCTCGAGTCCTGCCGGCTTCTCATAGTCGAAGAGAGCCTCAAGGGTGGTCACTTTCACCGGGTCCGATACCTGGCCGCGCACCTGTCCGGCCACGGCACGGACAGTGAATGTATATTCTGTGGCGGCATCGAGGTCGCAGACTGTCACGCGCGGCTGTGCCACGTAGTAGTCAGTCAGTATCTGACGGGATCCTGCATAGACATTCACCATATAGCCGGCCAGCGGATGCACCGCGGGCCACTCAGCGCTGAACGACGCCGGAGTAATATCGCTGACGGTGATGTCAGTCACTTTGTCGAGACGCTCCACCGACTTGCAGACTCCGAACGATATGGTGCCTCCGGCCTCGGTGATGGACGACAGCGGCGCGCCCGTGCGCTTACCGTCGAGAGTAATCATGCTGGGATAGCCGTCATCGCCGAGCGCAGTCACGCGTGCCGAACCGGGGAAGGGGTCGCCGTCGAGCGTGGCCATACCCTTGAGCCCGTCGGCGCGCACTATGTCGATGCCGGGATATGCCGGAAGGGTGTTCACCTGATTAGCGTTCCAGTATGCCTCGCTGTAGTTGATGTGCCACACAAGAAGTCCATGACCGGGAAGATATGAGTCCCAGCCCTTTATCTGACGGTTCTCGAGCAGGAAGTATTCGTTCGTGTTCGGGGTGTTGATGCGGTAGGCCTCGTTGCTGCTTATGTCACGCAGAGTGCAGTCGGCAGGCTCCGAGCCGATGACCTCCGGGTCGAGCCATCCGAGCAGCATCCGCTCGATGGCCGTGTAGCACGGAGGAGTACGCGAATCGTTCAGATGACAGCCGGTGTCCATCACGGCCCACACACCGGGCGTGGACGTGCCTCCGCCGAGGGTATCGTAGAAATCCGGAAGGCCGAGCACATGGCTGAACTCATGGCACACCGTGCCTATGCCTTCGGCCTGACGCTCGCGCTGGCCCGATACCGACCTTACGTAACGGTATTCGTTGGAGCAAGCATAGTGGTTGAGGCGCAGTCCGTCGAAGATGAACTGCTTGCCTGTGATGCTCTCTATGTCGGCCGCATGCTGCCATATGCAGTCGTCGGGATTGTCACTGGTAGCACCGCCCTCGCCGGCATAGAACACATATACATTGTCAATCACGCCGTCATTGTCACGGTCATAGGCAGAGAAGTCGACCTCGGCATCAATGGCGCGGCAGCCCTCCTCCACCATATGCCATGCGGCAAGGTTCTCGCCGTTGGTCTTGGCAGTGTAAAAATCGAGGTCGTTCTCAAGGGTCACCGGGCCATATACATCGAAGGTGAGGTCGAACACACCGTTCGAAGCGTCGCTGAAGTAGTCGTGCACACTTCCGGTGGCTCCGTCAGTGTCATATCCGGGCTTGTTGAGCATGTCGTCGAAGTGGGCGCGCGGGTCGGGCATGGCGAAGCGGCGTCCTTCAGGATGCTTGTCAGTCTCGGGATACTCCACCAGTATGGCGAGTGCGCGCTGCTTTCCGTGGGTCGGGAAGCCTCCGGCACCTGCGATGCGCCGCTTGCCGGGCGACTTCAGACGCGACTCAGCAGAGCTGCGGTCGAACTGCACACGGTCAAAGGCCGCACCGCGCACGTAGCGGCCCGACTGGGTGCGCACTATCTCGTAGCGGCCGTCGGGAGTGGTGAAAGTGTGGTGGGTCTCGTCGCCGACCATTTTCACTTCGATGACCGAGCCGTCAGGCTGCTGAAGCGTCCTGACGAAAGGCGATGCCGGCATGGCCCACACCGCCGAAGTATTTAAAGCCATAAAAGCAACGGCCATTCCGGCCGTCGCTTTTACGCTCTGTGATAGTTTTATCATTATCACGGATTTAGAAGATTCGAACAATCTGTTTCACAAAGTCTGTGCAGCATCCTGCTCAGCGCACTGCCACGCGGGCGACCGCACTGCCGGCACGCACTACGTAGAATCCGGCGCTGAGAGGAACCGTCACCGTGCCGTCGGCCACAGCCGAAGCCACGAGGATGCCGTCGGCGGAGTATACGCAGACTGTCTCGCCGCAGCCACCGTCGACACGGATGGCGCCGTCAAGGGCCGTGATGCGGATATCCCGGGCGCTGACGCCTTCGACACCCGATGCGGCGCGTACGGTGATGCTCTTCGAGAGTCCCGACTCGCCCTTGTCCCAGAGGGTGGTGAGTGCATAAGTGTAGTCATTGCCTTCCTCTACATCGCCGTCGACATATTCATTGTCGGTGACGGGGCTGAAGTTGAGGAGCTTGCCTTCGCGGTAGACATTATAGCCCTGAAGCTCGAGCGTCACGGGCGAGCTGCCGGCACGCACGTATGTGATGTCATCGACAAGGAGTGCCAGGCGGTCGAACGACTTGTGCACGATGGCGAAGTAGCGCGTGCCAGCGGGAACCTTGTAGACGAATTCGGTCCAGTTATCACCGGAGGTATAGGGTACCTCGACATCCGATGCGAGTGCAGTGAAGTCCTCGACGTTATTGCCGGTAGACGATACCATGAAGTCGAATATTTCGGGCGAATAAGCGCTCATGCCGGCACGGGCGTAGAACGATATGTTCTGCTCCGAACCGTTGAGTTCAGGCGATACGAGCCAGTCTTCGGAGTCAACGTCGCGGGCATTATCGAAGCAGGCCTGGAAGCTGACGAGCATATGGTCGCCGGTGCGCGGAGTCCACGATGCGAAAGGTATACCTGCGGACAGAGGATCCATCACCTGCCATGCCATGCGCTCGCCGATGTGCGGATAAGTGAGCACGCCGGTGGTCAGCGACAGGATGACGGTCGGACGTCCGTCGCGGTCGTACAGCGTCCAGTCGCCGATATTGCTGATGGCGAAATCGGGATAGGACTCGAAGGACTCGATGGTGGGAGTGCCAGGCATGTCGGATGCGCCCGGATCGCTCCACGAGAGGAGGATGCCTTCGGAGGTATATTCGCCCGAGAGGTCATCGACGGTGGGATATGACGGTGTGACGATACGGACTGCAACCGTGCGCGATGCGTTGTTGGACATATCCTTGTCATCGGCATAGGCTATGCGTGCGGAGTACTCCGACGAAGCGGGATCTGTGACTACCGGAATATCCGTGAGGATATATTCCATCTCGGCCGATGCCTCGACAGCGTCGCCGGGAACGGACGCAATTACCTCTCCGTTCTTGACGAACTCGATCGTGTAGTCGCCGGCAGCCGCTGCGAGTCCGCCGTTATTGCGGATGCGGAGCGTGAAACTTATTTCCTGATTGATATCGGCACGCGAAGGCGCGGTGAATTCCTTCACTGCGAGGTCGTGCTCGACATAGTCGGATATAGTGACATTGTCAAGGCCGAGGAATGTTCCGGCAGTCTTGCCGCGGCCGACGAATGCTACCTGCATATATTCGGCCGACTTGAACTCATCCAGAGACAGCTGACAGCGTATCCACTTGCCGGCATCTTCAGCAGGCATGTCGGGAGTGGCTATGGTGCGGACGGGCTGATCATCCACGATGGCTTCCACTGCGAAGCCTGCGGCATCCGTCGTGTACTGATAGTAGAACACAAGCATGGGATTGGCAGCGTCACCGATGGTGAAGCGCGGCGACATGATACGGCGCGCGCCGTTCTCGACGAGTGTACTTGCCAGAAGTTCACCGCCGTCGCCGTCCTGCGGAAGTATCGCGCTTCCAGTACCGTCACTTATAGTCCACGATGTAGCTCCCGAAACGGCACCGGCTTCGACATCCTGTCCGATCCACAGGCCGCTTCGCTGAGTGAGCTGAGCCCACGATTCCTGTACGGGGAGAGCTATAGCCGGACCTATCACGCAGACTGCCGTAGCCCAGTTGCCGCGTACATAGCCTCGTGAATTGGAGCCGTACACGTTACCGGCCAGACCGTCCTGTGCAGTCAGCGCGTCAGGAAGGTTAAAGGAATATGTTCCGGAACCCTTGCCGAGCTCGAGTTCGGCAGAACCTCCGTTGAGCAGCATGTAGTCAATCTTATAGGTGATGTCTTCATCATTGACATAACCGCCGTAGCAACCACGTTCAGGCCCGTCGAAGGACACATGTATGAGTCCGGGTGCAGCGACATCCTCCCATATGCGGAGATTGCGGGGGGCTCCGGGGAAATCAAGGCCTCGGTAGAGACTGAACTCTGCGGCACGTCCTTCGCCGGCAGCATTGACGGCTGACACGCTGTAGCAATAAGTGCCGTCGGGGATTTCTTCTGTATCGATGTACTCGAAGCCATTGCCTGGAGTGAGAGCGGTATCCTCGGAGCTGATTGCATCCAGAAGGACATTATCGCGATAGATGCGGACCTCCGAGATGGAAGAGCAGTCAGAGCCGTCGATATTGGTGGCCGGAAGTGTAAAACGCAGGGTGGCCGTGTCAGGACCGGGCTCTACGTCAAAATCAGAGGGAACTGCCGGGCACTCACCGCCAAGTTCGCGCACGCTCAGATCGGAGATATAAAGATACTGCGAATTGCCGTCGCTGCATGCCTGGATGCCATACCAATAAGTGCCGTCAGCTTCAGGCTCGAACGAATGGTTGACAGCGAAAGAACCTTCCCACGGGAAGATGTCGGTCCGGGGCTGAACCGTAGTCTTGAACGAATTGACATCGTTAGCGTCGGTGCCGAGATATACGGCTACCCGCTCGGAAATACTGTGACCGGAGGCAACCATCGAGAATATATACGAATTGCCGGCCTTCATCCTGAACGGTCCTATCAGAAGATAGTCGTCGGCATTATTGCTGTTGCTGTGATATACGGCAACCTTGCGCGTCGGATTGATATCCCAGGAATTGTTGTCCTTGTTGTTGTCGATGACAGGATACTCCAGGAAGAGACTTTCGTCAGTAAAATTATCGGTGTGCGGCATCGCGAAGTATGTTCCGATCCATGCACCGCGTGAGCTGACAGTCTCACCTGTCATCGGGCCGGCTACCGGCGTCACCTCATAGACATAGCACGTCTTATAGTCAGACGTGATCTCGTCGGTCAGAGATGTCTCCGGTGTAGCTTCTGCCACCACAACGGCATCCGGCTGGCGCACCACCCGATAGGTGACAGGCTCCATGGCAGCACCATTGGCGCCTGTGGCTGAATTCCATCGCACGGTAGCGACATTGCCATTGACGCGGACGGTGGGTCGCGACGATATTTCAGGCACGTCCGGACCGACATAGAGAGTCTGCGTCGTGCCGCGGCTCTGATTCCCGTCAATCGAAGCGAATACCACAAACGTGGTATTTCCGGCCTGAGCTACCTCGACTGTGGTGCTGACCTGCGAGCCTGCGGCGCCCTGACCCTTGCCGAGTTCGTTCTCGCCGTCGGTCACCGTCCAGTCGACGTTGCCCGAGAGGGTCGTGTTGTCGGTAGCGACCGAAGGAAGCGTGAAGCTGAACTCTGCCTTGAGCTGAGTGCCTACCGGCTTCACAGAGAGGTCAGAGACAGCTGCCGGAGTAGTGACACCCGGTTGGCTGTAATCATTTTTGAAGTAAAGGGCGGTGAAACAGTCCTGTGTATCCGAACCGTTTTCATAGCCGTAATCCACAAGCATCTCCGCAACGCTGCCATCCGCGGAGAAACGGCTGATGTATGATTCATAACCATCATTATCTCCGTAGCTGATATAGAAATATCCGGTCTCCCAGTCGACTGCCATAGATTCCTTTCCATAATTATAGGGGAAGGACATATCGACATATTCATCTACGGCAGGAAGACTGATTTCAGTGACCGCGGTAGCAGCGGCCGTATTCTTATTGATAGTATAGAGCGTACCATTGAACGAAAGGCCATAGAGCGTACCGTCTTCAGTAACCGCCAAGGCTCTCATTCGTTCAGGAAGATTGCCCACGATATGCACCGGAGCATCAGGGTCGCCCGTAAGATAACCGAGCTGAGCATCATCACTGAACATACTGGACGACGAGTTGGCAAAGAAACTTCCGTAAGCCAGTTCGGTCGTATGGTCATAAGTCATGCCATAAGGAACAATGTCGGGTACATCCGCCCCATAGTCGACCGAAGATTCTGCTTCCCAGGTATCTGTATTATAATATACATATGTGGCCGAATAATCCTCTTCTATACTCCAGGGGTCGTACTTCACGACTAATAACTTGTCGCCAAGATAGCAGCCGGAGAAAACATTGGTTTCAGACATCCTTTTCAGGTAGGTGAAATTTCCGTTGTCGCCGATTGCAACAACACCGGCCCGATCGTTACCATCCTGACGGTATTCATTGTAGATATGCACACCGTAGAGCTGGCGGTCGCCGTTTGTACCACCCGCCACGCGGGCGGCAATGGCCTTCGACGGACTGCCCTTGCGAGCCGGACGCTCGGCCCGGGCCTTGCGGATTTCCTCACGGCTACGGAACTGGCGCACGTTGGTATCCAGAAGGCTGTCGGCGGCGAAAGCCGTTATTCCTCCTATTGCAACGAGACCGGCAAAAACGTAAGTAAGTGTCTTTGTCATAGAATAATTGGAAATGATTATTAGAATGTTCAGCGTTTTTGGATAAACAGGCAATAACAGGCATCGCGATATCCCCGTTACGGAGAAATACATACACGATTCTGCGGCCAAATATAAGCTAAAAACTCAGATTTCTGCATATTAATTTTGTTAATTAATGCTAATTGCGAAAGAATTCTACTAAACGGAAAGTGTGCGGAAGTGCGGAAACAGTCTGCACTTCCGCACACTCGCGGTGAGTCACAAATTCGCCGGAACTGCCCTACTTCAGCTCAGCCAATGCTGCCGCTATGCGGCGAAAAGCCTCGACGAGATTCTCGTCAGAGGTAGCGTAGCTGAGGCGTATATAGCCCGGGGCAGCAAATGCGGCGCCGTCCACAGTGGCCACATGAGCTTCCATAAGGAGATACATGGCCAGGTCTGAGGCATCTTTAATATTATATCCGCGCGCCGACTTGCCGAAGTATGACGAAACCTCGGGGAAGAGGTAGAAGGCGCCCTGCGGCTCGTTGGCGACAAGACCGGGTATCTCACGGGCGAGACGAACCACGAGATCGCGCCGGCGCTCGAAAGCCTTGCGCATCTCTTCGACACACTCCTGCGAGCCGGTATATGCGGCTTCGGCAGCCTTCTGTGCGATGGACGACGCGCCGGATGTCATCTGTCCCTGGAGTTTGGTGATGGCTTTGGCAACCTCGGCCGGTGCGGCGCAGTAGCCTATGCGCCAGCCTGTCATGGCGTATGCCTTGGAGACACCATTGATGATGACTGTCTGACCGGCTACATCGGGGAATGAGGCAATCGAGACAATCTCACTTCCGGTGTAGTTGATATGCTCGTATATTTCGTCAGCGATAATCAGCATGCCGGGATGAGCGGCGATGACATCGGCCAGCGCGCGGAGTTCGTCGCGGGTATATACACTGCCGGTGGGATTCGACGGCGTGCAGAGGATGATGGCACGGGTGCGCGGCGTGATGGAGGCCTCGAGCTGAGCGGGCGTAATCTTGAAATCGCTGTCGATACCCGTGGGAATCAGCACATTGGTACCTCCGGCGAGCTTCACGAGCTCACAGTAGCTCACCCATGCCGGAGTGGGGATGATGACTTCGTCGCCGGGATTGACCGTAGCCATAAGGACATTGCACAGAGCGTGCTTGGCGCCGTTGCCCACCACAATCTGCTCGGGAGCGAATGTCAGGCCATTCTCGCGCGAGAGCTTTTCGGCTATCGCCTTGCGGAGCGACATGAATCCGGGGACGGGACTGTAGAAGGAGAAATTGTCTTCGATGGCACGCACGGCGGCTTCCTTGATGTGAGCCGGTGTGTTGAAGTCGGGTTCGCCGACAGAGAGATTGATGACGTCTATGCCCTGAGCCTTGAGTTCGGCACTCTTCTGCGACATTGCCAGAGTCTGCGAAGCTGCGAGCGACAGAACGCGGTCGGAGATTGTCTGCATAGTTAAGTAACTCTTAAAAATTAGTTTATATTAAATTTAAAAGTAACTTCCGTAGATTGCTGCGATGTAATTCTTGTCTTTTGGCTGCTTTCCGCCCTCGTCATCAGGCTTGTAGCTCGCTACAAGCCATCTTCCTCAGACGAAAATCAATCCAAAATCCTTCAAATTCCATTCGCAGCTAATTTTTGCGAGTTACTTATTAAATTTAAGTTATATCACTCTAAACAATTAACGGCGGCGTTTGCCCGAGCCTTTCTGCTGCTGGGCAGCCTGCTGGCGCTGTATGGCCTCGGCCTTGCGCTGGGCTTCTTCAAGACGAGCCATCCAGCCGGTCTTCTTGCGCGGCTTGCGTGCGTTGGCAAGCAGCTGCTCACGCACCTTGTTCTCGTCTGTGAACCAGCGGAACGCATAAGTCTGGATGATGGTGATCAGGAGCGAGAGCAGGTAGTAGTAGCTCAGGCCCGAGGCATAGTCGTTGAACATGAAGAGGAACATCACGGGCATGAAGTACATCATGATTTTCATGCCGGGCATGCTCTGGCCGCCGGCCTGACTCTGCATGCTCAGCTTCATGTAGACTATATTGATGATGGTCATCAGCAGACAGAAGAGGCTCACATGATTGCCGTAGAAGGGGATGGAGAACGGCAGGGTGAGGACCGAGTCTGGAGCCGAGAGGTCATGTGCCCAGAGGAAGCTCTGTCCGCGCAGCTCTATGGCCGAGGGGAAAAACGAGAACATGGCTATGAGCACGGGCATCTGCAGCATCATGGGCAGACATCCCGAGAAGGGGCTGGCTCCGGCGCGGCTGTAGAGCGCCATGGTCTCCTGCTGGCGCTTCATGGCATTCTCCTGACCGGGATACTTGTCGTTAATCTCCTTGATTTCAGGAGCCAGGACACGCATGCGCGCCTGTGACTGGTAGCTCTTGTAGGTGAAGGGGAAGATGATGAGCTTGATGAAGATGGTGAGCAGCAGGATGATGAGGCCGTAGTTGGCTATGTACTTGCTCAGGAAGGTGAAGACGGGGATGATGATGATGGTGTTGATCCAGCGGAAGAGCGACCATCCCAGAGGTATCACTTTGGTGAGCGAAAGTCCTTCGTCCTCGTATCCGAGTGTGTCGTCGAGGTCAGACAGGATGGGATAGTCGTTGGGGCCGAAGTAGAAGTCGAACGACGCGGCAGTTCCGTCAGCCACATTGTAGGGCAGCGAAGCGTGCATGCTCATGTCCTTGAGGTACATGTCGCTCTTGATGTCCTTGGAGTCGAGCTCGGCGAAGTTGAAGCAGTCGCGCGCGATGATGACGCTTGAGAAGAACTGGTTCTTGAACGCCACCCAGCGGAGGCGCCCGTTGAGGCTCTCGCTGTCGTCGGCGTTGGCATTGAGGTCATCGACGCCTTCGCCCACATATTTATAATATATGGCACTGTTGCGCTCCTCGAACGTACGGCCGACTTCGTTGCGCGCCATGCGCTGATGCCAGTCGAAGTCCATTGACGAGGTATTGCCGGGAAGCACTGCGGCCATGCCCTTCTGCACGATGTCCATGCGGACGGTGTATGCATCCTTGGCCAGGACGTAACGTATGCCCCACTCCGCTCCGGGAGCCGGGTTGAGAAGCATCGTCACGGCAGAATCGCCTTCGGTGACGGTGCGGAAGTTGAAGTCACGTGTATCGATGCGCTGCTCGGCGGTGTTGAAGCGGAAACCGTAGCCGTCGTTGTCACCGCGGAAAAGAAGGATGTTAGATTTCTCTGGGCCTACTTCAGTCTGATACTTTTTGAGCTCTACCTGCGACACATAGCCGCCGCGGCTCGAGAGGGTGACCTTGACCAGATCATTCTCAAGGACGGTCTCTGTGTTCGGGCCGCCGAGATAGCGTGCGAATCCCTCGTACTTGAGAGCGTTGTTGATGACTGTCTGCACGGCAGCATGGGCCTTGTTGATGCGAGCCGATGTGGCAGTGGCGCGGTTGGCAAGGATGTCGTTGATGTCGATGTCTCCCGATGCGTCGGTGTACTTGCCTGAGATGCCTGACACGGAGTCGAGCACGAGGCTGAGTTCGTCGTTGGAGAACATGGTGCGGCCGCTTCCGGACGCGTCGGGCTCTCCCATGGCGCGGACAGCCTCGGCAAGAGCCGTGCTGTCGGCAGCGGTGAAGGCGGCGGGAATATTCTCGCGCTGCGCCTTTGCAAGGGCTTCGTTGGCAGCCTGCTCCTGACGGGCCCGTTCGGCGGCGATTTCTTCGTCGGAGGGCTTCGTGAGCCAGAAGAAGCCGAACATGACGGCCATCATCAGCACCAGGCCGGTGATTGTGTTTTTATCCATTTATATTATTCGTATGTTTATGCAATTCGTTGAAGAAGCGGCATCACTTGTCGGCCTTTTCGTCGCGGTAAGCGATGGCGGCCTTGATGAAAGATGCGAATATGGGACTTGGCGCAAGGACCGTACTCGAGTACTCGGGATGATACTGCGTGCCGATGTACCAGCGTTTCTCGGGAATCTCGACGACTTCGACGAGACGAGTGGCCGGATTCTCGCCCACACACTGCATGCCGGCGGCCTCGAAGCGGTCGCGGTAGTCGTTGTTGAACTCGAAGCGGTGACGGTGACGCTCGCGGATATCGAGAGTTCCGTAAGCCTCGGCAGCCCTGGAGCCTTCGCGGAGATGGCAGTCATAGGCGCCCAGACGCATGGTGCCACCCATCTCGGAGATGTTCTTCTGCTCTTCCATCAGGTCGATGACGTTGTGGGGCGTGTGAAGATTCATCTCCACAGAGTTGGCGTCCTCAAGGCCGAGGACGTTGCGTGCGAACTCGATGACCATGCACTGCATGCCCAGACAGATGCCGAATGTGGGCACATCGTGCTCACGGCACCACTTCAGGGCCACGAACTTGCCTTCGATGCCGCGCTGTCCGAATCCGGGAGCCACGATGACGCCGTCCATGTCGCGGAGACGCTCGTCGACATTAGCTTCGGTGAGTTTCTCGGAGTGGACGTAGACGAGCCTGAGTTTGTGGTCGGCATATGTGGCGCACTGGAAGAGAGCCTCGTTGATTGACTTATAGGCATCCTGAAGTTCGACGTACTTACCGACGAGTCCGATGGTGACGGTCTCGGAGGCATTGTCGAGTTTGTGGATGAAATTCATCCACGGATCCATATGAGGCTCGCCTTCGACGGGGAGACCGGTCTTGCGGAGCACGATTTCGTCGACGTGCTGGGCATGCATCATCAGCGGCACCTTGTATATCGAGTTGACGTCATTCGACTGCACGACAGAGTCGGGAGCGACGTTGCAGAACAGGGCTATCTTGCGGCGCATGTCCGCCGGAATCTCCTTCTCGGCGCGGAGCACGAGTATGTCGGGCTGGATGCCGAGTTCCTGAAGGGCCTTGACCGAGTGCTGGGTAGGCTTGGTCTTGAGTTCCTTGGCAGCGGCGATGTAGGGCACATATGTAAGGTGGACACAGACGGCATGCTGCCCGAGTTCCCAGCGTAGCTGACGGACCGCCTCAAGGAAGGGGAGCGACTCGATGTCGCCCACTGTACCGCCGATTTCGGTGATGACGAAGTCGTAGTTGCCCGTATTGCCGAGGTACTTTATGCGACGCTTGATTTCGTCGGTGATATGAGGGACAATCTGAACAGTTTTGCCGAGATAATCACCACGGCGCTCCTTGTCGATGACACTCTTGTAGACACGTCCTGTGGTGACGTTGTTGGCCCGGGACGTGCGGACGTTGGTGAAACGCTCGTAGTGTCCGAGGTCGAGATCTGCCTCGTGACCGTCCTCGGTCACGTAGCATTCGCCGTGTTCGTATGGGTTCAGAGTGCCCGGATCGATGTTGATATACGGGTCAAACTTCTGAATGGTTACGCGTAAGCCCCTGGCCTTAAGCAGACAAGCGAGCGACGATGAAATAATCCCCTTGCCAAGCGACGATACCACGCCGCCGGTGACAAATATGTATTTTGTATCCACGCTTAGATATGTTAATCAAATCATCGCAAAGTTACGAAAAATCCCCGACACACACAAATACCTTTTCGGAGTGACTTGCGCCGCGGCCTTGCGGACTTCTATAAAATTATTAAAAAAGGTGTCGCGTCGGAATTTTTTTTGTAATTTCGCGGAAAAACTAAGACTAAACGATGCGGAGACTTTTGTATGCTGTCATCTGTGGATTTGTGCTGTGCCTCGCAGCTTGTGCCGACGAAGCCGAGAAAGTCCCTGCCGACATAGATTCTCACCTTGCTTATCTGCTTGCTGACAAACCGAGTATGAATCCTTATGCCGAAAGCGGCCGTCCGGCTCCCGACGGAGGATGCACGCCGCTGCGAGTGCGCATGCCCGAGGGAGGAAGCCTCCACCGGATGTTCAACGACAGCAATGCGGCACATCTCGTATATGCGCGGGCCGGAGGCATGAAGCCTATAGAATCCTTTGCCGACGCGTGGCAGCAGGGACAGGGACTGACACGCATAGTTTCGAATGAATATCTGTATATCGACACACTGACCCACTCATATCCATATCTGCGCCCGCAGGCTGCCGACCTTCTGGAGGAGATAGGCCGGAGATTCGCCGACTCGCTGTATTCGCACGGCGGAGGCGCCTACCGGCTCAAAGTGACGAGCCTGCTGCGGTCTGACCTTACTGTCGGGAAACTGCGCAGAGTCAACCGCAACGCCACCACTGAGAGCGCCCACCGCTACGGCACGACTTTCGACATCAGTTACAGCAAATTCATATGCGATAATCCCGACGGCACGCGGCGCACATTCGAGGACCTCAAGAACCTGCTGGCACGCATAGTGTGGGATTTGCGTGCCGAAGGCCGGTGCCTGGTCAAGCACGAACGGCACCAGGCTTGTTTCCACATAACGGCAGCTCCTGCCGCCGACACCACTTCAACTAATATCTGAACCTATGCGCCGAACCGTCATAAACATTCTTTTCGCGCTTTCGCTGGTCATCCTCGTGCCGCTGCTCTTCACGGCGGCTACAGTGATATGCTGTGTGAAAGTGCTGAAGCCCCAGCATCTGACCCCTATCGTCGAACGCCTTGCCGAGAAATCGCTTGACGCCGACGTGGCCATAGGCCGCGTGGCGCTCGACTTCAAGCCGGCATTTCCAATTCTCGCGCTGGAGATAGACTCGCTGACGGTGCGGTCGAAAGTATTCGACAGTCTCAGCGCCGAAGAACGCCGGAGTCTGCCGGCATGGAGCGACACTCTGCTCACGCTCGACCGCTTCAGTGGCGCCATAGACCTCGGGGCCATGCTGCGGGGCCGCATAGCCGTGCGCGACGTGACTCTCGACCGGGCCGGGCTCAACATAGTGCTCGACCGCTCGGGCCGCGGCAACTTCGCCATATACGAATCCGACACCACTGCGGCGCCTGACAACGGCGCCCCGATGGTGATTCCGCCATTCTCCATCGAACGGTTCACATTCAACGACACGAGGGAGATCCGCTACTTCAATGCCGTCGACAGCACCGGCGCATCGATACTGCTGCTGCACGACGTGTCGCTCGAGCACGAGGACGAACCGTCCTACCGCTTAGTCATCGACGGCAACGTGAACAGCCCCCTGACCAAGGCCATGCTGAATCTCAGCGACATAGCCTTCGGGCTGGACGGCAGGGTGAAGTGGCAGCCGCGTTCGCCCGAGCTGCTGTCGCTGGAGGAATTCAAGCTCCGCGGAGCATTCATAAACGCCAGCATCAACGCGGATGTCGTCCTGGACAGCACTCTGACAGTACCGTCGGCCCGAATCGACATCGAACCGGTGAGAATCGCCGACATGCTCACCGTAGTCCCCGACAGTCTGCGCCGCCAATACAGGCTTACAGCCCCGTACTTTCAGACGGAAGGAGCCATCGGCCTGACGGCAAGACTCCTGAGCCCATACCGTCCGGCGGTCGACTCCATCCCGGCAGCGGAGATAAACGTGGCCATGACCGACACTCCCCTCACCTACGGCAAGGTCCGCTTCAGGCGCATAGGGTTCGACATCACGGCGCGCACCGACACGGCCGGACTCAGTTCGGCCTCGGTCACCGTCAACCGCCTCGTGGTGGCCGGTCCGGCTACTACGCTCGAGATGTCAGGCTCGGCCTCCGACCTGCTGTCGGATCCCGAGTTCAAGGCCACCGTGAAAGGCGACATCGACCTGACACTGCTCCCCGAAGCACTCGCCCGGATGATTCCGGGAGCCGTCAGCGGAACGATTGACGCCGACTTCGAAGCCGCCGGACGTCAGTCGATGCTCTCGCAGCAGAACTTCCACCGCCTCTATCTCCGGGGCGACGTCACCGGCCACAACCTCTACTGGCTGTCGGCGGACACGGCAGACATGATAGATGCCCGGACGGCGCGCATAGTGCTGAGCTCGCAGCACCGGATGAGCGATTCGCTCGGCAAGAAATCCGGTGACGCGATATTCGGTGCCGCAATCAGTGTGGACACGGCCAATGTGCTTCTTTCGGGCGTCGACATGGCCATATCGGGACTTTCGCTCGGAGCCGGCGCGGACCACACCATCACGGCAGGCGACACCACGGCCGTCGTGCCGCTCGGAGGAGGCGTGAAGATAGAACGCCTGAGTGTGCTGTCGATAACCGACTCTGCCGGAGCGAGATTCCGCGACGTATCAGGCCGTGTGAGCCTGCAGCGCTACAAGGGCAACAAAAAGGCTCCTCTGATTTCGGCCGACCTCAACATCGGCTCTGTTGGCGCCGGAGCGCCGGGCACGCGGTTCGTGCTCAGAAACGCGCATCTCAATGCCTCTACCTATAAGAAACCTGTCGAGGAAACGGCAAGCGGCAAAATCATCAAGGCCATCGCCGACAGCATACACCGCGAGATGCCCCACCTCAGCCCGGACTCAGTGATCAGGCTGGCCATTGCCAAGCGGCGCGAGAACCGCCGCCACATCCGCCGCGTATCGCTCGAAGAGAACAATGACATCGAAGTGCTCGACTGGAAGCTGGCATCGGGATTCCGCAAATTCCTGCTGGGATGGCAGCTTAACGGCGAACTCACCACCCGCCGCGCACGCCTGTTCACGCCCCTCTTCCCTCTGCGGAACAACGTGAGCGAACTCGACATCAGATTCTCCAACGACACCATACGGATACACAACCTCTCCTATCGGGCCGGAAAGAGCGACCTGACTATAACCGGCCTGGTGTCGAACATCAGGCGCGCGCTGTCGTTCAGCGGCTTGCGCAATCCGCTGAAGATAAACTTCGAGGCCCAGAGCGACACCATAGACGTCAACCAGCTCGCCTCGGCAGTATTCGCCGGAGCGGCCTATGCCGACAGACTGCGCCACGGCGATGTGAAGCCCGACCTCTCCAAGACCGACGACGACAAAGCCCTTCAGGACCAGCTCGACGCCATAGCCTCGCAGCAGCCCGACACTGCCGGTCCGCTGCTGATACCGGTCAATATAGACGCCTCATTCAAGGTCAACGCAAAGAATATCATCTACTCCGACCTTGACTTCAAGGACTGCAGCACCGAACTGCTCCTCTACTCCGGCGCCCTCAACATCCACGACCTGAAGGCAAAGTCCGATGCCGGCGACATGGGAATGTCGGCCATGTATATGGCCCCGACCAAAGACAACATGCACTTCGGATTCAGTCTCGACCTTCAGAAGATGAACATCGCCAAATTTCTGTCGCTCGTCCCGGCCATAGACTCGATAATGCCGATGATACGCGATTTCAGCGGATATATCAACGCCGACCTTGCTGCGACAGTGGATGTTGACAGCTCGATGAATCTGGTGCTCCCCACACTCGACGCCGCCATCAGACTGTCGGGCGAGGAGCTCGCATTCATCAACCCTGAGACATACGCCACCATAGGCAAGTGGCTGCGGTTCAGAGACAAGGCCGACAACCACATCAAGCGCGTCAGCGTAGAGATTGTGGTGCGCGACGATGTGCTGCAGATCTATCCGTTCGCGTTCGACATCGACCGCTACCGCCTCGGCGTGGTGGGCTACAACGACCTGGACATGAACTTCGACTACCACATATCGGTGCTGAAGTCGCCGCTGCCATTCAAGTTCGGCATCACCGTCAAGGGCAATCCCGACAAATACAAAATACGCCTCGGCGGTGCGAAATACAAGGAGGGACAGGTTGCACAGAGCGTCGGAGTGACCGACACGGCACGCGTCAACCTGCTCAACCAGATAGAGAACGTATTCCGCCGCGGCATGGTGCGCTCGAAGTTCGCGCCGCTGACATCGGGCAAAGGGCCTGACATCAAGGCGCTGACAGACAGCGCCGGCGCCGTTCTCTCTCCGGCTGATTCGGTGGCACTCGGGCTGAAAGCGCCTGCCGACACCGTACCGGCTCCGACAGAAACCAAGAAAACGAAAAAACGCAGGAAATGAACATCCACGATACCTTCATTACGGCCGCCGGGGCTTATCAGGCCCGGACCGGCCACGCACCGGGACATCTGCGGGCGGTGCTCTTCGATATGGACGGCGTGCTCTACGACTCTATGCCCAATCACGCCAAGGCATGGAAGATGATGTGCGACGAAGCGGGAATCGACGCCGACGAGGACGAGTTTTTCGCTTATGAAGGACGCACCGGGGCCTCGACCATCAATCTGCTCTACCGCCGCCAGTACGGGCACGGCGCCGATGAGGAAACGTGCCGCCGTCTGTACGCCATCAAGAGCCGCAACTTCAAGGCGATGGGCGAGCCTGTCATCATGGAGGGCGCGCAGGACGCCGTCGGACGCGTCACCGGCGCCGGTCTTGAGGCTGTGCTGGTGACCGGCTCGGGACAGGCCTCGATACTCGAACGCATCGCACGCGACTATCCCGGCGCATTCAGTCTGCGCGTCACCGCACACGACGTGGTCCACGGCAAGCCCCACCCGGAGCCGTTCCTGAAAGGACTGGACAAAGCCGGCGTACCGGCGTGGGAGGCACTTGCCGTAGACAATGCCCCGCTGGGCGTGGAGAGCGCCTCGGCAGCAGGGATATTCACCATCGGCGTCAGGACCGGGCCTCTCGAGCCCGGCTCGCTTCTTCAGGCAGGCGCCGACATGGAAATCAGCTCCATGACCGAACTTTCACGGCTTTTCAGCCGTTTACTCTGTGACTGATAGTGTAAAATTCGTCACAAGCAGGTTTGCAAACTTCATAGAATTATGAAACAGAAACTCATCTTCACAAATCTCGTCGGAAAGGCCCTCGACGACCTGGTCGCCGAAGCCGGCAATCCTCAGGTTGTCATCGTTGCGGACACGAACACTGCCGTGTTCGTGCTGCCGCTGCTCAAGGCAGACTCCAAAGCGGCCGCCGACGCCAAGGTAATCACAGTAAAATCGGGAGACTCCAACAAGAACCTCGAGGAACTGACGAGTCTGTGGAAACATCTCTCCGAACTCGAAGCCGGCCGCAGCACCATAGTCGTCAATCTCGGCGGCGGTGTGGTGAGCGACATGGCAGGATTCGCCGCCGCCACATTCAAGCGCGGAATGAAGTGCATCAATATCCCCACCACCGTACTCGCCGCCGTAGATGCATCCGTAGGCGGCAAGACCGGCATCAACTTCAACGGATTCAAGAATCAGATAGGCGCTTTCTACGAGCCTGACGCAGCCATCATATCGACTATATTTTTCAACACACTGCCTCCGCAGCAGATACTCTCGGGCTATGCCGAGATGCTGAAGCACGGACTGCTCGAGGACCGCGAGACCCTCGGCAGACTGCTCGGATTCAGCCCCGTGCGTCCGGTCCTCGATGTGGCCGGACTGCTGCCGCTGATAGAGGCGAGCGTTGGAGTGAAGGTGCGCATAGTCGAGACCGACCTTACCGAGCAGGGCATCCGCAAGGCCCTCAATCTGGGACACACCATAGGCCATGCGTTCGAGAGCTTCGCCTATTCGCATAAATCACCCGTACCCCACGGCTACGCCATAGCATGGGGCATCGTGGCCGAACTCGTGCTCTCGCATATGATGCTCGGATTCCCCTCGGATGTGCTCCACAACTTCGCAAGCTATGTCCGCGAGAATTTCGACGCGTTCGACATCACCTGCGACGACTACCCGGCTCTCATCGCCGCCATGCGACAGGACAAGAAGAACCGCGACGCCGACTCAATCAACTTCACACTCCTCGAGGACGTCGGCAAGCCGCACATCGACCAAACAGCAGACCCCGACCACATTAAGGCCGCGCTCGACATATACCGCGACCTCATGGGGATTGCATGAAAACGCCGACGCATTTTTATGATGTGTTTTTACGTCCGCACCGATAAAAAAACGGCATACAGACTTTCACATATCAAGAATAATTGCTATTTTTGCGACTTGAAACATCACGTAACAGAAAATGAAAAACGTAGAACGTCTCTTAGCAGAAAAACTCCTCAAAATCAATGCGTTGAAGATTCAGCCCTCGAATCCGTTCACATGGGCATCAGGCTGGAACTCGCCCATATATACCGACAACCGCCGCACCCTCTCCTATCCCGACGTACGCTCTTTCATTAAAGTCGAGCTCACGCGCATCATCCTCGAGAACTTCCCCGAAGCCCAGGCCATAGCCGGTGTCGCCACCGGAGCCATCGCCCAGGGCGCCCTCGTTGCCGACACGCTGGACCTTCCCTACGTATACGTACGTTCGACACCCAAGGACCACGGCATGGAGAACCTCATCGAAGGCGATCTGCGTCAGGGCCAGAAAGTAGTAGTCGTCGAAGACCTCGTCTCCACCGGCAAAAGCTCGCTCAAAGCAGTTCAGGCCATCCGCAATGCAGGATGCGAAGTGGTAGGCATGGTAGCTCTCTTCACCTACGGATTCCCTCTGGCCGAGGAGAACTTCGTCAAAGAAGGTGTGAAGCTCATCACTCTGAGCGACTACAATGCCATGCTCGACGTAGCCCTGAAGACAAACTACATCAGTGAGAAAGACCTCGGCACACTGCGCCGCTGGCGTGAAGATCCCGCCAACTGGGTTCCCGAACGCTGATCACCCCTCCACAAACACCGAAGCATCTAAATGGCAAAATATTCGTCCAAGCCGACGGTCATCAACCGCCCGGCCTCATCCCTCGCCGCTAAATTCGCCGATTTCTCCACGCTTAACGACTCACTGGCCGCCCTTCCCGAAGAGGAACGCGCCAAAGTGGGGAACGTCGAATTTACCTGCGACACCATCAAAATCGTCACCCCGCAGGTGGGCGACATCGTTCTCAAGGCCGTAGAGCGCACCGACAGCCGCGTACGCCTGCAGGCTCAGAACTCGCCTGTGCCCATGACCCTCGAGGTCGACCTCAAGCCTGTCAGTGACGACAGCACCGAAGTGACCGGCACAATCGACGTAGACATCCCCGTGATGCTGCGTCCGCTGGTGGGTCCCAGTCTCCAGAAAGCCGCCGACCAGTTCGGCACACTCTTTGCCAACCTTGCATAACTTACGGCGACATATGGCGCGTGCCCTCGACACCCGGGCACTGATTATGCTGCTGACAGCCATTCCGGCACTGTACGGATGCGACTCACTTGACGATGACCGCATACCGGCAGTGCCGGTCAATGTCACGTTCCAGACCATAGCGGACTGGAACATCTACGGCGTGAATGCCGCGATGGACTGGCAGCGGTTCATCCGTTCGGAGCGTATCCCGGCCAACTTCTTCTACACCGACATCACGCAGACAGGCTTCGGCGGCGTGCTGCTGGTCTGCGACGTCCTGGGCGAGCCTCAGGCCTACGATCTGGCGTGTCCCGTGGAGTGTCGCAACGATGTCCGCGTGGCAGTATCGTCTGAAGGCGAGCAGCTGGCCGTGTGCCCCAAGTGCGGCAGTTCGTACAACGTATTCTCTCTTGCAGGCCACCCCGTGAGCGGTCCTGCCGCCGAACACGGCTACGCGCTGCGCAAGTACAGAGTCGTGGCAGGCCGCGCCGGAGCATACCGTCTTATTACGTTCTGAACGCCCGACCATGAGACGCCACTACGCCGAACTATGGTTGCTGCTGCTGACGTCATTCGCCGTCTTCGCGGTCTCGTCGGCTTTCGACATGCCCGAAATCGGCGGACGGAAGCTGAAATCATCAGGCATAGCCGACGCCTTGTTAGCCCAGCGGAGCGACGGCGGCAGAGACGCCGTCTCCGTCGCCGGCAGCCTCTCCGCCGATACTACCGCTGCCGCAGACCCGTCTGCAGAACCGGCGCCATGCGACAGCCTTCCGAAAACCATACTCTTCATCGGCGACTCCATGCTCGAGGGCCTCGGGCCGCGCATGGCAGCCTATGCCGACCACAACGGCCACACACTCTACGAGGTGATGTGGTACAGCTCGACATCGGAAGTATGGGGCCGCTCTGACCGTCTTGCCGGTTATATCGGCAGGATAAAGCCCGACTACATATTCATCTGCCTGGGTGCCAACGAGCTCTTCGTGAAGGACATCGCGGAGAAACGCACAAAGTACGTCGACCGGATTCTGGCCGACATCGACACCATCCCTTACCTGTGGATAGGTCCGCCCAACTGGCGCGACGACACGGGCATCAACGACCTGATAGCCTCGCAGACTGAACGGGGCTGCTTCTTCCTGAGCGACGGCATGCACTTCGAGCGCTCGAAAGACGGCGCACATCCCACACATGAGTCGGCGGCCGCATGGCTCGACAGCGTGGTCCGATGGATGCCCCGGCACGCAAAGCACCCCATACTGATGGAGACGCCGTCAGTGAAGTCGTCCAGGGCCAAACGCATATTCGTGCATCAACCAAACGAAAAGTGATGGCATCCCTGACCGACATCCTGCACAACGTCGGACAGATGCTGACGTACGACCCCGAGGCACCGATGCTGTTTTCGTCGGGCATCTTCTGGGCGCTCTTTCTCGTGTTCATGCCAATCTACGGGCTGCTCAGACAGCGGAAGACGCAGATGGTGGTCTTCGTGGTGCTGTTCAGCTTTTTCTTCTACTATAAGAGCAGCGGCCTCTTCGTGCTCATGCTTGCCGGCACGTCGCTGACTGACTGGCTTCTGTCGCGCGCGATAGCGCGGCCCGGACAGTCGCGCGCCGTCCGGCGCGGATGCGTGGCTCTGTCGCTCTGTCTGTCGCTCGGCATACTGGGCTACTTCAAGTACGCCAACTTTTTCCTATGGAATTTTCAGGCCATGACCGGAGGGAACTTCCAGCCGCTTGACCTGGTGCTACCGGTAGGCATATCGTTCTATACATTCCAGTCCGTGAGCTACATCGTGGACGTCTACAAAGGGCGCGTGGCGCCTACGCGGACGTGGCTTGAGTACGCGTTCTTCCTGTCGTTCTTCCCGGCGCTGGTAGCCGGCCCAATAGTGCGTGCGGATTACTTCCTGCCGCAGATCGACCAGAACCGCCACGCAAGCCGCGAAGAGATATACACGGGGCTGTGGCTCATCATGCTCGGCGTCATCAAGAAAGCTGTCATAGCCGACTACATCGCACAGTACAACGACCTGATATTCAACTCGCCCGGCGCCTACTCGGGATTCGAGACGCTGATGGGCATCATCGGCTACACTATGCAGATATACTGCGACTTCTCGGGCTACTCCGACATGGCCATCGGCATAGCGCTCATCATGGGATTCAGGCTCGCACAGAACTTCAACTTCCCCTACAAGTCACAGAATCTCACCGACTTCTGGCGACGCTGGCACATATCGCTCTCGTCATGGCTGCGCGACTACGTGTACATACCTCTGGGGGGCAACCGCAAAGGCACCGTGCGGACGTACGTGAATAATTTCGTCACTATGGTCATAGGGGGCCTGTGGCACGGTGCGGCATGGAAATTCGTATTCTGGGGCGCGATGCACGGTGCCGGGCTGGCCGTGCACAAGGCTTCGCGTCCGTGGCTCGACCGCGTGCCCGACAACCGGCTGACCCGCGCGCTGTGGTGGCTGACTACAATGGTGTTCGTGTCGCTGCTGTGGGTATTCTTCCGCGCCGCCTCGTGGGATGATTCACTCGAAATCATCCGTTCGGTCGGCCGAGACTTCTCGCTGACGTACTTTCCGGCCTTCGCGTCGGCGCGCATGCTGTGGCTCGTACTGATGTTCGTCATCATCGCGGCGCACGCCGTGCCCGCTGCATTCTGGGAGCGCGTCCGGCAGCTCTTCGTGCGGTCGCCGTGGGCAGTCAAACTTCTGCTATTCATCCTCACTGTGCAACTCGTCCTCGAACTGCGCACGGCCGATGTCAGTCCCTTCATTTACTTCCAGTTTTAGAATCCGAGAGAACTCCGGAGCACATTCGGTTGTTCCATTAACAAGAAATATTCATCATATATTATGGCAAATACCCGTCCTCTTATCCTTATAACCAACGACGACAGCATCAACGCCCCGGGCGTACGCTACCTGGCAGAATGTGTCCGTACGATGGGCGACGTGATTGTCGTGGCTCCGGCTCACCCCCAGTCCGGCCAGTCATCGGCGCTGACCGTGGGCGCCTCGCTGCGCATAAAAGAACTGCCGTCTGACATGGACGGCGTGCGCATGTTCTCGGTGACCGGCACGCCCGTCGACTGCATCAAACTCGCCCTGAACGCCATCGTGCCACGGAAGCCTGACGTGGTATTCTCGGGCATCAATCACGGATCCAACTCAGGGGTGAACGTCCTCTATTCAGGCACTATGGGTGCCGTACTGGAGGGCTGCCTTGAGGGTATTCCCTCTGTGGGCTTCTCGCTGCTACACCACTCTATGAAGGCCGACTTCTCGCTGTGCACGGCTTTTGTGGCCAATATTGCGGCCGAGGTCATCGCTTCGGGGCTTCCTGAAGGTGTATGCCTGAACGTGAATATCCCGGCCAAAGTCATGCCCGAAGGCATCAAGGTATGCCGCGCGGCCCGCGGCTACTGGACGGACGACTTCGCCCGATATCTCGACCCTCAGGGCAATCCCTTCTACTGGCTGTCAGGCCGCTTCATCAACCTCGAGCCTGAAGCGACCGACACGGATGAATACTGGCTGTCGTGCCGCTGCATCAGCGTCGTGCCCGTCAGCACCGACATGACCGCCCTCTCCGCCCTGAAAGATATGTCGACACGCTTCGACAGCTGAGGCGTATAATCTTTTCAAGGGCGATACTCCGCCATTACGGGTATAGTGACGCCGCCGACTGTGACGGTGATAAGCTGGAAGATGTGAGTTTTCACCGCCGTGTAGTCAACCGTAAAGCGGACTGCCAGCTGTCCGCCGGGTTCAAGTGTGCCGGACGATGGTTCGGCCTGAAGCCACGAGGTGTCGTCTATAGTCACGTGCCACTCCACCGCCGAGCGCAGTGTCGCGCTGACAGTCAGGATGATTTCAGGCACACCGGGTCCGAAGCCGAGCGCACTCGGCGTCACTTCGATTCTCTCCTCTACGACTACCGGAGGCAGCTTCGCGAGGACATAGACGTCGCCCGACACATTGCGGTCAGCCATGACTATTCGCGAAGAGGCTTCGCAGTAACCGTCTTTTGAAAACGTGAGCGTATAGCGGCTGTCGCTGCACAGACCATGCAAGGCGAAAGCGCCCCGGCTGTCAGTGACGGCCGCCGAAGGTTCGTACTGAAGGCTTTCGCAAAGCACAGCCACGCCGTCGAGCGGACTGTCGTCCTCATCCACAACCGTTGCTGCATAAGTGAGGGCTGCGGCTTCTCCTCCGACATCGATGCCGCGTTCCCCGGCACCGTCATGGCCGCATGAGAAGGCCAGCGGAAGAAACAGGGCTGCAGTGTAGAGCTTGGTTTTCATGGTCTTAATTCGCGGTTTTTGAATAGTCTTAAAATGAATAATCGCCGGATTGCGACAAATGTCGTAACCCGGCGATTGAATTATGTCTCGGGCCGATTACTTCAGCGCTTCAAGCGAAGCGCGGAGCGCGGCGAGTTTGGTATCAGCGTCTTCGAGTTTCTTGCGCTCGGCAGCGACAACGGCTTCAGGAGCCTTCGAGACGAAGCGTTCGTTTGAGAGTTTCTTCTCAACGGAAGCACGGAAACCGACGAGATAATCTATTTCCTTGTTGATACGGGCACGCTCTGCCTCGACGTCAATCAGGTTGCTCTGCGGAATGTTGAATTCCAGCGTGCCTACCATGAACGATGAAGCGGCGGCGTCCTTCTCTGCATTCTGCTCGATGGCTTCGAGTCCGCCGAGCTTGACGAGCACGTCTTCTATGGTCGGGTCAATGGTGCCGAGTACCTTGAGAGTGAGCTTCTCGCGCGGAGAGATGTTCTTGCGCGCACGGACGGCGCGGATGCCGTTGATGATGTCCTGTGCCTGTGCCATGGCTGCGATGAGCTGCTCGTCTACCTCACCGCAGGCAGGTTCGGAAGCGTACATGATCGACTCGCCGTCGGCGCGTTCGGCCAGATGCTGCCACAGTTCCTCGGTGATGAAGGGCATGAAGGGATGGAGCATGCGCAGCAGCGAATCGAGGAATCCCGTAGCCTGACGGTAGGTGTGGCCGTCAATCGGGCTGCCGTAGGCAGGCTTGATCATCTCGAGGTATGTCGACGAGAAGTCATCGCGGAACAGACGGTAGACGGCCATCAGCGCCTCGGAGATGCGGAACTTGCCGAAGAGGTCGCTGACTTCGGCCACGGTCTTGTTCAGCATGGACTCGAACCAGCGGCCGGCGAGGGCGCAGACAGCAGGCCGGGCGGCAGCGTCGTCGACCTGCCAGCCCTTGATGAGACGGAAGGAGTTCCAGATCTTGTTGCAGAAATTGCGGCCCTGCTCGACGAGTTTGTCATCGTACATGATGTCGTTGCCTGCAGGGGCGGCGAGCATCAGACCCATGCGCACGCCGTCGGCGCCGTAGGTGGCTATGAGGTCGAGAGGATCGGGCGAGTTGCCGAGCGACTTGCTCATCTTGCGGCCGATGGAGTCACGGACGATACCGGTGAAGTAGACATTGTTGAACGGCTGCTTGCCGATGTATTCGTAGCCGGCCATAATCATTCGGGCTACCCAGAAGAAGATGATGTCGGGGCCCGTCACGAGTGTGGCGGTGGGATAGTAGTACTTGATTTCCTCGTTGCCGGGATTGTTGATGCCGTCGAAGAGGGTGATGGGCCACAGCCACGACGAGAACCATGTGTCGAGGGCATCGGGGTCATGACGAAGGTCGTCGGCCTGAAGACCGGGATTGCCTGACTGTATGCGTGCCTTCTCGAGTGCTTCTTCGCGGGTGAGTGCCACGACGAATTCGGCGTCCTTGCCGGTCTTGTCGCCGTAGAAATAAGCCGGGATGCGGTGTCCCCACCAGAGCTGACGGCTGATACACCAGTCCTGGATGTTCTCAAGCCATATGCGGTAGGTGTTCTTGTACTTCTCGGGGACGAAGCGTATGATGTCGTCCATGACGGGGGCGAGGCTCTCGTCGGCGAAGTGCTTCATGCGCACGAACCACTGGAGCGACAGACGCGGCTCGATAGGCACACGCGTGCGCTCGGAGAGGCCGATTTTGTTGGTATAGTCCTCTTCCTTCTCGAGGAGGCCGGCCTTGCGGAGATCCTCGACGATGGCCTTGCGGCAGTCGAAGCGGTCCATGCCTACGTACATGCCTGCCACCTCGGCGACTGTGGCATCCTCATTGAAGATGTCGATGGTCTCGAGATTGTGCTTCTTGCCGAGCATGTAGTCGTTCTTGTCGTGCGCCGGAGTGACCTTGAGACAGCCCGTACCGAAGTCTATCTCCACATAGCGGTCCTCGATGACGGGGATGACGCGTCCGACCAGAGGCACGATGACCTTGTGTCCGCGGAGCCATGCGTTCTTGGGGTCCTTGGGATTGATGCACATGGCCGTGTCGCCCATGATGGTCTCGGGGCGCGTGGTGGCGACCACGGCATAGTGGCGGCCGTCAGCGTCGGTGTGCACCACGTCTTCTGCGGTAGCCTTGATGTCGGCGCTGTCGTCGGCCAGATAGTAGCGGAGATAGTAGAGCTTTGACTGCTCCTCGACGAAGAATACCTCGTCATCGCTGAGGGCGGTGCGGTTCTGCGGATCCCAGTTGACGGGACGGAGGTCACGGTATATAAGACCTTTATTATATAGGTCTACGAATACCTTCTCCACGCTTTCGCTGCGGGGGCCGTCCATGGTGAAAGCTGTGCGGTCCCAGTCGCATGAAGCGCCGAGCTTGCGGAGCTGCTGCAGGATGATGCCGCCGTGCTTCTCGGTCCATGCCCATGCGTGTGTGAGGAACTCCTCACGCGTGAGGTCGGTCTTCTTGATGCCTTCGGATGCGAGTTTTGCAATCACCTTTGTCTCAGTCGAAATCGAGGCATGGTCGGTACCCGGCACCCAGAGGGCATTTTTGCCCTGCATGCGGGCGCGGCGCACGAGGATATCCTGAATGGTATTGTTCAGCATGTGGCCCATGTGGAGCACGCCGGTGACGTTTGGCGGCGGAATGACTATGGTGTACGGCTCACGCGCGTCGGGAACCGAGCGGAACAGTTTGTGCTCGAGCCAGTAGGCATACCATTTGTCCTCAACCTCTGCGGGATTGTATGTCTGTGGAAGGTCGTTCATTGTCGTTATAATATTTAGTCGTGCAAAGTTACGCAAAAAAATCCACAAATCACAAACTCATGCGCCACTCGGCTTCCATCTCGATGGAGTGACGGAGCGATGAGTCAGGAAAGCGGAGCGCGAGTCCTAGCGCGCGCTGCGGGTCGCTGCCGAGGAGGTTGAAGAGCAGACGGAGAGCCGTGTAGTCGTTCCACTCTCCGACGGGAGAATCCGAAAGGCTTTCGGCCAGCTCCCATGCGCCGGGGATATGCCTAAGAAGCCTGTGGCACAGGATGTCGGACACCTCGGCACACGGAATGCCGGCAATCCACTCACGGGCCTGTGCGACGGTGACTGCCGAGGCATCGACCAGCATGGGCGCAAGAAGCATGCTCTCGCGTGTAGTAGTATTGGCCCACAGCTGCGCCGCGAGTACGGGGTCTTTGCCCGTTTCTTCGGCAATCTCTACCAGCTGCGGCAGATTGAGGCCGAATATTATATGGAAAGGCGAACCTGCCTTGCGGAGCGTATCGGAGATGATGCCATTGCGCATGGCGAAGAACCGCCGCTTGACGGTCTGCATTCTGTTGTATTTCTGTTCTGTCATTTCTGTACGGTTTACGCATGCAAAGTTACGGCTTCTTGAAAAATTTTTTTGTCTCGTCCATAGAAATATTTGTCCGAACGGGATTTTTTTCTTAATTTTGACATAGAAAACACGAGGCAGCGCGGCTGCCCGCTCCAATAGATAGTAATTTATGACTAAGAACGATTTCAGAAACTACGCTGTCCACCATCTCGGCATGAGTGGCAATGCACTTGACCAGTACACTGCCTTCACCTCCAAGGCCGCAGGCCCTGTGGATTCGTACATCAGCCCCACCATCATCGAGGAGCGCTCGCTCAACGTGGCACAGATGGACGTATTCTCGCGCCTGATGATGGACCGCATCATCTTTTTAGGCACTGAGGTAAACGACTACACCGCCAATGTCATCCAGGCCCAGCTCCTGTACCTGGACTCCGCTGACCCCGGCAAGGACGTATCCATATATATCAACTCCCCCGGCGGCTCGGTATACGCCGGTCTGGGCATCTACGACACCATGCAGTACATCCAGTCGGATGTGACCACCATCTGCACCGGCATCGCCGCATCGATGGCCGCCGTACTGCTTGTGGCAGGCGAAAAGGGCAAGCGATTCGCGCTGAAGCACTCGCGCGTGATGATTCACCAGCCGATGGGCGGTGCGCAGGGTCAGGCCACAGACATGGAAATCACCGTACGCGAAATCAAGAAACTCAAGCACGAGCTCTACACCATCATCTCCGACCACTCCGGCCAGCCCTTCGAAAAGGTAGAGGCCGACTCCGACCGCGACTACTGGATGACCGCCGAAGAAGCGCTCCAGTACGGCATGATTGACCGGGTGCTCGTGAAATCGAACAAATAAGCCTGTACACGTAGAAATGGCAAAAAAGAGAATCGCACGTTGCAACTTCTGCGGCCGCTCCGAGAGCGAGGGCGCTACCCTGCTGCCCTCGCCGGACGGCGAAGCCAACATCTGCGTAGACTGCATCAGCATGGCAGGCTCGATGCTCGGTATGTTCGACGGCGACATGGACTCGTCGGCCAACACTGCCGGCAGGGCGCGTGCCAAGCAGCGCATCATACATGGCGTGAGCGAGGAGGAGCCGGAGAAGAAACCCATCCCCAAGCCTCACGAAATCAAGGAATTCCTCGACCAGTACATCATCGGACAGGACCAGGCCAAGAAGTATCTCTCGGTGGCTGTGTACAACCACTACAAGCGCCTTGACCAGCCCGTAGATGACGACGGCGTAGAAATCGAAAAGAGCAACATCATCATGGTCGGCCCGACAGGTACGGGCAAGACTCTGATAGCTAAGACCATAGCACGCATCCTCGACGTACCGTTCACAATAGTGGACGCCACCGTGCTGACCCAGGCCGGATATGTGGGAGAGGACATCGAGAGTCTGCTCACCCGTCTGCTTCAGGTGGCTGACTACGATGTGGAGCGCGCGCAGCGCGGCATCGTCTTCATCGACGAGATAGACAAGATAGCCCGCAAAGGCGACAATCCGTCCATCACGCGCGACGTCGGCGGCGAAGGCGTCCAGCAGGGCCTGCTGAAACTCCTTGAAGGCTCGATAGTGAACGTACCGCCCCAGGGAGGCCGCAAGCATCCCGAGCAGCCAATGATAGCCGTCGACACCAAGGACATCCTCTTCATCTGCGGAGGAGCCTTCGAAGGCATCGAGCAGGCCATAGCCCACAGGCTCAACTCGAGTTTCGTGGGATTCTCGACCGATGCCGCCACCCGGCGCATAGAGCGCGACCGCTTCATGAGCCACGTCGCGCCGCAGGATTTGCGCACATTCGGACTGATACCCGAAATCATAGGCCGTCTGCCGATACTGACGCACCTGCTGCCTCTCGACCGCGACGCCCTGCGCCGGATTCTCACCGAACCGAAGAATGCCATCACGAAGCAGTATGAGAAGCTCTTCGCCATGGACGGGAAGAAGCTCGTTTTCCTCCCTGAGGCTCTCGACTTCATCGTGGACAAGGCCATCGAGTTCAAACTTGGCGCCCGCGGACTGCGCTCGATAGTCGAGACCATCATGATGAACCCGATGTATGACATGCCCTCGGGCACGGACACGGAATTCACCGTCACGGCCGAATTCTGCGCACGCCAGCTCGAAGAGGCACACTTCGACGCGCAGGCCGTATGACGGCCCCGACTCCGGAACACTACGAACCAACCACAATCTCCCACCATAAATGACGACAGCGACCCAACTTGCCGACGCACTGAAGCATCACTTCGGTTTTGACGGATTCAAAGGCCAGCAGGAGGAGATCATCCTCAACCTCCTTAACGGCCGCGACACTTTCGTAATCATGCCCACAGGCGGAGGTAAATCGCTCTGCTACCAGCTTCCGGCCCTGATGTCGGAAGGCACGGCCATCATCGTATCGCCGCTGATAGCACTGATGAAGAATCAGGTCGACGCTATGCGCAACTTCAGTGAGAACGACAGCATAGCGCACTTCCTGAACTCGTCGCTTACGCGTGGGGCCATCGACACGGTGAAGGCCGACATACTGTCGGGACGCACCAAGATGCTCTATGTGGCACCGGAGTCACTTACCAAAGAAGAAAACATAGAATTTCTAAAAACAATTTCCATATCGTTCTACGCTGTCGACGAGGCTCACTGCATATCGGAATGGGGCCATGACTTCCGCCCCGAGTACCGCCGCATCCGTCCTATCATCACCGAGATAGGAACACATCCGCTGATTGCCCTGACGGCAACGGCGACCCCTAGGGTGCAGCACGATATACAGAAGAATCTCGCCATGGTTGACGCGGCTGTATTCAAGTCGTCGTTCAACCGCGAAAACCTCTACTACGAAGTACGCCCGAAGACCAACAATGTCGACCGTGACATCATCCGGTTCATCAAGCAGCGGTCAGGCAAGTCAGGCATCATCTACTGCCTGTCGCGAAAGAAGGTCGAAGAACTCGCTGAACTCCTGCGGGTGAACGCCATCCGCGCCCTCCCCTACCACGCCGGCATGGATCCGGCTACGCGGTCGGAGAACCAGGATGCCTTCCTGCATGAGAAAGTCGATGTCATCGTCGCCACCATCGCCTTCGGCATGGGCATCGACAAGCCCGACGTACGCTTCGTCATCCACTACGATATGCCCAAGTCGCTCGAGGGATACTACCAGGAGACCGGCCGCGCAGGCCGTGACGGCGGCGAAGGCATATGCCTTGCGTTCTATGCCCGGAAGGACCTCCAGAAGATGGAGAAGTTCATCCAGGGCAAACCACTGGCCGAGCAGGAAATAGGGCGGCAGCTCCTTGCCGAGACGGCCAACTATGCCGAGTCGTCGGTCTGCCGGCGCCGTGCTATCCTTCATTATTTCGGTGAGGTTTTCAACAGCGATAACTGCGGAAACTGTGACAATTGTCTCAATCCTAAAAAGAAAGTGGAAGCAAAAGATGATCTGGCTGCGGCTCTCGAAACCATTGTCGCACTTAAAGAAAAATTCAAAACCGAATATATAGTAGACGTCATGATGGGCCGTGCGTCGGCCGACGTGCGCTCGTACAAGCATGACGAAACCGAAGTATTCGGATGCTGCCAGGGGTCAAGCCCCAAATTTCTCAATTCCGTCATCCAACAGGCCATCATCGACGGATATATCGAACGCGGTATCGAGAATTACGGAATACTCCGTGTCACCCCCAAGGGCAAGAAATTTCTCGACAAACCCGTATCTTTCAAAATCGTTGAAGACAACGACTTCTCTGAGGACGTCATCGACGAGGACGTGGTCATGAAAAGCGGCTCGTCATGCGCCGCCGACCCCGAGCTCTTCGCCATCCTCAGCGCGCTCCGCCAGCAGATAGCGCGTCACCACAATCTGCCTCCCTACGTCATCTTCCAGGACCCGTCACTCGAAGCCATGGCCACGACCTATCCCGTGACCATCGAGGAGCTGGCCAACATCCCCGGCGTGGGCTCGGGTAAGGCCCGGCGCTACGGCGACGAGTTCATCAAGGTGATCAAGACCTATGTCGACGACAACGAAATCGAGCGTCCCGAGGACCTGCGCGTACGCACCGTCGCCAACAAGAGCAAACTCAAAATATCCATAATCCAGGCCATCGACCGCAAAATCGATCTCAACGAGATAGCGTTCAGCAACGGCATAGACTTCGACCGTCTGCTCGACGAAATCGAAGGAATCGTCAATGCCGGCACGCGCATCAACCTCTCGTACTATATCGACGAGTTCATAGACTCGGAGGACCAGGAAGAAATATTCGATTACTTCCGCACGAGCAGTTCCGACAGTCTTGACGATGCCTACCGCGAGCTGTGCCCGGCTTTCAACGAAGATGAAATCCGGCTGTGCCGCATAAAATTCCTTTCCGATCAGGGAAACTGACAAAATGGTTACGACACTATCCAGACTTTTCGCAGACGTATACGGCAACGCTCCCGCCACGGTGACCGAGCTACAGTCGTCAGGGTCAAACCGCCGGTACTTCCGGCTCTCCGAAGCCGACGGCGGCCGCACTCTCATAGGCGTCCTCGGCACATCGGTGCAGGAGAACAGGGCGTTCATATACATGGCCCGGCACTTCGCCGAAAAGGGCATCCCCGTGCCGACCGTCCTCGCCGTGAGCGATGACGGCATGGCCTACGTGCAGACTGACCTTGGCGACACGCTCCTCTTCGGCGAGATTGAGAAGGGACGCCTCACGCGTTCATTTTCCTCACACGAGAAAGACCTGCTGGTGAAGACGATCCGGCGCCTGCCCGACATACAGTTCGCCGGAGCGGACGGAATGGATTTCTCGGTGTGCTATCCTGCGGTAGAGTTCGACGAGCGCTCCATCATGTGGGACCTGAACTACTTCAAGTACTGTTTCCTGAAGGCCACAGGACTCGAGTTCGAGGAAGACCGGCTGGAAGATGACTTCAAGGCCATGACCGACGTGCTGATGGCCGAGGCCGGAACGCGCACCTTCATGTACCGTGACTTCCAGAGCCGCAACGTGATGATACGCGACGGCGAGCCGTGGTTCATCGACTTCCAGGGCGGACGACGCGGCCCGTTCTACTACGACGTGGCCTCCTTCCTCTGGCAGGCCAAGGCCAATCTGCCCGACAGTCTGCGCGAGGAACTGCTTGACGAGTACCTGTCGTCGGTCAACAAGTACGTGACGCTGGGCCGCGACGAGTTCATGGCGCGCCTGCGCCACTTCGTGCTCTTCCGCACGCTGCAGGTGCTGGGAGCCTACGGCTTCCGCGGCTACTTCGAGAAGAAGCCCCACTTCATGCAGAGCGTGCCCTTCGCCATAGCCAATCTGCGCCAGCTGCTCACCAAGCCGTACGCCGAGTATCCCTACCTCAATGAGATGCTGCGCCGCCTGGTGGACATGAAGCAGTTCACCGACGCGCTGGGCAAGCGCAAGCTGACCGTGCGCGTCCTGAGCTTCGCCTACAAGAAGGGGATTCCCAACGACCCGTCGGGCAACGGCGGCGGCTTCGTCTTCGACTGCCGCGCCATCAACAATCCCGGCAAGTACGAGCGATACAAGCCCTTCACCGGTCTTGACCGCCAGGTCATCGATTTCCTTGAGGAAGACGGCGAGGTGCTCACTTTCCTCGACCACTGCCACGCCCTGACCGACGCGTCGGTCAAGCGCTACATAGAGCGCGGATTCACCAACCTGTCGATAGCCTACGGCTGCACCGGCGGCCAGCACCGCTCGGTCTACTGCGCCCAGCACACGGCCGAGCACATCGCACGGAAGTTCAACGTCCGCGTCGAACTTCTGCACCGCGAGCAGGACATAGAGCAGATATTCAACGTCAAGGAATGATAGGAATAATATTCGCCGCCGGCATCGGCACACGTCTGAAGCCGTTCACCGACCGGCATCCTAAAGCGCTGGCACCCCTCGGAGGGGTGCCGGCGCTTGTGAGGGTGGCGCGGAAACTCATCGACGCCGGAGCCCGCGGCCTGATAGTGAATGTGCACCACTTCCCCGGACAGATCAGGGAGTGCATAGCGGCTCAGCCATTCGCGCATATGGTCGAGATCAGCGACGAATCACAGCTGCTGCTCGACACGGGCGGCGCACTCGCCAAGATTGCGCGCGAGAGCAGGCTCTTCAGTCTGACAGACGACAACGAGCAGGTCATGGTGCACAACGCCGACATCTGCACTGACTTCGACATGGCGGACATGTGCCGCGCGCAGGCATCGGCCGCTTCAGATGCAACGATACTGGTCGACCCCCGGCGCGAAAGCACGCGTCACTTCCTCTTCGGGAGCGAGGGACGGCTGTGCGGATGGGAGAATACGGCCAAAGGAATCACGCGTCCCGACGGGCTTGACACTGCCGGTCTTACGGCCGCAGCCTTCGGCGGAGTCCACGTCATGCCGGCCTCGACGGTCAGGCGCATAGCCGCCACGGCACCGGCGCCCCTCGGGCCCTTCAGCATCACTGACTGGTACATCGACCACTGCCGCAGCGAGCACATCGCGGCATTCACCCCCGCGCACCCCTACAGATGGCACGACATCGGCACCCCGGAGAAACTCGCGGCTGCACAGGCCTGTTTCTGACCTTTGGCCGCTGAGGCAAAACCAAGCGCTACAGTTCGGTGTTATAACTTAAATTCATCACATTTAAGTTATGACACCGAAATCGTTTATCGCATCAATCATCACACTATGCACACTCTCAGTGTCGGCGCAGAGTCTCAGTCACGTCGACACTGAGCTTGACTCTGCCATGCGGTCGAACAAAGTGATTTTCGTCGACGGGCGTCCCGGGACAGATTCAGAAAAAGCGGCTGATGTCGACTCGATACGCCGTGTCATATCGACTTTCTACTATGACCAGTTCCGCCACTTCCAGGACCCCGGCGCCCCGTACTTCCTGTTCATGAGCAAGGACTCCGGACTCGCCATGGGCATAGGCGGGGCCGTGCGCATGCGGGGCTACTACGGATGGAACGGCGCCATCCCGTCGACGGCGTTCGTACCCTATCTCATACCCATGACACCCGTCGTGGCCGAACGGCGCCACATCGGAAGCACACCGGCCGGCACATGTCTTTACTTCCGCGTCCTCGGGCAGAACAAGGCTTTAGGAGAGTACCAGCTATACATCGAGGCCAACTTCAACGGCTACGAGAAGCGCGGATTCCATCTGAAAAAGGCCTATGCCATCATCAACGATTTCACAGTGGGATATGCCACATCTACCTTCAGCGATCCGGCGGCCGAACCGCCGACGGTCGATGCGCAAGGCCCCAACAGCAAAGTTGCCGGCACGAACGTGCTGATACGCTACATGCACGCTTTCAGGGAGCGGCTGTACGTGGCGGCATCCGTCGAGACGCCGCATGTGCAGATTGACGCCACTCCGGACTACACCCGGGCACTGAGTCCGTGGCTGCCCGACTGGGCGGCTTTCGTGCAGTACCAGTGGGCTCCGGGACAGCACGTGCGGCTCGCAGGCATACTACGCACCCTCTCCTACCGCAATCTCAAGACCGGCACAAACCACAACGCGCTCGGCCGCGGGCTGCATCTGAGTGCCGTGGCCCATCCGACACGTCCGCTCACCGCCTACGCCTCGATACACTACGGCCGTGGCATCGGCACATATAACGCCGAACTGAGCTGCGGCAACTACGACCTCGTGCCTGACGACGACGACCCGTACCGTCTGTATGCTCCGCGCTCCTTCGGGTGGCTCGCTGGCATACAGTACAACTTCCGGCCCGACATATTCGTGTCGGTCACAGCAAGCCAGATGCGTTATCTGCCAGACTCGCCCGGCGCGCCTGACGAATACAAATATGCGTTCTTCGGCTGCGCCAACGTGTTCTGGAATCTGACTCCGCGCATCATGGTCGGCGCGGAATTCGATGCCGGCATGCGCCGCAACTTCTCCGGCGAGCACCGTCAGGCCTACCGTGCCGGCGCCGTCTGCCAGTTCGCATTTTAATTCACATTTGTTTATTCCAATACTTTATCGTATTTTTGTATCTGTCTCCGGAGAGAACCATCCGGAGACAGGATTTGTTTTATACTGATAAATAAATAAAACGACATGAAAATATACAATTTCGTATTGGGCGCCGCCCTGCTGGCAGCCCTGACGGCATGTTCGCCCGTAGCCTCGAAAGAAGACAAGAACGACAGCACCGCGACCGAAGCCAAGGCCGAGGCCAAGCCCGTGGTCACGGCTCCCGTAGCCACTGACGGCAAAGTCATCGAACTCGACGACGCATCGCTCATCCCCCCGGGCGTACGCGTCAATCAGCTCACCGTCATCGACTTCAATGCCATATGGTGCGGTCCGTGCCGCCAGCTCGCTCCCGTGCTCGACGAGATGGCCGAGAAATACAAAGGCCGCGTGACGTTCATCTCGGTCGACGTCGACCGCTTCGGCGCTCTCTTCGAGTCCTATCATGCCGGCAGCTCGATTCCGGCTGTGATATTCATCAGTCCCGACGGCAGCCGCGAACTGTACAGAGGCACGGGACAACTCCTTCCGGCCTCGGCCTTTGAAGCTATCATCGAGCAGAAGCTCAAATAAGAATAAATCCGAAAGTGGAAACCGGAACTCTCATAAGCCGCGCCTCCGAACGGCTCGGCATCGGCACGCTCACTCCGATGCAGTCGGAGATGGCGCGCATCAAACTGCCGTGCCGCGTGCTGCTGCTCGCTCCCACGGGCAGCGGCAAGACTCTGGCATTCGCCGTGGCCATGCTCCGCGGCATCAAAGCCGGAGAGAAAGCCATCAAGGCGCTCGTGCTCGTGCCTACGCGTGAGCTTGCCCTTCAGGTCTACGAAGTCGTGCGCTCACTCGCGCAGCCCGAGCTGAAGACTGTGGCGCTCTACGGCGGCCATAAGTTCGAGACGGAGACCAAGAGCCTTGAAGCGGGCGCCGACATCGTGGTGGCCACTCCGGGACGCCTGCTCGACCATCTGCAGCGCGGCTCAGCCGGCGTACACGATGTGTCGGTGCTCGTGCTGGACGAGTACGACAAGTCGCTCGAGCTGGGATTCCTCGGCGAGATGCGCTCCATAGCCGGAAGGCTCAAAAATGTCAAATCGCTGATACTCACTTCGGCCACACGTCTGGCCGAGATGCCTGACTTCCTCGGGACGGCGCCGATAAAGTGCCTCGACTACGCCACGGGCGAGGATGCAGCCCGGCCTGACGTGCTCTTCGAGCGCGTTGACAGTCCCTCGGCCGACAAGCTGGAGACTCTCGACGCCCTTCTGCGCGACCTGCAGGACGGCCGCGTGATAGTGTTCGTCAATCACCGCGATGCCGCCGAACGCGTCTACCGCCACCTGCTTGAACGCAAGTTCCCGGCCGGACTCTATCACGGCGGACTGGAGCAGGACGTGCGCGAGCGTGCCCTTGTGCTCCTTGCCAATGGCACCACACCCGTGCTTGTGTCGACCGACCTGGCCTCGCGCGGTCTGGACATCGACAGCGTCGGAGCGGTCGTGCACTACCATCTGCCCGTATCAGAAGAGGCCATGACGCACCGCAACGGCCGCACGGGCCGCATGGGAGCGTCAGGCCGCGCATTCGCCATCATCTCGGACACGGACAAGGTGCCTGACTTCTTCCCTGCTCTCGACACCTACTGGCCCGAAGGAACCGCACCGGTCAAGCCGTCGCCCTGGGCGACGCTGCACTTCAACGCCGGCCGCAAGGATAAAATCTCGAAAGGCGACATCGCCGGATTCCTCATGCAGAAAGGCGGACTCGGCCGCGACGAGGTGGGTAGAATCGACGTCAAGGACCATCAGGCATATGCCGCCGTACCGGCTGACAAGGCACGCGCCACGACAGCAGCCGTCGCGCCGTACAAGGTCAAGAATACCCGTGTGCGGGTGACGCAGCTCAAATAGCATCTGAACATTTGGACGCCTTGAGGGGTTGTAATTGAGAAAGCCCTCTGGACGGGTTTTTCTTAATTATGTTCATCACACATCACGAAAAATTGAGAATCAAGGCAGTCATATCGAAATTCTTACGGGCAATCGGCCTTACGCTTTTTGCCCTGATACTGCTTGTGTCAGGCACGGTGATTCTGATTTACTCACCGTGGGCACAGGACATGGCGCGACAGGCCGTAGTCAGCCGCTTCGACGGTCATGACGGAGGTATGCGCATCGAGGCAAATTCACTGAGGCTACGCTTTCCGCTTACGCTGGAGGCCGACGGCGTGATGCTGTCTCAGAACGGCGACACGCTGATGTCAGCCGGACGCGCGGAAGTACGCGCCGCCATTCTGCCGCTGCTCAAAGGGCGTGCCGACGTAGAAAGCATAGTCCTCACCGATGCCACATACATCCTCGGAGCGCCCGACTCGGCCATGTACATGACCATCAGAGCCGACAGCATCGGCATAGCCCCGGCATCGGTCGGTCTGGCCGACATGGCCATTACGGTTGACAACGGCACCATACGCGGCGGTCGTCTTGACATGGTGATGAACCCCGATACGACCGCGGCCGCACCGCCGTCCGATCCGCTGAAAATGTCGATAGACCTCAACAGCATGAAGCTCGAGGACTTCGGCTACTCCATGCGCATGATGCCGACCATCGACACTCTGGCCGCTCACATCGCCACTGCCCGGGTTGACTCGGCGACGGTGAACATGACCGCCCAGCGCATAGACATCCACAAGTTCGCCGGCTCGGGACTCGACGCGCGTTACATAGCGCCCGACTCAGCCGCTGTGGCGGCTTTCGGCCCGGTTCCGGAGACTCAGGCAGCCACCGACAGCACGGCCGCTGCACCGTGGACAGTGACTATATCGCAGCTCGACTTCGACCGTTCGCACGCGCTCTACACCACTGCCGGAACGGAGCCCCTGCCCGGCCTTGACTTCGGATATATCGAGGTCAGTGATCTCGACCTGCATCTGAACAATTTCTACAACCAGGCGTCGACAGTACTGCTGCCGCTGAGCCTGCGCGGACGCGAGCGCTGCGGCGTGTCGCTTGCCATCGACGGAGAGCTCGACATCGACGCCACAGCGCTGACATTCAAGGACGTGCGCCTGAGCACGCCCGAGCAGACCACGGCATCGTTCGGCGGGCTGCTCGGCATGGGCGACATGACTGCGGACCCCGACATTCCCGTGGCTCTGAAACTCGACGGAGCATTCGCACCGTCGGACCTCGCGCTCATGTTCCCTGCCTTCAGGACCTATCTTAATGCCATCCCCGGCGCCGAGGACATACGGCTCGAGACAGACATCAAGGGCACGATGGGACGGCTCGGCATCGACGCCGTCGACCTGAGCCTGAACCGCTGTGTCAATCTCCACGCCTCCGGTGTGGTGGAGAACTGCATGGACCCTGACCGTCTCGGAGGCAACATAGCCCTGCGAGGCAATATCATCAACGTAAACTCATTCAAGCGTGCGCTGCTCGACCCTGCCACGGCGAAGTCATTCAACATACCGCCGATGACGCTCCAGGGCAACGTAGCGATGAACGCCGGAACCGTCAACGGACGTCTCAGCGCACGCACGGGCAAGGGAGCGCTCAAGCTCGACGGCCGCTGGAACGGCCGGCGCGAATCCTATACTGCGTCGCTCGACACCCGCGAGTTTCCTGTCAACGCCTTCATGCCGCTGCTCGGCGCAGGTGCCGTGACAGCTTCGCTCAAGGCCGACGGCCGCGGCTACGACCCGATGTCGAAGCGCACGGCCATCAAGGCCGAAGCATACGTGGCATCGGCGGCCTATCAGGACGCGACATACTCCGACATCAGCGTCCGGGCCACGCTGGCCGACGGCAAAGCCGACATACACGCATCGAGCGACAATCCGAACACTGACTTCACGCTCGACGCGTCAGGCAATCTCGACGGAAAGGTGTACACGTGGACGGCCGACATCGACGGACGCCACATCGACCTCTTCGCGCTGAAGCTGGCCACGGAGCCGTCGTCGGTCGAACTGTCGGCCAAGGCCGACGCGACCATAGGTCCCGGCACCAACGACATATCCGCGCATCTCGAACTCGCGGACCTCTTCTTCGTGCGTTCCTCGGGGACCATAGGCATCGAAGGAGTCAAGGCCATACTCGCAGGCTCCGACTCGCTCACCGACCTCAGCGTGGTGAACCGCGACCTGAACGCACACTTCACATCGCCGTGCGGACTCGACTCGCTGACAGCGCGTTTCGGCAAGGCGTCGGAAATCATGGCTTCACAGATAGCCGCCTACACGCTTGATGTCGACACGCTCGGCAAGGCGCTGCCGCACTTCCGTCTCGGCATCACCGGCGGCCACTCCAACCTTGTCAACGACATACTCGCACCGTCGGACATGTCCGTGCGATCATTCAGTATAGATGCCGTCAACGACAGCACGCTCACGCTGAACGGCTCAGCTCTGCGCTTCGACACAGGCTCGATGACGCTCGACACGCTCTATCTCCAGGCGCGCCGGCATGACTCGCATCTGCATCTTGACGCAGGCTTCCGCAACCGTCCCGGCAATCTGGACGAGTGGCATCAGGTGTCGCTGCAAGGCCGCATCGACGGCAGTGAGGCCGCGCTCGGCGTAAGTCAGGAGAATCTGCAGGGCAAGACGGGCTACCGGCTCGGCATCTCGGCCCGTATGTCGCCGTCCGACTCGACCGCCACACTCAGCATCAAGCCCTACGCCCCCGTCATCGGCTATCAGACCTGGAGCGTAAACGACGACAATTTCATCAGCTACCATATTCCAGACAAGCACATCGACGCCAACATCAGGATGAAAGGCGGCAACAGCTCTCTGGCCGTATTCACGGAGCACGTCGCACATGAGGCCGCCGACAGCACGGCCATGCATCAGGAGGACCTCGTCGTGCAGCTCGACGACATACATATCGCCGACTGGATATCGTTCAGCCCCTTCGCTCCGCCTGTCATCGGTGATGTCGACGCCAATATGCGCGTCAACCTCGCCGGCGGCATAATCACCGGCAAGGGCAGCGCCGGAATCACCAACTTCAAGTACGGCAAGGAGAAAGTCGCCGACTTCGAGACCACGTTCGACCTCTCGGCCCGCGCCTCCGGTACAGTCAGCGCACGCGCCGACCTGATGGTGAACGGCGTAAAGACCATGACCATCAACGGCGCGCTCAACGACAGCACGTCGACCACTCCGCTGGCACTGGACTTCGCCATGATACACTTCCCTCTGTCCACGGTCAATCCCTTCATGCCGACGGGTACGGCAAAGATGCGCGGAACCCTCAACGGCAATATGAAGATAAGCGGCACCCAGGCCCGGCCTGTATTCAACGGAACCCTCGACTTCGACTCAACAGCCGTCAATCTGGCACTGACGGGAACGGACTATACGTTCAGCCCCGAACCCATCACCGTTGAGGACAATACGGTGCGTTTCGACCGCTTCACCATCACGGGGTGCAACACCAACCCGCTCTTCGTCGACGGCACAGTCGACATCTCCGACATGACCAACATGAAGCTCAACCTCGGGCTGAAGGCCGACAACATGATGATAGTCGACAGCAACCGCCTGCGCAAAGGCGCCGACGTCTACGGCAAGGCATATATCTCGCTCAACGCACGCGCCAGGGGAAGCATGGAACTCCTCAACGTCAACGCCGACCTGTCGCTGCTGTCGAACACTAACGTGACCTACGTGATGACCGAGACCACATCATCAGCGCTGACGAGCAAATCGACCGGCGACATGGTGCAGTTCGTGAACTTCACCGACTCAATAGCCATGGCTCAGGCCGACTCCATCCCCAAGTCGGGCATGGCCATGTTCCTGGACGCCGTGCTGAACATTGAGAACGGCTCGACCATCAACGTGGACCTCTCGCCCGACGGCAAGAACCGCGTACAGCTGCAGGCCAACGGCACTCTCACCTATGCGATGACTCCGCTGGACATGGGCCGTCTGACCGGACGTCTCAACATCGACCGCGGCTTCGTCAGATACACGCCGCCGTTCATGTCCGAGAAGAACTTCGTGTTCTCGGACAACAGCTATGTGGCCTTTAACGGCGACATGCTAAATCCGTCGCTGAACGTACATGCCTCCGACAACATCAAGGCCAATGTGACACAGAACGGACAGAACTCCCGGCTGGTCAACTTCGACGTGCTGCTGGCTGTGACGGGCACACTCTCGCAGATGGACGTGGCCTTCGACCTCTCCACCAACGACGACATGACCGTGGCCAACGAACTCGAGTCGATGTCGCCCGACCAGCGCGCCAATCAGGCCATGAACCTGCTGCTCTATAAGGTGTACACAGGCCAGGGCACCCGCGGCGATGCCGCCCTGTCGGGCAATCCGCTCTTTTCGTTCCTCGAGTCGCAGATCAACTCGTGGGCACAGAGCAACATCAAAGGCGTGGATATATCGTTCGGCATCGACCAGTACGACCGCACCGTCGACGGCAGCACCTCGCAGACCATGAGCTACTCCTATCAGGTGTCAAAGAGCCTATTCAACGACCGCTTCAAGATAGTGATCGGCGGCAATTACAGCACCGACGCCAACGCCGACGAGAACTTCTCGCAGAATCTGATCAACGACATATCGTTCGAGTACTTCCTCAATGCGCAGCGCACCATGTACGTGCGGCTCTTCCGCCACACGGGATATGAAAGCATACTCGAAGGCGAAATCACCCAGACCGGCGTGGGCTTCGTCTACCGCCGCAAACTGAGCCGGCTGGGAGATATGTTCCTCACACCCGGACAGGTGCGCCGCCGCCAGCAGCGCGAGAACCGGCAGCAGGAGCAGGACGCCGACGACCAACAGCAACCACAACAAAAAGAAACAACAGAGAAATGAGCACCCGCAGTTACATATTCAGCACATTGGCAGCCGCCGTGGCGGCCATAGGCATCGTGTGCTCGTGCTCTACCACGAGCAAGCTGCCCGAAGGAGAGATACTCTACACCGGTGTCAAAAAAGTCGAGATAGCACCCTCGGACAGCGGCCGCATCAGCAGCGAGCTTGCATCAGAACTCAAGGAGGCCGTCGACGTGGCCCCGAACAACTACTGGAAGCTGCTCAGCTGGCGCTATCCATTCCCGCTGGGGCTGTGGGTCTACAACCACTGGCCCAATCCTCCCAAGGGATTCAAGCACTGGATATACGAGAAACTTGTCGAGGAACCTGTCCTCGTGTCGGACGTCCGTCCCGAAGTGCGCACGCACATGATAGAGCAGCTGCTCGACAACAACGGCTACTTCCGCGGCACGGCCACCTACGAGCTCGTGAAGGGGCGCAATCCGCGCAAGGCCAAGATACTCTACTCGGTCACTCCCGGACCGGCATATCCCATCGACACCATCTACACGCTGCCCGACTCCACACGGCTCGGGCACCTCATCGACTCGCTGGCTACGCGCGACCCCTATCTGACCACGCCGCGGCGCATATACAGCTCCGACTCGCTCTCGGTGGCACGCACACGCATCACAAATGTGCTGCGCAACAAAGGCTACTACTTCTTCCGCCCCGAGTACATAGAGTATCTGGCCGACAGCATACGGCAACCGGGACAGATTGACCTCAAGATAGTCCTCGGCCGCAACATCCCGGCCTTCGCACGGGAGCCTTACCGCACCGGCAAGGTGAAGATACTCGTCGAACGCTATGCCGGAGGCGGCGTGCCCGATACCATAGCGCTTAACCGCGCCACCCTCATACAGATGACTCCCTCGCGGCTCCGCGCGAAGTCAATCGAGGACTGCATAGCCTTCCGCCCCGGACGCACATTCGCCGTCCGGAACATGGACCGCACGCAGACCTATCTCTCGAGGCTCGGCATCTTCAACACCATCAATATCGAGGCCATGCCCGACACCCTGACCAAGGACGAGCGCCTGCTGGACGTGAACATCTACTGCCGCTTCGACATGCCGCTGGAGACATCGCTTGAAGTGAACGCATCGTCGAAGTCGAACAGCTACATCGGCCCGGGCCTCACATTCGGCGTGACGAACAAGAACATATTCGGCGGCGGCGAGCAGCTGTCGGTGAACCTCACAGGCACCTACGAGTGGCAGACGGGACGCGGCCGCAGCTCTGTCTTCAATTCATACGAATTCGGCCTTACGGGCTCTCTGTCATTCCCGAGACTGCTGGCGCCGAAGTTCATACCGCGCAGCCGCTACCAGCTCAACTGGACACGATTCACGCTGAACGCCGACATTCTCAACCGTCCGCACTACTTCAAGATGGCACAGTTCAACGCTTCCGTGTCATACGAATGGCGGCTCAGGCGTCACGTGCAGAACTCATTCACGCCCTTCAAGCTCACCTACACCAACCTGATGCACACCACGGCGGAGTTCGACTCCATCATGGCGGCCAATCCGGCAGTGGCTCAGAGCTTCCGCAGTCAGTTCATACCGCAGATGATATACAGCTACGTGTACGACCGTCAGCTTGACCGCAACAACACCATCAACTGGCAGTTCAGCATCCAGGAGGCCGGCAACGTATTCTGGGCCATCTACCGTGCCTGCGGAGTGAAAGGCGAAAAAGAACTCTTCGGCACGCCGTTCTCGCAGTTCGTCAAAGGCACCACACAGCTCGTATGGGGACACCGCATATTCTCGGGCGATAACTGGCTCGTCAGCCGTGTTGCCGTGGGAGCGGCGCACGCCTACGGCAACGCGTCGCAGGTGCCATATGCCGAACAGTTCTACGTCGGAGGCGCCAACTCGGTGCGCGCCTTCACCGTGCGGTCTATCGGTCCGGGCAGCTACCGTGCCCCCGAAGGGCAGCCGCAGGACTACTTCGACCGGACCGGAACATTCAAGTTTGAAGCCAACGTGGAATACCGCTTCCCGCTCTTCGGTCCGCTGCACGGCGCACTCTTCATCGACGCCGGCAACGTATGGTTCCTGAAGAAAGACTCCATGCGTCCGGGCGGCACACTGCGCGCGTCGAGTTTCCTGCGGGATCTCGCCCTCGGCACGGGCGTCGGACTCCGCTTCGACATCGGTATGCTCGTCCTCCGAGGCGACCTCGGCATAGGCATACACGCTCCCTACGACACGGGTAAGCGCGGATACTACAACATGACGAGCTTCGGCAATTCGCTCGCCTTCCATCTGGCCATCGGCTATCCTTTCTGAACCCTTCCGCCGAGGCGCCACCAGAGCCACTGCCCTGCTCCGCGGCACAGCAGATAGGCGTCGAAGGCCAGCCACAGCGCGTCGTTACCGAGCCGCGACGAGAAGCTGAAGTAAAGGATGAAGAACAGCGCCACGGCCGCACACATGGACACGAGCATCACGCGCGTGGCCGTCAGCCCGACGAGAACGCCGTCCCAGACGAACGCCGAAACACCGCAAAGCGGCATCAGGGCAGCCCACAGCATATACTGACGGGCCACCTCGACCACATGGCCGTCGTCGGCGAGCAGCCTGACAAAGAGGTCGCCGCCCAAAGCATAGCTTGCCCCGAAAAAGACCGAGAACCATACTCCCGTCAGCATCAGCGAGCGTACGAGCGTCCGCAGCGCGGCCCGCTCTCCCCTCCCGGCATACTTCCCTGCCAGAGCCTCTCCGGCATAGGCGAAGCCGTCCATAAAGAATGAGAAGAGCATGAACAGCTGGAGCAGCACGGCGTTGGCGGCGAGTATGTCGGCACCCTGCACAGCTCCGGCGTGGGTGAACCACAGAGTGACGGCCACGAGGCAGCAGGTGCGCAGGAATATATCGGTATTGATTCTGAAGAATGAGATGAGAGCCGACGGCTTCAGTACCTCCGACAGTCCCGGTGCCTCCGGGCGATACTTCCGTGCGATGATAGCCGCACCGACGAGAGCGCCGGCCCACTGAGCGGTCATCGTCCCCAGTGCTACACCATCGATGCCCTTTCCGGCCCCATAGACGAGCGCCACGCTCACGCAGATATTCACGGCATTGGTGGTCAGCGACATCCACATGGCCGCCCTGGAGTCCTGCATGCCGATGAACCATCCGGCCATACTGTAGGAACACAGGACGGCAGGCGCACCGAAGATGCAGATGTCGAAGTAGCGTGCGGCAAGAGCCGCCGTGGTGCCGTCGGCGTCCATGAAGTCGAGCACGACCCGGCACAGCGGTTGCGACAGTGCCAGCAGCAGAAAGCCCACCAGCACGGCCACGAGCATCGAGCGCCACAGCAGAACGGACGTGAGCCGACGGTCGTCGGCGCCGCAGGCCTGGGCGGTGAGGCCGCTCGTGCCCATGCGCAGAAAGTTGAAAATCCAGTACAGCATATTGAACATCGAGCCGCCCACGGCGATGGCGCCGATGACCACAGCGGCGCCGATGCGGCCTGCAAGAGCCACGTCGACCAGCCCGAGCACAGGGGTTGTCAGATTGGAGATTATCGCCGGCAGGGCGATTGCCAGTATTTCCTTACGGTGTGAAGCCATGATGCAAAGTTACGACCAAATAGCCGGATATGCAAGCCCTGCCACAGGCAGCGCTTGTGCGAACAAACGCATGGTGTAATGCGTTGATACTGTATAATTCACATTATACTCCGACACGATATGAAAGACATCGCCTCTCACCTCTTCAAAATCGAACCGGCATACCGTCAGCCTGCCGCAGGTCATATTCTTGTGTCACAACCGTTCAACGACGACGAATACATCTACCACGGAGTGGCCACTGTCATCGACTATCTTGCCGACGAAGGAGCCACGGGCGTGGTCCTCAACAACAGAAGCGAGTACACACTCGACCGTCTGCTCGACGGCGTGGAAGTGCCCGGCATACCCGTCTTCTGCGGAGGTCCGACCGGTCAGGACCGCCTCTTCTTCATCCATACACTCGGGCCGGACATCATCGAAGGCGCGCGCCGCTACTGCGACGGCCTCTATGTGGGCGGCAACTTCGACAGCGCCATCGACTACATCAACCGCGGCTATCCCGTCGAGGGCTACATCCGTTTCTTCATAGGCTATGCCAACTGGACGGAAGGCGAACTCGAGCGCGAAATCAACGGCGGCCACTGGGGCACAGTCCCAGGCACGGCGACGCCCGACGACGTTCTGACCGGCTCAGGCGACCACTACTGGCACCGCTTCGTGCGCCGGCTCGGACGCCAGTACCGCTCCTGGCAGCTCCTGCCTAAGAATCCGGCATGCAACTGAGCGAAGGTCGCGGTCCTATCGATAGAAGTATTGACGAAAACGTCTGTCATCCGGCAAATTAATGAAATGCCGACGTAACACTCGTCCCTCAGGACTGAAGAAATACACATCCTGACAGAAGTCAGCCCAATACTCCCGCACATTCTTAAAGTAGTATCGGTCAAGCGCGTCTTCCGAAAACGTCGGTACGCCATTATTATGCACTACAACATCAGCCTCTTTCAGCTGACGTAAAAGCTCGTCTTTCGATGTCTTCGGATTGTATTTATGATTCAGGTCGACAGCCTCCCTGCAGACAGTCCTGTTCTGTACGGGGTCTGTCAGTTTGTTGTACCAGTAATGCTGGAGAATATCATCTGACTGGTATATCTCACCTTGACAAGATTCATCATAGATGCGTTGCGTGATAGCCTTGTCATGTTTAAAGAAAACGCATCTTACCTGTTTCAAGGTGTTGAAGTCAAGGCCGTGCTCCATGGCAAGAAGATATCCATGTTGCGCACCGCTCCTCATAAAAGGCTGCTTACCTATCGTTGACAACTGATAGCCCACACCTTTTCGGGGTACGAAAGCATCAGGCTCGATATCATAGAAATACAATACACCCAATTTATCGCCGGCATATGGTACATACTTATTATTGTCAAAATCAAAAGTCGTGACAGCAAAGAATTTAGCGGCATCGATGCTACTCGTTAAATCAAGGAACTGAGTTTTATTATAATAATGCTGGCTCAATCCGCCATAATTGACTTCGAACCGGAAGTAATCATTGAATAATTCGAATCCCTTATTGAACAGACGCACCAATGGATGCGAATCAAGCAGCAGTTGCATCTCACATGAGAAAATATTGTATTTGAGGAAATAGTTCTCGTCATGCTCACGGAACATATTGGGCACACAAGGACTATAATATTCAGCCTGCCCTCTGAACAGAAATTTATGTCCGCTCAGACATGGTTTAAGATTGAACCGTCCACTTTGGAGCTGATTCACCACAAAGCCATTTTCCTTCATTCCACGACAAGAAGTGAGCGCGACATATGGACTTGCCCAGGAAATACGGAATATTCTGTGCTCAAGGTCCGCAAAATACGGCATATCAGTGATATATGCTCTGAACGCATCATCTGCCAGCCGCCTCTTTTCATAGGCCGTAATGAATCTGGCGGCCTCATCTACATTCTCAAATGGATTGGTTGCCGTTCCGGGCTCACCTTCGGCCAAGGTGGACAACGGTTTACGCTCTACCCTTTCAGCTTCGGCGAGTTGGTGGAGATGTTTACCATAGCGACGTGCAGCTGAACCCAGGTTGATGGCGGCAAAAGTCTGTGAGGTACCATTCGTCATTACACCCGTTCGTTTTTCAATCCTCAGTCCGGTCAATTGATAAACTATTTCACGGACTTTAGCGAATACTGAATCTTGCTGCACTCCGTTCCGAAACAGCTGCAGCCCCTTTATGGTGGCAATAGCCAACGATGTGACAAAATCATCCTGAGACTCCTCTTTCAACCGCCCCGTAGATAATTTCTTTAGCCATCTGCTTGCGACAGAATATGCACACAGCCGTATCGGAGTCGGAGTATATTTACCTCCAGACATCATGGTAAAAAACATAGGAAATATATAACAGATTTTCTTGTTTTCATCCACATAGACAGGGGAGACCTTTTCGCCAAGCATGACAACTCCGGCTCTACATTCAAGCCGACGGTCAGGAGCAACTTTCAAAACATCGAAAGCCTCATCCAAGAAATCTCTGAATAATTCAAAAACTAATTCGGTGTCCATATCTTATGCTTAAGTTAGGGATATTCGGTTAATGAC
>DLAL01000044.1 GCA_002493945.1 Porphyromonadaceae bacterium UBA7048
CGAATCCCTCTTCAAAGTCGGCATATGCCTCCCGGCAGGCCCGTGGGTGACCGACGACCACATCCGCTACATCGTAGAGCAGATAAAAGCCGCCATCCTCTGACATACGAGCATCGAATCAACGCTACGGGCAGAACGGACCAATCGCAAGGTTCCGTTCTGCCCGTAGTGCTGTTATTACGGCATAACGCGCTTGGTCGTCCACAATGTTTTTGTTACCTTTGCACCGGAAAAACATTTTTCGCCAGACCTTGCTTCCATGAATCCGAAACTGACTGACATGAACAGAAACATTATAGCCGGTGCGATACTCTGCGCCATGAGCGGGCTGTGCGCCCATGCAGAGACAGCAGCCAACTGGATGAACCGCCTCGACGACGACGCATACGTCCATCAGCTCTCCGTCCCAGGCACCCACGATGCCGCCACTGGCAACGGCACCGTGCTCGACAGCTTCGCACGCACTCAGCAGCTTAGCCTCTCCGAACAGTTCAATGCCGGCGTACGCGCCTTCGACCTCCGGCCGTCCGTGTCCGACGGTACGCTGAAGATATACCACGGCATCATCGCTACGAACATCACATTCGACGACGCCCTCTCCACTCTGTGCGAGCGGCTCGACGAGAATCCTTCGGAATTCATCATCGTGGTCATCCGTCACGAGGACGACCATGAGAACGATACCGAGAAGTCGCAGTGGGGCGTCCTCCTATCTTCCACTCTCGCGCAGGAGAAATATGCCGGACGGTTCATCGACTTCTCCGGCTCGCTGACCGTCGGCGATGCCCGCGGAAAGATTCTGCTCCTCAGCCGTGACCGCTATGACACAAAGCCGGTCGGCGGATTCATCTCAGGATGGAGCCACAGCGCCGATTTCGCCGACCAGGGCAACGGAACCATCACCGGAGCCAGCTCGCGGCAGACCACGCGGCTGTACATGCAGGATTTCTATGAGGTTAAAGGCGACAGCGAGAAGAAGTTGACGGCCATACGTACGTTGCTCGACTACTCGGTGACGCTGAACACCGCCACGACATCACACATATGGGTCATGAACAACACCTCGGGCTACTCTACGACAGGTCTCATAGCCACCGCCGACGCCTACCGCACCAACGCCGCATCGACCAACATCGCCGTGGCCGACTATCTGGCCGAGGACGGACATGCCGGCCCGACGGGTATCATGATGATGGATTTCGCCGGAACGGACAGCGACGGCAAGTATGACGTCAACGGGCAGAAACTGCTTGAGGCCCTGATAGACAATAATTTCAGATACACCATGCGCGGCAAGTCGGCCGGGGTGAACGCAGTCACCGGTGCACAGCCCGATGATATCTCGATATCCGCTGACGGCGTGATAACCGCCTCCGGCCCGATCCGGGTCTACGGCATCAGCGGCAATCTTGTCGCCTCAGGAAACGACCGTGCCGTCGTCTCACAGCAGGGCGTATACATCGTCAAGACCGACCGGGCGGTCCGCAAGATGGTCGTGCGCTGAGCCGCGGAACTAAATTTTTTTGGCATATAGCCCAAAAATCGGTAATTTTGCGGCTGCTTTTAGAGTATACGCTATGAATTGTCGATTTGTCTCACAGCAGGGTCATGAGCGGCTCATCCTCGTATTCGCAGGCTGGGCCATGGACGACACGCCCTTCCGCCATCTCCGGCGCGAGGGCTACGACATAGCCGTAGTCTGGGACTACCGCGACCTCAACATCGACTGGTCCTTCACGGCCCCCTACTGCGAGATATGCGTGGTGGCGTGGTCGCTGGGCGTCTACGCTTCGGCCGTATCCACCTACGGCATCGACGACCGCATCACACGCCGCGTGGCTGTCAACGGCACGCTGTGGCCCGTCGACCGTCTCAGAGGTATTCCCGAAGAGGTATTCGCCGGAACCCACGACGCGCTCGACAGCCGTCAGCTGCGCAAATTCTTCAGGCGTATGTGCGGTTCGGCGGAGCTGTTCGCAGACTTCTGCACACGTATGCCCGACCGCCCCGTGGACGAGTTGCGCCTGGAACTGGAGGCCTTCTATCCTCTTCCCTTGCTGCAGCACAGTCCCGTGCGCAGATGGGACGTGGCCGTGATAGGCACCGACGACGCCATCTTCCCGGCCGTCAATCAGTGGCGCGCATGGCAGGGAACGCCCGTCGACATGATGCCGCGCCCACATCTGATTGACCTTCAGGAAATCATCGACCGTTACACCGTCGACAAGCACCGCGTCGGCAGCCGCTTCGCCCACGGACGCGACAGCTACGAGGCCGACGCTCCGGTGCAGGCGCGCATCGCCGCGGAGATGGAGGAAGCCCTGCGCTCGCACGGCCTCGACGCCCTGATGGCCGAGCGCGGAGCACGCATCCTCGAGATAGGCTGCGGCACCGGACTGCTGAGCCGGCGCCTCGACGCCTTGTGCCATCAGCGCGCGCATCTCGAGCTGTGGGACCTCGTCGGCCCCTCGCCTGTGGCGCACCGTACCTTCAGGGAGGTCGACGCCGAGCTCGAGCTCGGCCGCACACCCTCGCACTCATTCGACATCATAGTCTCGGCATCGACCGTCCAGTGGTTCAACAGCCCCACGCGCTTCCTCGCACAGTGCTCGCGCATACTCGCCCACGGAGGCACCCTGCTGATGAGCACCTTCGTGCGCGGCAACCTCCACGAAGTCTATCAGGCCACCGGACGCACGCTCCCCCTGCTCAGCGCCGCCGAGTGGTGCTCCATCGTCCCCGACAGCTTCGAGACCGTCATGGCACGCGACTACACACATGCCCTGGAATTCAGCTCGCCGCACGACGTGTTCCGGCATCTGCGCGGCACGGGCGTCAACTCGCTCGGCGACTCCTCTGACAGCAACGCCGCACACATGCGCCGCGTCCTGGCCTCATATCCGTGCGACCTCGACGGCGTATACCGCGCCACATACCGTCCCTTCATATTATTGCTCAAACGAAAATGAAAGACACCGTCACAGACTCCTGCGGCCAAGGCAGGATAATTTTCATATCGGGCATCGACACAGATGCCGGCAAGACCTATGCCACGGCTTCATACGCCCGCATGCTCGAAGAGGCCGGCCACAGCGTCATCACTCAGAAATTCATCCAGACAGGCTGCCGCGACACGTCAGAGGACATCGAAGCCCACCGCCGCCTGCTCGGAACCGGACCGCTTGCCGAGGACGCCGAAGGACTCACCGCCCCCGTCATCTTCTCCTATCCGGCCTCAGCCCAGCTGGCCGCACGGCTCGACGGCCGGGAGATAGACCTCGGCGTCATCGACCGCGCCTCGGCCGAACTCGCCCGCCGCTACGACCGCGTGCTCGTCGAAGGCGCCGGAGGACTCTTCGTCCCCATAACCGACAACTTCTTCGCCATCGACTACGTGGCATCGCGCCGCCTACCCGTGGTCCTCACCACCAACGGCCGCCTCGGTTCCATCAACCACACCATACTCTCGCTCGAAGCCATCCGCCAGCGCGGCATACAGCTCGATGCCGTCATCTACAACCGCTTCTACGACAGCGACCCCGTCATAGCCGCCGACACGTGCGCATTCATCGGCCGATATCTGGAGCGCAACTTCCCGTGCACCTCTTACTGGAGCATGCCGGCGCACGACGGAGTGTTAATTTTGCATAAATTGTAGAACGCTTCGCTGCTAAATTTGTAATTTTGTATAGTGAATACATCGGACTACATAGTAAGCATAAACAAAGACCAACTTGCCGCCCTTCCCGTGATGGCCTATCCGGCAGAAATCACACTTGTCGATTCGGCCGCCGTGGCACACTCGGCCCTGCGCGTTCTCGCCCGCGAAAAAGCCGTAGGCTTCGACACCGAAACCCGTCCGTCATTCCGCAAAGGGCAGATACACAAGGTGGCCCTGATGCAGATATCCACAGCCGACCGTTGCTTCCTCTTCCGGCTCAACAAGATAGGCATCTGCGCCGAGCTAAAGGAATTCCTCGAGAACCCGGACATCCTCAAAATCGGCCTGTCAGTGCACGACGACTTCAACGTCCTCAGGCGCAGCGGCGAAATCAATCCACAGGGATTCGTCGAGCTCCAGAACATGGTGCACCGCTATGATATCACCGACATCTCACTTCAGAAAATCTACGCCATAATATTCGGCGAACGCATATCCAAAAGCCAGCGCCTCACAAACTGGGAGGCCGCCGAGCTCAGTCCGGCGCAACAGGCCTACGCGGCTCTTGACGCCTGGGCTTGCCTCAAGATTTACAATTATCTCAAAGACGGGCGATTCGATCCTCTGTCGTCGCCTTACAGGCGCCGTCCCGAGCCGAAACCCGCTGCACGCCCTTTAACCTGAAACCAAAAATCATGAAATTCAACCGAGCAATTGTCATACCGATGGTCCTGGCAGTCTACCTCGCAGTGATGGCAGCAATAGGCTATCCGGCCTACCTTGACGGACGCACGTCACCTCTTCAGTATTTCGGAGTAATCGGACTGACGATATTCATCATCATACTCCTACACTTCAACCTCAAGCGTCGCGAACGCCTCCGCCGCGAGCGTCTCGACGACATGAACCGCTACGAATCGAAAGAAAATAATTAAGTAACAACGTAATAGACATGGCACACAAAGCATTACTCATGATTCTCGACGGTTGGGGCATCGGTGCCCACGACCACGCAAACGCCATATACAGCACTCCTCACCCCTACTACGACTATCTGCTCAAGTCCTATCCGCACTCCCAGCTCCAGGCAAGCGGCGAATACGTCGGTCTGCCTGACGGACAGATGGGCAACTCTGAAGTAGGTCACCTCAACATCGGTGCCGGACGCATCGTATATCAGGACCTCGTGAAAATCAACAAAGCCATCGAGAGCGGCGCCATCTACGACAACCCCGAAGTGAAGCGCGCATTCGAGTACTGCGCCACCACCGGACAGGCCATGCACTTCATGGGCCTCACATCCACCGGCGGCGTGCACTCCTCGCTCGACCACATCTTCGCACTCTGCGACATAGCCAGGCACTACGGCCTGAGCAAGGTCTACCTCCACTGCTTCATGGACGGCCGCGACACCGACCCGCGCAGCGGCAAGGGCTTCATCGAGCAGGTCCAGGACCACTGCGCAAAGTCGGCAGGCGTCATCGCCTCTATCGTGGGCCGATTCTACGCCATGGACCGCGACCACCGCTGGAACCGCGTCAAGGAAGCCTATGACCTCCTCATCGACGGTACCGGCAAGCAGGCCACCGATATGGTACAGGCCATGCAGGAAAGCTATGACGAAGGCGTCACCGACGAATTCATCAAGCCCATCAACAACTCCGCCGTCGACGGCACCATCAAGCCCGACGACTGCGTGATATTCTTCAACTACCGCAACGACCGCGCCAAGGAGCTCACCGAGGTCCTCACTCAGAAGGACATGCCCGAAGAAGGCATGCACACCATCCCCGGACTCCAGTACTACTGCATGACTCCCTACGACTCATCGTTCAAGGGCGTCCACATCCTCTTCGACAAGGATGACGTCAAGAACACCCTCGCCGAATACCTTGCAGCCAACGGCAAGACACAGCTCCACATCGCCGAGACAGAGAAGTACGCCCACGTCACCTTCTTCTTCAACGGCGGCCGTGAGGCTCCTTTCGCAGACGAAGACCGCGTGCTCGTACCCTCGCCCAAGGTAGCCACCTATGACCTCCAGCCCGAGATGAGTGCATTCCAGGTGAAGGACAAACTCGTCGACGCCATCGGCTCCGAGAAGTACGACTTCATCGTTGTGAACTTCGCCAACGGCGACATGGTGGGCCACACCGGTATCTATCCCGCCATCCAGAAGGCTGTCGAGACACTTGACTCCTGTATGCACGACACCGTAGAGGCTGCCAAGGCCCACGGCTACGACACCATCATCATAGCCGACCACGGCAACGCTGACCACGCCGTGAACCCCGACGGCACCCCCAACACGGCTCACTCGCTCAACCCCGTGCCCTTCATCTACGTCTCCGACGATGCAAAGGCCAAGGTCGAGAACGGCATCCTCGCCGACGTGGCTCCCTCCATACTCCACATCCTGGGCATGAAGCAGCCAGCTGAGATGACAGGCCACGACCTCATCACTGACTGATAGCGCATACGCATCATCATACCGCACCGGCTCCGCCGACAGCACCCCTGCACAGGGAGCGCCGTCGGCGGAGCTTCCGTTTTTTTCGGACAGGGTCAGAAATTTTTCGCTGAAAAATAGCCTTGCGATGCAAGAAGTTTCGTAACTTTACACTCTATTACCATAAAGACCGCCTTTATTCCACACTCTAATCCTCTGAAATATGCCGAAAGATTACACCGAAATAATAGAGCGACAGGCTCAGCACGTGTTCGACGTCATGGCTCCGCGGGCAAGCGAGGCCGACATGGCCCGCCTTCGTGCGGCGTTCGAGCTCGCCAGAGAGGCCCATGCTCCGCAGAAGCGCAAGAACGGCGACCCCTATATACTTCACCCCATTGCCGTAGCCACCATCGCTGCAGAAGAACTCGGACTCGACATCAACTCGGTGATAGCGGCATTCCTTCACGACGTCGTCGAGGACACATCCTACTCTCAGGAGTACATCAGCGAGCACTTCGGCGAGGACGTCGAGTTCATAGTGTCGGTGGTTACCAAGCAGAAGAAAGAGAAATACACCGCATCGCGGCAGGTCGACAACTACCGCCAGATGCTCAACTCCGTGCAGTACGACATCCGCGCACTCCTGGTCAAGCTCGCCGACCGCCTGCACAACATGCGCACCCTCTCCTCCATGAAGCCCGACAAGCAGATGAAGATAGCCGGGGAGACAGACTACTTCTACGCTCCGCTTGCCAACCGCCTCGGATTCTACAACGTAAAGACCGAGCTCGAGAACCTCAGTTTCCGCTTCCGCTGCCCACATGAGTTCGCCGAGCTCGAGGGACTCATACGCCGCGACGAGGACGCGCAGCGCGACCGTCTGGCAGTCTTCTGCGATGAAATACGGCAGACGCTCGCCGAGGCAGGATTCGAAGGCATCGACGTCGACGTGCAGTACCGCCACCCGTACAGCATATGGCGCAAGATGCACAAGTACGGCGACGACTTCAACCACCTCAAGTACCGTCACTTCACCGAAGTGGTCTTCGAGTGCCCCGACGTGGCGCAGGAGAAGGATATGACCCTCCGCATCTACTCCATCCTCACCGACCGCTTCCGCGAGAAGCCCGGCGGCATATCGAACTACATCGACTCGCCCAAGGAGAACGGCTACCAGAGCTTCCACGTCAAACTCCTGGCCGACTTCGGCCGATGGCAGGAAGTTCACATCTCCAGCCGCCGCATGGTGCGCGACTCATGCATGGGATGTCTGGCAGAGCGTCCGGAGGACAACATACAGAAGTGGATCGAGAAGTTCCGTCAGGTCCTCCGCGAGATTTCCCGTCAGAACGACGCCGACAGCACGGTATTCATCGAGAAAGTCGTCACATCATTCTACAACGACGACATCATGACCTTCACCCCCGAAGGCACCGCAGTCGTCCTACCGCAGCGCGCTACTGTCCTCGACTTCGCCTACGAGGTGGACCCGCGCAAGGCCGAGAACGCCAAGTACGCGCGTCTCAACGGCTTCCTCTCGTCCATCAAGGCACCCCTGCGGCGCGGCGACGTCGTGGAGATATTCACCGACCCGCAGAGCCGGCCGCAGCCCGACTGGCTCGACGCATGCGTCAGCTACAAAGCCAAGAAAGCCATCAGCAGCTATCTCGCTCAGGTCCCGGCGCCCCCCTTCTGCCGATGCGGGCTATGCATGCCCATACCCGGCGAAGAGGTCATAGGCTTCCGCAACCGCGACGGATACATCACTCTCCACAAGCGCGACTGTCCCACAGCCATAAGGCTGGCATCGCAGTACGGCGACGACATCGAGTCCGTCGACTTCCTCCCGGCATCGACCCTGTATCCCACCTCCATCACTGTCAAGGCCGTCGACCGCTACCACCTCTTCATCGACCTTGTCGAGTGCATCACCAACGAGCTCAAGCTCACCATCAACAGCTTCAACACCGAGACCGTCGACTCCATCGTCACGTGCAACATCGCTTTCGGCGTACACTCCTACGACGAGCTCGAGTCCATCATGCACCACATAGCATCCATACCCTCGGTCGACGAAGTCAAGCGCAACAAATAATCCACATATCTCACACCATACCTATGAAAACTCTCAAAGCTACACTTATCCTTCCGCTGGCGGCAGCCCTGCTCGGCTCATGCGGCACACGCACCGAGACTCCGCAGGAAGAGCCCTACGCAGGCTATCTCTTCGCTTACTTCACCGGCAACGACTCCGTGCAGGAGCAGGTGTGCTTCGCACTGGCCGACACATCGCTCAACTTCAAGGCGCTCAACGGCAACCGCCCCGTCATATCATCGGCCGCCATCAGCCAGTCAGGCGGTGTCCGCGACCCCTTCGTCCTGCGCTGTCAGGGCGACTCGACATTCTACATGGTTGTCACCGACATGACCTCGTCCAAAGGCTGGGACTCCAACCGCGCCATGGTGCTCCTGAAGTCCGACGACCTCGTCAACTGGACATCGAGCGTCGTGAACATACAGGAGAAGTACGACGGACAAGACGACCTCAAGCGCGTATGGGCGCCGCAGGTCATCTTCGACGCCGAAGCCGGCAAGTATCTCATCTACTGGTCCATGAAGCATGGCGACGGTCCCGACATCATCTACCGGGCATATGCCAATCCCGACTTCACCGACATCGAAGGCGAGCCGCAGCCCCTCTTCATCCCCGGGAGCAAGTTGTCATGCATCGACGGCGACATCATCCTCAAGGACGGAGTCTACCACCTCTTCTACAAGACCGAGGGCAACGGAAACGGCATCCGCGAAGCCACCGCGACTTCGCTCACCTCAGGTCAGTGGACCGAGGACCCCGAGTACAAACAGCTTACCTCTGACCCCGTCGAAGGCTCCGGAATATTCCCCCTCATTGATTCAGACGACTACGTGCTTATGTACGACGTCTACATGCACGGACGCTACGAATTCTGCCGCACCTCCGACCTGGTTCACTTCGAGCCTCTGGGACGCGAAGTGACCATGGACTTCCATCCGCGCCACGGCTCAGTCATCCCCGTCACCGCCGCCGAGATGGACCGTCTCTGCCGCGCCTTCGGGAATGAGGAATGACGATTAACACTTTTTGTTAATTTTATCAACAGCGCTTCGGCCGATTTTTGCTAATTTTGAAGTCGTATCCAACGCCGGCAGTCCGCAACTTTTCGCTCGGCACGGCGTTCTACATTTGTACAATACAATAAGACAACGTATGAAAACACGACTGATAATATCCGCAATGCTGGCCGGAGCGCTCATGCTCGGGTCGTGCTCCATATTCAAAGGCTCATCCTCGTCCGACAACCGTTCTTCTGGCACCATCAGCTCCACGGCCGTAAAGCCCGGAAAGAAAGACAAGAAGAACCGCAAGAACAAGGACAAGAACTCCGACGGCTCACGCTCGTCAGAACTCAACGTCAAGCCCACCGCCGAGCAGCTCTGCGGCGGACAGTGGACAGTGGCGTCGGTCGGTAAAGTCACCATCAACGCAGAAGACGACACCCCCTACGTAAACTTCGACGAAAAGGGCCGCTTCTATGCCTCCGACGGATGCAACATCATCAATGGAGACTATGCCCTCCGAAGCGACGGCACGCTCACCTTCTCGCACGTACTGTCGACCATGAAGTACTGTCCCGACATCGAGTACAGCGCACTGATAGCATCCATGCTCGGAGAGAACACCTCCACCGCCGTCGACTGCCGGCAGATAGGCGCCGAGACATACCTGTACTTCAAGAACAAAGCCGGAAACGTCATGATGACGCTCCGCCGCCACAACATGGAATTCCTCAACGGCAACTGGCTTGTCACAGCGATTGACGGCAAGAAAATCAACGACGAGGAAGTCACCGTATTCATCGACATCCCCGAACTGAAGATACACGGCAATACCGGATGCAACTTCTTCAACGGTGACATATACATCGACCCGCAGACCTCCAACGCCATCGACTTCTCCAACATGGGACTCACGCGCATGGCCTGCCCCAAGGCCGACCGTGAGAGCGCTATGCTCGTAGCTCTCGAGACCACACGCACTGCCATCGCCGGCAAGAACGACGACACCGTCCTGCTCATCAACGGCAAGGGCAAGGAAGTAATGACTCTGAAGCGAATACCTCTTTCCGAACAGAACAATGAATAATCTCGAATTTTTCACAAATCGCGCATCCGTGCGCGCTTTTGATCCCGATCGTCACGTATCGGAAGAACTTCTCGACAAACTCCTGTATGCCGCATCGCACGCCCCCTCCACGGGCAACATGCAGCTCTACACTGTCATCGTCACACGCGACCCCGAGCGCAAGGCTCATCTCGCTCACCGGCACCTTGACCAGCCTGCGGCACGCAACTGCGACGTGATGCTCACCGTCTGCGCCGACGTCCACCGCTTCGACCTCTGGTGCAAGGCACGCAAGGCACAGTCAGGCCTCAACAATCCCGGCGGACGCATGTCGGCCATAGAGGACGCTTCGATATTTGCCCAGCAGTTCATAACCGCGGCCGAGATGAACGGCCTCGGATGCTGCTACCTCGGCTCGGCTGCCTACGACATGGCCGGATTCACCGAAGCCCTCAGGCTCCCCAAGGGAGTGATTCCCCTCTTCGGCATCGCCGTCGGCTGGCCATCGGCCGTCGGCACACCCTCCGACCGTCTCCCCCTCGACGCCATCGTAAGCCGCGAGGTTTACCACGAACCGACCCTTGCCGACATCGACAGCTACTATGCCGAGAAAGAGAACCTTGAGGAATCGGCCAAGTACATCGCCGAGAACAACAAGGAGACCCTCGCCCAGGTATATGCCGACGTCCGCTATCCGCGCGAGCGCAACGAGCGCACCGGTGTCGAACTCCTGAAGTTCCTCTCCGCCTCGGACGACGACTGATGGCAGCTACACCACGTCGCGCAGCCGATACGCCCGAAAGCGGCATCGACATGGAGAATCCTGAATTCCGGATTCTCCTGCGCCTCGTCGAAGAAACAAACGCGTCGATTTTCCTGACCGGTAAAGCCGGCACGGGAAAGTCGACGTTCTTGCGTTACATCATATCGCACACACGCAAGAAGCATGCCGTCCTCGCTCCCACAGGCATCGCTGCCGTCAACGTGGGCGGACAGACGCTCCACTCCTTCTTCCACCTCCCCCTTCAGCCGGTCCTGCCTGACGACCCCGAGTTCGAACCCGGGCGACTGCGCGACCGTCTGAACATCACCGGACGTCAGATCAAGCTCTTCCGTGAAGTCGAACTCATCATCATCGACGAAATCTCCATGGTCCGCGCCGACGTCATCGACCTGGTCGACCGCATCCTGCGCACCTTCGGAGGCGACCGACGCAAGCCCTTCGGAGGCAAGCAGCTCCTACTCGTAGGCGACGTATTCCAGCTCGAACCCGTCGTCACCACCGAGGACCGCAACATCCTCCAGCACAGATACCGCCATCCGTTCTTCTTCAACGCCCGCGTGTTCGCCGACTTCGGACTCTCATCCATCGAGCTACGCAAAGTCTACCGTCAGAACGAGACAGCCTTCGTCGAGATACTCGACCGCTTCCGCGACGGCACGCCCTCGCACACCGACATTCAGGCCATCAACAGCCGCCTGACCGACAGCGCGCAGCCCGACGGCGACGACTCATCGCGCATGGTCATGACACTGGCCGCGCGACGCGATACCGTCCGCCGCATCAACGCCACCATGCTCGAGCAGATCAAGGCCAGGCCCGTGGTCTACCGCGGCGAGGTGACCGGCGAATTTCCCGAATCGGCCTACCCGACCGACCTCGAACTCACGCTCAAACCGGGCGCACAGGTCATCTTTCTCCGCAACGACCCAGAACGCCGCTTCGTCAACGGCACCCTCGGACGCATCGTCGCCGCCACTGCCGAGACCCTCACCGTCCGGCTCGAGGACGGCACCGAGTTCGACGTCGAACCCGTCATGTGGGAAAACGTATCGTACGAGTACGACAGCAAGAACAAGACCGTGGCCACCCACGTCAAGGGCACATTCACCCAGTACCCCGTCCGCACCGCCTGGGCCCTCACCATCCACAAGAGCCAGGGCCTGACATTCGACTGCGTCGACATAGACCTCGGCGGAGGAGCCTTCGCCGGCGGCCAGGTCTACGTGGCACTGAGCCGATGCCGCTCGCTCGACGGCATACGCCTCCACACACGCATCGGCGCCCACGACGTATTCGTCAACCCCGAAGTCATCCGCTTCAGCCGCACCTTCAACGACCGCCGCGAGCGGGAAGAAGCCCTGCGGCGTGCCGGAGCCGACCGCCTGCTCGAAGAAGCCGCAGCCGCCTTCGACCGCGCCGACTTCCGCACCGCCGTCGATAAAGTCCACGAAGCCTTCCTCGCCAATCCTGCGCTGAACACCCCCGTCATGCGCCGCTACATCTCCATACGCCTCACATCAGCCCTCTCCCGTCCGTCCGGGAAACGCCGCAGGAAGTGAGCCGGAATCCGCTAAAGCGGCAGGTCTTCAGTCGCATTGCGTGTGGTTAAGATATGCTGTACAACATATCGCATTTGCTTGCCGGGATTCATTATGAATATTATTTTTGCAAGATGCGAAAACTACTCTTCATTTCAGCACTCTTTGCATGTTTCTTTGTGTACGCGGCAAGTATGAAATGAAGCCACTCCCACGGGTACCGTATGTAACTATATACCAGAACCTTTGGGTTATGGATTCGTGTGGCGGACGTGTGTTTGCGTCTGACAATGCCGCTACATTCTCCGGCGCCGACAGTGTGGAATTCAATAGCAGATTCCGCAAACTGTCCCTGATAATGCACTGGCTTTCCCAACCGATAGTCAGACCATATATACCTGATTCCGTAATATATTAGTTAGCTGCATTATTATGTATATTTTACGAGATTCTTTCAATAATATGTTGTATCTTTGCCCTGACAATCAGTTAAACTCCCCTATATGAGGCTTGAAAAAATAACTCTTCAAAACTACCGAAACTATAAAAATTTTTCGGTAAAGTTCGGTTCCGAGGCTACTATTTTCATCGGCAAGAACGGCGCAGGTAAAACCAACCTGATAAAAGCCATCAAACAACTGCTCAGTTTCGTTTTTTCACGCCGAAAAGACGAACCGCAATACAACTTTATCTCTTCCTCCGACCGTAATGTAATCAGCTATAAGCCCCTTGACGCTCGATTCGGAAAAGATGAGGGAGAATCTGATTTTAACTACCATTATCCTATAGTCAACACACTTTATGCCACATTCAGCGAGCGTAAGAAGCTTGACTGGACTTTCGAAAAAGATTCGCTAACCAGCGGATTAAAGGATTCATTATATCGCCAGGCCAACTTGGATTTTTGGGCGATTCACGAAAATGGCAACGGAAGGCTTCCTGTTTTCGCTTATTTTTCAGACTCATACCCTCACGTCAATCTTAAACTTTCCGAGTCGATGAAGGATATGCTTGAATCAGGATTTCCACTCCCCCGGAATGCGGCATATTACAAATGGGATGACGACAAGAACTGCACCGAAATTTGGTTGCAGTATTTTACCATGCAATACAAGAAAAGCCGTCTGCAAAATGATGTGGCGGCCACTAATTTTGTTGATGCTATCCGTAATGCGCTGATAAATTTTTCCTCTCCGGTATCTGAATACAATCCCGATACTGACATAATTGTCAACGATATCCTGCTGGACTTCCGAGGCAAAGAGGAGGTGGTAGTGCTTGATTTCGCAGACGGAATACGCATACCATTTGCACAGCTCCCCATGGGATATCTTCGCATATTCTCAATCGTCCTGGACATTGCCTGCCGTGGATACCTGCTGAACAATGACTGCAATCCACACGGGATTGTCCTGATAGACGAGATTGATTTGCATCTTCATCCTTCTGTCGAGCGTACAGTACTGAAGCGCTTACGCAACACATTCGACCATATACAATGGATAATTTCGACCCATTCGCCACTTGTCCTCTCCGCATTCGAACGTAAAGAAGATATAGATGTCATATATAAGATTTCTAAGGAAGAAGGCGAAACGGTAGTCACACCTGTCGCAAATATGCAGGGCGTAGATGCAACTACAGGTCTGAAATACACCATGGACACACCCGACGATGACAGCCGGCTTTCTGATTATAAAGAGGCTTACGAATTTTGGAAATCCAAGAAAGACCCGGTAAAATTGGCTCAAGTAAAAGAGTTGATTAAAAGCATTGTAGGTGAGGATAGTGTGTTTTATAAAATGCTGAAGTAAGCGATGAGACACATCGACAAAAAGCTCCATAAGCGGCAGGGAGAACAGATTGTTTCGGAATTTCTCGCACGTTTCTATCAGCGTTATAATTGCTATCCCGATGACATGTATGCCGCTTTCAGCAAGGAATACGACGATTCGCACAATCACGCCATATTCAGAAAAAGGTTGATTGACGAAGTTCTGATTCCTGAACAGGACGGCCTATGCTGTTACTGTCTGCGACGACTTTCAGGATGCATAAAACCGAATGTCGAACATATAATGCCCAATCATGCCGCCGACAAAAATGAATTGGATTTATACCGGAAACGGCCAACCGAACTAAACGGACTTCCACACTCCGATGATTTCAAAAGCACTGCCTCCGGGTTCAACCCGCCGCATCCCCATTCTATCGCATATCAAAATCTTGTAGTATCATGCGACGGCCTACTTTTTGAAGAAAGCAAAAAACCGGTTTGCTGCAATCTTAAGCGCCGACATTCATTTGTGCCTCCGTTTATCCTTTATCCCGACATACAGGAAACTTTTCAATATTGGCCTGACGGAACAGCCGAATGGATTCAAGACCCGGAACCACCGGAATCTCAGACGAACGCAGTCAGGATTCTAAAGTTAAACCAGTTTATTTTGAAAATGGTACGCCGGATTTGGTTTTTCTGCACTGACAATGGTCTTAATCCTCACGGCGGCAATAGGGACGAAATAATCAACACAATGTTCGGGTTTCTTGATGCAGGTGAAGCAAATGAAGCAAACATGCTCATGAACTTCAAAAAGGACAAATACTGGAACTTGTTGCTCCAATATGACGCTTTCGCCACTATCCGTCATATATAAGCGCGCATATTAGTTAGCTAAAAAATATTTGCACAATCGGATTATTGTCTGTAACTTTGCAGCATTAGGGCCAAGGACGGCTTACTTCTAATTTCATATGAGAGAATCTTAGCCGTCCAATTGCCCTTTTTTCATATACATACCACAATGGATATCAACCTGTTCAAAGCAGCTCTCCCTCTCGGCGGTCTCTACATAGCCGACCCTTCGACCGCCCGATGCCCCGAACCGTCGCCTGAAGCTATGGCTCTGACCGTCGTACTCCGTCAGTGCGGACTGTCGCTCAGCCCCGACGCCATAATGGCCGTCGCCAACCTTCCTGCCGACGAGATCGCTCAGATGGCTGACGTCCTCAAGGATATATACAAGATAGGCGACAACTGGGCTCCGCTGGTCAAAGGCTGGCTCCCCCCTACGGGCGAATCCGCCGCGGACCACTTCGCCACTCTGTTCACCAACCTTCTGCCCGCGTGTCTGCGCCCCGACGGACGCGTCCTGGAGTGCGGCCACTTCATTCCTGACGGGACTTTCGACCTCTCGCGCTACAACGGCTGTCCGTTCTGCGGCAAGCCATTCGTGCTGTCGTCTGACATCCGCACCGATCAGGGCTCGCGCCTACGCCAGCTCAGGCTGATGACCCACGCCGACATGGAGGAGCGCTTCGTTCAGCTCCTGTCCTCCGCCGCTCCTCTCGACGCCACCATGACCGAAGTCGTCTCCAATATGGCGAAATCGCTTCACATACCTGCCGGAACCGACATACCAGTCCGCGAGACCGTATGCGTGCTCACCGCCGTGCTCGACAAAAGCGGACGGCTCGCCGAGATGGAACCGCTCTACCGCACACCGGCCGACGTGCTGCGCTATGCGTGGTATTCCGTCACATCGAGCCTCACTCTGGAGAGTCCCAAATCGCGATACCGTCAGATCCGGAATCTCTACTACGATGACCCTGCGGCTGCCGAAGCCGAGTGCGATCGCCTGCACTTCCGCTTCAGCCGCACTCAGGGACGCATCTTCGCCGGATGGCTCGACCGCATGGAGCTCACGGCCGAACAGATGTGCGAGAATATGAATCCGCGACGCGGCATGTGGGTGCGCCTCATACGCGCGCTCCGGCTCAACGACTACGCACGACGCAAGAATCTCTCGCGGCTGACCGAAGTCCTCGACCTCTTCTACCGTCACGACTACGTCACCTGGGCCGGACAGCTCCACCGGCTCGTGTCCGTTCCCGACGTGCTTCTGCCCGTACTCGCACAGCGCCCGGGCACATTCTCCCGCGGACTCTTCGCAGCCATGCTGCACTTCGGAGCCGAAAAGGTCACCAAGGAATTCGCAAAAGTAGCCGACAAAGTGCCGCTTAATCTCCTTCTGTCGCTGAGCAACAATGCGGCAGCCTACTTCCTGCCCATAGGCTCGACCCGCATCGTCACCGTGCGCAACCGCATACACGACATCCCCGTCAATCCGCTTCTGAGGAACTATACCGAAGAGCAGCGCCGCGACATGGCACGCCGCGTGACCGAGATATACCTCGCCGCCATCTCCGCACGCTTCGCCGCCGAGTCCCACACCGAAGGCGCCACCATCTACATCGCGCCTGAGCTGTACAGCATACCCGTCCCCGTGGGCGACCGCTCGGCCACCGTGCAGGATGCGTCCTACGCCCTGCCGGGACAGACATTCGACGTCGAAGGCAACGATGTCCGCATCTTCCTTCACTGGGGCAAGGGACTGCCGGCTCAGCCGATGGACATGGACATCAGCTGCGCGCTCCTCAAAGAGGACGGCAGCTGCTACGTCTGCGCCTACTTCCAGCTGTCGGGCCCGGGTGTGCGCCACAGCGGCGACATCCGGCATATTCCCGATCAGGTGGGCACCGCCGAATATATCAACCTCGACATCGCCAGGCTCCTGCGCAATGGCGTCGTCTACGCCGTTTTCACCTCCAACGCCTACTCCGACGGCAGCATTGACCCCTCGGTAGCTGTCGGATGGATGGACTCGCGCTACCCCATGTCCGTGAGCGACGCCACCGGCGTGGCATACGACCCGTCCACGGTGTCGCACATGGTGCGCATCGCACGCGAGAATGTCACCAAAGGCCTCGCTTTCGGAGTCCTTGATCTCAGGGCCCACAAGATAATATGGCTCGAGATGCCCTTCGACGGACGCAACATCGAGTCTCTGTCACTGCCCATGCTCCTGGCCTACCTCGACCGTCTCCGCAACAAGACGTGCATCGGCGAAGTCCTCGCAGCCAAGGCCGAGGCACAGCACCTCGTCACGGTCGACAGTCCCGGGGATGCCGATGAGGCATACACCTCGGCTGCCGACGCACTGAAGATATTCTGAAATCGAACATTCACCATGATTGATCCGCGCAATCTCAAAATAGAAGACTACAACTACCCTCTCCCCGACGAGCGCATAGCCCGTCATCCGCTGGCCGAGCGCGACGCCTGCCGCCTCCTATGCTACCGCGACGGCGCCGTGACCGACCATATATTCCGCGAACTTCCGTCGCTGCTTCCTGCAGGGGCGATGCTCGTGTACAACAACACTCGCGTCATCAACGCCCGTCTGCGCTTCACCAAAGCCACCGGAGCCGCCATCGAGATATTCTGCCTCGAGCCACACGCTCCGGCCGACTACGAGCAGGCCTTCGCCGCACGCGGCCGCTGCGAGTGGCAGTGTCTCGTCGGCAACTCCAAGAAGTGGAAGGAAGGCGCGCTCGAGATGCGCGTCGACACCCCGGCAGGAAGTACGGTCCTGCGGGCCGGACGAATGCCCGTGCCGCCGGCCGCCGACAAGTCGCAGACCATAGCGTTCGAGTGGGACAATCCTGCACTCAGCCTCTCGGACATCATCGGAGCCGTAGGCGAGATACCCATTCCGCCCTACCTCAACCGCAAATCCGAAGCCTCGGACAGCACCGACTATCAGACCGTGTACAGCCACATCGACGGCTCTGTAGCCGCGCCTACGGCCGGCCTCCACTTCACTGACGCTCTCCTGCGCCGTCTCGACGAGACGGGCATCGAGCGCCGTGAGGTCACGCTCCACGTCGGGGCCGGCACCTTCAGGCCCGTCAAGGCCGACCGCATCGGCGACCACGACATGCACAGCGAGTTCATCGCCGTCGACCGTCAGTTCATAGCCGACCTTGCCGACGCCATCGCTGCCGGACGCCCCGTCGTGGCTGTCGGCACCACCTCGGTCCGCACGCTCGAGAGCCTTTATCACATCGGCTGCCTGATGGCCGCCGGAACGTGGACCGGCGAACTTCCCCAGTGGGCGCCCTATCAGGCGGCCGACGCTGCGCTGCCCGACACCGTGACGGCTCTCCGCGCCATCACCGCCACGCTTGACCGCGACGGCGACACCACACTGGTGGCCCGTACGCGCATCATCATAGCTCCCGGATACACCTACCGCATAGTCGACGCCATGGTCACCAACTTCCATCAGCCTCAGTCCACACTTCTCCTTCTGGTATCGGCATTCCTCGGCGACTCGTGGCGCGACATCTACAGCCACGCCCTCGCATCTGACTACCGCTTTCTCAGCTACGGCGACGCATGTCTCTTCTTCAAGCATCAGAAATCATGAAACGACTGATACTCATGGCGGCAGCCGTCGCCTGCTCCATGATTCCGGCCCTTGCATGCACATCGGCCATCATCTCGGCCGGCGCCACCGCCGACGGACGCCCCCTGCTGTGGAAACACCGCGACACATCGGCCTCAAACAACTTCATAAGCCGCGTCGACCGTCCCGGCGAGATAGGCTACGTGGCACTCTTCAACGGCGCTCCCGAACTCGCGCTTGACGAAGCATGGACGGGCATGAACGACGCAGGATTCGCCATCATGAACACTGTGGCCTACAACCTGCCCGAGAACGCGCCCGACTGCATCGACCGCGAAGGCGTGGTTATGGCGCGCGCGCTGGCCACATGCCGTACCGTCGACGACTTCGCCGCACTCCTCGACACGCTGCCCCGGCCTATGGGCGTACGCACCTGCTTCGGCGTCATCGACGCATCCGGTGCAGGAGCATACTTCGAGACCGACGACTACAAGTACGTCCGCTACGACCTTGCCGACGCACCCGGAGGCGTACTCATACGCACCAACTACGCTTACAGCGGCACGCCCGACGAAGGCAAAGGCTATATCCGCCACGACAACGTCGTGCACCTGCTGCAGTCGCAGATTGCCACCGGCTCCGTCACGCCGGCGTCGCTCACCGAGGGACTGAGCCGCTCGCTCTACAATGCGCGCACCGGCTTCGACGCCGACGAGAGCAGCGAGCAGTGGGTGGTCGACCAGGACTTCATCCCGCGCCGCTCTTCCACGGCCTCAATAGTCGTCGAGGGGCTCAAGCCCGGCGAAGACCCGTCGAAGATGATTATGTGGTCGAACGTAGGCTATCCCCCTTGCTCGCACGTGGTGGGCGTTACTCTCACCCAAGTTCCCGAAGAAGTAGGTCCTACGGCCGTCGAAGGCGCATACAGCCCTCTCGGACTCGAAGCATCATTCCTCATGGACGAAGTGTTCCCCATATCGCGCGGCAGCGGCGAACGCTACATATCGGTCGAGGCTTTCCGCGCTATCAGCGACAACCAGTACCGCAAGTCTCTCGAAGAGTACGCGAAAGGGCCGGCTCTGAGAGGCGAGAAATAAAACAACTTCAAAAAAGCACATTACCTAAAAGACATCACCATGAAAAAACTTTTTAATCTGCTGGCCTTGGCACTTCTGGCAGCAGTCGTGGCAGCATCATGCACGACATCGTCGCGGCCGTCCGACCCCATACGCACTGACATCCCCGAGCGAGAGCCGGGACAGACCGACGTCATAGCCCTCCGCCACGAACCTATGGACAGCGTCCGGATCGGTTTCATAGGCCTCGGCATGCGCGGCCCCTCGGCAGTCGACCGCTTCTGCTTCATCGACCGAACTTCTGTCAAAGCCCTCTGCGACAAGCATGCCGACCGCGTCGAGAAATCACAGCAGATACTCGAGCGTCACGGCAAACCTCGCGCCGCAGCATACTCCGGCGAGGAAGGCTGGAAAGAACTCTGCGACCGTCCCGACATCGACCTTGTCTACATCTGCACAGACTGGAAGAACCACGTCCCGATGGCCGTATATGCCATGGAGCACGGCAAAGACGTGGCTCTGGAGGTCCCGGCGGCACAGTCTCTCGACGAGTGCTGGCAGCTCGTCAACACCGCCGAGAAGACACGCCGCCACTGCATGATGCTCGAGAACTGCGTCTACGACTTCTTCGAACTCACCACGCTCAACATGGCCCAGAAAGGCCTCTTCGGCGACATACTCCATGTCGAAGGCTCGTACATCCACAACCTTGACCAGTTCTGGAACGAATATGAAGGCAACTGGCGACTCGACTTCAACGCCGCCAACCGCGGCGACATCTACGCCACCCACGGCATGGGTCCGGCAGCACAGCTCGTCGACCTTCACCGCGGCAACAAGATGAATACCCTCGTATCGATGGACACACGCGCCGTCACCGGTCCCGAACTCCTGCGCCGCAACGGAGCATCCGAAGCCGAGGCCGCATCTTTCGCCAACGGCGACCACACCATGACCATGATCAGCACCGAACGCGGACAGACCATGCACATACAGCATGACGTCATGAATCCGCGCCCCTACTCGCGCATGTACCAGCTCACCGGCACCAAAGGCTTCGCCAACAAATATCCCGTCGAGGGCTACGCGTTCGCCGATGCCGCCACGCTTGAGGGTGTTCCCGACCACGAGGACCTCAGCGGTCACGACTTCGTGCCCGACTCGCTCCGCATTGCCCTGATGCGTGCCTACCGTCATCCCATCCAGGTCGAGCTCGAAGAGATAGCCCGCGAAGTGGGCGGACACGGCGGCATGGACTTCATCATGGACTACCGCCTCATCTACTGCCTCCTGAACGGTCTTCCCCTCGACCAGGACGTATATGACGCCGCCGAGTGGTCGGCCATAGGCGAGCTATCGCGCATCTCCATCGAGAACGGCTCCGCACCCGTCGAAGTCCCCGACTTCACCCGCGGCGCCTGGAAAAAGCTCGACGGCTACCACCACTACATGGCCGGGGAATAAACAAAAATATTTATTCCCGACAAGCGATAATTCAAATTAAAGTGCTATATTTGCAAAATAATTACAAATACAACACTTTAAATGGTATTAGAAATCTCTCTCACCAACTTTTTCTCGATTAATGAAAAAGTTACCCTCGACCTTCAGGCTGCCAATATACAGACAAGAGAAGCCCGGGCTCTTGCCGACAATATATTCACTATCGGCAAAGAGCGGCTTCTGAAAACTGTGGCGATTTATGGAGCCAATGCTTCCGGCAAAAGCAATATCATAAAAGCAGTCAAAGCTGCTGTGGAGATGATTATCAACTCCCACAACTACAATGAGGGTGACGGTTTCGGATTCAAACCTTTCAAATTCGTAGACAATAGCACTCCGAGCGAATTCTATATCCGCTTTATCGTCAACGGAATCGAACACGAATATTCCTTCACCTGCACCGCCGAAGAGATTATCACCGAACGTCTCTTCTATTATCCGAAAGGCCGCAAAGCATTGATTTTCTCACGCGACGAAAGCATCGAAGGCAATAAGAACGAAAAATATGAATTCGGTCCAGTCATTCGCCGCCCTATGGATGTGGCTTCCAACACCTCGCGGAAAACTCTTTTTCTGTCACGGGCCAGTCAGATGGACCGCGAGAAGGCCAAAGAAGTCTATCGATGGTTCAACGACACACTCGTGTTCAGCTATCGCGGAACTCCGTCTACGAATACCGACCGATTCCTTGGAGACAACAAGGCAACCGTACTACGCGTGCTCAAAGCCGCCGACAGCGATATTGTGGAGTTTTCAGTTAAAGACGGCACTCTGACAACCTTCCATCGTCGAAACCCCTCCCTGCCATTTGACTTCAATACCGAGGAATCGGACGGTACCAGGATTCTGTTCAACATCATGCTTACGGTCATGGATGTTTTACGCAACAACAAAGTGATGTTTCTCGATGAAGTCGAGACGAGCCTGCACACGCGACTCGTTGAATACCTCATCAGCCTGTTTCATAACAGTCAGTCAGCCCAGCTGATATTCACCACCCACAACACCCATCTTCTCGATATGCGGCGGTTCCGTAAGGATCAGATATTCTTCGTCAACAAACGTGAGGACGGCTCAAGTGACTTGTATTCCCTTTTCGACTACAAGGATTTCCGTGAAACGATGGATCTGGAGAAAGCCTATCTTCAGGGCCGTTTCGACGCGGTGCCCTTTATCGATGAATTCGACCACATATAACGCACAATGGCACGAAAAGCGAAATTGCCCAAAGGCAAACGAATGAATCCCACATTCTTCGTATTCTGCGAAGGAAAGACTGAGGCGGCCTACGTAGACCTCCTACGCCACAGTTTCCGTGTCCCGGTTGAAATAATAGTAAAAGTAAGTGACTCCAATATCTCCCGTCCTTACATCGATAGATGTATGCGTGACAGATTCACCACTTCAGAAGACCGGATTTTTCTTATGTTCGACCTTGATGTCCCAGGAACATTGGCACATATGTCAAAAATCAAGGATGCGACTCTTCTCCTCTCCAATCCATGTATCGAATACTGGTTTCTACTGCATTTTGACAACATAAACAGAGAGATGACGTCAGCCGAGTGTCTTGCGCGGCTAAAAAGCATATCCGATTATTCCAAAGGGACTGTATCGTCTGCCATGAAGAAAATGCTCACTGAGAACATCCATCTTGCTGCCTCCAGGGCTAAAAGTAAGACGCCTTATGCCAATCCGTCATCTACCGTCTATCTTCTTGCCGACGAACTGACCAAAGGCAAATAACGTTTCCCTAAAATAACAACGCCGAACAGCAACCCGTGCGGTCTGCCATCCGGCGCAATTTATCAATATTTCTATTTATTAAATTATTACTGTCCGCTAAAC
>DLAL01000010.1 GCA_002493945.1 Porphyromonadaceae bacterium UBA7048
CTTATATAAATTACCGCCCTTATTATATTCCTGTATCGATTCAAATGCCTGTTTAGGAAGTATGTTTTGTGTCAGTGCAAGAGTTACGCTAAATTCATATATCTTATCAACGATTTCAATGGAAACTTGTATTCTTACTCTATTGAGGTTAGGGACCTTAATTCTGCCACTCTCCAAAACATCTATTACAGTAGTTGCACAATTATTATTAACCAAATTATAACCTGTTTTAGCCATCTCAGCAAATTTCGCTCGCATTACTGCATCTTGTTTAGGTGTGGATTCAATTTCGTAAGCTGAATCATAATTATAATGACTCTTGGTTTTATCATCCTGACTGTCTTCGGTTTCTTCATTATATGATGAATCTAAGAATTCTTGAGGAGAATCCCAAGACCCAACCCCTACGTCATTAAACTTGCGGCCACCTGAAAAGGATCCGCTGCACTCTTTATTATTACCATTAATTGAATAATAATGCCATTTCTCATTTTCATCCTGAATAAGCATCGCTACATGACCAATTCGGGCCTCCCATATACATAATATCACAACATTATCACCTGAGGGGTCAGTGTATTTGATAGGGTTACCGCCGCAGTAGCTCCAGGGCGACCACCAGGGGTAGTCACCGGCATTACGGTCGGCGCCGTCCCAATTGACGGCAGTGCTGCGCAGGCCGCGCGGACCGAAGTCATAATCGCCTGCGGACTGACCGCTGAGGCGCTCCTTGCCGGCAAAGAGTGTGGCACGCTGGCCTGACGGCTCCCGCCACGGCTCGCCGTAGGGATAGTAGCCGATATGCTGCTCTATTTCGCCCGAGGAGTCGGTCGTGATGGTGACGTTGCCCTGCCAGTCCGTGAACATGAAGTGGGCATTTCCGCGGCCGTCGAAGTAGCCGCCGGTGAAGTCTATCCGCTCAAGGGTGTCGGCGTTGAAGGTGTAGCTGCCCATATACCGGCGGTCGGAAGTCGCTGTCTGCACGCCGCGTATGTATTCGTATTCGGTCTGACGCACCTTGCGTCCGGTGGCGTCGTAGACGCATTCGCGCCGCGGCGACGTCGAGGGAGACTGTCCGCTTACACTATATAAGGTCGGCAGTCCGAGAGTGTTGTAGACGACTGTCTCGAGCATACGGCCGGAGTCCTTTATCAGCCGCCCGGCGTCATTGTAGTTTATTATGCACGACGGCATGTACGTACCGTTCGACCAACCGGTGCGGCCATAGAAGTTACGGCCGGTCTCATCGGTGATATTCGATGCCATCCTGCTCAGACGCCCGTCCTCATAGGTCATGGTGAGGTCGTCGAGCATGCCGAACACTTCCGTTGTGCCGTCAAGGTCGACGATGCCGTGGCGCTTCACCGTTTTCACCCTCGCGAGGATGTCGTAGGTATATTCGGTCGAGAAATCGGCATCAGGGGCCGACTCCGGTGCCGTATAATCGGCCGCGATGAGTCTGTCATAGCTGTCGTAGCGGTAGTCATAGCGGCCTCCCTGCGTAAGTCCGCGGGCCGAGGGTGTGCCGTTATACCGGGGAGTCGTCCCGTCGGCATAGTGGATGGTCTCTGTCAGCCGTTGTCTTACCGGCTCTATATCGAAGGGACCACGCACGACAATGTCATTCTGAGCTGCGGCTGTACGGTAATAGTCGCCCGGTATATCAAGGAAACGCAGAGGCGGAAGCACGAGTGTCCGCGGCACGCCTGTCTCTATCTTCACAGGCCAGCCGTGAACGTCGTAAGCGTACTCGCGGCTTACATTAGTGGGTGATACCTTGCCGGCGGTCGCACCTTCGAGTCCGATGACGGTCTTGCCGACCTGACCGACGGCGTCATAAGTATAATCGGTGATAACGGCAGGATGTCCGGCATAGAGGGTGCGTTCCTGCGTCATACGGCCGCCTCCGTCGTAGGTGAATGTACGGGTGACCGTATGCTTCTGCCACGTCGCTTTTGTCTTGTCGTACACATCGTCAGTGGTGGTGACGGGCTGACCGGCATAGTTGTAGGACGTGGAGGTGATGATGCGGCAGTCTGCGCGGTCGGTGACGCGGCAGGTCTCCCGTCCGGCGCTGTCGTAGCGGTACATCTCGCTGACACCGCCGTTATCGTCGGTGGCGGCCCACATTCCAGTCTTCAGTCCGGCAGGTGCGGAGAGATATGTGCCTCCGGCAGAGGGGAGCGATGTCTGAGAAGCGTAGTTGTCGTAGTACACGGCAAGGCGCACGGAGTTGTCGGCAGGGAAGGCGAAATTCACGCTGTATCCTTTCAGGCCTGAACCGGGGGCCCCGGCGACTGCCGTACGGGGCTGTGCGAGCTGTGTCCTTAAGGCGGCACCGACAGTCATGGTCGCCTCGGTGACAAGTACCTCGCGTCCGGCCTTGTCGTAGAAGTGGAGTCTCCATCTGGAGCCGAGGTCGGCATCATTCTCGGCCACGAGACGCCCGGCATCGTCATAGACGTATTCCGACGCGCCGCGGCCCGGTATCTTGCTGTAGACGAGGCGTCCGCGGTCGTCGTAGCGGTAGATATAGGCTTTGCTCAGAAGAGCGGCCGAAGACGCCGGATACGAAGTATCGGACATATCAGGCGGCAGGATATAGCTCAGGTCGCCGTAGTCATCGTAGATATAGCGCGTACCGGCCGCCCCCTGCTTGCGCATGACGGTATTGCCCCGGAAATCCGTGTAGGTAAGTATCTTCACTCCGTCCTCATCGGTGCTCTCGTCGACCGTGAGGGCGCCGGTGTCATAGTAGCCCTTGAACTGAATGCCGCCGTCACTGCCGACTTCATACCGGGCGCATTTATATGTGCCCGCATTATTGACCCGGCGGCAGACCGTGGCCTTGTGGTCGCCCGTATGCCAGGCGCTTCCGGCCTTGATGGTCGCCACGGCCACGCCCCGCTGCGAAGGCTCGTACGAGGTGACGGACCAGGGCCTGTCATCGCCGTAGTACGACGAGGCTGCCGAGGCGACATCCGACTCCGTGGGGGAGTCCGTGCCCACTGCGACCGCGCTGTATGTGCGTACGGGACGGCCCATGTCGTCGTAGCCGACGGCTGAGGCTATATACTTCCAGCCGGACTGATTCAGGGCGGAGACGTCAGACACCTTACGCCCGAGTCCGTTGAAATTGCTGCGCGTGTACGGATGGTCGGACGACGCCGACGACGAGCGCCACGTGGTCTGCCTCACATAGTTGTCGCCGCTCTGTGAGATGGCATAGTCCCATGACATGAGCGTGCCGATGCCGCTGATACCCGTGCTTTTGAGACGTCCTGCCGCATCATAGGTGTAGACCGATTTTATTCCGGCAGGCGTGGTCATCGACTTTACACCGACTCCCGGCTCCCACTCGGCCGTGCTCCGGAGGCCTCCGACGGTCATGGCGAGAGGGTAGCGTCCCGATGTATCCCATGTATACGACGAGACAACGCCGGCACGGTCGGTGGAGGACAGAAGATTGCCCTTGGAGTCCCACTGTACGGTGGCCGCCGCATATTCGGGGGATGTGCCGCGTCGGCGGTAGACCGATACGGGGCGGAATACCGATGACGTACCGAAGCGCTTCATATCGGCCCGGACTGATGTCACCGCCGTACCGCAGCTGACGGTCTGCCCGATGGCGATGCCTCTCAGATTGGCAGCCACCATCTGGCTCTGCACGGCTGACACGTTCTTATCGGGATACGTCAGCGTGCGGACGACTGTGCCTGTCGGGCCCGTGGTCTGCTCCTCGGCAAGCAGATCTGTATCGTCCACATAGCTGAACGACTGCGAGGTGACATACTTGCCACCCTCGCGGGTCTCGGTCATCGTTTTACGTATCAAACTCGTGCGGTATGGCTCGATGGATATCTGCTGACGCATATAGACACTGTTCTCATTAAAGTAAAGAGGATTCAAAGCCGGGTAATCATACCCCGGGGGAGGACCTTCACAAATTGTGTACCAATTATATACAAATGTCCCGGTAAAATCGGGTGCAGAATAATTCACTACCAGACCGTCGGAGTAGAGTTTTCGTTTAATCGAATGGCCAAAACATGTCGAACCGGCGACATCATCGTATTCCATCTCCTCGCAGTATACCTCCGCATAGCTGTTCGAAATGCTTTTGAAAACAGTCTGCTTCACAAGCTGAGGACCGGAGGAAAACGCACTTCCGATATTGAGCACACCGTCGCCGAACGGCTCATAAAGCCCGGGACTGTCCTCGATTCCGAATTTCTCGAAATTATAGACTGTCTTTCCCTCAGCGCTGATTTCAGTGATTTCCGAATACCAGAGGGGCACAACGCTTATGTGATTTTCAAGATAATTCGATTCAGGCAATATAGATATCTTTGTTATTATTTCAGAACGTCCACCAACTCCTTCCGATTCGGAGGGAATATAACTGACATAATCACGCAACTGAATGAAAGTATCAAGGGTAGGCGCATATTCACACACGGCCAATCCGTCGCCATTCTCACCGTATATATAGTCTACAATCTGCGGAGTCTCATCGTCGTCAGTCTCGCGCAGGATTATTGACTTTACTCGAAGACCTCCGCCACAGTTAAGCACGGGAGCCTTCTTTATGCGCGCTGCATCGCCGCGCTGTGATTCGAAATCGGCAAAGCGGTGCATTTCATAGTCCCATTCCGCGCTGCCGCCCGTAGGATAGACGACCTTGCGGAGCATATGGCTTTTCATATAGTCCTCATCGACATTACGGGAGCCCATTCCGCAATGGAAATCGTCCGGCCCGTTCCAAAAGTCAAGATTGGCATATAGAGTGACACTGCTTCCGGTATGTCTTGTATAGTATCCCCACCAGTCTTTCGTAAAATCGTTGCCTGGCAACGGGTAGTATTCAAACGAATATGTGCCGGCGTCGCCAATGATTAACAATGGTGTGTGCGAGGTCGTATCGAAATTGAATGAATACGACTTTATCGTCTTGCTTCCGGCTTTGGCGACAAGACTCGCTATATGCATGTCTTTTTCTCCTCCGAGATAGCGTATCTCGACCGAGTGTCCGGCAAAAGACACTGAAGTCAGCAGTTTGCCATTATCGAAAAGCTGATGCGATTCACCCGTTAGCACAGACTCCAAATTTTTTATTTCGCTTGTCTTTTCATATGTGAACACTCTTGGTGCCTGATGCGGAAGATTACGGATGTACGATTTATAATCCCTGTACGAAAAAACAACCTTGCGGCCCGATGGGCAGGTAATCGTTGACGGGAACCACTCGGTGGTGAAGGCACGGGCTATTGAGAATTCTCCTGCGACATCGAACTTATACACATATCCGTAAGGGTCTGTGACGGTGAATTCTGTCAGTGTCGAATCCGCTTCGATACGGAACTCATCCTTGCAGGCTGTGATTGCCTTGCCATCTCTGAACATGAAACTGAACTGCCCCGAAAGAAGCTGAACGGTGAATATGTCCGGACAGGCGTCAGTGTAAAACGACGGGAAAGTGGTCGCGCCTAAATCCAGCACAGAGTCCGTCATGGCATGGTAGCACTCGTTATGAGAAAGCGATGCCTTGTCGGCCACTGACGTGAAAAGACCGTCGGGACGCCCGAGGATACGCCTCGACAGACGGATGGACGGAGACAGCGTCCACCCGTGACCCCACGGACACGGATCGTCGTCGACTCTGATTCCGTTGGAATGGTATCTGTACTCGAAAGGAATGGACAGACCTTCGGCATCAAGAGTATACAGGGGCACGGAAAACTCCGCAGCTCCCGTCACCAGCGCCGGACGGGGTGAGGTGACTTCGCGCATGGTGGCGGCGGTGGGGCTTTCAGGCCATATTTCCTTGTCAGTCCACGTGAAGGCCTCGCCGGACTGTGCTGTCGCAGTGAACGCCGACAGCATGAGGGCTATGGTTATTGCAAGATTTTTCATGACGGTCTTAAGTGAACAGGTTTTACAATACAAGAGCGCGCTTCTCCACAAGCGGAGGCTCGCCGCCGAGGGATATCACAAGAAGATAGCTCCCGTGACCGAGCCCCGATGTGGGAATATGGAATTCGTTACGCGCATCATCGAGAGGCTGGACCGTACGGCCGTAGATATTTCCCGGCACATCAATTATATAGACATCGGCCTCCACTCCCGGAAGTTCGCCCAGCGTCACGCATATACCGCCGTTGCCGGAGCTGATCTGAGCCGCCGCAAGGACATCCCGACGCCGTTCTTCGTCAGCGACACCGACGGCGGCATCATACTCCGGTCCTTCATACGCATCGGGGACAAAGAGCCTCGGCGACCTGTCGCCGGACCGCGTCAGCTGTATGGCAAAGGGTATCCGTGCATCAGGAGCATACCAGCGCCAGAAATCTTCCGTATTCTCTACGCCGGCGCTGTCAGTCTTTGTGAACGAAAGACAGTTGCGGCGCTCATGCACGAGAACGGCCGGCACTGTGTCGCCCGGCGCGAAAACAAACCTGCCGCGACGGACCGCGCTGACGCTCACTTCACCCCTCTCCCTGAACATCGGCACGCCGTCGACACTTCCTGACACGATGTAGGCCCTTGTGGCCGAATCTCCGGGAACGACCGGGAACCGGAACAGCGGCGTCACCGAATCGACAAGCGCACCGAGACTGCGTCCGCGTGTGTAGCCGCGGAAAACCAGCGTGTCGCCGCTCAGCAGATAATGCTCCGCGTCGGCATTTATATACTCTGTTATGAATCCTCCCGGACTAACAGACACATATCCACGGCCGCCCTCGTCGACAGCACTCTGCGCAGAGGCATTCCAAAGAGAACTTTCAAGAATCTGCCGGGAGAAAGGAACGCGCTCACAGGACAGAGTCATCTTTTCGCCCGCGGCTGAAAAAGCGACTGAAATGGAAATAACGGAAATGACGGCTTTTGGATTCATAGGACAGCCCGATTTTAAGGTGTGCCGCAAATCTAATATTTATTGCGGATAAATGCAAATATTTCCACATGTTTTACAGCACATTTATACCACCTCACGCTCTCTCAGGGTCAGCCATTTTTCACGACTATCAGGCAGGGACGGACGCGTGACACGGAATTACGGATATTTGAACAGCAATTGACGGCATATACGGAGCGTGTGGCGTAACTTCGCAGTCGAAAAACGAACCTTAAAATCCGATGAAAATCTCCAGTCATTTCTGCACTCTTCTGCTGACCGCTGCCGCCGTATGTCCCTTTCAGGCATCCGGCGAGAGCCGCGTGACGTCGGCGTTCAATCCCTCTAAAGTCATACTGCCCTCCTCTCAGTACACTCCCGACGAGCCGTACACGGCCGACGTATGGGTGTTCAACGACGGTCGCCGCTACGACTCGGTGTACTAAGTACCCGGGCACTTCGGAGCAGTCGCTCGCCAGGGGAATCTACATACGCGGCGGCAAGAAACTCATACTCGGACACTAATCGAAAATACCAGATATATTATGATAAAACCATTCCATACCCATCTACTCACAGCAGGTGCGGCCATCATGCTGAGCGCCTGCACCCTGTCGGCGGAGAACAGCGCCGAGGTGGTTGACCGTCCCCTCACAGGAACAAACGCCAACTACACGGCCTTCCGCGCGCCGCTTCAGTCAGCGCCGCTGCTGAAGCTCCCCGTGGGTCAGGTGCAGCCCAAGGGCTGGCTCCGCAAGTATCTCGAACTTCAGAAAGACGGCCTGAACGGCAAGCTCGGCACTGTCAGCGCATGGCTCGACAAGAACAACAACCAGTGGCTCGACGACCACGGCGACCACGGCTGGGAAGAGGTGCCCTACTGGCTCCGCGGCTACTCGTCGCTGGCATACATCCTCGACGACGAGGAGATGAAGCGCGAGGCGCAGGTGTGGTTCGACGCCGTGCTGAACAATCTCAAGGAAGACGGCTTCCTCGGCCCGCGCAACTTCGAGAACGGCAATCCCGAAGTGTGGGCGCAGATGGTGATGCTCTGGGCGCTCCAGACCTACTATGAGGGAACGGGCGACTCGCGCGTGCTCGATGCCATGACCAACTACTTCAAGTGGGAGATGACCGTCCCCGACGAACAGTTCCTCAAAGGTCTCTGGCAGGAGAAGCGCGGCGGCGACAACCTCTGGAGCGTGCTGTGGCTCTACAACCGCACAGGCGACGAGAGCATACTTCCCCTGGCCGACAAGCTGCATAAGAATACCTCGAACTGGACCCTCACCGACGACCTCCCCAACTGGCACGGTGTGAACGTGGCCCAGGGTTTCCGCGAACCGGCCACCTACTATATGTACACCGGCGACGAGAAGATGCTCAAGGCCACTTACGACAACCACAACACCATGCGCGCACGCTACGGTCAGGTGCCGGGCGGCATGTACGGCGCCGACGAGAACGCCCGCGCCGGCTACTTCGACCCGCGTCAGGGCGCAGAGACCTGCGCCATCGTGGAGCAGATGGCCAGCGACGAGATTCTGATGGGCATCACGGGCGACCCCTTCTGGGCCGACCACTGCGAGAACGTGGCCCTGAACACCTTCACCGCCGCCATGACCGACGACATGAAGGCCCTCCGCTACATCACATCGCCCAACATGGCCATCAGCGACGAGAAGCTCCACGGCCCCAGCATCGACAACAATCTCCGCGGCATGCTGTCGATGAGCCCCTTCAGCAGCCGCTGCTGCCAGCACAACCACGGCATGGGCTGGCCCTACTATGCCGAACATCTGGTGATGGCCACCACCGACGGAGGTCTGGCCACTATGCTCTACGCCGCCAACGAGACCACCGCTAAAGTGGCCGACGGCAAGACCGTACGCCTCACCGAGACGACCAACTATCCCTTCGAAGAGACCGTGACACTGACGGTGAACACCGACGGCAAGGTCTCATTCCCCCTCTATCTCCGCATCCCGCAGTGGGCCAAGGGCGCCACTGTGAACGTCAACGGCAAGGCTCAGGACACAGCCGAGGCCGCAGGAAAGTACATCCGTCTCAACCGTGAGTGGAACGACGGCGACGTAGTGACCCTCTCTATGCCTATGGAGCTGAGCTCGCAGGTATGGGCACAGAACAAGTCGGGCGTAAGCGTCAACTACGGCCCGCTGACCCTCTCGCTGAAAATCGACGAGAACGTTGAGCAGCACGACAGCCGCGACAAGGACTTCGTGCAGGACGACTCGCACTGGCAGGAAGGCGTCGACGCATCGCTGTGGCCCTGCTACGTGCTCAAGCCCGGCAGCGACTGGAACTACGCCCTCAAGGTCGGCAAGGACAATCTGCCCGTGCAGTTCAAGGTCACACGCAAGGCATGGCCTGCCGACGACTTCCCCTTCACGCTTGAGTCCGTACCGCTGGAATTCAGCGCAGTCGGCGTGCAGATACCCTCGTGGGGATTCGACAGCACAGGCATGACCGACCTGCTCCCCACCAAGTACGCCGAGCGCAGCACCGAGGAGACTCCCCTCTCCCTCGTGCCTATGGGCGCCGCCCGTCTGCGCATATCGCTCTTCCCCCGTGAAGTGACCGAGTAAGCATCACGGCCCACTCCGAAACACAGCGAGGCCCCGCGGATCCGCGGAGCCTCGCCGACTTTATATATAGACTTTATTATTTTCAGAAAGCGTAGCTTATGCCGATTGACGGAATGAACGCATGCACATGGTAGTCAGCCGAGAATGTACGCTGCGCCTGAAAGTCGTACGGAGCGAGAATACCGGCAATCTGAGCCTGCGAGAAGCCGAGGGCCGAGAGCTGCTGCGACACTAGACCCGGGAGACGCGCTCCGAGGAAGTCGTCGTAAGTGCACGACACATTCTTGGCTCCGAGACCGGCCACATACATGAAGCCGAGGTCTATCGACAGTGCCGGAAGAGGACGGAACGAGAGGCCGAGAGTCGGCTCGATTTTGATCATGCCGGGAGTTTCGGGATTGTAGTACTCGTCGTTGACAGGCGACGTATCGACCATGAGGCCGAGCCGCAGGTCAAAGCGGTCGGTCAGCGCATACTGCGCGCCGAGCGAGTAGCACATGGCGTTGCTGTACTTCTTCTCGATGAACTGGTCGTAGGCGTCAAGCTGCTCGCTGAGGAAGTCGATGCTCAGCGACTTGTAGGTCTTCCAACCCGTCAGACGGGCATCGAACGCAAGGGTCAGGCGCTCGACAGGCTTGTACGACACACCGATACCCACCACATAGGGGCACGGCATCTCGGCCGAGAAATTGGCATTGTTGAGAAGTCCGAGATAGTTGCCCAGCATGCCCTCGGCAATCTCGTTGGCGTACGACACCGAAGCATTCCCGGCCTTTACTTTCATATTCATCTTCGAGCGGAACGACGCTCCGACGGACACCTTGTCATTTATGTTGTAAAGCGCACCGATATTGACGCCTACGGCGACCTCCGACTTGCCATTGAGGTTCACCGACGCCGGAGTGGTCGACCCGAAGGCCGGAGTCTCGGCAGGAAGCTGCCCGAGAGCCTTCATCATCTTTATCGCTTCATCAGCGGTAGCTGCAGGCACGAGACCCTTGTTGAGCTCCACCGAGCCCCACGATATCATGGCGCCGACACCGATAGAGAATTTCGGCGTGATGGCCCAGGCGACGGTGGGCTGCAGAGTAAAGACCTTCAGGTCGACGTTCTGACTCAGCGTAGCGCCCGGCCAGTTGTTGGTCCAGTTGATTGACGAGCCGTAAGGGGTGTAGAACGACAGGCCGGCTTTCAGATTGGGATATATCGAGAATGCGGCATTGACGTTGACAGGCGTCGACACGCCGTTGTCGGTCGAATACTTCAGTCCGCCCGTCTCGGCAGTAGCCGTAGACATAATGCCGGTGAAAGAGCCCGACAGGTCGAGCGTACGGTCCATATAGGCCATACCGGCAGGATTAAAGAACATGCTTTCGCTGCCCAGTTTCATAGCGATGCCGGTATGTCCCATACCCATCTGTTTGGCGGACAGCGTGTTGATTTGGTAGCCTTCAGCCATGGCAGTGGATGCTGCAAGCACGAGCGCCATAGCTGCTGATAATGCTTTCTTCATAACATTCGAAATATTTGAGCTGCAAAGGTAGACACAAATGACTCTACCGGCTGCATCCTTAAACATTTTTAACGCCAAAAAGTTTTCCATCCTTCGCAGACTTTGGTCTAAAATACGAATGATATTAGACTCGGTTCAACGAAATTTCTTGCCGCGCGCCTATACATTCTGATTATTTTGCAAATATGGATTTTATCATTAATTTTGCATAATACATCATAGTCCATTATGAATCAGTTCAAAGAATACCTCGATCAACTTCTTTCTTCTCAGGAAAGTTCTGAATTGGAGTTCAAACACGCACACGGTGGTTTTCCGGGAACGTTTTGGGATACTTATTCGGCCTTTGCAAATACGAACGGAGGCATGATTATATTCGGAGTCAAAGAAAAACACAATGTGTTCAGTCTTGACCCCATTGATAGCACCTTAGCGGAAAAATTAATCAAAACTTTCTGGAAACAGGTCAGAAGCAAAGACTCAATAAATATCTGTCTGCTATCCAATGACGATATAAAAATTGAAAAGTATAACGACAATAACATAATAATATTCAATATTCCGCGAGCTCCTGTCACAGATCGGCCGGTTTATATCGGCAGAGACCCTTTGACAGGTACATTCAGACGTGGACACGAAGGAGATTACAGATGTACACCTTCCGAAGTGCGACAAATGTTTGCTGATGCCAATAATGATGTACCGGCAGACAGCCGGCTACTCGAAAACTTCGGTATGGATGATATCGATCTTGAGACGATTAATCAGTACCGACAAAGAATGGCAGTCGCCAATCCTGACCATGTATGGTTAGGCCTGGATAACAAACAGCTACTTCAGAAATTAGGAGGTTACCGCATTGACCGTCGGACAAAGAAAGAAGGCCTTACCGTTGCCGGTCTCCTTATGTTCGGTAAGTGGAGTTCTATCCGTGATGTTGACGGCATGCCTAACTACGGCGTAGACTATCGTGAATATACTGAAACAAGCGAGCGCTGGAGCCATCGCATCTTTTCAGACGGCTCATGGGAAAGCAATCTGTTCCAATTCTTTTATCGTGTCTTACCACGCTTACAGAACGTTATCGACACTCCGTTTCGACTTGAAGGCAGTACACGAATTGACCAGAAACCGGCCCACAAATCTATTCGAGAAGCATTGGTGAACTGTATCATCCATGCCGCTTATAATTAGGGATATTCAGATAAT
>DLAL01000004.1 GCA_002493945.1 Porphyromonadaceae bacterium UBA7048
TTTTTAGTGGACAGTAGTGAAATGAGATTATCTTTTTACTGCGATGGTTCATATTTTTCCTGAAGTGAAAAGGAGTTTGTAATAGTAGTAGATTATGTCGATCCGGGCGTTCACGAGGCGCTGCTCGGCGTCGAGCCGCGAGTTGGCGGCGTCAAGCAGGTCGGTGATGAGCGCCATGTCGGCGGAGTAGCGTGTGGCCACGGTTCGGTAGTTGCTCACGGCGAGTTCGACGCTCTTCCGCTGCGTCTTGAGTTCCTCGTAAGCCTCGAGATACTTCACGTGGTCGGTGTGCAGAGCCAGCCCGACCTCCTCGCGCACAGCGTCGAGTTCGTCGGCGGCACGGAGTGTTGCCGCACGGCTTCGGGCCACGGTCTTGTTGCTCTTATAGAGCGACGACAGATTGTAGCTCACGCCGACGCCCACGTACCAGTAGCTGAGATTGCGGTTGATGGGCGGAACTTCCACCAGGATAGGACCGTCGATGCTCCATCCGGCATTGATGCCCACCTTCGGCAGGCGCTCGGCGCGCACTATCCGTTCGGCCTTGCGGCTTATGTCGAGATTCGACGCCGCGAGCCTCAGCGACGGCGAGCACTCCTCGGCCTCGTCGTGCCATGCCGCTTCATCGCGCACGGGCAGCGAGCGGGCCAGTATCGTACTGTCGGGAACCACGACAGTTCCGGCAGGGAGGCCGGCCGTGGTCACGAGACTCGTATTCAGTATGTCGAGCGTATTGTCCAGCTTGACGAGCTGTAGTTCGAGGTTCGACACGAGCAGCTCGTAGCGCGTGATATCGTTTTTCAGCGCCGTGCCCTGACTGTAGCGCGCGCATCTCGTCGAGCACCTTCCGTGCCGCCGCGAGGTTGCTCTCCACCACCGAGCGCAGATTTGCGCACTTGTACAGGTCAAGATACTGACCCGTGAGCGTCAGCCGTATGTTGTCGCGCTTCAGGTCGGCGGCGTAGCGTGCGGCCGTCGACTTGAGTTCGGCCAGCTCTATGCCGCTGCTGATGGCACCGCCGGTGTACAGCGGCTGGCTGAGCGTGACGGAAAAATCCGTCGCCCAGATGTGGAAGCGGCGCTTTCTGACGGTCGGAGAAGTCGCGGGCCGTCGTAAAGCCGTCGCCGATGTAACTTACCGACAGAGCGGCTCTTATCTCAGGGAGTCGGGCGGCACGGGCGACACTCACGTCACGCTCGGCCTCCCCGACAGCCCTGAAGACCGGGCGAAGCTGAGCGCTGCGGGCCTCGGCGATGTCGAATATTTCTTCAATCGACATCACCTGACCTTGCCCGTAAGCTGCCGCTCCGCCGCTGCACAGGGCTGTCATCAGCAGCCCTGTGAGCAATCGAAGATTGTTCATAAGGTATGGTTGGAATTATATAAAAAATTTCTGATCAGGCAGCGCGTCCCCTATGCGCGTCTGCCGGTGCCGGACGACGTCTCACACGCCACGGCCGACCGCTGTCAGCATCCGGCGGACTATGCCGCGCCGGAAGCGGTGCTTTTCCATTTCTCAAGATGCCCGCAGTTCTGTACACTGCTGTGGCGGAGGATTTTATCTGAAATATCTGTTGTCATATAAAGGCGATTCTTTGTGAACCGCAGTGCAAAATTACGAAAAAATCCCCATTACACCGTGCGCCTTCCGCGATTTTTTCCCTCACCCCGGCTCAATAATTTTTAACGAATCCTTGTTTGGTGTCTCGCATAGTTTTCGTACCTTTGTATCGTATAGAGCCGCTTACGGCCCTCTATCATTAACGAATAATCCTAACGAAATGAAAAAAGCTCTTGCCGTACTTGCGGCATCAACTTTACTTTTGACAAGTAGTATCATGACAGAGGCAGAAAACATATTCTCCCGTCCCTTCGACACAGTCCACGGCACTGCGCCATTCTCTAAAATCGACGACTCACAGTGGATGCCGGCCATCGACGCAGGCATAGCTGCCGCCCGTCAGGAAATCGACGCCATCACCAAGAACAGAGCGCGTCCCGACTTCGAGAACACCATCGTGGCGCTCGAGCGCTCGGGAGAGGACCTCGACCGCGTTCTCAACATCTTCTATCCCCTCCTCTCGGCCGAAGCCACCGACGCCATGATGCAGACGGCGATGGAAGCATCCGCCAAACTCAGCGACTACTCTACCTCCATCATTCTCAACGAACAGCTCTGGAAGCGCGTCGAGGAAGTGTACAACAACCGCGGGATGTTCAATCTCGACCCGGAGGAAAGCATGCTGCTTCAGAAGACATACGACTCCTTCGCTCTGTCAGGAGCCACACTCAAGGGAGCCGACCGCGAGCGCTACCGCGAACTGTCGGCCGAACTGTCGGCCCTCACCACCACATTCGGCCAGAACGTCCTCAAGGAGATGAACACCTATGAAATCTACCTCAAGGCCGACGACCTGGCCGGACTGCCCGAAAGCTCCGTATCGGCGGCCGCAGAAGCCGCCAAGGCCAAAGGCCGCGACGGCGAATACCTCTTCACCCTCGACGCGCCGGTCTACACGGCATTCATGAAGTACTCGGCACGTCCCGACCTGCGCGAGCGCATGTACCGTCTCTATACGGGACGCAACACCAAAGGCGAGTACTCCAACCTCGACAACATCCGCCGCATCAGCGAGATCCGCATGGAGATAGCCCGTCTGCTCGGCAGCCCCACTTACGCCGCCCACTCCCTGCGCCGCACCATGGCCGAGACTCCCGAAGCAGTCTACGACCTGCTCGACCGGCTCCGCGACGCATACCGTCCCGCTCTTGAAGCCGAGATGACTGAGCTGACCGACTTCGCATCGAAGCTCGAAGGTCATCCCGTCACCATACAGCCCTGGGACTACTCCTACTACTCGAACAAGCTCAAAACCGAGAAATACTCCTTCGACGAAGAGGCCATGCGCCCCTACTTCAAGCTCGAGAATGTGGTTGACGGCGTCTTCGGGCTGGCCACACGCCTATACGGCGTCACATTCGTTCAGAACGACTCCGTCGAAGTATATCACCCTGACGTGAAGGCATACGACGTCAAGGACGCCGACGGACGCTTCCTCGGCGTGCTCTATACCGACTTCTTCCCCCGTGCCTCCAAGCGTCCCGGCGCATGGATGACAGGATTCAAGGAAGAGTTCTACACCGACGCCGGTGTCAGCTCGCGTCCCCACGTATCTATAGTGATGAACTTCACCAAGCCCACCGCCGACAAGCCCTCGCTCCTCACTCCCGGCGAGGTAGAGACCTTCCTGCATGAGTTCGGCCACGCACTCCACGGACTTCTTGCAGACTCGCGCTTCCAGTCGCTCTCGGGCACATCGGTCTACCGCGACTTCGTCGAGCTGCCCTCGCAGTTCAACGAGAACTATCTCACGGAGAAAGAATTCCTCGACGGCTTCGCACGCCACTATCAGACCGGCGAACCCATGCCGGCCGAATACATCGACCGCCTCGTCAAGTCATCGCAGTACGGCGCCGCCTACCAGTGCATGCGCCAGCTCTCCTTCGGCTATCTCGACATGGCATGGCACACCATCACGGCTCCCGTCACCGACCCCGTGGCTTTCGAGCGCGAAGCCACCGAGAGCGTGAAAATATTCGAGCCCGTCGACGGCTCCATGACGTCGCCTCAGTTCAGCCACATCTTCTCGGGCGGCTACGCTGCCGGATATTACAGCTACAAGTGGGCCGAAGTCCTTGACGCCGACGCATTCGCCTTCTTCAAGGAGCACGGCATCTTCGACAAAGCCACGGCCGACAGCTTCCGCCGCAACGTACTCTCGCGCGGCGGAACGGAGAATCCTGCCGAGCTCTACCGACGCTTCCGCGGACAGGACCCGACCATCGACGCCCTGCTCATCCGCGACGGCATCCGCAAAGCTCCCGAACACTCCATTCCCTCACCGGCCAAAGACTGATGGAACAGAGCACCGCCAATACCACACCACGATTCAGCGTCAGCTCGGCGGATTATGTCAATGTCGCCGCGCGACGCCGGATGTGGCGCTTCATCCTCCTTCCGGCACTTGCCATTCTGGCAGCGGCGGCAGCAGGATTCACAGACCCGCGCTGGTGGTACGTCGGGCTCATACTCCTGTTTACAGTCTTTCCTCTGGTAATCTCCGTCACGTGGATGGTCATGGCCGCGCATCCTGCCATGCGCTGGCTCCTACGGCCGCAGCAATGGACTTTCACGCCCGATGCCGTCGAGGTGGACTTCTTCCGCTTTCCGACGGTTGAATCAGACAAGTCCGACAGGTCCGACAGGTCTGACAAGTCAGACCCTGCCGACGACCTCCCCGTAGAGCACCTGCGCATCCCTCTGAAAGACATGACCGAAGCCGACTCCGTCAGCACTTTCAGGGTCTTCGACCTGCCGGCCCGACCATTGAAAATTGACTTCCTCCTCATCCCTCGCGACCTCGTTCCGCAGGATTTCAACATAGATTGACATGACACGACCCATAGACCTCCGTTGGTTCATCGACCGGACCGACCATTCGCTTAAATCCGGACACTACGCACAGGCTTTCGATCTGCTCAGACGCGGCTCGGAGAAATTTCCCGACATACGCAAAGATGTCACCGCGGCATGTGCGAGATACTTCTACATGCTCCGGTTCGTCGCCGGAGGCAACCGCATGACTGCTCTCGACGAGGAGTTCGCACGCACGGCCCGAACCATCGAGTCCCTTATGCACCGCATCAGGCTCGAACGATATGCCATCGAGGACTGGAACGAACTCGGCGCACAGATACGCTTCATGCGCCTGCGTCCGGAAGAGAACCTCCAGTCGCTCATCAGCGACTACATCACCGAGGCCGAACGGCTGAACACCGACACCGCCGCCCTCACCGACAGCCGCCGCAGGCAGCGCCTCGAACAACTCTCCGGCGACATATTCATGCGCACCTGGGCCGAGTATCCCCTCGGCGACGACAATCTCATGCTCCTCGAGAGCGTCATCACAGACGCATCCCTGCCCGCTCACGACCGCGCCAACTGGGCGGCCGCCCTCGGCATGGCTCTGCAGGCGCACGGCGAGCGACCCGTCTACGACCTTCTGCTCCGCATCTACGCCGACGACACCGACCGTGCCCTCTCGTGCATAGCCGGCATGTGGCTCATCATCGGAGCCGTCTACTCATCAAGCCTGGCACTCCCGCCGCTGCCCGAGCAGCTTAAGGCTCTCGACAGTCTCCACGACGGCGAAGCAGACTTCCTTCTGACCGAGCTTGCCCGTGCCGTCTATCCGCGCAAGCTACCCGAAGGGGAAGACCCGAGGCAACTCATGGGCGACCTCTTCAAGGACGTACAGTCGCAGATAGGCAACGACCCCGAAAAACTCCGCCAGCTCATGTCCGACCCCGAGGCGCTTCAGTCAGCCCTCGGACTCGACAGCATCGAGAAGCTCCGCAACTTCATGGAGCAGATGGGCCGCGGACAGGATGTCATGCGCGATGCCCTCGGACAGCGCTCGGCCTACGAATTCTTCGCCAGGCGCTACAACTGGTTCATGCCATTCACGCTCCAGCACAGCGCCCTGGCCGACGTGGTCGACGGTGAAGGCGCCATAGTAGCCGACACCGCCACGCGCATGGGCCGCTACTGCGACAGCGACAAGTACTCGCTGGTGCTCTCCATGGTGAAGATGCCCGAGGTCATGAGACAGAAGTTCATCGAGCAGCTTCCGCAGCAGTTCTATGACCTTGACATCGACGCCCTCTCTAAGTCAGCCGACGACCCGGCATCACGAAGATACCGAATCCGCATGTCCATGCTTGACTTCTCGCGTTTCATCCACAACTACCGCGACGGAGAGATTCTCTCGCAGTACAAGTCCAGGAGCTGGGATGACATCCCGGCGTCCGACGCCGCCGCTGCTGATATCGCCGACATCCTCACTGATGCCGACGAGACTCTGTCCGCCATAAACATATATGACCGCATATTCGACTCGCTCTCCATACAGCAGCTCTACCGGTACGGCGAAGCCGCCACCCGCGCCGAGTCGGCTGCAGCAGCAATCAAGGCATACAGCCGCATCATCATGCTAAAGGACGACGAGATCGAGGCCGCTATATGGCTGGCCCGCTGGCATCGGGCAGACAGGGGCGGCGAACCGTCAAGCACTTATCTCGAACCCTTCGCCGACTCGCACACCGACGACCCGCGCTTCCTCATCGAACTCGCCTTCGCCTATATCCACGACAAGAAGTGGAACGAGGCGCTCGCCACCTTCCACAACATGGACTATATCGGCGCCATGCCACAGTCGATGAAGCCCGACCTGGCGTGGGTGCTCACCGTCACGGGACAGTTCGCCGAAGCCGCCGCACTGTGGGACACAATACCCGACACCCATGACCCCGGCGAACCCCAGCTCTCCGAGTTCGAACGCTCCCGCAAGAGCGCTGCATACTGGCTCGCCGGCCGACGCGCCGACGCCATCGATGCATGGAACGACATCCCCGACCCCGAGATGACGTTCTACGGACGGCACATACACGAGTTTCTCTTCATCGACGGACTCGACAATCTCGACAGCGTCCCCGAAGTCAGGGAAATAGCGACTGTGCTCCCCGAGGCGGCTTGCTTCAATATGCTGAAGACAGAGTTCGGCGACATCATCTGACAAATCATACATCACACATAAAAACACAAACAACAATGATTATCCAACGCTGGCAGAACCTTCTCCTTTTCGTAAGCCTGGTTCTCATGGTATGGTCATGCTTCATGCCCGTGGCATCGATGCCTGATCCGGCCGCTTCTATGGACACCTTCCTCTTCCCGGTTGACGCACCCGTCCTTCTGGTGCTTGACATCGTCATCGCCATGCTCCTGGGCATCGCCATCTTCATGTACAGGAACCTCAAGAGCCAGATGAGTGTCACCACCATCACCATTCTCCTCCTCATAGCACAGATTATCACGCTCTGCGTCATGAATCTTGTGGCCATGACCGATGCCGTGTTCAATGTTCAGGCGTACATTCTTCCGGCCATATCGCTGATATGCTCATACGCCGCATACCGCTTCGAGCGCAAGGACTGGAAGCTCCTCCGCAGCTACGACCGTCTCCGCTGACAGCATGAACAAAAAAATCCGCAGACCCGCGTGACGGGTCTGCGGATATATTATAACTGCTTATGACTGCTCAGAAGTAGAAATTCATCGTCTTCGGGTAGAACAGCATGCCGCTTCCTACCTCCTGTGCCACATTGGCTCCCATCGAATTAGCCACGATAGCAAGAGCGAAGCGGATGGCGGCACTCGGACCATTGCCTGTGATGAGAGTGTCCGTAGCCATCACAGGCACATCGCGCATGATGGCGCCGTGTGCGCGGCAAGCCTTGTCGAAGCCCGGATAGCACGTAGCCTCACGACCCTCAAGCAGCCCTAAGGGAGCGAGAACAACACCGGGTGAAGCGCAGATAGCGGCAATTTTACCCTTATGTCCGGTAAGGAGTTCACCGAGTTCGCCGCAGGCAGCCAGATTGGTGGCGCCGGGCAGACCGCCGGGCAGTATGAGCCATTCGGCAGTAGAGAAGTCGGCTTCGGACATAGTGAGGTCAGCATCAACTGAGATGCCGTGAGCACCCGTTACTTTGTGATTAGAGCCGATAGAAACACTCTTGATGTCCATTCCGGCACGACGAAGTATGTCAATGACAGAGATTGCTTCAAGTTCTTCGAATCCTTCTGCAAGAAAAATAAAAGAGCGATGCATATTTATCTGAATGTGTTAGAACGGGTCAAAGCCCCTTGATTAATGAATGTAAAAAGATAATTCGGTTCCGACCGACAGGTCTGTAACAGCGCAACAACTGCAGCATGCAGATTGTTCAGGTCAAGGTAAAAAATTTTTTGTACTCTGTAAAATTAACAGTAAAAAGGTTTAGATGAAACGGATTTTTGGTATTTTGCCGCTAATATCGGCATTATTTTTGATATTTGCAAGTTGTAACGAAGAATATTTCACCACCTCCGGCACTACGTGGGGTACGACCTACCACATTGCCTATAGCGCCGCAGCCCCACTCGACACTGTCATATCTGCGGCTTTACAACTCACGGACAACGAGTTGTCCATGTTCAACCCACACTCTACCGTATCCCGTATCAATCGTGGAGAAACATCGGAAGCAAGCCCCGAATTCATTGAAATTTTTTATCTCTCGCAGAAAATCAGCCGTATCTCGGGAGGCGTCTATGACCCCACGGTCGGACCTTTAAGCAACCTGTGGGGCTTCGGCACCGACACGGTCACTGCCGTGCCGTCCGACAGCGCCATAGTCTGCGCACTCTCGGCAGTCGGAATAGGCGACTGCGCCATTGACTCCGCCGGCACAGTAGTGAAAAAATCGTCAGCCACCGTATTCGACTTCTCATCCATAGCCAAAGGCTACGGCATAGACCTCGTAGGCCGAGCGCTCGAAGAGAACGGAGTGACCGACTATATGATTGAAATCGGAGGCGAAGTACTCGCCCGGGGCCACAATCCCAAAGGACGTCCCTGGCGCATACAGATTGATTCCCCCGACGGCGGCATGGCCCACCGCCGTCTCGCCGTCGTATCTCTCGGCCCTGACCGCAGCGCCGTCGCCTCGTCTGGCAACTACCGCAACCTCCTCCGCCGCCCCGACGGCACAGCCTACGGCCACACACTTTCGCCCCTCTCGGGGCACCCCGCAGAGAGCACACTCGCCGCAGCCACAGTCATGGCTGCCGACTGCGCCACAGCCGACGCCCTCGCCACTGCCTGCATGGCCTCCGCATCGCCCGACAGCGCACTGGCCATCGTCCGCCGCGCCGGAGCCGAAGCCCTCATCGTAGCCGTAACGCCGGCCGACACACTCGCCGTCATCACCACTGAAGGATTCCGACTCGAGTGACAATCAATCAACGCCCATATAAAAAAAAGAAATCGGCTGTCTCCCGACATCCGACAATCTTTAACCTTAAATCTAATACCATGAAAAAACACAGTGCAAAATCAGTAATTTTGATATTGAAACGTTCCCGGCGCTGAAAGAGTTCGGGTTACTCGGCCGATTTAACGTTCTTTAACCCTCCTAACTCGAAGAAAAATGTTAAATTCGCGTTCAGAAATCCATCGGGACAGCGCATTCGCCCGATTGCGATGAATTTCTCCTTATAACACTTACGCGTTTCGTCGTACGAAACATTCATCACTCCAACGTAATTTTTGCTATACATATGAGACCGAAAATATTAGTCATTGATGACGAAGAAGCCGTTTGCGAAATCCTCAAGTTCAACCTTGAGCGCGAAGGCTATCAGGTCGAATGTGCATACAGTGCCGAAGAAGCACTCGAGCGCGACGACCTCGAAGTTTTCTCCCTCTTTTTGGTCGACATAATGATGGGACAGCTCAGCGGATTCGACTTCGCCGGACGCGTCCGAAACGTCACCGCCACCGAAGAAACTCCCATCCTGTTCTGCTCTGCTCTCTCCGACGAAGACTGCGTCGTCAAAGGCCTCAACATTGGCGCCGACGACTACGTCACCAAGCCGTTCAACATCGGCGAAGTTCTCGCGCGTGTCCGCGCAATCCTCCGGCGCACAGAGAGCACACGCCGACGCGCCGCCGCAGATGTCATCGAGCAGGAATCCATCTACGAACCCGACATTGTGTTCAGAGGACTCCGTATCGACCGTAATAACAAAGAGTGCTACCTCAACAACGAACCCGTCACGCTCACACGAACCGAGTTCGACATACTCCTGTTCTTCCTCACGCACCGCAACCGCATCTACTCACGCGAAGAAATCATACGCAACGTATGGGGTGAAGACGTTGTAGTGACCGGAAGAACCATCGATACCAATATCACACGCCTGCGCAAAAAGCTCGGCGAATGTGAGAAGTATGTGGTAACGCGACAGGGCTTCGGATATGGATTTAAAGAGACAAATTAATTACCAGTGGCAACTGTTCATACCTCTGGTCGCCACCATATGGCTCATTATAGGCATACTGGCATACTGGCAGTACTATAACGAGCGCCAGTACCGCAAAGAGCAGATCGACGGACAGCTTGATCTGGTCACAAAACGCATTGTGGCTTCATATGAGACCGACTTCGATCCAACAAAATTCGTTGATTTCGTATGCGGATATTATCGCGACAATCCACTCTATGACCTCCTCCGTGTGTCTGTATACGTCGACGGAGAGCTATCCCGCGCATGGGGCGAGCCAATCGGACTGTCTGAAAAAGAAGTAGCTCTATCGGAAGGTCTCACGCGCACACCCGAAATAAACCGCACACCCGAAGACGCCGATGACTCCGACTCGTACTTCTACTATAAAGTCCTCAAAAGCAACGACGAACGCATAGTCGTATGCTCGGTGCTCCCCTTCGACAACGACATCCTCAGCGCAACCCTGCCGTCATACTCCATGTTCTGGTTTGTCATAGTCCTCGGGTTAGTCGCCACTGTCTCGGCCTACATATCCACCCGTTATTTCGGCCGCAACATAAAACTCCTCCGCACCATCGCCGAGCGCGCGGCCACAGACCCGACATTCATCCCCGCCCCCGACTTCCCTCACGACGAACTCGGAGACATATCCCGGCAGATAGTATCGCTGTACAACGAAAAGACCAAGGCTCTTGACCGTCAGCGCCGCGAACACGCCGTAGCACTTCACGCCATCGAAGAGAAAGCACGCAGCAAACGCCAGCTCACCAACAACATAAACCACGAGCTCCGCACACCTATCGGCGTCATCAAAGGATATCTCGACACCATAATCGAGAACCCTGACATGGACGAAGCATCACGCACTCACTTCATCTCCAAAGCACAGGAACACGTCCAGCGACTCGTCAACCTCATAGCCGACGTATCTGCCATCACACGCCTCGAAGAAGGCGGCGACCTGATATCGACCGAAGAACTTGACTTCCACGACGTGGCATTCACCATCGCCAGCGACTTCGAGGAGTCGCGCGCCCTCGGTGACATGACATTCTCCTTCGACATCCCCCTCAACTGCAAGCTCAACGGCAACTACAATCTGCTGTCAGGCATGATTATAAACCTCGCCAAGAACTCTGCCGCTTACTCGCGCGGCACCGAGTGCGAGCTCCTTTTCACGGGCGAGGACAAGGACTTCTACCACTTCGAGTTCCGCGACAACGGTGTCGGTGTAGGCGAGGAACATCTCCCCCACCTCTTCGAGCGCTTCTACCGCATCGACTCGGGCCGTTCGCGCAAAGCCGGCGGCTCAGGCCTCGGCCTCCCCATCGTCCAGAACACCGTCAAAGCCCACGGCGGCACCATCACGGCCTGTATCGGCGAGCGCGGCGGCCTCGCATTCAAGTTCACTCTCCCGAAATACAAAGAGGGCAAGCGGTAAGCCGCAGACATTCTCTACTTATTCGTATCTTTGACTTCGTCTTAGATACTCTCGCTCGGTAATACTCAAATAAAATTTGGTATTACTCTCGACTTATTCGTATCTTTGCACCTCAAAACAAACGATTCGAAAAAATTAAACTGACATATGGCATTACAATGCGGTATCGTTGGACTTCCCAACGTAGGCAAATCAACCCTCTTCAACTGTCTGTCGAACGCCAAAGCGCAATCGGCCAACTTCCCTTTCTGCACCATCGAACCCAACGTAGGCGTCATCACAGTACCCGATGACCGCCTCACCAAACTCGTCGAGATGTGCAACCCTCGCTCGGTAGTTCCTGCTACGGTCGAGATTGTCGACATCGCCGGTCTGGTCAAGGGCGCATCGAAAGGTGAGGGTCTCGGCAACAAATTCCTCGCCAATATCCGCGAGACAGACGCCATCATACACGTCCTCCGATGCTTCGACGACGACAATATCACCCACGTCGACGGTTCCGTTGACCCTGTCCGCGACAAGGAAATCATCGACTACGAACTTCTTCTCAAAGATCTCGAGACCGTCGAGAGCCGCCTGAACAAGACTCAGAAAGCCGCTGCCGCAGGCGACAAGACCGCACGCATGCAGGTCGAAGTCCTCTCGGCCATCAAGGATGCGCTCGACCACGGACGCCCCGCACGCTCGGTCACGTTTGACAGCGTCGACGAGCAGAAATTCGCACGCGAGCTCTTCCTCCTAACGTCGAAACCGGTCCTCTACGTGTGCAACGTCGATGACGATGCCGCCGCGGACGGCAACGCTTACGTCGATGCCGTCCGCGAGGCCATCAAGGACGAGAACGCCCAGCTCCTCATCCTGGCGGCACGCACCGAGAGCGAGATAGCCGAGCTCGACACCTACGAGGAGCGTCAGGAGTTCCTCGCCGAGATAGGACTGGCCGAGTCAGGCGTGTCGCGTCTTATCCGCGCAGCCTACGCCCTTCTCGACCTTCAGACCTACTTCACAGCCGGCCCCGACGAGGTGCGCGCATGGACTTTCCGACGCGGCTCCAAGGCTCCGCAGTGCGCAGGAATCATCCACACCGACTTCGAGAAGGGATTCATCCGTGCGGAAGTCATCAAGTACGACGACTACGTCACCCTCGGCGGCGAGACTCCCGTCCGCGAAGCCGGCAAGATGGCTGTGGAAGGCAAGGAGTACGTAGTCAACGACGGCGACATAATGCACTTCCGCTTCAACGTCTGATCTCTCTTCCATTTCCACTTCACCATTACCGGCATGTTCCGCAACTCATACTTCAGCAATATCCCGCCCGTAGTCAAGAATCTTCTGATTCTTAACACGCTCATCTACCTGCTCATGGCTCTCTCTCCGGCTCTCGACCGGACCATGGACAAGTACTTTGCGCTCTACTACTTCTCCTCACCGGGATTCGAGTTCTATCAGCTCTTCACCTACATGTTCCTGCACGGCAGCTTCATGCACCTGTTCTTCAATATGTTCGCCCTATTCATGTTCGGGCGCACGATAGAGATGACCATGGGCTCGTCGCGCTTTCTATTCTACTACATCTCGTGCGGCATATGCGCCGCGCTCGTGCAGATGGGAGTATTCGCTCTGTATATCCACAACATCGAGAGCCTGCTTCCGCCCGACGTAGTGCGTCAGGTGCTCGATGAAGGATGGTCCGTCATTCAGCGCGGCTACAACTACTCCGACCCCGACTGCGCCCAGCTCAACGCCTTCGTCAATACCCCGATGGTCGGTGCCTCCGGCGCCATCTACGGTGTCCTGCTCGCATTCGGATTCCTCTTCCCCAATATTCCGGTCTACCTTTTCTTCATCCCCGTGCCCATCAAGTCCAAGTGGCTCATAATCGGATATTTCGTCATCGAACTGCTCTACGGCATCTCGGGCTCGGCCGACGGTGTGGCCCACTTCGCGCACCTGGGCGGCATGATTTTCGGATTCCTCATGCTGCTCTACTGGAAGAAAAAGGGCGTGTTCAACAATCACTGGTTCTTCTGAAAAGGCGAATCGGACAAGAGACACGCACATAGTGACGGCAGCACGCAAAGACAGCACTACGAACGACAGCCGCCGGACATCCCGGCGCCAGTCAGCCCGGGCGCAGAAGCGCTCGGGCTGGCAGCGCTTCATGCGCGGCCTCGCAGCTACGGCCGACGTGCTGGCCATAGCAGCCCTGGCCCTGACCGGGTATGCCGGCTATGTGTCGCCGCTTAGCAAAGGCGGTCTGTGGGGCATCCTCGTGCTCGGCTTCGGCCCCGTGCTGGCAGTGTGTCTGCTACTGCTGGTCATCCAGCTGTTCTGGCACCGCCGAGGAGCTGTGATCATCGGAGCCGGACTGCTGCTCTGCGCAGGGCCTGTGCTCACGTTCTGCCCGCTGAATGTGATTCATCCGAAAGTCCCCGAAGAAGCCGAGACGTTCACACTCCTGTCGTACAATGTTCACCAGTTCCATGCGCCCGGTGTCCGTCCGGTACTCGTCTCCGATTCGTTCGCCACAGCTACGGTCGACTATATACTCTCCACCGACGCCGACATCGTGAACATGCAGGAAGGAACATCATACCTCACCATGAGCAAAAAAGGGCTTCCGCAGAAAATGCGACAGGCGCTGAACGACCGCTACCCCTACGTCTTCACCGACGGCAAGGAGCTCGTGGTGATGTCCAAGTTCCCTGTCACGCCCGTGCATCTTGACATCAGTCCGGAGTTCAAGGGCGGCTCGGTGGGGTGCTACCGCATCCACCTCCCGTCGGAGAAAATGGTCACGCTCTTCAATGTCCACCTGGCGTCGATGAACATGAATTCCGAGGACACGATAGCCTACAAGCGCATCACCGGACTCGAAAGGACGTCGCTCAGATTCATCAAGAACGAACTGCTGCGCAAAGTCAGCGCCGCGTCGGTGATACGCGCACGGATGAGCCAGCAGCTGATGCGCTACATCAGGCAGTTCGGCGGACCCGACGTGATAGTCTCGGGCGACTTCAACGATGTTCCGGGCTGCTATACCATCCGCCTCCTCTCCGACGCCGGATTCCACAGCGTCTATCCCGAGACGGGATTCGGCCCCATCACCACATTCAACGGCGGCCGTATGTACTTCTGCATCGACCACACCCTCTACCGCGGCGGTCTCGTACCTGTGCGGATGACGCGCGGCGACATCCGCTCGTCCGACCACTATCCCCTGCTGACGGAGTTCTATGTGAAGCCGTGACGGCTGTCCGCGTGCGCATTTCCCGTAATTCTGTGCATTAAAACCGTAAAAAGTGCAAGCCGCATATACCCGTATGCGGCTAAATTTGTCACGTACAAATTCAGCAACACGAATATGGAAAAACCACATATCATCTGCCATATGGTAGAATCAGTCGACGGCCGTATAGACTGCGGCATGGTCGACAAAATCAGCGGCGACGAGTACTACTCAACCCTTGAGTCGCTCGGCTGCACGGCGTCAGTCGAAGGCCGCATCACCATGGAGCACTACTACGCGCTACCAGGACGCTTCGTCGCCGCAGACACCACCCCTGCCGGGTCGGTCCACATCGAGCGCATGGCCCAGAACCTCGACATCTTCGACTTCTCGCTCAGCGAAGACGATATGCAGGTCATCGCAGCCCTCGACACCGGCAAGAGCCTCTTCTTCGACCACCACGACCCCGAAGTGGTGAAGATGTTTATGGGGTGGCGGTGAATCAGAATCCCGATTTTTTGCGTAACTTTGCAAAGCTTTAATTTCTGACGATGGCCGCATAAGATATTTCATTATCACATCCATATACGGAAACTCCCCCTGTCAGTCACAAGGTAGGTCGCCTGTCAGTGCTGTCGGGAGGAGTTTTTTCTGTGGGCTGAAGCTAATGTGAAAAGAACTATGACTGGTGCAACGCCGCTAATATTTTGACGACACTTGAACACAACAGACAGAATACGGCTCATTGAGCGTGTCAGGGAACTGAAGGGCCTGAGCGATGACGACCGCGCCGCCCTGCTCGGACTTCTCGGCGAGAGCAAGACGTACGGGCTCGTGTGGGAGGACAAGCCCGAGGAGACGGAGACTCGCCTCCGCACCGAGCTGCCCGTCCTGAAGGAGGTCAGGAGCCGCGCCATCGTGTCGGCCAAGGCCGATGCGCCCGACCATATGCTCATCGAGGGTGACAACCTCGAGGCTCTGACCGCCCTGACGTACACGCACGAAGGCCGGATTGATGTGATATATATCGACCCGCCCTACAATACGGGCAACCGCGACTTCATATACAACGATTCGTATGTCGACATCGAGGACAGCTACCGTCACTCGAAGTGGCTGTCGTTCATGGCCCGCAGGCTCCGCATAGCCCGGCGCCTGCTGTCTGACCGCGGCGTCATCTTCATTTCGATTGACGACAACGAGTACGCCAACCTCCGGCTGCTCTGCGACGAGATATTCTCCGAACGGCTCTGTCTGGGCGATATGATACGCATCACCACCAGGCGTGTGAAAGGCGACGCCCGGAATATCAATATCATCCATGACCACGTGCTGACCTACGCCAAGTCGGCCGACTTCCGTCTACGCCACAGGACGAAAGAGGACTACTCCATCTACGACCTCGAGGACGAATATGTGGCCGAGCGCGGGCGGCATCTGATAAGGCCGCTCGACAACGGAAGCATAAGCTACTCGACCAGGAGCGACTATGTCATCACGGCGCCCGACGGAACTCCGATAGTGGCCGGCGGCGACCCGGAGGCGCGGGCGAGGCGTATCGCCGGAAAAGCCAACAGCAAGGACTGGTGCTTCCGCTGGAGCGAGGAGAAGTTCAGGTGGGGACTCGAAAACGGTTTCATCGTCTTCAGGCAGAACAGAAGCGGCACCTGGCGCTGCTACTTCAAGATATACCAGTTTGTGGACAACAAGCTGCAGTCGACCGTGAAGTACGACAACCAGACGAGCCTCATCGACGAGTGCTACAACAATCAGGGCACGACGGAAATCAAGAATATCCTTCCCGGCAACAATACCTTCACGTATCCCAAACCGCTGAGTTTGCTCCGGACTCTCGTGGGGCTGTGCCCCGACGATGCCCTCATCCTCGACTTCTTCGCAGGCTCGGGGACGACGCTCCATGCCGTGATGCAGCTCAACGCAGAGGACGGTGGCACGCGCCGCTGCATCCTCTGCACCAACAACGAGAACGGCATATGCGAGAATGTGACCTACGAGCGCAACCGCCGTGTCATCGAGGGCTACACCAGACCCGGCGGCGAGACAGTAGAAGGACTCGGCGGCAACAGCCTGCGCTACTATCGCACGGACTTCGTCGGACGCCGGCGCACGCCTCAGAATATGCGCAGGCTCATGCTCCTGGCATCGGACATGCTGTGCGTCAAGGAGAATCTCTACACGGAGCGCGATACGTTCGCCGGCATGCCGACCCTCGCGAACGGCTTCCGCTATTTCTCAGACGGCCGTAAGGAGATGCTCATCATCTACAACGAAGACGCCGTGTACGCCATCACCGACGCCCTCGAAAGGATGGACGTCGTCGCGCCCGTCATCGTCTACGTATTCTCGCCGGGCAGTGACCCCTGGAGCGCGGAGTTCGCGAACGTGAGCGACAAAGTGCGCCTCACAGCCCTGCCGGCAGCCATCTACAATGCTTACAAACGCGTACTGCCCCCTGCCGGGACAATATCGCTGAACGACAACAAGGAAGAAGGAGAGGAATGAAAGACTTAAGATATCAACAGGACGCAATAAAAGAACTGACCGAAAAAGTGGTCGGACTTCTCAATGAAGGCGGCTCGCGCCGTAAGGTGGTATTCGAGGCACCCACAGGTTCGGGCAAGACCGTCATGGTCTGTCAGGCCCTGGCCGACATCGTCAGCACACTGAAGTCTGACGGAGCCAACCGCTACGAGGAAGCGGCTTTCATATGGTTCGCGCCGCGCAAGCTCCATCTGCAGAGCTATATGCGGCTGAAAGGCGCCTTCGCCGACGGACGCGAGCTGCATCCGGTGATTTTCGATGACCTCGAGCAGAGTGAGGGCATACAGCCCGGCGAGATTCTTTTCGTGAACTGGGAGAGCGTCAACAAATCGAAGAACATCATGGTGCGCGACAGCGAGGCCAACGCGTCGCTCTACGAGATATGCCGGCGCACGCGTGAGCGAAACGGCCTGCCCGTAATCGCCGTCATCGACGAAGAACATATGTTCTGGTCGAAAACGGCCGATAAATCAGCCGCCGTCCTTGACCGCATAAACCCTGCTGTGGAAATCCGTATATCGGCCACTCCAAAGACTGTCCGCTTCGACGAAAAAGTTCGAGTGAAGCGCTTAGATGTCATCGAGGCCGAAATGATTAAACGCGAAGTCGTCCTCAACCCCGACCTTGCAAGCGGCATCGCAGACGACACGGCGCTCAACAATCATCTGATGGCGCTGGCACTCGACAAGCGCGAGCGGCTGGCTCAGGCTTACAGCCGACTCGGCATCTCCATCAATCCGCTGCTGCTCATTCAGCTCCCGAACGACCAGAAGGAAACCATGACAGCCGAGGACAATGCCATAGCGGAGTTTGTCAGACAGCATCTCCGATCGAGAGATATCACCGTCGATAACGGACGCCTCGCCGTATGGCTCGCAGGTGAGAAACACAACCTCGAAGGACTCGAGCAGCCCGACAACATGGTGCGCGTACTCCTTTTCAAGGAAGCGATAGCTCTGGGATGGGACTGTCCGCGCGCAGCGGTACTGCTGATTTTCCGCAAACTGTCGAGCGACGAATTCACCATTCAGACCGTCGGGCGCATACTCCGCATGCCCCAGCAACACTACTACACCGACGACCGGCTGAATATAGGATACGTCTACACCGACATAGCCCGGGAGAAAATCAACATAGTCGCCGCCGATGCCGACTACATCCGCAAGTCAGGCATCACGGCAGTGCGCCGCCCTGACCTCACCGACGTAGAACTTCAATCGGTATACACCGACCGCCCCAACGATACGCGCAACTACTTCGGTCCTGACTTCCGTCGGATTCTCTACAAGGAGAGCGAGCGCTTCTGGGACGTGGAGCAGGCAAAAGGAAGTCTCTTCAGCCTCGCCGAACTGGCAGCTCTGACCGGCGACGACTGTCCGCCGGAGAATCTGCCCGACAGCGATGACTCACGCATTGCCGAGAACCGTCGACGCGTGTCAGCCACACTCCGTCTGGATGTGCCTAACGTGAATATCCCCATCCCTAAGGACATCCATTTCCAGAACGAGATGCAGACCATCGATGTGGCTAACCAAAGCGTGAAGTTCGCGCGCACGGCAGCCGAAATCGACCGCGTATTCATCAGCGAAATAGCCAAATACGTATCCGCCTTTGAGAGCCGTAGCAACGCCGCCGACAAGCTGGGGGGCTATCTGCTGGAGACTCTTGCCGACTTTTTCGGCATATTCGACACCGACGCCAAGAAAGTATTCCTCTACCACCTCAACCGTCCGAAGTTCGACCGACTGCTCCGCGGCGCCGTCGAGCGCTACATCAGCTTGCGGCAGGTCAAGCGTCAGAAAGCCGCCGGACGCGCCATGAAGCAGTTCGTGTGGCGCCTTCCCGACGAACGCGTCTACGACGATGACACGCACACCGTCATGTATGCACCGACACATGCGCTCCAGCCGTTCGCCATGCTCAATTCAGCTTCTGCCACCGAGCGCGAGTTCGCCGCTATGCTCGAAGCGAACGCCGAGTACATCGACTGGTGGTATAAGAACGGCGACAAAGGCTGCCTGCACTTCGCCGTGGAGTATGCCGACGGCACAGGCGCGAAGCATGCGTTCTATGTCGATTTCATCATCCGTCTGAAGAACGGAAAGATCATGCTCTTCGACACTAAGACCGCAGGGAGCGAACCTCTTGCGGCGCATCTGAAGCACAACGCCCTCATCGCCTATATCAACGGATGCAACGCCTGTGGCGAGAATCTCGCCGGCGGTGTCATCATCCGCGACGGCATGAACTGGCTGTGGTCGCGCTGCACCATCGACAACACCATCGACCACGAAGGCTGGGACACTCTCGACCTAAGGCGTGAGAACGGACAGACACTTTAATTTGTTTTCGAATATGAAAATCCGGACTGTTTTCTTCGACATTGACGGTACTCTGGTGAGTTTCGCCACGCATCGGGTGCCCGAGTCGACGCTTGAAGCGCTCGCGGAGTTGCGCCGGCGCGGCGTGGAAGTCGTCATCGCCACAGGCCGCGGAGCCGAACCTATCGACGAGATACGCCATGTGCCGTACTCGGCCATCATCGGTCTGAACGGCTCGGAATGTGTGCTTGACGACGGCCGTATGCTGTTCCGCCACACCATTCCCGAAGAGCTCTTCGAGCGGGTGCTTGATGCCGGAGAGCGGCACGGATTCGCCGTCGCGGCGAAGTTCAGAGCCGGATTCGTAGTGACACGCGTGACACCTCGCGTGCAGGCCATGGCCGAGCGAGTGGCGCTGCCCTGCCCTCTGACGGGCGACCTGCGCGAGCTGTACCGCAGTGAATCCACGGGGCAGATGTGCATCTATGCCGACGCGGAGACCGAGCGACGGGTGATGGCCGGACTTCCCGGACTGTGTTCGTCGCGCTGGTGCGACATCTTCGCAGACATCAATCTCGCCGAGGTGAACAAGGGGACGGGCATCCGCGACTATCTGGCATACCGGGGCTACGACATGGCAGAGTCTATGTCGTTCGGCGACGGAGGCAACGACATCCCGATGTTCCGCAGCACAGGACTCTCCGTCGCCATGGGCAATGCGTCTGACGATGTGAAGGCCGTCGCCGACTACGTGACGGCAGGAGTCGACGATGACGGCGTCCGCGCCGCCCTGACCCACTTCGGCGTCATATAGCCGCAACGGCGTAAAGCGGAATGTTGGTCATCCACGATTCAAAAACGTTGAAAAGATAACCGGATATGACAGCGGTAAGGAATATTACGGCGACAATCATAGCTACCAGTTTTTTCTTGAATATGCTTGCAAGCATCGACATTTCGGGGATTGCCATGCCTGCGCCACCAATAACGAGTGCTATAACGGCCCCTATACTCATGCCTTTGCCCATTAATGCAACACCGATAGGAATTGCGGTTTCTGCACGGATATAAAGAGGTACACCGATGATAGCGGCGATAGGTACAGCAAACGGATTATCCGGTCCCGCGATTTTCAAAACCCAATCGCTCGGCATATACCCGTATATGGCCGCTCCCAATGCAACGCCGATGATAAGATACCATATGATCGGCCGAAGCGTGTCCCACCCGGCACGAAGTGCTATTGCTATTTTTTGGATCCACGGGAGTTTTTTGGGTTCAATAGGCTTCTCACTTGTTGAACAACAGGACTGTTTTTTCAATCTCACGTTTCTGATATATTTCTTAGCATCGACTTTTTGTAATCCCCACCCAAAGAATACAGCGCACAAGAAAGCAACCACCAAATAAATAAGCATAGCTTTGATTCCAACTAATGCGCCTAACATCGCTATTATAATTGGGTTAAGCAACGGCGAGGCAATAAGGAAAGACATCGTTGCACCAAACGGTACACCGGCATTAAGAAATCCTACCGTCACAGGCAGCGTGGAACAGGCACAGAATGGAGTGAGCGCACCGAATCCGGCAGCTATTACATTTCCGAAGAAGCCTGCCTTTTCGATTTTCATGCTGATTTTTTCCTGTGGAATATACATCAGTATAATTTCAACAATAGCAGCAATCACGATGAACAATACGACAAGTTCAACCGTGATGTAGCAGAAATACCAAAGGGTGTCGAGTAGAATGTTCATTTCAAATTGTCATTATAGAATTGTTCAAACCTACTTTTTATCTCATCGCGCACCCGGCGAAATTCTGCCATAACAAATTCTTCTGAGCCGATCGCATCGGATGGATCATCAAAACCGATATGAATGCGATGCTTTACATTGCCGACAAAGGTTGGACAACTCTCGTTGGCTCCGCCGCATACGGTTATCACATAATCCCATGCCTCTTGGAGGTATTCCTCCACATTGTGCGGCGTATGGCCGCAGATATCGATGCCTTTCTCATGCATGGCTTTGACAGCAAGTAGATTGACCTTCTCTGCAGGTTTCGTACCTGCGGAGAATACTTCCAAATTCGGGTCAAACGATTGGAGAAAACCATGCGCCATCTGACTGCGGCAACTGTTGCCTGTACATAGAATCAATATTTTCATCCTCATTCGATTTAGAAGAAATAACCGTAAACCCATCCGGAAATGGTAGCCATGACGATTACAAGGGCTACATATATCACTGTTTTCTTCGTTCCCATCACACTACGTATTACAAGCATATTCGGAAGCGACAGTGAGGGTCCGGCAAGCAGCAGGGCAAGAGCGGGGCCTTTACCCATGCCGGATGCAAGCAATCCCTGAATAATCGGCACTTCGGTGAGAGTAGCGAAATACATGAACGCACCTGTGAAACTTGCAAAGAAGTTTGACAGTAATGAATTGCCGCCGACAGCCCATTCAACCCAACTGTTGGGAATGATACCGGGTAACTCTATTCCGTCATGCGTTGAGCCAAGCAGAAATCCCGCTGTCAATACTCCGACTGCAAGCAACGGCAGTATCAGTTTGGCGAATCCCCATGAAGACAACGCCCACTCCCTGTTTTCACCATCGTTTTTGTCGCATAACAATATGATGGCAAGCACAGCGACAGAAACTATCATCGGCACAAGGGGAGCCAGTTTTGCATCGGGAATGAAAACATTGGCAACAAAAGCTGAAATAGCAACGGCAACAGCTCCGAGAATAATCCATCGGGCTTTAAGATGGAGTATTTTCACAAGCATCACACACAAACCTATTGCAAGGCCAGATGTTATCCACCATTTAGCCACGTAGATTGCAGCCCAGACGCCACGGTCTATTGTCGCAGGTGCGCCCCAGTTGGCAAACACAAGGATTGCCACGAGAGTAAAGAAAAACACTGCCGTCTGCCAAAGCGGGCGTTTTTCCGGTGGTGGTACGATATTCATCTGTGCCGCCTCTTTATCCCGTTCTTCCTTACGGAAGATGAACGACATAACAAGACCGATTACCACAGCGAACGTAACGGCACCGATGATGCGTGCAAGTCCCATTTCCAGTCCGAGAATACGGGCTGTGAGGATTATCGAGAGTATGCTGATGGCGGGACCGGAATATAGAAACGCTATTGCCGGACCAAGACCTGCACCACGTTTATATATGCTGGTGAACAACGGGAGAATAGTGCATGAGCACACGGCAAGGATACCTCCCGATATTGACGCAACGGTATAAGACACCCATTTCTTTGCATTTGCACCGAAATATTTTAACACAGCTCCCTGACTTACGAACACCGCAATTACACCGGCTATAAAGAACGCCGGGAGAAGACAGAGTACGATATGCTCACGGGCATACCACTTGGCAAGGTCAAGTGTGGAGTGTATCGCTGTCAGCAGGGTTTCACTGTTGACGGGCATGAAGAACGGTGCCAGAAATATGACAACTGTCCATATCAGAAATTTGACTTCCTTTCTTGTGTCCATGACTGTACCGGTCGTGTTCAGATTATATTCCGAGTGCCTTCTTCACTTCATCTGTCGTAGGAACATGTCCTTTGATTTTAACAGTCCCGTCAACGACCACTGCCGGTGTAGTCATTATGTTATAACTCATCATCTCGACTATATCCTCTATTTTGGAAAGTTTGACATCTAAGTCGTTCTCAGCAATCACACGCCCGACCACATTGTAGGTCTGCTTGCACTTGGCACATCCGGGTCCGATGACAAGAACCTCGCTGACCTTTGTTCCGGGAGCCGAAGTACAGCATGTGGTTTCAGTGGATTCAGCCGATTCACCTGAGCAGCCGCACGACTGTACCGGTTTCATATCGTCTTCCACGATTATATTGCTGTTGCAGCAACAGCTTTTCTTTCTGGGTGCGAAAAGAGTTGACCAAAACCCTTTCTTTGATTCTTTTTTATCCATGTTATTTTGTTTTTGTTATAAGTACATCATTATGCAGTAATATACACCTGTCGCGATGAAAATGACGCTGACAATAATATTAAGCCATTTCTGGATGGTACGCAGTTTACCATAGAACTCGCCGACCTTTTCTACACTGAAAGCGAGAATCCACGCAACGGCAAGCACCGGGAGAGCAGTGGCGACAGCAAACAATACAGGCAAAAGCCACCCTGCACTTGCGGTCACGGACATGGGTATGAGCATACCGAAGTAAAAAACACCACTCGTTGGGCAGAAAGCCATCGCAAAAAGAACGCCGAGCAGCAATGCTCCCCATCCCCCTTTTCTGGCAAGGCCTTCTCCGTTGCCGCCGAAACCAAACTGCGGCAGGTTGAGTCTATGTCCGAACAGCATGAATAGTCCGATAAGCAATAATAGTGGTCCGATCAGCAACTCGCCCCATTTCCCTATCGCTTTTTGTATTCCGAACACACTTGCACCCTCTTTCAGAATTGAGATAAGGATAATGCCGAGAACTGTATAGGAGATTACACGACCGATGGTGTAAAGCACACCGTTTCGGAAAATGAGTCTGCGGCTCTCTATATCCTTGCTGATGTAGCCTATTGCGGCTATATTGGTAGCAAGCGGACACGGCGATATGGCAGTGAGCAATCCGAGTAGAAAGGCAGTCAGAGCCGGAGCGGTGCTGGTGTCAAGTAAAGTCTGTAACCAGTCCATTATTTCAACGATTGCCGGATTTTGTCAGCAAGACCTTTTTTGAAGCCGTCCGGATTGTTACGGGCATTACCGAAGCCAAACTCAGTGAGGTTGTTACGGTTTTCCTTACCGTCTTTCCATTTGTTGACAAAGAGAGAAGACCATGTTACCTCGTACTTATCGGCAATTTTTTCTCCTTCCGGGGTAGAGATATCAACTGTCTTGAATACGACAGTACCGTTTTTCTGCTCGTTTGCAAAGAGTGTATTTACTACCTCTTTAGCATTTTTCTCGATAGCCATACAGGTGGCACAGCGTTGTTTGCCGTGGAAATATATCACTTCCACTCTATTCTTTTCAGGAGACTTTGCTGTGGCGGTATTCTCCCCGCTTCCGCACGACATCAGCCCTATTATAAGGGTGAGAAACATCAGTAACTTTTTCATGTGCTATACATATTGATTTTTTAATTGTTGTTTGCCGAATCACGAACATTTAAGACAAGAAAAATAGTGCTTACGAGCAGCAACTATTCTTTTTTGAGGGACAGCAGTCGTCAAGCATCTGTGAAAACAGTTGCCGTGCAAGTTTCCAGTTCTCTGCGTTGATGCAATACTTTACTTTTGGCGGCTCGATGGTGCCTTGTATCAACCCCGCCTCTTTCAACTCACTCAGATGCTGCGACACGGTGGCTTTCGCAATGGGAAGAACCTCGTGTATATCGCCAAAGAAACATTCGTTTCTCTGAGCGAGAAAATGCAGGATTGCTATACGGGTGGGATGCCCCATCGCTTTCGCGAACCTCGCAAGACGTTCCTGTTCAGGCGTTATCTCTAATTTTGACATATCATTCTCTGTTTGGTGTTCGCAAAATTACAAACAATATCTGACATAACCAAATTTTCGCGTATAAGATTAAAATTCGATATCCGCTAAAAACGACAAATTAGCACAATTAGATTCAGACTTTGAAGGATTTTGGTTAATTTTGCACAAGACCGAAGAGGAAGCCGGCACAATGCGGCTTCACGGACGTTATCAGAGATATGGAACACAAAGAAATACGAATAGACGTGAGGCGCCAGTCGCCCGAGGAGCTGGCGCTGGCCCGGGAGCAGGCGCGCACACTCTTCACCTTCAACCACACCATGCCCGAGACCGAGGACTATTACAAGCTGATGCGGCGCCTCTTCCCGACTATGGGCGAAGGGAGCCGCGTGAGCACTCCGCTGTCGGGCGTGCGCTTCCACAACGTGCGCATAGGCCGCGGCGTGGTGGTCATGCCCGGCTGCCTGATGATGTCGGCAGGCGGCATCACGATAGACGACGGAGCCATGATAGCAGCAAACGTACAGCTTATATCTAACAACCACGACCTCTACGAGCGGCATGTCATCACGTGCAAGCCCGTACACATAGGACGCAACGCATGGATAGGTGCCGGAGCGACGATACTCCCGGGTGTGACTGTCGGCGACAATGCCGTGGTCGGAGCCGCGAGCGTTGTGACCCGCGACGTGGCGCCCGACACCATCGTGGCCGGAAATCCGGCGCGCTTCATCAGGCGCATCGAGCCGCAGGCCGACTGCGCGGTCCGGAACGAAGCCGACGAGGCCGTTCAGCTCGGGCTGGACAGCTGCGGAGACTGACAGTGTAAAGACGGCAGTTACCTTTAAACTGATCTAAACTAATTTTTAAGAGTTACCTAAAACTCAGATATTATGAAGAATTTCAAACCGAGCGCATGGCTGCTTCCCCAGCCTGTGCTCATCATCGGCACATACAATGCCGACGGCACGCCCAACGCCATGAACGCCGCCTGGGGCGGCCAGTGGGACTATGAGGAAATCGTCATATCGCTGGGCTCGCACGCCACCACGGATAATCTCAACCGCTGCGGCGAGTTCACCGTAGCCTTCGCCACACGCGGAACCCTCACCGCCGCCGACTACGTAGGCGTGGTGAGCGGCCGCAAGGATGCCGCCAAGATGGAGCGCACGGGCTGGAAGGCCGCGAAGGCCTCGTGTGTGAACGCTCCTGTATTCGACTGCTTCCCTATGACCCTGGAATGCCGCATCAAGGAGAAGGTGCACGAATCCGAGACGGGATTCTATATGGTGGCCGAGATCGTGAACATCGTATGCGACGAGCGCTATCTTGCCGCCGACGGCAAGCCTGACGTCGAGAAGATGGAACTCATCACATTCGACCCCATCCACAACGGCTACATCGTGCTTGGCGAACGCGTCGGCGCGGCATTCCATGACGGTCTTTCGCTGAAGAAATGACGGAGGCGCCACGACGGTGCGCATGGTGCGGCGACGACCCTCTGTACGTGCGCTACCACGACGAAGAATGGGGGCGTCCGGTGACTGATGACCGGACGCTCTTCGAGTTACTGACGCTCGAAAGCGCGCAGGCCGGTCTGGCATGGATAACCGTACTCCGCAAGCGCGAAGGCTACCGGCGCGCCTTCCTTGACTTTGACTACCGCCGCGTGGCCGCGATGACCGAAGCCGACGAGGAGCGGCTCCGGCAGGACGAAGGCATCGTTCGCAACCGACTGAAAATCCATGCCGCCATAGTGAACGCGCGCCTCTTCGGCGACATCGTGCGCGAGTACGGCTCCTTCCACGCCTACATCATGACCTTCTTCCCCGGCGGCAGGCGCATAGTCCGCGACGTGCCCGACGAGAGCGCCGTGCCCCCGTCGTCAGCCATATCCGATGCCGTAAGCAAGGACATGAGGCGACGGGGCTTCCGCTTCTTCGGCACGACCATCTGCTACGCGTTCCTGCAGGCGGCCGGATTCGTCGACGACCACGTCAACGGCTGCCACTGCAAAGGGGCGGCGTGCCGCTGACCGGGCTTATTCCCCGAGCAGATACCTGCTGTCGACGCCTGCCGGCAGGTGCATGACGTAGCGGTCGCCGACGCGACGGTTGACCTCCGGTATGCTGATGTCGGCACAGAGGTCGTCGGCAGCCGACACAAGCACAGGCTCAATCTCAAGTGTGTCAAGATAGTGCTCCGGGATGGCCGAATAGCCGAGGATGGCACCGATGATGTTTCCGGCTACGGCTCCGGTGGAGTCGCTGTCGCCGTCGTGATTGACCGCGCAGACCACGCAGTCCTCAAAACTGTCTATATGACGCATGACGCTGAAGAGCGCTATGGCGAGGGCCTCGTCGCCAACCCATCCCTCGCCAAGGTGGCGTATGGCGTCGGTCTGCGGCATATCGCTTTCGGCCAGATCAAGAGCTCGGCGGACGAGGGCTGCAAGCGACGGCAGTTCGTCCGTATACTCCGGAAAGACATCGCGCAGACGGTCGAGGCAGCCGTCGACCGTCTGCCTGAATTCCTGCACACCGATGTGTCCGTCAGTCCCGATACAGGCAGCCACTGTCATGGCGCACAGGGCCGAAGCGAGCGTACTCGCCGGATGTTTGTGCGTGATAGCGGCCGCTTCTCCGGCCAGACGGGCCGTGTCAGCGTCACTGTACAGATTGGGGTGCGCACCGCTGAATATGCCAACGGGGGCGACACGCATGACACCGCCGCAGCCTTTCGACGAGTTGTACACCTCATGACCGTGGTCAAGACTCTCGAGGGCGCCCATGCACGTAAGGCCAGGCGCTCGGCGCGACCACAGCGTGCAGAGCCGGCTGAGCCAGCTGTCGGAGAGCGGCGCAGGTGCGGACATCTGCGTACGATACCATGCGAGATAGGCGCGGCTCACATACGGCAGAATGGCATCTGGGCGTCCTGCCTCAGTGGCGATGATGCCGTTCATCAGCCCTTCGAGAGTGAAGAGCGACATCTGCGTGTCGTCGGAGAACAGTGCCACGCCGTCGCTGTCGGTGACGTAACGGGTGATACCGTGGGCGCCGAAGCGCTTACAGATGGCCGCAAGCGACATAAATTCGACCTCATAGCCGAGAGCATCGCCGACAGCGCCGCCCACGAGCGAGCCGCGGCATCTGTCCTGAAGTTTACTGTATTCCATTTCGTTGATTCTTTTCGGTAAATATTATTTACGCAAGACGGCAGCAGCCTTGCGGAGATAGTCTGCGGCAGTATTGTCGGCCTTTCCGGCATACTTCATCTGAGTCTTGTAGTCATCCATGGCGGAGGAAGCCTTGCGGCAGTAGTCCTTGGCACGGTCGGCGTCGCCCTTGCGCGTATAGTAAGCGGCATCACGCTGATAGCCTTCGGCCTTGCGGAGAAAGTATGCGGCCTCGCGGCGGTAGCCCTCGGCCTTCCGCTGATAGTACTCCGCCTCGCGTGTATACTGACGGGCGCGCCGCGCGTCGTAGTCATCGGCGGCAAATGCAGCCATGCTGACCAGCGACAGCAGCACGGCGATGATGACAGCGATTCTCGTTTTCATAGCAGTATCGGTTTTTATGAATATGAGAGAGCGGAGACCGTGAATCTATCACCGGCGGAAATAATCTTTTCACGCCGGGGTGACACCTGCGGCGAAAATCTCATAAGTGCCGGTGCGGAAATATACCTTATAGTCCATCTCCACGGTATACGAGCGGCCCTCCTCGCAGTCAAGCTCCACCGGAATCGAGTTGATGCCCGTGACAGCATAGGTGGCCACCACATGGCGTCCGGGCGATGTGGTGAGCGCCAGCGAGTAGCCCTTGATGAAATTGCCCACACCGACGGACTCGCCGTCGAACACTATCTGATAGCGCCCGTCAACGAGCGGCAACCGATGGCGACGGCGCGGCAGGAAGATGCGGATGCGCACCGAGCGGCTGCGGCGCAGCTCGGCCACATACTGCGGATAGATGCGCATCAGAAGGGCGGTACACTTCACCGTAGCCGCCGACGGCACCGAGGCCGGAAAGACGCGTGGCGAAGGCAGCTGACCTCCGGCGGCATCACGGTAGCGGACTATGCGGCGAACCACCTGAGGCGGAAGCATATCTGCCGACACCGCCGACCGGATGCACATCATGCGCAGAATCCTGGCTGTGTCGACATCTTCCCGGTCAAGTGCCGGAAGCTGAGTCCGTGCCCATTGAATAAAGCGGTGATGGCTGTTCATGACGGCGACCTTGGCAAGCGTCGAGCACAGAAGCGCGGCAGAGGTATGACGGACGGCCACGTCGTCGGCGCGGTACTCCTCGTTGCGCGATATGTGGCGGAAATAGCCGTCGATAACCGAGCACATCCAGAACGCGAAGTAGCTGAAGAGGGCCACCTGACTCTTCATAGCCATGCGCCACACTCCGGGGCGGTCCAGTTTCTTTATGGATGTGAACGAACGCGAGAACTGCGACACGACATATGCCGGAGCCTTGCGGCTGAGCGAATCGACGGTGTAATGGCCGAATTCATGGTAGAGTATGACACGGAGCTCGTCGTCGGAAACGATGTCGACAAGCATACGTCCGAGCACAAGTTCATACTTGGGTTTGCGCCACAGCGAGAGCATGTCGGGGCGGCAGAACACGGCGGCATCCACGCCGTCGGTCATGTACACCTTGCCGGGCACGGAGAGGCCGAGCGAAGACGTCACCTCTCCGATGACTGCCGCCAGCACCGGCCGGTCGGAGAGATTCACGGGTTCGTAGTGCCCGGGCACCGGCGTGCGGAATGTGGCCGCTACCGCCATCTCCCACAGGAGCCACACACTGCCCAGCCCGAAAACCACGAACATCGAAGGTAGCTCGATGTCCGAACGCGTGAGCGCGAGGACGCCCAGCCATATGAACAGAGATTCGAACAGCACGAAGCCGACACTGCCGGCCAGAAACCAGCGGACAGCCCTGCGGATGCGGCCTTCGTAGTACGCCGGTGAACGGTGCTGACTCATCGACGGCGCCCGGCATTGTCAGAGTCTCGCGACGATTCATCGTCGTTCTCGTCGTCGTCGTCATCGCTTCCGTCGTCGAACTCGTCACCGAGAAATCCGCACATGGCCGGAGACGGACTGCACATACGACTGAACGAGAAGAGAGTTTCCTGAATCTCGAACTTCTCTTCTTCCATCATGGCCGCAGCATGCCCGGCGACGCCGAAAGCCTCAAACGTGTCCATGTCGTCGAAAGGCATATCCTCACGCCCGAATCTGCAGTCAATGAGGGCCGCCAGCTGTTCGTCGGTCAATTTATCGGATAACTTCATTTTCGTAATTCTTTTTATTAAACAGCATCATTGATCTAAGCCCCACCACGACACGTTCGCAGAGACGCGGGTCGGCCGCCATGCGGTCAAGCAGAGCGCGCCGCTGACGACGGGAGCCACGCTCGACCGTCATGGCCATAAACTCAAAGTGGTACATATCGTCACGCTCCATATCCTAACGCTATAAGTTGGTTCTGCAGTCGCCGTCGCGCACGTGAGTAGCGGGTATAGATGTATGCCGCATACTGCTGACGGCTCATGGAATCGAGCAGGGCAGCGTCCATCAGAGGGGCAGCCTCGTCGAGAACGTCAGCCGGCTTGTCACCATCTATGAGTATGTGTTCGATAAGGAATCTGTCAAGCGGCTTCATATTTGCCACCAGAGCCTCCACGTCGCGCTGGGTGAACGTGTCGCAGGGCTCCGACGCAGCATCGGCGTCGGGAAGTGGCTCGGAGCCGTAGCCGGTCATGCGCGAATCGCGCTTGCTCTGAAAGTAGCGTGTGGCGATAACGGAAATGTAGGCGTTCAGAGAACTCGAGAATCTGAATATACGCAGTTTATGCCAGTCGTCAGCCGACAGATACTCGTAGAACTCGCCTATGAGACTCTCGGCCGACTCACGGGCATCACAGAAATAATGTCCGATATACGAGAGGGCGGCACGGCACCGATTAAAGAAAAAATCCTCAATCACTTCCGGATCATTGGCTATCAGTGCCTCGACCACGCGCCTGTCATCAGCGGTACTCATGATTATACAAATTATTCGTCATTATTACGGTCAATCTTTACCGAAGAAAGACCCGGTGGCAAAATTAATGAAATCATCCCGATTAAACAAGAAGTTAGCGAAATATCGACATTTCGTATCTTGCAGCCAAAAAACACCAAAACACAATCAAATGGCATCAATAAAAGTAAAATTCAGGCCTTCGGAAGTAGCAGGACGCGAAGGCTCCCTCTACTATCAGATTATCCATGAGCGTAAAGTGCGACAGCTGCTTTCAGACCTGCACATTTTCCCTTCGGAATGGGATGAACGACGGGCGACGGTCCGTGTCGCCGGCAGCGACCGGAGGCAGACCGTGCTCGGCATCCGCGAGCACATACACCGTGACACGGAGCGCCTCATCAAAATCTGCGGAAAACTGGACCGGCGCGGAGTGCCGTACACGGCTGACGACATCATCGAGGAATTTAACCGCTACGCCAGCGAATGCTCCCTCTGCAACTTCATGGAGCATCTCATATCCAGACTCCGGCAGAACGGCAAGATACGGACATCGGAGACCTACAAGGCCACGCTGAACAGTTTCAGAAAATTTCTGGCCGACCGCTCCGAAGGAAGTTGCGGACAAGCGGCCGACGACATTATGCTCGACTCGATAAGCTCCGAGACAATGGAGGCATACGAAGCATGGCACAGAGCGCGAGGAGTGGCGCCCAACACCATATCGTTCTATACACGCATCCTCAGAGCGGTGTACAACCGTGCTGTCGAAAACGACACCATCGGCGACCGAAATCCCTTCAGACACGTATACACCGGAGTCGACAAGACCGTCAAACGCGCCCTGCCACTGGACATCATCAGGAAAATCAAGTCGCTCGACCTGGCATCCGAACCGGCGCTTGACTACGCCCGCGACATGTTTCTCATGAGTTTCTACCTGCGCGGAATGAGCTTCATCGACATGGCGTTTCTGAAAAAAAGCGACCTGCGAAACGGCTATGTGGTATACCGGCGACGCAAGACAGGCCAGCAGCTCACCATAGCATGGACCAAGGAAATGCAGTTCATTCTGGACAAATATCCCGAAAACCTCAGCGACTACATGCTGCCCATCATTCGCCACCACAGCTCTAATGAGCGGAGCACCTACCGGAACGCGGCATACAACATTAACCACAATCTCAAGAAGATAGCGTCGATGGTGGGTGTGACCATACCGCTGACGCTCTATGTGGCGCGTCACAGCTGGGCCTCGGCAGCGAAAGCCAAGGGAATACCGCTCAGTGTCATCAGCGAAGGTATGGGACACGACTCCGAAGCAACAACCCGCATCTACCTTGCCAGCCTCGATACGTCGGTGGTAGACCACGCCAACTCCATAATACTCAAGTCCCTCAGATAAGTACGCAACAATTCAGACGACAGCGCGTTTATTCTGTATGAAAGATTCGTCAAATCACATTATGTATTCCATATGACAGACATCTGCAAACGCTGGAAAGAAACGTTGCGCTCACAGACAAGCGCGGCAGGACTCCTCATCGCCATCGGCATAGTCTTCGGCGACATAGGCACGTCGCCGCTCTATGTGATGAAAGCCATACTGCACGTCAATCCGTCCTACGACAACGACTATATCCTGGGGGCCGTGTCGTGCGTCATCTGGACGCTCACGCTCCAGACCACGGTAAAATATGTCATGATAGCCCTCCGTGCCGACAACAGCGGCGAAGGCGGCATCATGGCTCTGTTCTCGCTCGTCAAGCGGTCATATTCTCGTAAGTGGCTCTTCTTCATAGCGGCGGCAGGGTCGAGCGCCATGCTCGCCGACGGCATCATCACTCCGGCCATGACTGTGACATCGGCCGTCGAGGGACTGCGGTCGCTTTATCCGCATACACCGACAGTGCCTATCGTCATAGCCATCATCACGGCTGTATTCTTCGTGCAGCGGTCGGGGACATCGAAAATAGGACGGTTCTTCGGGCCGGTGATGCTGCTGTGGTTCGTCATGCTCGGCGTGACGGGCCTGATGAACATAGGGGCCGACCTGTCGGTGCTGAAGGCCTTCAATCCGTACTACGCCGTCCGCATGGTGGCCGGCAATCCCGAGTGGATGTTCGTCCTCGGAGCCGTGTTCCTGTGCACCACGGGAGCCGAGGCGCTCTACTCCGACCTCGGTCACTGCGGACGCTACAACATCACCGTCAGCTGGCTCTTCGTGAAGGTCATGCTCATCATCAACTATCTCGGACAAGGCGCATGGATTCTGTCAGGCGGTCCGGGGGCGGCAGACGGAGTAAATCCGTTCTATGCCATGATGCCGCACGGATTCCTCGGCGCAGGCATCATCATAGCCACCGTGGCCGCCATCATAGCGAGTCAGGCCCTCATCACGGGCGTGTTCACACTGATAAGCGAAGCCATAAACCTCGATTTCTGGCCGCGCATGCAGATCAACCACACGGGCGACATCAAGGGGCAGATGTACGTGCCGGCCATCAACCTCTTCCTCTACGCCGGATGCGTGACCACGGTGATGCTCTTCAGGTCGTCCGACCACATGGAGGCAGCCTACGGACTGGCCATCACAGCCACCATGCTCTGCACCACCCTGCTGCTGTGGCGCTACATGATGAACCGCCGCGTCCGCGCATGGATAGCATGGACCTTCCTGATAGCCTTCTGCCTAATCGAGGGACTGTTCCTGGTGGCCAATCTGTCGAAATTCGTCTACGGCGGCTGGTTCACCGTCATCATAGCGTGCGTGCTGTGCTCGGTGATGCTGCTGTGGCACAAAGGCCGCGCCTTCCATCTGCGCCACATCGACTACAAAGACTTCCGCGACTACGTCGACATCATCTCCGACATACGGAGCGACAAATCAATTCCCCAGTATGCCTCCAATGTGGTCTACGTGAGCTTCGCGCCGCGCCCCGGCATGGTGGAGAGCAAACTGCTCTACTCCATCATCAACAAGCATCCCAAGCGCGCCGACCACTACTGGATACTCCGCATGGAGTACTCCGACGAGCCTGACACGCTCGACTACTCCGTCGATATGATGGTCCCTGACGCCATATTCCTGGTATCGGTCAGAATCGGCTTCAAGGTGCAGCCGCGCATCAACGTCTTCCTCCGGCAGATAGTCGAGGACCTGACGGAGAGCGGCGACCTGTCGCTGACCAGCACCTACCCCTCCATGCGGCGGCGCGGCATCCCTGGCGACTTCCGCTTCGTGCTGATACGGCGCGTGTTCTCGCCCTCGAGCAGCTGCAAGGCATATGAGCGCCGCATACTGACCATGTACGAAATGATGCGTCGCGTGGCCGTATCGACCGAGCAGACCCTCGGACTCGACACGAGCACCGTCAGCGTCGAGACCGTGCCGCTGATCATCGAGACACGTCAGACCGAACGCATCCGGAAGAGGACCGGCAGCGGCGACGGCGCGGTCACTCCCCGATGAGGGTGGCGACAATCCTGCGCGGCCCTCCGCTGTCGCGGAACTCGCACAGATAGATGCCCTGCCACGTGCCGAGGTTGAGCCGTCCGTCAGTGACGGGCAGCGTCAGCGTCGAACCGACGATGACGGACTTGGCATGCGAGGGCATGTCGTCGGGTCCTTCGTCGGTGTGCAGATAGTACGGCGCGTTCTCGGGGACAAGGCGGTCGAAGATGGCGCGCAGGTCGTGGCGCACGTCGGGGTCGGCGTTTTCGTTGAGGGCGAGGGCGGCCGACGTGTGCTTTATCATCAGATGAAGCAGCCCGCGCTGCGGAAGCGCCGGGAGGGCGCGCAGGACCTCCGGCGTGACCAGGTGTATGCCGCGCGGAAAGGGGCGCAGCGTGAATTCAGTCTGTGTAATCATCAGTATTCTTTTTCTCAAAACTGTAACGTACCCTGACACTGTAGCGGCGCACTATGCGGCGCATGTTCTCCATGCCGGCACCGCTGTCGAAGGCCACGTTGCTGAACGACGGCGTCTCGTAGTAGTTCGGGCCGTTCTCCACTATTTCCTGAATCATGGCCAGCGAGAGACCTTCGTTGGCTGCGATGAACCCGGCCTTGTCGCGTGCGGCGTCGAGGGCGGCCTTCAGGCCCTGACGGTTATAGCGCTCGATGTCGGTGTTGTCGATGCGTGTGATGTTGAAACTCGTGATGCCGCGGCGGTCGAGGCTCTCGGAGATGTGCTCTATCTGCGCGAAGTCGGAGACCGTGGCCGACAGGCGCTTGGCCATCAGAATACGGTCGGACACGCCGCGGTCGCGGTAATTGCCCATATCGGCCACCACTACAAGCGAATCGGCGACACCGGCCGACTTCAGGGTGCGGCGCACGCCCTTCTCTATCTCTGACAGGCGGACGATGGTGCTGTCGCCCTTTGACGACGGCTTATAGTACTCCTCCATGCCGATCTCGATGGTGATGCGGTCAGGGACGATATTGACTGTGGCCGAACCGGTCACTTCGATGTAGGGCTCAAGGGCTGCGGCTGCGGCCGGAGCCAGAACAAACATGGCGGCAGCCAGCAGTCTGACGAATGTCTTCATTTCAGTTAAGTAACTCTTAAAAATTAG
>DLAL01000016.1:0-5169 GCA_002493945.1 Porphyromonadaceae bacterium UBA7048
AGCACTGCCGTCGGACAAGTCGGAGAGCCCTCCGCGCCGGCTGAGCAGCCCAAGCAGCAGGCCCCCAAACAGCCGGCCAAGCCCGCGGCACCCGTCACCAAGCCGCAGCCCGTGCCGATGCTGCCCGGCTCCGAAGGCGATGACGACCCTCTTCTCGATGATTTCTGAACGCAAAAACAATTGAAAGAACTATGCCGGGAGTAAAACCGAAAAAAGCACTGGGTCAGCACTTCCTTACCGACCTGAACGTAGCCGACCGCATCGCATCGACGCTCGACGACTATCCCACACTCCCCGTCCTCGAGGTCGGGCCCGGCATGGGTGTGCTCACGCAGTTCCTGCTTGAGAAGCATCCTGCCGATATGGTCACCGTAGCCGAGATTGACAGCGAGAGCGTCGAATGGCTCCATACACATCTGCCGCAGCCTCAGCCGCGCATCGTCGAGGGCGACTTCCTGCGTATGGACCTCGCCGAGCTCTATCCCGAGGGCGACTTCTGTGTCATCGGCAACTATCCGTACAACATATCGTCCCAGATATTCTTCCGCGTCCTCGACTACAAGGACCGCGTGCGGTGCTGCTCGGGCATGCTCCAGCGCGAAGTCGCCGAGCGTCTCGCCGCCAAGCCCGGTACCAAGGCGCGCGGCATCCTGAGCGTGCTGCTTCAGGCGTGGTATACGGTCGACTACCTCTTCACCGTGTCGGAGAACGTCTTCAATCCGCCGCCCAAGGTCAAGAGCGGCGTGGTGAAGCTCGTCCGCAATGACGTCACCTCTCTCGGATGCGACGAGGCCCTCTTCAAGACCGTCGTCAAGACCACCTTCGGACAGCGCCGCAAGACCATCCGCAACTCCGTCAGGTCGCTGCTTCCGCCCGGCGCGGTGCTTCCGCCCGAGTCGCCTCTGGGCAACCTGCGTCCCGAGCAGCTCTCGGTGGAGCAGTTCGTCGGGCTCACGCAGCTCGTGGCTTCTCTCAGAGGGGTCTGACTCCGGACCGGCGTCCGGCGCCCCCTTTCGCCGAAATTTCCGCCCTGCGGAGTCCGGTGTCTCGATTTTTTTATCTACTTTTGTAAGTTAAAAATTCCCGACCGATATGAAGGAGTATACTGAAGAATATCTCAAGGAGATTCGCGACATCATCGGACGCCACGACAGTGCGGAGGCCCGCGCCGAGCTGGCATCCCTGCACCCTGCCGACATAGCCGAGCTCTTCCAGAACCTCGACCAGGACGAGCGCGAGTATCTCTACGGACTCCTCGACGAGGAGAAGGCCGCCGACGTCCTCATGGAACTCGACGAGGACGAGCGTCTCAAGCTCATCAACGACATGCCGGCCGAGGAGATTGCCAAGCAGATTGACTACCTCGACACCGACGATGCCGTCGACCTCATACAGCAGCTCGACGCCGACGAGCGCGACGAGATTCTCTCACATATCGACGACGTGGAGCAGGCCGGCGACATCATCGACCTCCTCAAGTACGACGAGGACACCGCCGGCGGCCTCATGGGCACCGAGATGATCGTGGTCAACGAGAACTGGTCCATGCCCGAGTGCATCAGGCAGATGCGTCTGCAGGCCGAGGATATGGACGAGATATACTACGTCTACGTGGTCGACAACGAGAACAAGCTCCGCGGAACGCTTCCGCTCAAGATGATGCTCACCCATCCCTCCGTGTCGAAAATCAAGCACGTCATGGAGGCCGACCCAGTGAGCGTCAAGGCAGAGACACCTATCGACGAAGTGGCCCTCGACTTCGAGAAGTACGACCTCGTGGCCATGCCTGTGGTCGACTCCATCGGGCGTCTGCTGGGACGCATCACCGTCGACGACGTCATGGACCAGGTCCGCGAGTCAAGCGAACGCGATTACCAGCTCGCATCAGGTATCTCCTCCGACGTCGATGCCGACGACTCCGTCATAGCGCAGACCCGCGCACGCATCCCCTGGCTCCTCATAGGCATCGTCTCCGGACTCCTGGCCGCCGTGGTTCTGGGCACATTCGAGGCCCAGCTTCAGGCCGTCACGGCGCTGGCCCTCTTCATCCCCATCATCGGCGGCACCGGCGGCAACGTCGGCGTGCAGGCTTCGGCCATCGTCGTGCAGGGTCTGGCCAACGGCTCGCTCGACATCAGGAACTTCGCCACTCAGCTCGGCAAGGAGATTCTCATCGGCCTCCTGAACGCCACGGTCATCACGCTTGTGGTGCTGGTCTACAATCTTCTGGTCATGCCGACGGAGCTCGCCGTAACCATTTCGGTGGCTGTGTCGTTATTCATAGTGGTGATGTTCGCGTCCATACTGGGCACTGTCGTGCCGCTCACGCTCGAGAAGCTGCACATCAACCCGGCCCTCGCCACAGGTCCTTTCATCCAGATATCGAATGACCTCGTCGGCATCATAATATACGTGAACATATCCACGTTCTTCCTCCGTGCCATGACCGACATCCCGATCTGACACTCCCTCACGTCTCCTCAACCAAAATTCTACAATAAATGACTCGTAAAGCACTTATAACAGGCATCACCGGACAGGACGGCAGTTTTCTCGCCGAATTCCTCCTTGCCAAAGGATATGAAGTACACGGCATCATACGCCGCAGCTCCAGCTTCAACACCGAACGTATAGAGCACCTTTACCTCGACGAGTGGGTGCGCGACATGCACGACCGCCGCAAGGTCGATCTCCATTACGGCGACCTCACCGACTCGTCGTCGCTCGTCCGCATCATAGGCGAGGTGCAGCCCGACGAGATATACAATCTCGCCGCTCAGAGCCACGTCAAGGTATCCTTCGACGTGCCCGAGTACACTGCCGACACCAACGCTCTGGGCACTCTGCGTCTCCTCGAGGCAGTGCGCATACTCCGCATGGAGAAGAAGGTCCGCATCTACCAGGCTTCCACCTCCGAGCTCTTCGGGCTGGTCCAGGAGATGCCCCAGCGCGAGACCACGCCCTTCTATCCCCGTTCGCCCTATGCCGTGTCGAAGCTCTATGCCTTCTGGATCATGAAGAACTACCGCGAGAGCTACGGCATGTTCACCGCCAACGGCATCCTCTTCAACCATGAGTCCGAGCGACGCGGCGAGAACTTCGTCACGCGCAAGATTTCGCTCGCCGCCGCGCGCATAGCCGCCGGTCTGCAGAACAAGCTCTATCTCGGCAACCTCGACGCGCGCCGCGACTGGGGCTATGCGCCCGACTACATCGAGTGCATGTGGCTCATCCTCCAGCAGGACAAGCCCGATGACTATGTCATCGCCACGGGAGAGTTCCACAGCGTCCGCGAGTTCGCCACGCTGGCATTCGCACGTGTCGGCATCCGCCTGCGCTGGGAAGGCGAGGGACTCGACGAGAAAGGCATCGACGAGGCCTCGGGCCGCGTGCTCATCGAGGTCGACCCGCGCTTCTTCCGTCCGGCCGACGTAGAGAAGCTCCTCGGCGACCCCTCCAAGGCTCGCCGCGAGCTGGGATGGAATCCGCGCAAGACCACATTCGAGCAACTCGTCAACATCATGGTCGACTCCGACGTGGCAGCCCTGAAAGCAGGGGAGTGCAAGTGACACAGCTTATGGAAAAAGACGCAAAGATATATGTGGCCGGACACCGCGGACTCGTGGGTTCGGCCATCATGGCCAATCTCAGGCGACGCGGCTTCACACGCGTCATAGGCCGCACGCATGCCGAGCTCGACCTTCTCGATTCCGTGGCCGTGCGTGAGTTCTTCGACGCCGAGCGGCCTGACGCGGTCGTTCTCGCCGCCGCACACGTGGGCGGCATCATGGCCAACTCGCGCTACCGCGCCGACTTCATCTATGAGAACCTGCAGATACAGCAGAACGTCATCGGCGAGGCATGGCGCCACGGCGTGAAGAAGCTCCTCTTCCTCGGGTCGTCGTGCATCTATCCGCGCGAGGCTCCCCAGCCCATGACCGAGGACGCGCTTCTGACGTCGGAGCTCGAGTATACCAACGAGCCCTATGCCCTGGCCAAGATTGCCGGACTACGCATGTGCGAGTCTTTCAACCTCCAGTACGGCACTGACTACGTGGCCGTGATGCCCACCAATCTCTACGGGCCCAACGACAACTTCCATCTCGAGAACAGCCACGTCCTTCCGGCCATGATACGCAAGGTTCATTTGGCCAAACTTCTCGGACAGGGCGACTACGCCGCCGTCCGCGCCGACCTGGCCGCACGGCCCGTGAGCACCATCGCCGCCGACGCCTCCGATGCCGAAATAGCCTCCGGTCTGGAAGCTTTCGGCATATATCCCGGACGGGTGCGCCTGTGGGGCACCGGCGCGCCGCTGCGCGAGTTCCTGTGGAGCGAGGACATGGCCGATGCCTGCGTGCACATCCTCCTGAACGTCAGCTTCGCCGACGTGGCCGCACAGTGCCGCGGCGACATCCGCAACACCCACATCAACATAGGCACGGGCAAAGAGCTCACCATCCGTGAGCTCTCGCAGCTTGTGGCCGATGCCGTCGGCTTCGACGGCACCATCGAGTGGGACTCTTCCAAGCCTGACGGCACCATGCGCAAGCTCTGCGACGTCAGCCGTCTCCATGCTCTGGGATGGAAGCACACGGTAGAGCTTCCCGACGGTGTCCGCCGCCTCTACTCATGGTATCTGGGAGAATAAAGCATCCCCCGGGAGCCGTCTTTCAATGGTCTTCTTCATTTACAACCGCATCAGCGAAAGAGGCTCCCGGGGGTGTGTATGTCAATCAGATGGTTCAGAACAGGACTTTCCGCCCCTTGACGATGTAGATGCGGCCCGTCTGCGGAGTGTCGACGCGCCGGCCCGTCAGGTCGTAGACCGCGGCGTCGGAGTCTGCCGCGCTGCCGGCAGTCACGCCGATGATGCCCGATACGGGGATGTCGGGGTCCTCGATGATGTTGCGGAACGTGTACCAGCCGTCGGCCTCACGGTAGGCCTCACCGCATCCCACGGGCACGTGCAGGGGCACGTCGCTGAGGGCGTGGGTGTCGGAGTTAGATACTGGGCCGAAGGGCGACTTCGCCGACCCGCGCGGCCCGCATACGGGAGGCACGGCCGACATACAGTAGATGGCCGAGGGACGTCCGTCGGCGGCGAAGCAGTCGTCGCCGAGTTCTTTGACCGAGGAGGGTATCACCAGCGTTTCGGCGAACTTTGTC
>DLAL01000016.1:5495-6207 GCA_002493945.1 Porphyromonadaceae bacterium UBA7048
CATGCCTTCGGACTGACTGCATTGAGTCTGTCCACTTCGAGCTGATGTCGTTTGTCTGCGAAGAAAATATCATAAGAAAGCACATCATACATATACCGGCTATTCATTGCGGAAAAATCTTTATATGCTTCCAATGCTTGTTTGTGTAGCCCTTGTTCTTCTAAAATATAGGTCAGCACAGAGATTTGTCTCAGAGAATCAAGGATAAAGCCTTCCAAATCTGCCTGATGAAGAAGTTCAAGAGCTTCATCGAACTTTTCGGCTCTGGCATTTGCATATGACAGTGTCAGAAAGTCATTTTGTACAGTCGGTTCAGTGCTATATTTATTCAGGACATCCTTAATTTCGTCGGAAGAACCAAACTCAACGGTATAATTAAGATAAGCCGCCGCTATGGCTCCTTCGATATCCGGAGTTTTGTCCGACACGGAATTAAGACAAGACATGACACTGTCAGCAGTCGTCTTATCTTCCAAAAGTACACACCCGGTGAGCAGCCTGCCATAGCTTCGAACCTGTTGTATCTTTTTACCACAGTCTTCGAACAGCTCTGCAGCCTCTGCGTTGGCCTGCATGTATTGTTTAATCTTGTATTGCTCGAGATACAGTCCTCCTTGCGCCACAAGAGTTCGCGCCGGCGTGAGTGAGTCTGTGATTTTGTCGCGCAGGTCGCAGGCTTCCATGTAGCGGAGCATCGCGTCGTTGTATTCGC
>DLAL01000034.1:0-13286 GCA_002493945.1 Porphyromonadaceae bacterium UBA7048
AGGACAAGTAGAAAAAATAATAATTCCTCCTGTATCTCCTGTACTCCTGACAGAAAAGAGAGGACAGGAGAACCGTAGGACAAGTAGAAAATAATAATCCCTCCTGTATCTCCTGTACTCCTGTCAGAAAAGAGAGGACAGGAGAACCGTAGGACAAGTAGAAAATAAAATAATTCCTCCTGTTTCTCCTGTCCTCCTGTCTAAAAAGAGTCGTACCTCCTGTCTGAAAAAAACGGGAGTAAAGAAAAACAGGGAGTCCTCCGAAGAGGACTCCCTGTTGAGTATAAGGTTAAAGACCGGCTTAGCGGATGTTGGGGTTAAGAGTGTGCCACTGGTCGATGGGAGGAAGCACGCCCATTTCGATTACCTCGTTGCGGAGGTGGCAGAGGTGCTTGTAGCTCTCTTCGAGTTCCTTCTGCTCCTCGGGGGTACCCTTGATGGGAGCGTAGGACACGCCGTTCTTGTCGATGGTGGTCTCCATAGCCATCATCACGTGGCTGAAGCGGTCATTGTCTACATATGTGCCGGCAGGCCAGGTGAAGGGCTTGCCTCCCATAGCTGCTGCAATCATCTCGATGGATACGTAAGCCGGGCTCTGGAAGGACGAACGTCCGCGGAGGTCGATGATGTGCTTGCCGCCCTGGATGACGCGCTGCTTCATGGCATCCCATTCTGCCTGGGGAAGAGCGTCGGTGCCGATGAGGTCGAGGAGGTTCTTGCCGTCGACCGAGGTGGTCGATGCGAAGACTGCCATCTGCTCGCCGTGGCCGCCGAACGTACGGCAGTTGGTGATCTTGTCAGCGGGAATCTTGAAGAATACGGCGAGTTCGTGCTGCAGACGGGTGCTGTCGAGGGCAGCGAGAGTCGATACCTGCGAGGGCTTCAGACCCGAGTAGAGGAGGGTGATGAGGCCGGTGATGTCGGCGGGGTTGAAGATTACAACCACGTGCTTGACGTCAGGGCAATATGTGCGGATGTCCTTGCCGAACTGCTCTGCAATCTGGGCATTGCCTTTGAGGAGGTCTTCGCGGGTCATGCCTGCCTTACGGGCAGCGCCGCCCGACGATACGATGTAGCCTGCACCGGTGAGGGCTTCCTTGATATCGGAAGTGTAGGTGAGGTTGACACCTTCGAAAGCGCAGTGATAGAGTTCTTCTGCCACACCTTCAAGAGCCGGAGCGAAGGGGTCGTAGAGACAGATGTTGGGGGTAAGGTGCATCATCATGGCTGTCTGGGCCATGTTCGAGCCGATCATGCCGGCTGCGCCGACGATGACGAGCTTGTCGTTGCAAAGAAAATTCATAACGTTATAATTTATCGTTAGGTTATTTGTAATTGTTTGATCAAGTATCCGTATAACGCCCGGCAGGTGGCTTAGTATGCCCTCCTCCGGATATTTTTGGCAAATATAACGTATTTAACACAAACGCACGAATTTTTTTGCTGAAATTTTTCAAAAATTCTGCCTGTGGCTTTTCTGCTGCTGGTGAATGAACACTTCGCCCATACCGTGCGTTAACATTATATAACATTACTGCCGGAGAGGTTTATGCCGACTATGGTATAAAACTGCTCCCGGGCGTGAAAATTACTTAACGCGGAAGTCGGCTTGCCGGGATATTTTTCGTAACTTTGCACAGTGGCTTTCGCTCACTATTCGCTCTCAAAGGTATGATTGAACGCATCGTTATCATCGACAGTGTCGACCCTCTCTGTTTCTACGGCGTGAACAACGCCAATATGCAGCTGATTAAGAACTTATATCCCAAGTTGCGGATTTCGGCCCGCGGCTCGGTGATACGTGTTATCGGCGAGGAGAAGGAGACTGCCGAATTCGAGACCAAAATCAAGGAGCTCAGCCAGTATGCCGAGCGCTACAACAGCCTCAGCGAGGACGTCATCCTCGACATCGTCAAGGGCGACGGCCCCAAGGTGCAGAAGCGCGACGGCGTCATCATATTCGGCATCAACGGCAAGCCCATACAGGGCCGCACGCCCAATCAGCAGGCCCTCGTGGAGACCTTCGGCGCCAACGACCTGACCTTCGCCCTCGGCCCGGCAGGTACGGGCAAGACCTACATAGCCATCGCCCTGGCCGTGCGCGCGCTCAAGAACCGTGAGGTGCGCAAGATCATCCTCTCCCGTCCGGCTGTCGAGGCCGGCGAGAAGCTCGGCTTCCTACCCGGCGACATGAAGGACAAGATTGACCCGTACCTCCAGCCTCTGTACGACGCCCTGGAGGACATGATTCCGGCCGTCAAGCTCAAGGAGTACATGGAGACCAAGGTCATCCAGATAGCTCCGCTGGCATTCATGCGCGGCCGCACGCTGAACGACGCCGTCATCGTCCTTGACGAGGCCCAGAACACCACCACACATCAGATAAAGATGTTCCTCACCCGTCTGGGCATGAACGCCAAGATGATTGTCACGGGCGACGTCACCCAGATAGACCTTCCGCACAAGACCCAGTCGGGCCTCGTGCAGGCCCTCCGCATCCTTGACGGCGTCCCCGGCGTAGGCCGCGTGGAGTTCGGCAAGAAGGACATCGTGCGCCACTCGCTGGTGCAGCGCATCGTCGAGGCCTACGAGAAGTACGACAAGGAGGAGAAGGAGTCGGCCATCGCCGAAGCCGCCGCGCGCATCGAGGACGACACCGACTGACACGAATCAACATTACAACCAAGCATATATCACAAATCAAAGGCAATGACACTCACAAGCACTGACTTCAAGTTCCCCAACATGACCGGGCCGGTCTATCACGGCAAGGTCCGCGACGTATACACCATCGACGGAAACATCCTCGTCATGGTAGCTACCGACCGCATCTCGGCCTTCGACGTTGTCCTTCCCAAGGGCATACCGTTCAAGGGTCAGGTACTGAACCAGATTGCGAACTACTTCCTTGACGCCACCCGCGACGCCGTCCCCAACTGGAAGCTCGCCGAAGTCGACCCCATGGCCACGGCAGGCGTACGCTGCGAAGGCTTCCGTGTGGAGATGATCATCCGCGGATACCTTGCCGGCAGCGCATGGCGTGAATATGCAGCCGGCGCACGCGAGATCTGCGGCGTCAGGCTCCCCGAGGGTCTGCGCGAGAACGAGCGTCTCCCCGAACCCATCATCACCCCCACCACCAAGGCCGACGCCGGTCACGACCAGAACATCTCGCGCGAGGAAATCATCGCTCAGGGTCTCGTATCGGCCGAGGACTATGAGGTGATGGAGCGCTACACCCGCACCCTCTTCGAAATCGGCACACGCATGGCCGCCGAGAAGGGTCTCGTGCTGGTCGACACCAAGTACGAGTTCGGCAAGCAGGACGGCAAGGTGCTCCTCATCGACGAGGTGCACACCCCCGACTCGTCGCGCTACTTCTACGCCGACACCTACGAGGAGCTCTTCAAGGCAGGCAAGCCCCAGCGTCAGCTCTCGAAGGAATTCGTGCGCCAGTGGCTCATGGAGAACGGCTTCATGGGACGTCCCGGCGAAGTTGTCCCCGAGATGACTCCCGAGGTATGCAAGGCCATCTCCGACCGCTACATAGAGCTGTACGAGCACATCACGGGCCGCAAATTCGTCCCCGCTCCCGAGACCGACGCCGCCGCGCGCATCGAGACCGGCGTGCTTGACTTCCTGGCCAATCTCCACAACTGATGTCGCAGGTAGAGAAAGTCAATCCCTACCGCGATGACAGCCGGACCAAGGACGAGCAGGTACGCTCGATGTTCGACTCGATAGCCCCGGCCTACGACTTCATGAACCGTGCCATGACAGGCGGTCTCGACCGCCTGTGGCTACGGCGGCTGGTGTCGGAGGCCGTGGCCGCTTCGCCCGGCTCGATAATCGACATAGCCACCGGCACGGGCGACGTGGCCTTCGCCCTGGCCCGTAAGCTGCCGGAGGCCTCCATCACCGGCATCGACCTCTCCGAAGGGATGCTCGACAAGGCCCGCGCCAAGGCCGCCGGACTGCCTTATGCCTCGAAGGTGTCCTTCATGCAGGCCGACTGTCTGGACTCGGGACTCCCCGACGGCTGCGCCGACCTCATCACCGTTGCCTACGGCGTGCGCAATTTCGCCGACATCGCCGCCGGCTACCGCGAGATGTACCGCATGCTCCGTCCCGGCGGCAAGCTCTGCGTGCTCGAGCTCTCCACCCCCGTGTCGGCCATACCGCTGGCCGGCTACCGGCTGTACACCCGCACCCTCGTCCCTGCCCTGGGACGCCTGATGTCGCACGACGCACGGGCCTACTCCTATCTCCCCGAGAGCATAGCCGCCGCCCCGCAGCGCCGGGCCATGACCGCCATCATGGAGTCGGCCGGATTCGTCTCCGCCCGCTACCGCTCCTTCACCATGGGAGTGTGCACGCTGTACACAGCACTCAAACGATAATATACACATTTTCCGGAATCCATTATGCAAAAGATACTTACTACCATACTGCTCGCTCTGCTCGGTGTGTCCGCCGCATCGGCACAGGCGATGTATACCAATTCGGCCACCGTCCCCGATACGGGCGCCGTACAGGCGGTGAAGCCTCGAGCAACCGACCCCCGGTGGGCTGAACTCCGTTCGACCAGTCTCACCGTGCCGACCTTCGGCCCCGACTCCACCGCACTGTCGCCCCGGGTGATCGCTTACTTCGAGGAGGCTTTTGCCATGATGGATTCTGTGGAGTATGACACCGTGATGGTCATCAAACCTCTTCCGCGCACCTTCTTCGGCCCGGCGGTCTACCGCGAGTTCGAATACGCCGACACCGTGTCGCCCTTCCGTCCCGAGTACAGCGGCGAGGAGTCGCTGCGGTGGATTGAGGAAGCCAATGCGCAGAACCGCACCATGCGCCGCATACAGCGCTCTCTCTTCTTCGAGTATCCGCAGGCGGTGAAGTACAACATCAACATGCTTCCGGAGGCTCCTAAGGTATTCCACGCCGTGGTCAATCCCGAGGACCACACCATCGAAATCAAGGAGATAGTCAAGGACGCTCCGGCAGCTCCGACCATCGATGCCAAGCCCGTCAGGAAGCGCCACTGGATACGCAATTTCTCCGCATCCCTCCAGTTCTCGCAGGCATACGTGTCGCCCAACTGGTATCAGGGCGGCAACAGCAACGTGAACATGCTCTCGCAGCTGAACTACAACGTCAAGCTCAACGACGCCTTCCACCCCAATCTCCTCTTCGAGACGACGTTCCAGTATAAACTCGGCATGAACAACTCGCCCGAGGACAAGGTGCGCGACTACAACATCTCCGACGACCTCTTCCAGATCAACACCACATTCGGTCTGCGTGCCGTCAAGCGCTGGTACTACTCGTTCACGGGCCAGTTCAAGACTCAGCTCTTCAACTCCTATCCGAGCAACTCGCGCGACATCCAGTCGTCGTTCATGTCGCCGGGCGAACTGACAGTCGGTGTCGGTATGACCTACAACTACAATAACCCCAAGAACACGTTCTCGGTCAACGCCTCGCTGGCGCCGCTGTCGTACAATCTCAAGACCTGCATCAACGACGACATCGACCCCGGACGCTTCGGCATCGACGCCGGCCACCACACCCGGCACCACTTCGGTTCGAGCGCCGAGGTGAAACTCTCATGGCGTCTGGCCTACAACATCACCTACGACGCCCGTATCTTCATGTTCACCGACTACGAGAACTTCCAGGCCGACTGGGAGAACAAGATTAACTTCGACATCAACCGCTTCCTCTCCACCCAGCTCTACGTCCACTTCCGCTACGACAGCAACACGCCCAAGTGCGACGACCCCGACTGGAAGAAGTTCCAGGTCAAGGAGATTCTCTCGATAGGCTTCAGCTACCGCTTCGCAAGCATCTGATGTCATGCGGCCGCTCCTGCTCCTCTTCCTCCTGCTCCTGATGACGGCTTCGCCGGCATACGGTGGCGCTCCGAGGCTGACGGCTCTCGACAGCGTGCCTGCCGGTCAGACCGGGGCGCCGGAGGGCCTGTGGCGCATGGGCGCCGACGGAGCGGTGTTCGCCATAGAGCGTGAGCCGGGCCGGCGGGGAGCATACATCCTGACTCTCATATCGTCGCCTGACCTTTCCATCCCGTCGGGCACCGCTTTCGGCACCATGACGGCTACGGGCAAGCCCTACACTTACGATGCCTCGCTGAGCAAGTCGCTCTCAGGCCGCGGGCACAAGCTCAGCCGGAAGTCGTACCGCGACTTCGTCGTGGAATATGCGCCCGAATCGGGCCTGCTCACATTCACTGCATATCACAGGGGCCGCACGCTCAATGTGGTGCGGCTCCTGCCGTATCTGTTCAGATTCTCAATCAAGGAGAGCGACAGCCGTCCGCGCGGCATCGATGCCGCCTGCCGCATCTCTCCGCCCTCCGTGCAATACCCCGTACAGTTATGAAACGCACCGCACTCGCCCTCCTTGCAGCCCTCGCGGTCTGCTCCCTCATCAGTGCCCAGCGCACCACACGCAAAGGTCTCCGTCCCTCCTCAGCCGCAGCGGCCGTCACGGAGGCGCGGGCTGACTCTGCGGCATACGACACCATCGCGGCGCCCGAACCGCACACTGTCGACATCAACGGCTACGACAAGCCGCTGCGGTCGCGCTACGAGACTTTCTTCGTCTCCAACAATACCTCTGCATCCGTGGCGGCGCTGTCGTTCACCATATCCTACTACAATACGGCAGGCGAACTGCTCCACCGCGCTCCCCGCAGGGTGTCGGTCGACATTCCGGCAGGAGAGACCCGTCAGGTGAGCCTGCGCTCGTGGGACAAGCAGTTCGCCTTCTACTATACGCGCTCGACCGTCCCCGCACGTACGGGCACTGCTACGCCCTACGAGATTGCGATGACGGTCGATACGGTCTTCACGGTGCGCCGTGCGGCGCCCGTGAAGTGATGTCCTGCCGGGGAATCAGTTCTCCAGCTGATAGTTTATGTATGTCACCACGCGGACGGTCTTGATCTGCGGGGTGTACTGGTCGCGGTCGCTTATCGAGAACTGGCCCTGGCTTGCCGACTGGATTTTGCCGAGGGAGCTGTGGCTGTCGGCGGCGAATTTCTCCGCCGCCTCGCGGGCCTTGGCAGTGGCTTCGGCTATCATCTCGGGCTTGATGGAGTTCAGGTCGGTGTACTCGTAGGTGGTCCGGTAGTTGTAGTCTCCGGCCACGACCGCTATGCCCTGGCGGAGAAGCTCGGTCTGCTTCTTGATGAGGTCACGGACGAGGTCTACCTTGTTCGAGGTCACCACCACGACGTTGGTCACCTTGTAGCGGACGCGCACGTCGTCGTTGGAGTATCGTTCGGCCATCTGGTCGTACACCTCGGGGGGATTCACCGAGATTTCGTCGTCGGTGATGCCGTTGGCCTTGAGGAAGTTCAGAATCGAGGCATTGTTGGACTGTATCTTGTTGTATATGGCGGTGAGGTCGTTGCCCATTTCTTTGGTCACCAGCGGCCACGTCACTTTGTTGGCCGACACTTCTTTCTCGCATAGACCGCGTACCTGGACGGTGCGGTCGCGGTTGGCGAAGTTGTCCAGTCCGCCCTTGATGGCGAATCCGAGGATGGCGATGGCGACAGCGACGAGGGCTGCCGGGATGATGGATGAGAGTTTCATTGGCGTAATAGTTTTGATGAATGTATTTTTTTCTGTCTTCTGAGGCAAATTTACACAAAATATTGATATACCGGCACAAGAGTGTCTATAAAAAACAACATCCGCCGTCACGGCAGATGTTGTCATCAAATCCATATTGTCTAAACCATTTATTCTCAGTCGTTCTTGCGATTTAGTAGTTGTTGGCCTTGCGCTCGAACCAGCCCTGGTCCACGCCGCATACGGGGCAGCGTTTCGGGGCGGCTTTGGCCGTGACGGTGAATCCGCAGCGGCGGCAGTACCATTCGACCGGTTCTTCCTGCTCGAATTCGGTGCCCGTCTTGAGGCGTTCGAGGAGCTTGAGATAGCGGGCCTCGTGCATCTGCTCGACACCCTTGATGAGGCGGAAAAGGTTGGCGATGTGGGGGAAACCCTCTTCCTGGGCGATGCGGCCGAAGTCTTCGTAGAGGTCGCTCCACTCTTCGTGCTCGCCTGCGGCAGCCTCTGCAAGGTTGGTCATCGTGTCGGCTACCATGCCGGCAGGATAAGCGGCTTTGATTTCCACAGAGCCGCCTTCAAGGAGATTGAAGAACTGGCGTGCGTGGCTGAGTTCCTGTTCGGCTGTCTCGAGGAAGACGGCGGCAATCTGCTCGTAGCCTTCTTCTTTGGCTTTCTGGGCGAAGAGAGAGTATCTTGACCGGGCCTGACTCTCGCCGGCGAATGATGCCAGAAGGTTATGCTCGGTGCGTGTTCCTTTTATGCTTTTCTTTTCCATAATAGTTCAGTATTTGTTCATGTCGTACTTCATATATAACACAGCCGGGGGCGCGGTTGTTCACGCAACGGACGAAAAAAAAAGTCATCTGTATCCCGGCAGGCTGTCGCGGAGTTTGCGCCGCGCCATGAATATACGGCTTTTGATGGTGCCTAAAGGAAGTCCCACGGTCTGTGCGATTTCCGAGTACTTGTATCCCGACAGAAACATCGAGAAGGGCACGCGCAGGTCGTCGGAGAAGGTGGAGAGTATGCTTATGATTTCGTGTGCCGCCACGGAGCCTTCGGGCGATTCGATACCCGATTCCTGAGAGAAGTTCAGGATGTACAGGTCGTCGCTTGAGTCTACGAACACCGCTGACCGCGCCTGGCGCCGGTAATTGTTGATGAACAGATTCCGCATAATTGTGAATACCCATCCCTTGAAATTGGTGTTCTCGACATACTTGTCCTCGTTGTCGAGGGCTTTCAGCGTGGTGTCCTGAAGCAGGTCGTAAGCATCCTCTCGGTTAGAGGTCAGAGTGTAAGCGAAATTCAGGAGATTGCGTTGTATGCTGAGCAGCTTGTCTTGGAAAGTTTCAGTTGTCATAGTTCCGTATATTTTAGTGAGGAGTTCAGAGAGAGAATTTTTTCCGGATACATGCCCGGATATGAACACAACGCTGAAATATGGGCCTAATGTTTTGATTTTATGGTTTTTTGACCTTTTCAGGTATAACTGTTAAAAGTCGGAGGCGCATAAAAAGCCCCGTCTGAGGGGCTGTCTTCCGTCGTGGAAGAGTACCGTCAGACGGGGTCTGAAGACTGTTCGTCAGGTCTTATTTGCGGCCTATCTGGTCGAGGAGAGTGTCGACTGCCTTGCGTAGCTGGCGGTCGTTGCCCGACACTATGTCAGCCGGGGTGTTGTACACTTCCACGTCAGGCTGCAGCTGCTTGTTCTCGAGCGCGTTGCCGTTGCGGTCGACCGACTTGACCTGAGGTATGCCGAACACAATCGACGGGTCGATCTGCGTCTCCCACCATACGGCGGTCATGGTGCCGGGGACGGGAGCGCCGACCACCTTGCCTATGCCCAGAGTCTGATAGGTGTAGGGGGTGCCGTGGGCGTCGGAGTAGTTGGCCTCGTTGACCAGCATCACCGAAGGTTTGGTCCACTGCGAGAAGGGGTCCGAGCCTATGTAGCGTCCGCGCGGCTCGTAGCGCACGTATTCGCGTCCGCTCAGGAGCTGGGCCACGTCGTTGTGCAGCCATCCGCCGCCGTTGAAGCGTGTGTCGACCACCACGGCCTCGCAGTTGCGGTAGCGGCCCAGCAGACGGTCGTAGATGTTGCTGAAGCTGCCGCCGTCCATTCCCTGGATGTGGACGTAGCCTATGCGTCCGCCCGAGAGACTGTCCACGAGAGCCTCGTTGCGGCTCACCCACATGCGGTAGCGCACGCTGTTCTCGCGCCACTGGTCCCACGGACGCACTTCGACGGTCTTTTCCTTGCCGTCGGTGCCGCGCACGGTCAGGCGTGTCTTGCGGCCGCCTTTGCCGTCGAGCAGCGGGAAGTAGTTGGCTCCGGCCCTGACAGGCTCGCCGTCGATGGCCAGGATGATGTCGCCGGCTTTCAGGCCGGCCTTGGTGTTCAGCAGCGGGCTCGATGGCATGATGCTGTCGATGCGCAGGCCGTCGCCGGTGTATGAGCTGTCGTAGAATGCGCCGAGTGAGGCCGTCTGGAGCGATGAGCCGCCGCCGTAGGACGATGCGCCCGTGTGCGAGGCGTTCAGTTCGCCCAGGAGTTCGCTCAGGAGGATGGCGAAGTCGGTGTTGTTGTTGATGTATGGGAGGAAGCGGCGGTACTTGGCGCCGTACATGTCCCAGTCCACGCCGTGGAGGTTCTCGTCGTAGAACTTGTCGCGTACCTGACGGTGCGCATGGTCGAAGATATACTCGCGCTCGAGCGAGGGATGGCGGTCGTAGGGTGCCGAGAACTCGATGCGGTCGGTCTTGCCTGACTCGAGGTTGATTTTCACCATGCCTCCGTCGGCGAACATGTAGATGTTCTCGCCCTTGGCGTCAGGCTCCATGCCTCCGGACTTACCCGAAGCGAGCACCGATGTCTTGCCGTCGCGCAGATTGCGCACGTAGAGGTTGTAGCCGCCTTCGGTCGAGCCTGCCGTGTAGTAGAGCTTGTCGCCCTTGGGCGAGAGGAAGTAGTCGGCCATGCGCAGCGAGGGCGATGTCAGCCGGCGCATGCGGTAGCGGCGGTTGGCCACGTCGAGCACGGTCTCGGGCTGCTCGTCGTCCTTGTCTTCCTTCTTTTTCTTCTTGTCCTTTTTCTTGTCTTTCTTCTTGTCCTTGTCTGCGTCGTCGGCCTCGTCAGACTTGTTCTCGGCTGCCTTTTCGGCCAGTTCGGCCTCTTCCTTGGTCATGTTGAACTTGTCCCAGGCCTCGGCGTCGAGCACCATCAGGGTCACGTCGAACTCGTTGCCCCAGCTGCCGTGGCTCTTCATGCCGTAGCGTCCGGAGGCGTAGGTGATGGCCTTGCCGTCGAGGGCCCAGCGGGGCGATGCGTCGGCATATCCGCTCTCGGTGAGGTCTATCACCTCGGAGCCGTCGGCCCTGACCATGGCTATGTCGGTGTTGTTCCACCCGCCGATGCCGATGTAGTCCACCAGCAGACGCCTGCTGTCGGGGCTCCACACGAAGGAGATGTCGCCGTCGGTGTACGAGTAGTTGTACTTGCCGTCGAGGGCGGTGTTGACCGCCTTCGAGTCGACGTCTATGACGCGGAGCTCGCAGCGGTTCTCCAGGAATGCCACCTTCTTGCCGTCGGGGCTGAATACGGGCTGCTGCACGGGACCGTCGGCGCTGTACAGCGGTTCCTCGACGATTTCCGACGCGTAGGCGAACGACTTCTCGTCGTCATTCTTGATGCGTGCGGTGAAGAGCTGCCACTTGCCGTCGCGCTCGCTGTCGTAAACCAGCGTGCGGCCGTCCTTGGAGAAGCTCATGCAGCGCTCCTGTTCCGGAGTGTCGGTGATGCGCCTGGTGGTCTCGTACTTCACCGAGGTCACGTAGACGTCGCCGCGCACGGTGAAGGCTATCTCCTCGCCCGTGGGCGACACGGCCATGTTGTCGGCGCCTCCGGTGATGTAGCGGCGCACGTGGTCGCCGTCGAAGTCGTCGGTCACTATCGACACCTCGACCTTGCGCGGCTGAGCGCCCGGGGTGGCGGCGTCGAGGGTGTATATCTCGCCGTCGTAGCTGTATGCGAGGGTGCGTCCTGCGGCGTCGGCCGAGAGCGAGCGCACGGGCGACTCGGTGTAGTGCGTCAGCTGGCGGCGGTCGGCCGAGCCTATGGTGCCGGTGTAGACGTTCAGTGTGCCGTCCTGCTCGCTGGTGTAGGCGTAGCGCTTGCCGTCGCGGCCGAGCCAGACGGGGTTGCGGTCGTTGCCTTCGAAGGTGGTCAGGCGCTCGAAGGTGCCGTCATGACGGTATACGTGGATGTCGCCGGTCGACGACGATTTCTCGTGCTTGCGCCACTGGTTCTCGAAGCCTTTCCGGTCCTCGAATATGTAGTCGCCCTGCGCGTTGAACGAGCCGCAGCGGGTGTCGAGCGACACGAACATCTCGGGACGCGAGCCCTGCGCGATGTTCACCTTGTAGGTCTGACCGAAGAATGGCGCCGTCAGGTCGTCGGCGGAGGGAGTGATGTCGGCGCTGAATACAACGGTCGAGTCGTTGAGCCAGTCGCGGATGTTCTCGTTTCCACTGTGGGTGGTGACGCGTCTGGGCGTACCGCCCTTGGAGGGCATCACGAAGATGTCGCGTGCGCCGAGGCGGTTGCTTGCGAAGGCTATCTTCGAGCCGTCGGGACTCCATTTGGGGTCGGTGTCGTACGCCGGGGCGGTTGTGAGGCGGGTGGCCCGTCCGCCTGTCACGGGAACGGTGTAGATGTCGCCCTTGAATGTGAATGCTATGGTCGAGCCGTCAGGCGATATCGCCGTATTGCGGAGCCATAGCGGGGCATCGGCGGCCCCGAGTGCCGCTGTCGACGTCGTCGCCGCAAGCAGCATTGCAAGTATATGTTTCATACGTATGAATTGGTTTATTCTGCATTATCTGTATAATATGACGCGCGAAAACACCGAAAGTTACACTCCGGTCACTGAACCGAACGGAGAAAAACGGCGTTTTAAGCAGTAGGAACGACATTTGATATGAGGAATTAACGCTTTTTAACTGTTTCGTTTGATAACAATTTGTAAATTTGCAGTCAATAAACAGTGCGCAAAGTTTACAATTTTCCATTCACACGTTTCCGAAGAACACTCAATAAATAATAACAATAGCCGTGCGGCGAGAGGCCGCTGATACCGTCTGACGTATCACAATCCCAAATCTCCTGAAAACCTCAAACACATTCAATTAATTATGGACTCCAATTCCAACGAGAAGAAACCAAAACGCCCTCGTATAGGGCAGCCGTTCCGTACACCCGATGAGGGCGCTGAAGCTCGGCCTTCCTACAAGCCTAACTACGATCGAAACTCCGACTCGCAGCCTGCCGACGAGAACGGCGAATTCCGCCAGCGCCGTCCCTATCAGCCGCGTCCGTACAACGGATACAATACAGGTGGCCAGCGCCAGCAGCGTCCGTACAACAACGGCGGATATCAGCAGCGTCCCTACCAGCAACGTCCCCAGAACAATTTCAACAACGCTCCCGAAGGTGCTGCCGGCGACGCCGCAGCCGCCGAGAACCGCACCGAAGGCGCGCCTGCTCAGAACAATCCTGCCGGAAACAACGGCGGATATCAGCAGCGTCCCTATCAGCAGCGTCAGTACAATAACTATAATGGCGGCGGCAACCGCCAGCAGCGCCCCTACAACAATCAGGGCGGATACAACAACCGCAACCAGGGCGGA
>DLAL01000034.1:13627-19733 GCA_002493945.1 Porphyromonadaceae bacterium UBA7048
CTACAACAACCGCAACCAGGGCGGCTACAACAAGAACGGCGGCAACCGCCGCTACAACAACCAGGGCGGCAACAGCGACTTCCCCGGACGCGGAAAGAGCTTCACTCCGCGCCCCAAGCGCATCGAGTACGAAGTGCCCGTTCCCGATCCCAACGAACAGATACGTCTGAACAAATATATGAGCAACGCCGGACTCTGTTCGCGCCGCGAGGCCGACGAATTCATCCAGCAGGGTCTGGTGAAGGTCAACGGCCAGGTGGTCACCGAGCTCGGCACCAAGATCACGCACAGCGACGTGGTGGAATACGATGACAAGGTAGTGACCACGCAGAGCAAGTGCTACATCCTGCTCAACAAGCCCAAGGACTGCGTCACCACTTCCGACGACCCCAACGGACGGCTCACCGTCATGGACCTGGTCAAGGACGCATGCCCCGAGCGCATATATCCCGTAGGACGTCTTGACCGCAACACCACCGGTGTGCTCCTGCTTACCAACGACGGCGACCTCGCTTCCAAGCTCACACATCCCAAGTACGTGAAGAAGAAAATCTACCACGTATGGTGCGACCGCGACATCGCCGAAGAGGATATGCAGCGCATCGCCGACGGCATCGAGCTCGAGGACGGTCCTATCCACGCCGACGCCATCAGCTACGCCACCGAGACCGACCGCAATCAGGCCGGCATCGAGATTCACTCGGGCCGCAACCGCATCGTCCGCCGCATCTTCGAGTCACTGGGCTACCACGTGGTCAAGCTCGACCGCGTGTACTTCGCCGGTCTCACCAAGAAGAACCTTCCCCGCGGCCGCTGGCGCTACCTCACTCAGGAAGAAGTCAACTACCTCAAGATGGGTTCGTTCGAGTAACGCGACCGTCTGACACTCATAACCCCTATACGGACGCCCGGCGGCTATACTCTGCCGAGCGTCCGTTATCATTACCAACCCTTTCACACTCCCTATGAAAAGCGCAATCGCCACCATCGGCCTGCTCATCGTGTCGAACATATTCATGACCTTCGCATGGTACGGCCACCTCAAGCTCCAGGACATGAAAGTGATAGGCCGCGACACTCCTCTGGTTTTCGTCATACTCCTGTCGTGGGGCATAGCCCTGGCCGAATACAGCTGTCAGGTCCCGGCCAACCGCATCGGATTCGCCGGCAACGGCGGCCCCTTCTCCCTGATGCAGCTGAAAGTCATCCAGGAAGCCATCACCCTGGTCATCTTCACGCTCTTCACCGTAGTATTCTTCAAGGGTGAGCCGCTGCACTGGAATCATTTCGCAGCCTTCATCTGCCTTATCGCCGCCGTTTATTTCGTATTTATGGAATAAATTCTTACCTTTGCCACAAATCAAGTGACTGTATGGAAGATAAAAAACTGTTTCTCCTCGATGCCTACGCACTCATCTACCGTGCGTACTACGCGCTGCTGCGCTCGCCCCGCGTCAATTCGGCGGGGATGAATACCTCGGCGGTATTCGGTTTCTGCAATACCCTCGAGGATGTGCTCCGCAAGGAGAATCCCGGATATATAGCCGTATGCTTCGACCCTCCCCACGGCCGCACCTTCCGCCATGACGAGTACCCCGAGTATAAGGCCGGACGCGACAAGCAGCCCGAGGACATCACCGTGGCCATACCCTACATCAAGCGTCTTCTCGATGCCTACCGCATACCCGTCATCGAAGTGCCCGGCTACGAGGCCGACGACGTCATCGGAACACTCTCGCGCCGCGCCGAGGAGGCCGGATTCACCACCTACATGATGACCCCCGACAAGGACTACGGACAGCTCGTCACGGACCGGGTGTTCATGTACCGTCCGTCGCTCAAAGGTCTGGGATTCGAGGTGCGCGGCCCCAAAGAGGTCTGTGAGAAGTACGGCATACAGTCGCCCCGTCAGGTCATAGACCTCCTTGCGCTCGAGGGCGATGCCTCCGACAACGTCCCTGGCTGTCCCGGTGTGGGCGAGAAGACCGCCGTCAAGCTCATCAACGAGTTCGGCTCCGTAGAGAATCTGCTTGCCAACACCGCCTCCCTCAAAGGCGCCCTCCAGAAGAAGGTGACCGAGAACGCCGACCTCATCCGTCTGTCGCACCATCTGGTCACCATAGTCACCGACGCTCCCGTCGGCTTCGACGCCGACGCCCTGCGCCGACGTGAGCCTGACATCGAGGCGCTGACCGCCCTCTTCAGGGAGCTTGAGTTCCGCTCGTTCCTTCAGAAATACTCGTCGGTGGCCGCGCCGCAGCCGGCTGTCACCGTGGAGACCCGTCAGACGGACGCGGCTCCGTCGCTCTTCGACTTCATCGAGCAGGAGCAGGACGCTCCCGCAGCTCCGGCTCAGCCCGCTGACATCAGCGCAGAGATCAGCCGGAGCGACGACGGCATCTCCGACGCCGGCTTCATCGCACGGGCCATCGCGGCCGGGACGGTGGGCATAGGCGTGAACGCCACCGGTGCGGAGGCCATGCGCGCGCAGCCCTTCGGCATCGGACTGGCCTATGGCGTCAACGGCTCGACGGACGTCTTCAGCGTCCGCTACATCCCCTTCGGCGAGAGCGCCGACGAGCGTGCGGCTGTGGCCGAACTGCTCCAGCCCCTCTTCTCCGACCCGGCGGTGTGCGTATGCGGCCCCGACATCAAGCGCGACATGCTCATCCTGCGCCGCCTCGGCGTCACATTCGAGGGCGCCCGGTGGTTCGACACCTCGGTGGCCCACTATCTGTGTCAGCCCGAGCAGAAGCACGACCTGCCTACACTGGCCATGACCTACCTGCAGTTCGCCACATGGGACTACTCGGCCACTCCGGCCGAGCGTCTGTGCGCGCCCCTTGACCCGGACACGGCCATGACGCAGACCGCCGTGCTGTGCCTGAAGCTCAAGCCGCTCCTCGAGGCCGAGATAGCCGCGAAAGACCAGGAAGCGCTCCTCCGCGATGTCGAGTTCCCCCTCATCCCCGTCCTCGCGTCGATGGAGTGGGAGGGCGCACGCATCGATCCGCAGGAGCTTCACGTCCTCTCTCGCCAGCTCACAGCCCGTCTGCACGACCTCGAGGCCGAGGCATACACCATAGCCGGACGGCAGTTCAACGTCAGCTCGCCGTCGCAGGTAGGGCAGATACTCTTCGACGAGATGCGCATCGACCCCAAGGCACGCAAGACCAAGGGCGGAGCGTGGTCCACGGCCGAAGACGTCCTCGAGAAGTACATTGACGTGCCCCTGGTGCGCCTCATCCTCGACATCCGCGGACTCAAGAAGCTCCTGGCCACCTACGTCGACGCCCTTCCCAAGCTCATCAATCCGGCCACTGGCAAGATACACACCACCTACAATCAGACCGTGACGGCCACGGGCCGCATATCGTCCACCAGTCCCAACCTCCAGAACATCCCAATCCGCACCGCCGACGGCCGCGACATACGCCGCGCCTTCGTCCCCGACCCCGGATGCCTGATGCTCTCGGCCGACTACTCGCAGATAGAGCTTCGCCTGATGGCCGACCTCAGCGGCGACCCCGTGATGATAGATGCCTTCCTCTCGGGCGCCGACATCCACCGCGCCACGGCCGCGAAAATCTACCACCGCGGGCTCGACGAGGTCACCGACGAGCAGCGCCGCAACGCCAAGACGGCCAATTTCGGCATCATCTACGGCATCTCGGCCTTCGGGCTCTCAGAGCGTCTGGGCATACCCCGCGGCGAGGCCAAGGAGCTCATCGAGGGCTATCTGGCCACATATCCCGGCGTGGCGGCGTATATGCAGACATCCATCGAGCGCGCACGCGAGAAGGGCTGGGTCTCCACCGTCATGGGGCGCCGCCGCTATCTCCCCGACATCACCTCGCGCAGCAACACCGTCCGCTCCTATGCCGAGCGCAACGCCATCAACGCCCCCCTTCAGGGCAGCGCCGCCGACATCATCAAAGTCGCGATGGTGCGCATCGACGCCGAGATACGCCGCCGCGGCCTGCGTTCGCGCATGATCATGCAGGTGCACGACGAACTCATCTTCAACGTCATCCCCGAGGAAGCCTCCGAACTCACGGCTCTGGTCACCTCAGGCATGGAGCACGCCTACTCCGGACGCGTGCCTCTCGAAGTGGCAGCCGGTACAGGCTCCAACTGGCTTGAGGCACACTGACGCATAGGGGCGCCATTATACAGACATCATCATCATTTCACATCAGTAATTATGCACAGATTCTTTACTCTCTCAGCCGCAGCCCTGCTGTGCTTCTCTGCCGCACAGGCTGCTCCCATGGCCGTCAAGGCCAAGCTCCCCGGCGTCCCCGTGGAGACCGAGCCACTCTACAATCCCGCCGGCACCGAGTCCGACTACATCATGGACGTCACCGAGAACGACTACTGGGGCACCACCGCGCAGGTCGGCTACAAGATGCAGATTCGCCGCTCCGACGACGGCTCGAAAATCTATTTCCGCGACCTCGCTCCGGGATTCGGCCGCACTTCCGACACCGAGGAATACACCTGGATCGAAGGCACCGTCGACGGCGATGTCATCACTCTCCGCGCCGGACAGGTCATGTACAAGAACCCTAACCAGCTGCTCAACCTCGAGTTCGTCACCCTAAAGGACGGCGCTGTCGACCGATTCCTTGACAGCACCACCCTCACAGTAGCCGAGAACGGCATCATCACCGTCACCGACCCTGAGGTATACTTCATCGTCTACAAAGACGGCGAGACCATGGAGGACGCCGGCGTCTTCGAGTTCCTCTTCGACTATAAGATTCAGCCTATCAGTGATATATTCTGCGTAACGCCTCCCGACGGTGCCGTCATCGAGCCGTACATCCTCCGCCACAGTGACGGCCAGCGGAGCCTGAAAGTAGCCATTGACGGTCAGGATGTCTACGTGGCCGGATTCTCCGCCCTGGCTCCCGAAGACTGGGTCAAGGGAACCCTCGCCGACGGTGTTGTCACCTTCGGCTCCGGCACCATCCTCACGTCCAATTCCCTCCGCTATCTGCGCCTCTTCGCCGCCGAGCAGGACGGTGTCGACGATATGGGCTACCCCCTCTTCGACCTCCGCATGACATATCCCTTTGCCTTCGACAGCGAGAAGCGCACATTCACCCTCGCCGAGAACTACTGGGTTCTTGAGGTGGACTACAATATCGGCGCATTCTACAGCGGATTCACCGATGCGGACTTCTTCTACTACGAAGGCGACCGCCCGGCCGTTCCGGCTGCTCCCTCGATCATCGACGTATATGAGCTCGACGACATGGCCTATATCAACGTGCCCTCCTGTGATGTCGACGGCAACTACATCAATCCCGACCTCCTGTCCTACCGTATATACTTCGACGGCGTCCTCCATGAGTTCACCCCCGAGGCTTATACCGGCATCACCGAAAGTATGACTGACGTCCCCTATAACTTCACCGACTACTCCGAGATCTACTGTAACGGTGACCTGCACACCATCTTCTTCCACATCGATTCATGGACGACCCTCGAGGTAGAGTCGGTCTACACCGTCGACGGTGTCACCAACGTATCGGAGAAGGCATCCTTCGCCGCTGTCGAAGCCCCCGGCATCCTCCGTGAACCCGTCTCTGTCACCTACACCGACCTTCTCGGACGCCGCCTCGACGCCCCCGCTCCGGGTTCGCTTGTCATCCGCACCACCACCTGGTCAGACGGCACTGTCAGCACCGACAAGACAGTGGTGAAGTAATCCTCCATGCACATACATCCGCTCAGACTTTCCGCAGCCGTCGTGGCGCTGGTCATCGCCCTTATGGCGATGACCGGCTGCCGCCGCGGACCTGTCGAGGCGCGGCTCGACCTCGCCGACAGCCTCATGGAGTCGCGGCCCGACTCCGCCCTGACCATCCTCGACAGCATCAGCGCTGCCGACCTGCGCGGCGATGCGCAGAAGGCGCGCCACGCCCTGCTCCTCTCCATGGCCCTGGACAAGAACTACGTCGACACCACCACATTCGACGTCCTCCAGCCTGCCATAGACTACTACCCGCGCCACGGCACACCCGACGAAAAGCTCCGAACTTACTACTATCAGGGACGCATATATCAGAACCGGGGCGAATACAACGACGCGATGCTC
>DLAL01000022.1 GCA_002493945.1 Porphyromonadaceae bacterium UBA7048
ACCATTTTCAGGAACGGACAGTGCGCCATCGCCGTATTATCAATTTTGAGGTAAGACAGATGGGATCTGTCATATATTTCGTACTTTTGCACATTCCTTCACCCCAACCCCAACACTTATGGCTCATGATATGATGAAAGACCGACAGGTTCCCGGCTCGGTTATTGAAGCTCTTTTTACAGAAGCCTCCCGCCTTGTCGAGCAGGCCCGTACGACAGCTTATCGTCAGATAAACGAAACACTTGTACGACGCAACTGGATGTTGGGCAAACTTATCGCCGAAGAGGAACTGAACGGAGAGAACCGCGCCCTTTATGGAGCCGCGGTCATCAAGGCTCTGTCCCGGCGTCTCACATCGGCTTACGGCAAAGGATTTTCAAAAAGCTACCTATACAGTTTCCTGCAGTTTTACAAAACACATCCGACAATTTTCCAATCGGTGATTGGAAAATCTCAAAAGCTGTTGTCATGGACGCATTATTTCACACTTATTCAAGAACTTAACGATGATGCACGAGACTGGTATGAACGGGAGTCTTTGGAGCAGAACTGGAGCGTGAGGACTCTCCAGCGCAATATCAGTTCACAATACTATCATCGTCTGCTCGCCTCCCAGCACAAGGAGCTGGTCAGAAAAGAGATGCTGCAGATCACAGCCCCGCTTCAGGAACCGGACCCGAACGAGTTTATAAAAAATCCAGTCATAGGAGAATTTCTCGGATTCTCGGCTGATTCATCATTCAGGGAATCGGAACTTGAGCAGTCTATCATCGACAATATCGAGAAATTTCTGCTCGAGATGGGCAAGGGATTCGCATTCGTGGCCCGTCAGCAGTATATACATACAGAAAAAGAGGATTATTTCATAGATTTGGTCTTCTATAATTACATCCTCAAATGTTTTGTCCTTATTGACCTGAAGACCTCGAAGATACAGCATCAGGATGTCGGGCAGATGGATATGTACGTGCGGATGTATGACGAGCTCAAGCGTGGTGACGACGACAATCCTACAATAGGGATTCTGCTCTGCGAGGATACGGATGAAGACATCGCACGCTACTCTGTGTTGCACGACAATCACCACCTGTTCATGTCAAAATATATGACGTATATGCCTACTCCGGAGCAGCTCCGTGCTGAAATAGAACGGCAGAAAGCTGTATTCTACCTGAAAGAGGGGCGGTAAAAGACGGACCGGAGCTACCGGACTGATTATGATATATACTTCCACACAATAAATCGACGGAGACCACGTTATACTCTTGTGCCTATATGGCCGGATAATAACCAATCTCCATTTATTTGTCCACAGGATGAAAAAATACATTTTTGCAACCGCGCTGGCCATTTCGGCCGTAACCCTGCCGGCCGCCGCCAAGAACAGCGACCCGGTGCTGATGACCGTTGACGGACGTGACATACACGTGAGCGAATTTGAATATCTATATAACAAAAACAATACACAGCAACTCCAGCAGCAGTCGATCGACGAGTATCTGCGGCTGTTCATCAACTATAAGCTGAAAGTGGCCGACGCCGAGGCCGAAGGCCTGCAGAACAGCGATGCTTTCGTGGAGGAATTCACCAAGTACCGCAACGAGCTGGCCACGCCCTATCTGCGCGACAAGGAGGTCGAGGAGGCTCTCATCAACGAGGCTTACGCACACCGTCAGTTCGACGTGAACGTGAGCCACATCATGCTTCCGCTCGGACCTGAAGGCAAGGCTCAGGCCGACTCTATCCGCGCCGAAATCGAGGCCGGCCGTCTGGCTTACGAGGACGCCGCACGCAAGTTCTCGGTGGACCGAGGCAGCAAAGGCCGCGGCGGTCTGATGGGCTTTGTGACTCCCGACCGCTATCCGTGGGCTTTCGAGAAGGCTGCCTACGACACTCCCGAGGGTCAGCTCTCGGAGGTAGTCAATTCGGGAATGGGTTATCACATCATCCGTGTGGAAAGCCGCACTCCGGCATCGGGCGACGTGAACGCATCGCACATCCTCCGCTCCACCCGCGGCAAATCCGACGCAGAGAAGGTTCAGCAGAAGGCTCTCATCGACTCCATCTACACGCTGGTGAAGAACGGCGCCGACTTCGCCAGACTCGCCGAGGAATACTCCGAAGACCCGGGCTCGGCCAAGAACGGCGGCTCGCTGGGATGGTTCTCGCGCGGCATGATGGTGGCCGAATTCGACAGCACGGCCTTCGCGCTGGCTGACGGCGAGATTTCGGCACCCTTCGCCACGGCATTCGGCTATCATATCATCAAGCGCATCGACCACAAGGGCATCCCGGCGCTCAGCGACGTGCGCAAGAGCATCACCAACGCCATGAGCCGCGACGGACGCGAGCAGCAGGCCACCGACGCATTCATCGCCAAGGCTTCTGAGAAATACGGTGCACGCGCCGACGTGAAGGGTCTGGCGCTGGTTGAGTCGGTACTGACCGAATGTGGCGGCCTCGACTCCGTGGCCGTGGCCCGCCTGGCATCTGAGAAAACCCCGATAGCACACTTCAACGGTGAGAAAATCAGCGTGGCCGACGTGCTCGGATTCCTCCCTGCCACCGAGAACACCGACACCGAGACCGTCATGGCCAATCTCCACAATACGGTGGAGAACGTTCTGAAGGACCGCACGATGGAGCAGGCGCGCGCCGACCTGGCCGCCACCGAGCCGGCATACCGCAATCTTATCAACGAATACCGCGAGGGCATACTGCTCTACGACATATCAAACCGCAACGTGTGGGACCGCGCCGCCAAGGACACCGAGGGTCTCGAAGCGTTCTTCAAGGCAAATGCCGCCAAGTACGCATGGGACGCCCCGAAGTTCAAGAGCTACGTCGTATTCACCCCCTCGGACTCGCTTCTTGACGAGGCCGTGAAGTACGCCGCCACACTCGACACGAGCAAACCTGCCGAATTCACGCAGGAGATGCGCAAGAAATTCGGCCGCGACATCAAGGTTGAGCGCGTCATCGCCGCCAAGGGAGAGAATCCCATCACTGACTTTCTGGGCTTCGGCGCAGCCCGTCCCGAGCAGAACGCATCGGGCCGCTGGTCGTCGTACGCCGCCGTCAACGGCCGCGTCATCCTCGCTCCCGAGGAAGCTGCCGACGTGCGCGGAGCCGCCGTCACCGACTATCAGGCAAAGCTCGAGAAGGACTGGCTCGAAAAGCTCCACAAGACCTACAAAGTGAAAGTCAACGAAAAAGAATTCAAGAAGCTGAAAAAAGCCGAAGAAAAGAAAAACAAATAACATATAAACGCGCATCATGCCGCGACTTTTCACCTTAATAACAGCCGCCGCCGCGGCAGTCCTCCTCTCCGGGGGCTGCCGTGACGGCGGCAATGCTTCCGTCCCTGCCGACGCGCTGGTGGAGGTGGACGGCAGCATACTGACACGCAGCGAAGTGGACCGTCATATCCGTGCCGGACTGTCGGCCCGGGACAGCGCCGAGGTGTCGCGGGCGTATATCCGCGCGTGGATTGACGCGCGCCTCATCGAGGGCGTGGTGTCGACGGAAGTCGACATGGCCGAAATCGACAGGCTGACAGCCGAGTACCGCTCGGAACTGATCATGGCGCAGTACCGCCGCTCGATGGCCATGCAGGCATCGGACGGCATGTTCTCCGACGACACTCTGCGGGCGTTCTACGAGTCACATCTGAGCGACTATGTGCTGGAGCGCCCTATCCTCAAAGGCATCTATCTGAAAGTGCCGGAGGACGCTCCGAAGCTAAAGCAGCTACGGCGACTGTACACCTCTGAAAAAAGCGGCGACATTGACCGGCTGGAGAAGGAGGCCCTCGGGTCGGCTATACACTACGACTACTTCCGCGACACGTGGATTGACCGCCAGCAGATAGAGACACGCATACCGATAGACTTCACCGATGCCGTGCTGGAGTCGATAGCGCGGCAGAAACCGCTCGACGTGAAGTCTGACGGATTTGTATATCTGCTGTCGATATCGGACTATCTTCCGGCCGGCGCGACGATGCCCTTCGAGGCAGCGCGCCCGCTGGTGAAGGAACGCATCCTGGCGGCGCGGCGCGTAGCTTACGACACACGGCTGCGTAACGACCTGCTCAACAAGTCGGTCAGCGACGGGACCGTGCGTTTCTTCGGAGCTAATCCGCTGAAGTAGAGTCAGACGGAGTCTGCTGCGCATGACGCGGAAGCCCTTCGCTGATGTAGCGTTTGTAATAAGTGATGATGAGGGCAGTGGCCGGAAGGGCTATGATCATGCCTATGATGCCCAGCAGCGCGCCCCACACCGAAAGCGACAGCAGAATAAGTGCCGGATTCATGCCCATCTCCTTCTTCATGACATGAGGAGTGATGATGTAGTCGCACACGCTCTGGCTCACCACATACACCAGACAGCACTTGCCCAGCAGCGGCAGGAACGCGGCATAGCCGCCCAGCGAATAGACCATACAGATGGCCGCCACGGGCAGCAGCGTCACATACTGCACATAGGGGATGAGATAGAGCACTCCAACGAGCAGGCCCATAGGGATGGCCAGCGGCAGCCCTGCGATGGTGAAGCCTATGCAGTAAAGGATGGCGGCACAGAGGGCCACGAAGCCCTGTCCGCGGAAGTAGCGGTTGACGTTGTCGCACGCCTCGTGGATGACCACCATGGCGGCCGGACGGAACTGTGCCGGAATAATCAGTTTGAATCCCCGGGTGATGGAGGGATAATCAATCAGGACGAACAGGATGTAGATGAGGGTGAGGATGCCTCCCAGGACTCCCATCAGTACCTCGACCGACCCTTCGAGAATCGACGAACCCTGACTGAGCAGGTCGTAGATATGCGACGTGCCCAGAAGTTCGCGCAGGTTCTCGGGATTGAAGTAGTGGTCAGTGAGCTCGAGCACCGAGCGGTAGAAGGGCGGCAGGGTGTGCTTGCCCGAGCTGACGTCGTGCAGGATGGTGCCGAAGAAGTTCATCTCCCTGGTCACCGACGGCAGCACGAGGTAGCACGCGAGCACGATGATGGCAGTGGCGTCGACAAGTGTGATTATCGACGGGATGATGCGGCCCTTGGTGTGGAGCAGGCGGCGGTTGAAGTCAACCGCAGGCTGAAGCAGGAAGGCCACGAAGCAGCCGACGAAGAACGGCAGGAGCACATCGCTGAGATAGCGGACAAGACTCACCAGCACCGCGGTGAGTGCTACGGCGATTATCAGCCGCATTATGCGGTCGACGGTCCAGTATTGGGTTGAGGATGAGGCGGCCATGATGTGATGAAATAGTTTATATTTCAACACCCCGGCCGCCCCTGTGGTTCACGCCCGGCGCACTAATCCACCACCTCGCAGATGAGCGTGGCCGACGACGCCGAGAGGACGCGTACGTTGACGAGCTGTCCCACCTTGATGTCGCCCTTGGGGAAGACGGCAGTCTTGTTCTGGCTTGTGCGGCCCACCATCTGCTCGCGGCTGCGCTTGGCCACGCCCTCGACGAGCACCTCGAAGGTGCGGCCCACGTCGCGCGCGTTCGATTCGGCCGAGAGGCGGTTCTGAAGCTCTATCATGCGGTTGAGACGCTCTATCTTGACATCCTCGGGGATATTGTCGGGCATCGTCTTCGACGCCAGCGTGCCGGGGCGCTCCGAGTACTTGAACATGAATGACGAATCGAAGCCTACGGTGCGCATAAGGTCGAGAGTCTGCCCGAAGTCCTCCTCGGTCTCGCCGTGGAATCCGGTGAAGAGGTCTGTGGAGATGCCGCAGTCGGGTATAAGGCGGCGTATGGCCGCTATGCGGTCGAGATACCACTCACGGGTGTACTTGCGGTTCATGGCGTGCAGGACGCTGTTGCTTCCGCTCTGCACGGGCAGGTGGATGTGACGGCAGATGTTGGGATGCGCCGCGATGACCTCGATGGTCCTGTCGCTCATATCCTTGGGATGCGAGGTGGTGAAGCGCACACGCATGTCGGGAGCCGCCTCGGCCACCGTGGCCAGGAGCGCCGGGAAGTCAGTCTCAGGCGCGCCGTCGGCAGGAGTGTAGCGGTAGCTGTTCACGTTCTGCCCCAGCAGGGTCACTTCCTTGAATCCGCGGGCGCGCAGGTCGGCGAGCTCGTTCAGGATGGAGTCGAGGGGACGGGAGCGCTCGCGTCCGCGCGTGTAGGGGACGATGCAGTATGAGCAGAAGTTGTTGCATCCGCGCATGATGCTGATGTAGCCCGACACGGTCTGTCCGGCCATGCGCACGGGCACCACGTCGCGGTAGGTCTCTGTGGTGCTGAGCTCCACGCTGACGGCTTTCTCGCCCTGCGCGGCGGCCTCGAAGAGAGCCGGAAGGTCGAGGTAGGCGTCAGGGCCTGCCACGATGTCGACGCCGTGGTGCTCGACCAGGTCTTGCTGCACGCGTTCGGCCATGCAGCCTATCACGCCTATGATGAGCGCGCCGTGGCGCTTGCGGCGCAGAGCGTTGAGGGCCTGGAGACGGGCCACGATTTTCTGCTCGGCGTTGTCGCGTATGGAGCATGTATTGAGAAGGACGGCGTCGGCCGAATCGATGTCGGGCACGGTCTCGTATCCGGCCATCTGCATGATGGCCGCCACGACTTCGCTGTCTGCGGCGTTCATCTGGCATCCGTATGTCTCGATGTACAGACGGTGCAGGGGGGCGTATGTATTGGAGTCAGTGACTTTCATTTGGTCGAAATATTTGTATCATTGAGTGATAATGCTTATTTTTGCACAAAAATACGAAAAAAAATGGATTCCGACGTTGTCAAACTTCTTTTGACAGCCCTTCTCACCTTCGGCATCTTCCTCTACGACTCCTACAAGAAGAAGAAAGCCAAGGAGAAGAGGGTCGCCGCACGCCATGCCTCCGCAGCATCTGCCGGAGAGCACGTCGCGCGCAGCCATCCGGAGGTCCGGCCCGCGACAGCGGCCGCCGGTCCGGCACCCCTGCGGTCCGGACTTCCCGAAGAAGGAGGGCCGCGCGTGCACGCCGCCGAAGACGCCTCCCCGGCGGCGTCCCCATCGCCGGACACAGCGAAAGAAGCGCCGGACACCGCACGTGCCGACCTGCGCCGCGCCATAGTATGGGGCGAGATTATGCAGCCAAAATTCCGTCAGTAAAATATTAAAACTATCACCCGGAATCAAGCAAAACGGGATAAAATCTGAATATACCATGTCTTTCAATTTTATGACGGCTGAAGAAGCAGCCGAAATGATCCACAACGGAGCAAGCATAGGTCTGTCGGGCTTCACTGCCCCGGGCACGCCCAAGTTCATCACCGAGGCTCTGGCCAAGAAAGCCGAGCGCGAGCATGAGGCCGGACGCCCCTTCAAGGTGAACATGTTCACCGGCGCGTCGACCAGCGACCATGTCGACGGCGTACTCTCACGCGCCAACGCCTACAACATGCGCGCCCCCTACCAGAACGTGCCCGACCTGCGCAAGCGCATCAACGCGCATGACTGCCACTACTTCGACCGCCACCTCTCGGAGATGGCTCAGGAAGTGCGCTACGGCACCTACGGCGACATCGACTTCGCCATCATCGAGGCTTCGGACATCAACGAAAAGGGCGAGATAGTACTGGGCTGCGGCGTGGGCAATGTGGCCACATACGCCGCCATGGCCAAGCACATCTTCGTGGAGCTGAACGACAAACTCCCCAAGAGCCTCTACGGCATGCACGACGTCTACATGCCCCTCGACCCTCCCTACCGCCGCGAGATTCCCATCTACGCCGCCAACGACCGCATCGGCTCGCCCGTGCTGATAGTTGACCCGTCGAAAATCATAGGCATCGTGCGCACCAGCTCCTACGACTGCGTGAAGCCCTTCACCGCTCCCGACGAAGTGTCCACGCAGATAGGCAAGAACGTCGTGGGCTTCCTGGTGAGCGAATACCGCGCCGGACGTCTGCCCAAGGAATTCCTGCCCCTGCAGTCAGGCGTGGGCAACGTGGCCAACGCCGTGCTCTACGACCTGGGCGAAAGCACCGAGCTTCCCAACTTCATGATGTACACCGAAGTCATCCAGGACGCCGTCCTCGAGCTCCTCAAGAAGGGCAAGTGCACCTTCGCGTCGACCTGCTCGATGACCTTCTCCGACGACACCGAGAAGAAGCTCTTCGCCGACATGGACTTCTTCCACGACAAGATACTGATGCGTCCGGCCGAAATATCCAACAACCCCGAGGTAATCCGCCGCATAGGCGTCATCGCCATGAACACCGCCCTCGAGGCCGACCTCTTCGGCAGCGTCAACTCCACCCACGTGCTGGGCACTCGCATGATGAACGGCATCGGCGGCTCGGGCGACTTCACCCGCAACGCATACCTGTCGATATTCTCATGCCCCTCCGTCAGCAAAGGCGGCCTGATAAGCAACATCGTCCCCATGGTGGCACACCCCGACCACTCCGAGCACTCGGTGGACATCCTCGTCACAGACCAGGGTGTGGCCGACCTGCGCCACAAAGACCCCGTGGAACGCGCCCGCGAAATCATCAACAAGTGCGCCCATCCCGACTACCGTCCGCTGCTGAACGACTATCTCAACCTCGGCACACAGGGCCAGACACCCCACACGCTCAAGGCCGCATTCGCCTTCCACAACGCATTCAGCGACACCGGCGACATGCGCAACGCCGACTTCGCCAAATACATTTGACCGTGTAGAGTGTTTATATAATCAGATACATTACCTGTCGAGGGTGTGTCGGACATCCGGCACACCCTCCGACGATTCAGCATGCACCCCATGAAACAGAACATCGGCACGAAAATCACTGATTTCTTCATCAGCTACTTCTCCTTCTCCGGACAGCTCGTCTCACAGGCCGAGGCAGAGAAAGCCATCCGCGACGGAGTGTCGTTCAAAGGCACGAACATCGTCATACTCATTCTGGCCATATTCATAGCCTCGCTGGGCCTGAACACAAACTCCACAGCGGTGATTATCGGCGCCATGTTGATTTCGCCGCTGATGGGTCCTATCATCGGCATAGGTCTCGGCGTGGGCATCCACGACTTCCCCCTGCTGAAGCGCTGCCTGCGCAACCTGCTCATGGCGGCAGGCTTCTCTGTCATCGCCTCGACTCTGTACTTCCTCATCTCCCCCGTCAACGAGCAGCACAGCGAACTGCTGGCCCGCACCTCCCCAACCATCTACGACGTGCTGATAGGCTTCGTCGGCGGCGGAGCGGGCATCGTGGCCCTCGGAAGCACCAACAAAGGCAATGTCATACCCGGCGTGGCCATCGCCACGGCCCTTATGCCTCCGCTGTGCACCGCCGGCTACGGACTGGCCACATGGCAGATGAACTACTTCTTCGGAGCCCTCTACCTCTTCATCATCAACTCGATATACATCGCCTTCGCCACTTTCATAGGCGTCAAGCTGATGAAGTACAAGGGCGTCAACGACGCCGACGACACCCGCGCCCGACACGTGCGCCGCATCGTCTACTCGCTGGCAATCCTCACCATGCTCCCGAGTATCTATCTGACCTACAATATGCTCACGCAAAGCCGTTATCAGTCCAACGCCGACCGGTTCATCGCCGACGAATGTAACTTCCCCGACACTCAGGTACTCAGCCGCAAGATATTCAGCGAGCACGGTGAGCGATGTCTGCAGATGACGCTCATAGGGCGCTCACTGCCCCTCGACTCGCTGCGGCTGGCTCTGTCGTCCAAACTGAAGTTCTATGGCCTGCAAGGCACAAAACTGATATTCATCCAGGGCAACGACGGCGCACAGACGGCCAACGCACAGACAACATCGGCCGACGACATCTTCCGTCTGGCACAGAACACCATATCGCGCCAGCAGTCGACCATCGACTCTCTGCGGACGGTCATAGCGCACAACGCCACGACGCAGGAAGCGTCGATAACTGTCTCGCCCGAACTCAAGGTGATATTCCCCACCATCACTGAAATAGGCATCGCCACTGCCGTATTCGTGGCACCGTCCGACACTGTCGACGCCGACACCACCACCGTGGCCCTTGTCAAGACGAGCAAGCCGCTGCTGAAAGCCGAGCACACCAAGCTCGCCGAATACCTCGAAGCCCGTCTGGGCGCCAAGCGCGTCAAAGTGGTGAATCTCTGACCGCCCCATACCCTTATCAGACAGGAGGACAGGAGATACAGGAGATACAGAAGGATATTTTTTACTGCTTCTACTGTTCTCCTGTCCTTATTTTTTTTACAGGAGGGTGCTTCTCTACTGTTCTCCTGTCTGAAAGATTCGTGACTCGAAAGCGAAAACATTCATCCGCAAACGGCTATTTTTGAGAAACATATTATAAAAACGCTACAAAGGTTTACATTATTTAAAGAAAAATAAGTATCTTTGTGCCGTGATTTGTCGTATATATTTCCCCTAACTGACAGACCCGAAACATTCTAAACCCCTAATAATCAATCATTCGTATATTTATGAAACGTGTTCTTGCTTTTATTCTTATAGCAATCGCAACTGTTTCGACGGCCTTGGCTGCAAGCGGAGGCGCCGGCAAAAACGTGAAATGGGAACTTAAAAACGGTGTACTAACATTCTCAGGCCACGGTCCGATGAAGAATTTACTCCGAATCATTCGAACTTGGCTATTATAATACTGACTCATTTGGCCTCAATCTTATAGGAACTGTAGAATTTTACAACCTCACACCTAATACCACCTACCGATATTGCATTGATATTCCAACCTCGATAGGTGATGTCTCGTACAGAAACGACGAGTACACTTTCACCACAACGCCGGAAGGGGACTATAGCAGTCTTGACGGGATTAAACCATATGAAGTACTTCTCGGTGATAAGTTTGCTGTCATAAATTATGAAACCATCTTCGCCGAATATGGGACAAATATAACAATCAGCGAAAATCCGGATATGTCTAATCCTTTGGAAGTTAGCCCCGACAATCTATTCTTCGGCTATCAAGGAACTGTCATTTACGATTTTTCAGGCACATCCGAAAACTCAATAGTTTTCAAAGGGCTCAAACCAAACACCAAATACTACTGGATACTTACCGGCGATGTAGTTTATAATGGTAGTATGTTAAATAATTTCAAGTCAGAAGTATATAGCTTTACAACTCGAAATGAGCCTATTGAGATTTTTAACGATATTATAAAATCAATTGAGATAAAAGATTTTTGCAACCGCTGTTGGGTAGACGTAACATTTCCTACGGCTGAACTGGAAGGGGATTTACATCTAATTCGGGAGTTCATTGATTCCAACTCTTGGCTCGAAGCAGATAATAAAGACCTCGAATTTTCGCATGAATATTCTTACTATATCTCCATTAAAGAATACACCGGAACTATCAACGGACATTCCTTCCTCATTAACGACTTCAATTATATTCCATCTGAATCCATTCTAAATACGCCCAAAACAACGGCGAATTCTGAAACAAGTCCAGCGACAGTCTCTCGAAGTATTGATTATTTCAACACCTTTAGAGAAAAGAAGTCTGACATTTGGATTAAAGGTTATATTGTAGGATGTAATACTGGTTCAACCATTGAGTCCGCATCATTTACTGCAGAGAATGCTGCAGATAGTAATATCCTTATCGCAGACTCCCCGACAGAAAAGGATGTATTAAAGTGCATCCATGTCCAACTTCCCTACGGGACTGATTTCCGTAGCGCTTTATCACTTTCATCACATCCTGATAACCTCGGACGGGCAGTTCTTCTACGAGGCGATTTGGAATCCTACTTCGCCTCGACAGGTATAAAGAATCTCGTCAGCTATCAAATCCTCGACTAAGAATAGACTATCTCAGAAAACTTCCGCATCTACGTGCCGAATGCACGTCCCTACAATCCAACGGGGGCTATGCCAAGTTTTCTAACCACAACCATCCATAACATTTCTCATCATGAAGAAATTTTTGTTATTACTGACATTCTGCCTTATGGCCGCCACTGCCGCTGTGGCTCAGAATGCCAACCGCAACGGAGTCTTCATCGAGGCTGCCGTCGGCGGTACGACCGGAACTACACCCCGCACGTCGTTCGCCCTCGACAACGGGCAGCTCACCGTATCGCACGCCCACGGCACTTCCGTCAATTTCGCTATCGGCGCACGACGACGCATAAGCTCATACGCCGCCTATGAATTCGTCATCGAAGCTCAGGCTCCCGTGGATGCGTTCAAGACTCAGCCCGTATTCAAGATGATGCCCATATCCTTCCGCTTCACCACGCCCGAGTTCTGGCGCAACTACAGCATCTATATCAACTTCCGACTCGGCGGCGCGCTCGGCAACAAGGGTGTCTTGGATTACTCGGGAGACGAACCGAACATTCTTCAGCCCGGCGAAGGCAGCACCGACGTCGGCCTATTCGAGGAGGTATCCGGCGGCGCGGCGTACGAGATAGGCTTCGGCGTCAATATCACCAACCACTTCTATGCCGGCTTCTCGTGGGACGCCCAGTATATGATCAATCAGTATCGCAACGCCAAGACCGAAAACCTCCACTGGGGCATGGCAGGTCTGCGCTTAGGTTACAGATTCTAAAACACCTGATTCCGTATGAAATACATCAAATATCTCGCCATAGCCCTCACAGGCGTCTTTGCAGCCTCCTGCGCCGAAGAAGAACCCGAAGCCGTAGGTGATTTCAATCCCAAAGCCACCGTATCACAGATAACTGCGACTACGGCCAGCATAACGGTCGACCTTACAGGCTGCCCGTACCTGAACGACCTCACCCAAGATGACTACCCGTCATGCAGCGTACAGCTGATGGACTATATCAATTCCTGGGACGGCTACAAGTCATTCTCACTCACTTCATATGACCATCCCGGTGTAGTCTCTCTGGTAAACACAGTCACCTACACCAATCTCACTCCGAACACCACCTATCGTTTCTACATAGGACTTCCCTCGCCCGTCGGCGAACTCTGCTACCGCACCGACAGCTTCACGTTCACCACCGCCAAGGAAGGCGACTACTCTGCTCTTGCCGACATCAGTCCGTATGCGGTGACTGTCGGAGACCAGCTGGCCGTCATCAACTTCAAGTCCCATATATCGTTCGACAGATACGGCAGCACAATCACTGTCAGCAAGAACCGTGACATGTCCGACCCTCTCACCGTATCTGACAGCCGCGCCACAGAGGAATTCCAGGGTGTGGAATTATCTTCCGAACACGATTATTACATGGATCTGGAAGAATACTCGCTTGCCTTCAAGGGGGTAAAGCCCAATACGACTTACTATTGGACCATCAAAGGCGATGTGGAAGTGAACGGCATCTCGGTGCCAGGCTTCACATCAGACGTATATTCGTTCACCACAACGGACAAGCCTGATGGCATTACTGCGAATGTCATCTCTACACTCATGGAAGGCATTGAGCGGTACTCCGACTACTGCGCACTCGACACGTATTTCAACTTCACCAATGACAAAGTCAATTGTGACGGATATATCAGTCTCTATACGCTGGATGAAAACGTTTCGATGAATTCTTATCTTGAGTATTCCACGGATTATTCATATTATATGAGATTAAGTTCATCCGGAAGATACAACGGTCACTTCATTGATTTCCGCGATTTCAATTACAACTCAGTCCTCCGCACCCCCGACAAGCAGTAATCCGACCGTAATCAATGAGACTGAAATATGCCATCGCCCTCTTATTAGCCGCCGCGGCAGGCTGCGGAGTCACATCCGCAGCCCCCAAGGTGGTGGACGTCGAGGGTTCGTACACATACTACATACCTTACAATGTGCCGCGCGACCGCGCCGAGCAGATAGCCATGGAGCGAGCCATGATACAGGCGCTCGCATCGAAATTCGGCACGCTCGTGTCGGAGACCACGCAGATGGACATGCACTCGTCCAAGAGCGGCGACAACGTCGACTTCTGGTCGTCGGCCTCGACACTGGTGAAAGGCGAGTGGATAGAGACCGTGGGCAAACCCGAATTCACCCCCTCGCTTGACGGCAACGACTTCGTGGTCAGCTGCAAAATCAAGGGAAAGGCACGCGAGATAGAGGGCGCACGCGCATCGCTCGACATCCACATCCTGGCCAACTCGACGGCTCCCGAAGCCGAGACAGTGTCGTTCAATAACGGCGACAAGCTCTTCATGCAGTTCACCTCGCCCGTCGACGGCTGGCTGACGGTCTACCTCGAAGGCGCCGACGGAAAGGTATTCCGCATGCTACCCTTCTACGCCCAGCGCAACCCGGCGCACCGCATCGAGGCCGACCGCAAGTACACGTTCTTCGTCAGCACCGAAGGCGACGCCGAGCAGTATCAGCTCACCACCGACGCCGACATCGAGCGCAACACGCTCTACATAGTGTTCTCGCCTAACGAATACGTCAAGCCTGTCGACCGCTCGTCGGAGGAGGAACTCGCACTGCGCGAGCTCACTACGGCTGATTTCCGTCGCTGGGTCACCAACCTGCGCCTCACCGACCCCAAGCTGCAGCTCGTGGTCAAGCCCATCACCATCAGCGGGGACAGAGAGTGAGAGGACTGTCTGACTTGTCAGACTTGTCAGACTCGTCGGACCAGTCAGACAAGTCCGACGACACCGCCTCACTCCACCACAAAGACGGAGAAGTTGACCGAGCCGTAGGCGCGGTGCTCGCGGAAGCCGGGGAGGGCCGAGAAATCGTGCGACTTGTTGTGCTCGATGACGACGACCGTGCCGGGTGCCACAAGGCGCGAGGCGAGTATCCGGCCCGGAATCTCGGCGAAGCCGGGCATATCGTAGGGGGGATCGGCGAAGATGATGTCGTAGGAGCGCGAGGCCGAGTCGATGAAGCGGAGGACATCGCCGCGTACGAGGGTGAAGTTGTCCACCCCGAGCTCGGCGGCCACTTTCGCTATGAAGCGCTGCTGCGTGGAAGCCTTCTCGACGGCTGTGACATGAGCGCACTCGCGAGAGAGAAACTCAAAACTGATGGCGCCCGTGCCGGCAAAAAGGTCGAGGGCGTCCGCTCCGTCGAAGTCGACAAAGTTCTCGAGGACGTTGAATATGTTCTCACGCGCGAAGTCGGTTGTCGGACGCGCTGTGATATTTGTAGGGACGTCGAATCGACGACGGCCGAATTTTCCACGGATTATTCGCATAACGGCAATATTATGAGGGGGAAGGGAGCGTTCAGGGCGTCGCGGCCGACACGGAAGGCCGCCGAGGGGAATATCAGCGGCATGACGTAGGAGGCGTAGCGGCGGAGTTTAGGCATAACGCTGTCGCGGAGCTGTTGGTTGCCGCAGAGCAGTATTTCGTCGGAGGCGAGGTCGAGTCCTGCCTCACGCGCCGTGGCGGCGATGTAGTATACGGCATCGTCATCGGTGTCGCAGCGGTGCGTGGTGACTATGGCGAGGCGTCCGCCCGGACCGTAGCAGAGGATGTCGGCCTCGCGCAAAGAGGCTCCCTGATGGAAGTGTACGTAGACTTTGCCCGAATTGCCCAGCGCCGACTTGCTGCCGAAGTAGCGGTCGAGGACGGCGGCATGGCTGTGCACCCGCGGGTTGCGGAAGGTGCGAGCCAGAAAGCGCGCCACGTCAGCGTCGACTGCCATGTGCACCGCCGTATCGCCACGCGAGGCAGCCGACGGGCGGATGACGTCGCTGTCCGATGCCACGCATGCATACTTCAGCATCCGCCGGACGCAGTCGTCAGGCAGCGGCGAGGGGGCCAGGAGATAGGCACGGGTGCGGAGCACCACATCGACCGCGGCGAAGTCGGCCAGAAGCACCGGAGCGGCATAGACGGCTTCCTCGAGAGCCGCCGCCGGTGGGAGCGTAGGGTCAAGAGGAAGCGTGAAGCGGATGAGCGAGGCATCCTCGACCGTCGACCAAAGGACGGCCCGGAGTGCCTCGCTGTCAATCTGCAGCGCAAGACGCCACAGGCGCGGGTCGGCGATGGCCGACAGGTCGGGAGTTCCTGTCGACGACATTATGCCGGCAGGAGTGTTTTCATTTCCTCGGCCAGCTCACGCGCGGCCTTGGCTGCGGCTTCGGCGAAATCTTCGCCCGAGGAGGCGTAGATGATGCCTCGCGAGCTGTTCACCAGCAGACCGCACTCGTCGATCATGCCGTAGCGTGCCACATCCTGAAGGCTGCCGCCCTGAGCGCCCACACCGGGCACGAGGAGGAAGTGACGCGGAGCTATCTCGCGGATAGCCGTAAGGCTCTCGGCCTTGGTGGCGCCGACGACGTACATCGTGTCGACCGGCGAGCCCCAGTGACGCGAGCGGCGGATGACGCGCTCGAACAGAGGTACGCCCTTGGAGTCGACGACGGTCTCGAAGTCGCTCGACGAGGGGTTGGAAGTAAGGGCCAGGATGATGCTCCAGCGGCCTTCATAGGCCAGGAAGGGCTTCACGCTGTCCTCGCCCATGTAGGGAGCGAGGGTGACGGCGTCGAAGTCCATGGTCTCGAAGAATGTGCGTGCGTAGAGAGCGGCGGTGTTGCCGATGTCGCCGCGCTTGGCGTCGGCGATGATGAACTGGTCGGGATAGTTGGCGCGGATATATGCCACCGTCTCCTCCAGCGCTGCCACGCCTTCGGCGCCGAGGCTCTCGTAGAAGGCCAGATTGGGCTTGTAGGCCACGCAGTAGGGCGCGGTGGCGTCGATGATGGCCTTGTTGAAGGCCACCACACGCTCGCGGTCGGTGCCGGAGAGGTGGACTGGGAGCTTGCGGATGTCCGTGTCAAGTCCGACGCAGAGGAACGAGCCTTTGCGGAATATGTTCTCTACTAATTCATTACGCTTCATATGAGTATATCTGTATATTTTATTATTATCGCTTGAAAATATAGCCCCGGAGATTGCAGCGCCACAGCGTCGTGTCCGACTCCTCGCTTATATAATAGCCCGTGAGGAAATAATCGGAGCCGTCGGATACGCGGAGCCTTACGGGGATGTAGGCCTCGTCATGAGTGATGCCGAGGAGACTGTCGACGGGGACGGAGACGTAGGCCGTGGTGTCCTTACGCAGGTTCACTGTGACATACCCGTCGGCCACAGGCGTATCGCCGTAATTCTCGCTGATGTACTCCACCGAGCTGTAGCCCTGCGGCACGGGAGATAGGGCGGCATCGTCAACCCGGGCCTCACGGAGCGCACTGACAACCTCGACGTCATCACCGTCGCCGATGTCGCGACGTAGCTCCCACCCGGTGATTTTCAAATCATGAGTGACGAAGGGCCGCACGAAGGTGTGGGCGGTGTAGTCGTCGAGATACTCGATGTCGGCTATGACGGCGTCGCGGCGCTCCTTAGGCATCGTCCGGAGAGTGCTGACCAGACTGCTGTACGACATAGGTAACTCCGTGACGCCGGCAGCCTCGAGATTGGAGCGCAGGGCACGCTGCACCGAGCTTATGCCCCAGGAGTAGAAATTCGCACCGGGGACCACCGACACGGCGATGAAGAGGACTGCGGCACTGACGGCCACGATGTCGAGACGGCGGCCGCGCGTGAGGTAAATGTAGATGACGGCGCCCCAGCACCAGAGGTTGAACGCGGCCACATACAGGCGCGAGGGCGTGACGCCGTACTGCCCTATGCGGTAGAAGATGGCTACGCTCATCAGAAGCAGCAGCGGAAGCACCAGCAGCGGCAGGACGCGTACGGCCAGCCGGGCCGTGCGGCGCGCCCCTTCTTTGACGCTGTCGTCCACGAGGTAACCCTGCACGGCGTAGATGATGACGAGCACTGCCGTCGACAGGCCGATGACCATGGCCGAGACAGACTCGCGCGGAAGGCTCCACGTGAAGAGTATCTTGACGCCGTAGACGTAGAGTACGGCCATGTATATCAGTGCCAGCGGCAGCAGGACGAAGCGGCATACGGCAGCGATGGCCAGCGCCGCAGCCTGCTCGCCCGACCCGTCGCACTCAGAGCGCGGAAGGTCAGCCAGAATGAATAGCACCGGCAGCGTGAAGCCCATGACGACGAAAGGCGCGGCCTTGAGCAGGTCGACGTTGAAGAGGGCGTGAATGGAGAAGAGGATGATGGAGGTCGCCATCAGGAATATCGCTGACAGGGCAGCTCCGCGGACCACGGCGAAGAAGGTCGACGCCGTGAAGCTGACTTGACGGCCCTGATTCGACGAGCGGAAGCCGGGGAGAAAGAACGCGGCGACGAACGCTCCCGTCATCAGCGCTCCGCACGCTATGTAGGTAGGGGCGCGATAGGCCGAGAGGGTGACAGAATCAAGCCATAGCCATACCAGCACGGGGAGGATGAGGGCAACTACATTACCTGCCACGACCGGCTTGCCGAGGTATCGGCTCCACTGCACGGCGGCCACCGACAGGAATATGCCGAATATGGCCGCGAACACGACGTTCTCGGGATTGTCGCCGTGATGGTAGCTGGATGATTCGACAAGCCATACGGTGGCTATGAGGGTGTAGACGACGGCCAGCGGATAGCGCACGGCCATGGCCTTGAAGGACTCGGCCAGCGCATGGAGCGAGAAGATGCTCCGGAGAGTGCGCCGGCGCCGGGGGGGATTTTCCTGATTTTCCATAGGAGCAGAGGTATTAGGAGGTAGGACGGTTAGAGTTCGGCAGCCTTCAGCTTCTCGGCGTTCTCGGCGATGATGAGGTGGTCGATGACATCCTGAATGTCGCCGTCCACGAAAGCCTGGAGATTGTATATCGTGTAATTTATGCGGTGGTCGGTGATGCGGCCCTGCGGATAGTTGTAGGTGCGGATTTTGGCGGAGCGGTCGCCCGTGCTGACGAGGGTCTTGCGGCGCGATGCTATGTCGTCGATGTACTTCTGATGCTCCTTGTCGTAGATGAAGGTGCGCAGACGGCTCAGGGCGCGCTCCTTGTTCTTGGGCTGGTCGCGGGTCTCGGTGCACTCGATGAGTATCTCCTCGCTCACACCCGTATTGGGATTGCGCCACATGTAGCGCAGACGCACGCCTGACTCGACTTTGTTGACGTTCTGTCCGCCGGCGCCGCCCGAGCGGAAGGTGTCCCACTTGATTTCGCCCTCGTTTATCTCCACGTCGAATGGCTCGGCTTCGGGCAGTACGGCCACCGTGGCCGCCGACGTGTGGACACGGCCCTGCGTCTCGGTGGCAGGCACGCGCTGCACGCGGTGCACGCCGCTCTCGTACTTGAGGATGCCGTAGACGCCCTCGCCCGTGACGGAGAGCACGACTTCCTTGAATCCCCCTGCTGCACCTTCGCTTGCCGACGTGACGGCCACGTTCCATCCGCGGCTCTCGCAGTACTTCATGTACATCTTGCAGAGGTCGCCGGCGAAGAGGGCGGCTTCGTCGCCTCCTGTGCCGCCGCGGATTTCGAGGATGGCGTTCTTGCCGTCCTCGGGGTCGGCCGGAATGAGTTCGAGCTTGATACGCTCCTCGAGGTCAGGCATTTCGGCTTCGGCTGCATCAAGCTGTTCGCGTGCCATCTCGCGCATCTCGGGGTCGTTCTCGGAGGCGAGGAGTGCCTTGGCCTCCTCGACGTTGGCGCACAGTGTGCGGTACTGCCGGGTGAGCGACGTGAGGCGCTCGAGGTCCTTGTATTCCTTGGAAAGCCGTACGTAGCGCTTCATGTCGGCGATGACCGCCGGGTCGGTGATAAGCGTAGCGACTTCGTCGAATCGGGCCTCGATACCTTCGAGGCGGTCAAGCAGAGAAATTTCAGCCATAGTTCATTCCGTGGATTATTCCGCGAAGTTAGCAATTTTTTTTCAGTTGACCGAGGGTCGGAGGGGAGAAAAGGGATAAGTTGTTCACGAAGCCCCGTGATTCGGTGTCCGGACACGGGCGTGAGGATTCAGTCCGTCGATGTGTCAAATCCAAATCTCTGAAGAAGAG
>DLAL01000055.1 GCA_002493945.1 Porphyromonadaceae bacterium UBA7048
TTTAGCGGACAGTAATAATAAAAATCAGGATGTGAAGATGGTCTGGCATCAGGGCATACTGCAGAATCCTCGCGCGAGGCTCGATTTCGTCAAAATTTCTGAGAGTGTCTTTAATGCACCTGCCGAGGTGAGATGCCCGCACATATGCGCATCCGGGCTCTCCGGCTTTCGGGCGCCAGTCGCCTTCTATGCTTCCGAAGTCGGCCATTAGCGGATTCTTATTCAGCGTGAGCATATAGATGGCGCGCTGCCTGTAGTCATGCCATGTGGCGCGTAGGATGCGATTCATTCATGAGTGGATTTGCGGTTAATGTGTCTTCGCTAAAGCTCGACACTTATACAAAATTTTTTATTTTTTTCGCTGAAACTCGACACTCATCCAAAAAGTTTTTGTCGCGGCTTCCGAGCTTCAGCGAGGGGCTGCGACGGCTCCCCCCGCATGGCCCCAGCCGGAGCGGTCGAGGGTGCGGTAGCCGACGGCTTCGCTGATGTGGCGCACTTCGATGGCTTCGGAGGCGTCGAGGTCGGCGATGGTGCGCGCCACTTTGAGGATGCGGTCGTAGGCGCGGGCGCTCATATCGTTCTTCTGCATTGCCTTGCGGAGGACGGCCATACATTCAGGCGACAGGCTGCAGTGCTGCTCCTGAAGACGCGGAGTGATCTGAGCGTTGCAGTGGACGGCCGGATTGTCGGCATAGCGGCGTGCCTGTATCTCACGGGCACGGATGACGCGGGCGCGGATGTCCGCACTGCTTTCGCCGCGACGGGCATCTGACAGCTCGTCGAAAGGCACGGGCTGTATCTCCACATGGATGTCGATGCGGTCGAGCAGAGGACCGGAGATGCGCCCCAGATAACGGGTGACGGCGCCGGGCGCGCAGGTGCACGGCTTGGTGGGGTGAGTGTAGTAGCCGCACGGACACGGATTCATGGATGCCACGAGCATGAATCCGGCCGGATAGTCGACCTGATAGCGCGCACGCGACACGCTGATGACACGGTCTTCCAGTGGCTGACGGAGCACTTCGAGAACCGTGCGCGGAAATTCAGGAAACTCGTCCAGAAAAAGGATGCCGTTGTGCGCAAGCGAAATCTCGCCCGGCAACGGATGAGATCCGCCGCCGACCATCGCGACGGGCGATATGGTGTGATGCGGCGCCCGGAACGGCCTGACGGTCATCAGACGGGAGCCGCGGGCGAGTTTTCCGGCTACGGAGTGAATCTTGGTAGTCTCAAGGGCCTCGCCGAGCGTGAGCGGCGGCAGAATGGAAGGCAAACGCTTGGCCATCATAGACTTACCCGAGCCGGGAGGTCCGATAAGCAATATATTGTGGCCTCCGGCACATGCCACCTCGAAGGCGCGCTTTACATTCTCCTGGCCTTTGACTTCACTGAAATCGTATTCGAAGCTGTTCTGAGCGGCGGCAAATTCGGCACGGGTGTCAACGACGGCCGGCTGCAGCGTGCTGTGGTCCTGAAGAAACTCGACGACCTGCCGGAGATTGTCGACTCCGTACACCTCAAGCCGGTTGACCACGGCAGCCTCGGTGACGTTGGCCGCCGGCACGATGATGCCTTTGAAACCCCTGGCACGCGCCTCGATGGCCATAGGCAGCACACCCTTGACGGGCAGCACGGAGCCGTCGAGCGACAGTTCGCCCATGATCATGAAGCGGTCGAGGTCGTCGACCTTGATGAGCTCGCAGCCCACGAGCTGCGCCACGGCGATGGGAAGGTCGTAGGCCGCCCCTTCCTTGCGCACGTCGGCAGGGGAGAGGTTGATGACCGTCGTTCTGCGCGGCAGCACGAATCCCGACTGGGCTATGGCGGCACGCACGCGCTCCTGACTCTCCTTGACGGCCGTGTCGGGCAGTCCGACGATACAGAACATGATGCCGGGCCGCACGACGGTCTCGACGGTCACGGTGATGGCATTGATGCCCTGCAGAGCGGCAGCGTAGGTCTTGACAAGCATATTGCGCGTGGTTTTAGATTCAGAGGTTCGGAAGAGAGGAGAGATGAGGAAGGAAGTGTCAGAGGAGGGCCTTGACCTTGCGCTCGGCCTCGGCGGCAGAGATGGTGCGGAAGACTTCGCGGCCCGTCGAATCGGTCATGACGAAGCAGGGCACCGATGCCGGAGCCAGACGCCTGAGTGCCGGAGCGGCGATGCCTCCGGCAGCCCAGCCGGAGGTCCAGCTGACAGAATCCGCCGTGATTCCCGAGCGCCACGCGGACGTATCGGCGTCTACGGAGAAGTCAAGCATATGGAGCTGCGAAGCCTTGTAGCGCTTGTGCAGGCGGCGCAGAACGGGGATGACGGAATCTGTACGGACATCCGAGCGCTCGCTTATGGCCACCAGCGACAGCGGATGCCCCGATAGCTCGAACTCCATGACGGAGTCGCGGCGGTCGATGTAGCGCACCGGAGGAAGTGCCACGGAGTCGGCGGCCGCCAGAAGACGCTGCAGCACGTAGGCATAGCCTTCGGTGACCGACGACGGACGTGCCTGCGGGTCGATGAGCGACAGAAGCGAGTCGGCCTCGGCTGCCGATGAGGATGACGAATCGTAGGCGGTGACCATCAGTATGGACGAGAGCACGTCTGACGGATGCGAGCCCACGTAGGCGGCCACGGTGCCGTTGAGGTCGGCGCGCAGGGCCTCGGCGTTGTCCCGCAGGAAAGCGGCCCAGCGCGTGGTGACATCATTGCCCGAAGCCTCGACGGCATAGGGGTCAGCAGGGTCGATGCTGATGTCGAAATTCTGTCCGTTCTGCACGTAGAGCCGACCGAGCGGGCGGTAGTCGTTGTCCGTCAGCTCGAGCACCGCCGGCTGGTTGGACGAGCCGAAAAACTCGAACTCACCGTCGCGCACGCCCGTTATGACGGTGCGGTATCGGCCGTCGGCATAGTATCCTGCACGGAGGTTCATGGTGGGCTTGCCCTTGATGGTACCGTTGACGCGGAACTGGTCGCCCGACGAGCACGCCGACAGAAGGACGGCGGCAGAAGCGGCGGCGAGCGCCATGTGCTTGATCAGACCTTTCATTGCTTTCAATATTCGCTGAAGAGTTTGGGCTTGATGACGATGCCTGCGCGGAGCTGGCTGTGGTACTGGTTATACTCCAGCAGACCCTCGGCATAGCCGTTGTAGAACTGCACGTAGAAGTACTGATTCTCGTCCTTGAAGAGACGGAAGCAGAAGTCCATGACAGTGTTGAAGTTCATGAATCCCTTGCGCGGCACGAGCGTGATGCCGGCGCTGAGACGGCGGTTGTTGCTGTACCACTGGCATCCGAACTGATAGAATCCGGCATAGTCGACGATGTCGCGGTTATTCTCGCCGTCGACTATCGGAGCCCAGATCTTGTAGTGGACCATGAGATTCTTCGTGACGAGGACGTTTGCGGCGAGGGCCACACGGTTCCATGAGCGCGACTGGATGCTGTCGCGTCCGTTGCTCTCGTGCTCAATCATGAATGTGAGCTTGCCTATCATACGGTTTTTCACAAAGAGCGGCTTGGTCAGGCCTATGCCGGGATTGAAGTTGAGGTCGGTCATCGGCATGGAGTTCTCAAGCACGTTCCAGAAGCATTTCTGCGTATAGAACAGATAGAGATAGGTGCCCCAGGGGAGCGTCGACTTGGTCAGGCGCTGGGCTATCGATATCTGGAACTTGATGTTCGTATTCTTGCGCGTGACCGGAGGCCCGACCGACGGACCGAATATGAAGTAATTGTCCTTGTACAGTCCGAAGTACGGCTGATTGGAAAAGTCGCGCATAACGCTGTCCTCCGACAGAGGCTCGCCGTCGGTCACGATAATCTGCGCTCCGGCAGTATGGACTGCCGCCAGAACCAGAAGTACGGAGAGTATGTATCTTACACGCTTGAATACTGACATCGGGTATATGCTAATTTCTGCAAAGATAGATAAAAAACATGACAATAAGCATATTTTTCGTTTAAAAGAATTGGCGCAAATCGCACGATATGTCGTGCATTTTGCATACCTTTGCATATATCATTCAGAATTATGTACCGGTCAGTCCGCACCATACGAATCATTATATCGCTGATTGCCATGGGCGTACCCACATGGGCGCTTATAGCAGGCTACAATAGTGTGCTCGTGCGCATGCAGATACTCACGGCCCTGCTGGCCGGAGTGGGGCTGGTGCTGGTGTTCTGGGCGGTGGTGACACTGATATACGGCCGCATATACTGCTCGACGGTCTGTCCTATGGGCACGCTGATGGACTGCGTGAGCTTCGGAAGCCGCAAGGCGCGGCGCCGCAGCCGCAGCTACCGCTACCGGGCGCCATCGCGACGCACGCGCATAGTGTTCCTGCTTCTGACCTTTGTGTCGCTGCTGTCGAGCAGCGCCATCGTGCCGACCCTTCTCGACCCGTACAGCGCCTATTCGCGCATGGTCTCGGAGTTCATCGGCCGCCCGGCCGGCATAGAGGACCGCAGCGTGGAGTTCGCCATAGCGTCGATGTCGACAGCTGTCGCCACAGCGCTTGTCGTAATCGGAGTGGCGTGGAAGAACGGACGTCTGCTGTGCAACACCATCTGTCCCGTCGGCACAATCCTGGGCTACGGCGCACGCCGGGCCTACTTCCATATAGAGATAGACCCTGACCGCTGCATCAGCTGCGGCGAGTGCGAGCGCGTCTGCAAGGCCCAGTGCATCAAAGTGAGCGACCGCGCCGTCGACAACTCGCGCTGCGTGGTGTGCTTCGACTGCACGGCAGTGTGTCCGAACGGCTCAATCAACTATAAATCGGGACGTTATCAGCTGGGCATGCCCATGCTCCGCAAGCTCGATACGTCCTCCCCGACACTCGACATACAAAAAAACAAATAACACGATGAGACAATATCTCGATCTGCTGCGGCACATCCTTGACAACGGTGTCGTAAAGCACGACCGTACCGGCACGGGCACACGCTCGGTGTTCGGCTACCAGATGCGCTTCAATCTCGAAGAGGGCTTTCCGCTCCTGACCACGAAAAAACTCCACCTGAAGTCCATCATCCACGAGCTGCTGTGGTTCCTCCGCGGCGACACCAATGTGAAGTATCTTCAGGACAACGGCGTCAGGATATGGAACGAATGGGCCGACGCCGACGGCGACCTCGGACACATCTACGGCTACCAGTGGCGCTCGTGGCCCGACTACAACGGCGGCGCAATCGACCAGATAGCGCAGGCTCAGGACACCATCCGCCACAATCCCGACTCGCGCCGCATCATGGTCAGCGCATGGAACGTGGCCGACATCCCGAACATGAATCTGCCGCCGTGCCACGCGTTCTTCCAGTTCTACGTGGCCGACGGACGACTCTCGCTGCAGCTCTACCAGCGCAGCGCCGACTGCTTCTTAGGCGTGCCGTTCAACATCGCTTCATACGCCCTGCTGCTGCAGATGATGGCTCAGACCACAGGGCTGCGCGCAGGCGACTTCGTGCACACACTGGGCGACGCACACCTCTATCTGAACCACATCGACCAGGCGCGCATGCAGCTCGAACGCGAGCCGCGTCAGCTCCCGCGGATGGTCATCAACCCCGACGTGAAGGATATCTTCGGCTTCCGCTACGAGGACTTCGCCCTCGAGGGCTACGACCCGCATCCGCACATCAAGGCCGAGGTATCGGTATAAATACAGCCATCACTTACACACATCGAACACCATATGCAAGTCAGTATCATAGCCGCCATCGACCGTCGCGGAGGCATAGGCCGCCACGGCGACCTACTCTACCACATCAGCGCCGACCTGAGGCGCTTCAAGGCCCTCACCATGGGCAACACCATCGTCATGGGCCGACGCACCTTCGAATCTCTGCCCAAAGGCGCCCTGCCGGGACGCCGCAACATCGTGGTGACACGCCAGACAGACTATAAGGCCGAAGGCGCCGAGACCGCCGGAAACATCCGCGAAGCCATCGCCATGGCCGCCACGCCCGTCTTCATCATCGGCGGCGGACCGATATACGCCCAGGCCATCGGTCTGGCCGACCGGCTCGAGCTCACCGTCATCGACGCCGCAGCCGACGACGCCGACACATTCTTCCCGGCCATAGACCTCGACAGCTACCGCGTGGAGCGCATCGAGCGCCCCGACACTGAGCCGCAGTGCTCGTTCGTGACACTGGTCCGAATCAAATAACATTCCGGGCTCCTAACAGCGACAGCGCCCCGTACCGGCACCGGTACGGGGCGCTGTCGTTTCAGAGCAGGTCTGCCGTGCGCTTATCAGTATACGATGAGCGAGGTCACCTCTGCATCGGCAGGCAGAGCGGCACGGCCATTGAGTGCCGAGAGCTCGATGATGAAGTTGATGTAGATTTTCTTGGGGTTAAGGCTCTTCACGAGCTTGTATGCGGCAGCCATAGTACCGCCGGTGGCGAGTACGTCGTCGTGGAGCACCACGATGTCGTCAGGGCCGATAGCGTCGCGGTGAATCTCGATGACGTCGGTGCCGTACTCCTTGGCATATTCCTGACGGATGGTGTCGGCAGGAAGTTTGCCGGGTTTGCGTGCGGGCACGAAGCCTGCGCCGAGTTCGAAGGCGAGGATGGAGCCGCCGATGAAGCCGCGCGACTCGATGCCTACGACTTTAGTAACGCCCTTGTCGCGGTATAGCTGCGAGAGGTCCCAGCCTATGATGTGGAGAGCGCGGGGGTCTTTGAATACTGTTGTAAGATCCTTGAACACGATTCCGGGCGAGGGGAAATCGTTGACATCACGGATGCGCGATTTGATGTAGTCCATTTTATACGGTTTAAAGTGTTGATTTGCTAAGAATTATTTTGTGAATTGTTCCACGTGGAACAAGGGTTTCTATCGGTTGAGTAACAGAAGCAGGATGTTGACGTCCGACGGCGAGATGCCCGGAATGCGCGAGGCATCGCCTATGGTGACCGGGCGGTGACGCTCGAGTTTCTGACGGCCTTCAGTCGAGATGGACTTCAGCGACGCATAGTCGAGGTCGGCCGGAAGACGTATTTCCTCAAGGCGGCGCAGCTTGTCGGCGATGAGACGCTCGCGGGCTATGTAGCCGTCGTACTTGATGAGTATCTCGGCGGCTTCGACGATTTCGTCGCGGCGGTCGTCGGGAAGCGAGTCGATGAGCTGCTTCAGCGGCGCCACGCTTCCGGCAAGCAGACGCAGCGAGAGCTGCGGACGCTGCACGAGGTCGCGCAGGCGCGTGCCCTGCCGCAGAGGCGTGGTGCCGACTTCCTCAAGAAGTGCGGCGACTTCTCCGATATGCACCGTCAGGGTGTCGCACAGCGCGATGATGCTGTCGCGCAGGCGGCGTTTCTCCTCCATCAGGCCGTAGCGGCGCTCGTCGGCGAGACCTATGCTGTAGCCGAGCGGTGTCAGGCGCATGTCGGCATCGTCCTGACGGAGCAGGATGCGATACTCGGCACGGGACGTGAACATGCGGTACGGCTCGTCGACGCCCTTGTTCACGAGGTCGTCGATGAGAACGCCGATATATGCCTGATCACGTCCGAGGGTGAACTGCTCGCGTCCGAGAGCACGCAGTGCGGCGTTGGCTCCGGCCACGAGACCCTGTCCGGCGGCTTCCTCGTAGCCCGTGGTACCGTTAATCTGACCGGCGAAGTACAGGCCGTCCACGAGGCGCGTCTCAAGGGTGTGGCGCAGCTGCGTGGGGTCGAAGAAGTCATATTCTATGGCATATCCGGCGCGGTAAAGCTGCGCGTCCTTCAGGGCCGGGACAGTCGACAGCGCCTCAATCTGTATGGGCATAGGCATCGACGACGAGAAGCCGTTGAGGTAGAATTCTGTAGTATTCTCGCCTTCGGGCTCGAGGAAGAGCTGGTGCTCGGTCTTGTCGGCGAAAGTGACTATCTTGGTCTCTATCGACGGGCAGTAGCGCGGGCCGATGCTCTGTATCTGTCCGTTGTACAGCGGCGAGTCAGGCAGGCCGCGGCGCAGCACTTCGCAGGTGGTCTCGTTGGTGTACACGATGTAGCAGTCGCGCTGCTTCAGCGGCGACTCTACCCCGGGCAGATACGAGAAGAGATGCCGCACGGGGTCGCCCGGCTGCGGCACGGTGAGGTCGAAGTTGATGGTGCGGCTGTCTATGCGGCATGGCGTGCCGGTCTTCATGCGGTCGGTGACGAATCCGAGCGCGCGGAGCTGCTCGGTCAGGCCGCGGGCCGAGGGTTCGGATATACGTCCGCCCTCGAATGACACACGGCCGATGTGCATCAGACCGTTGAGGAAGGTGCCGTTGGTGAGCACCACCTGACGGGCCTCGAACGTGGCGCCCTCGAGGGTGTGCACGCCGGCGAGGCGTCCGTCGGCATCGAACACGAGCGAGTCCACCGAACCCTGCCACATCGACAGGCCGGGGGTGCGCTCGAGTGTCTCGCGCCACAGGGCCGAGAACTTGTTGCGGTCGGCCTGAGCGCGGGGGCTCCACATGGCCGGACCTTTGCTGCGGTTGAGCATGCGGAACTGTATGGCCGTGCGGTCGGTGATGATTCCCATCATACCGCCCAAGGCATCAATCTCGCGTACAATCTGACCCTTGGCGATACCGCCCACGGCCGGATTGCAGCTCATCTGCGCAATCTTGTTCATATCCATTGTTATCAGCAGGGTACGAGCCCCTATGCGCGCTGCGGCATGCGCAGCCTCACAACCGGCGTGTCCGGCACCGACAACAATCACATCGAAATCAAAACGCATGGCGAATATAAGAAAGTGAAATTAGCAGCCCGACTGCGACATCTCCTCGAGCAGAGCGAGCGCGTCGTTCTCGGCGGCCTCCATGATCTCGCGTTCACCGGGACCTTTGTCGTTGATTCCGCAGAGATGGAGGATGCCGTGGACTATCACGCGCCGGAGCTCGGAGTCATAGCTCACGCCGAGCCCCTCGGCGTTGGAGCGCACGGTGTCGAGCGATATGAACATATCGCCGCGGAGCATCCTGCCGATGCAGTCGTCGAAGGTGATGATATCGGTGTAATAATCATGGTCGAGGAACTGACGGTTGACTCTCAGTATCTCTTCATCGTCGCAGAAGATGTAGTTAAGAGCCATAGCCGTGCGGTTGTGCCGAAGAGCGACCTGCGCAATCCATTGCTCAAGTCGCTGATAATCAAGAGTCGGGCGTTCAACACCCGAAGCAATCCATTGAAATGCGGGCGTCATTTGTCTATCGTTTAACGTGCAAAGATACAAAATTTTTCGATATTCAGCAAAAACTTATCCGGCCGATTCCGGCGCGTCGCAAAATAGCCTGTATCGGACTATTTCACAGCATATTATCCGTGAATAACACCGTCTGAGATTTTAAAATTCGCAGACAGCTCCACCGCAGGGACGGAATATCGCAGTCTCGTGTGGTCAAGCATGTCAGACTCTCAAGATTTATATATACCGCAGAGTGTGACAAAATGAAAAATTATGCGTAACTTTGTTGCGCCGCTCACTCCCCTACCCTACCGGCCGGGGACAACAACTAAAGGAACCAACCATTCATCAATATTTTCACAATTACTGTTATTTCTACAATGAGACGACTCTTATCGATTTTCATCGTGCTGTGGCTCGCACAGGCTGTTGCCTTCGCCGCAGGAGCTTCCCTCAAGTGCAAAGGTACGGTAGTTGACGAAGAAAGCGAACCGATCATCGGCGCAAGCATCGTCATCACCGGCGGAAAAGCGGTCGGGACAACCGACATCGACGGCAACTTCTCCGTCACAATCCCCGACGGCACCCGTTCCCTCACATTCTCCTACATCGGCTACGAGTCGAAGACCGTCGACGCACGGGCCGACATGGGAACCATCAAAATGACTCCCTCCAACGAAATGCTAAACGACGTCGTGGTGACCCAGTCGCTCGCCCGCACACGTCAGACCCCCGTGGCAGTGTCGCAGGTCAACAAGGCCGAAATCGAAGCCAAGCTCGGCACCATGGAACTTCCCGAAATCCTCAACACCACCCCCGGCGTATGGGCCACTAAGGACGGCGGCGGCTTCGGCGACGCCAAGATCAACATGCGCGGCTTCCAGAGCGCCAACGTCGCAGTGCTCGTCAACGGTATCCCCGTCAACGACATGGAAGGCGGATGGGTATACTGGAGCAACTGGGCCGGCCTGAACGACGTGGCATCGAACATCCAGACACAGCGCGGCCTCGGTGCCGCCGTGCTCTCCGCCCCCTCCATCGGCGGCACGGTGAACATCACCACCCAGTCGCTCGACGCCGAGAAAGGCGGCAGCGTATGGTACGGCATGGGCAACGACGGCATGAACGAGATGGGCATCAAGGTGTCGACCGGCGTGATGAAGCACGGATGGGCTGTGACCGTCCTGGGCTCGCACAAGTACGGCGACGGATACATCCAGGGCACCGACTTCAACGCCTACAACTACTTCGTCAACATCTCCAAGCGCATCAACGACCGCCACTCGCTCTCGCTGACAGCCTTCGGCGCTCCCCAGACCCACAACAAGCGCGGCAACAAGGACGGACTCTCCATCATCCAGTATCAGGAGTATGCCAAGAACGTCATGGGCAAAGAAAGCCCCTACCGCTATAACGCCACCTTCGGCTACGACCTCCACGGACAGGTGCGCTCGTCGAACCGCAACACCTACCACAAGCCCCAGATATCACTGGCACACGTGTGGAAGATAGACCGCAAGTCGTCGCTCTCGACCACCGTCTACGCATCGCTCGCCAAGGGCGGCGGCTACTCCGGTCAGGGCCGCGGCACCTACAAGGGCACATCGCTCAGCAACGCAAGCTGGTACGGCGCCACCAACGGCAAGGCCAACACCCTCTTCCGCCACCCCGACGGAACATTCGCCTACGACGAAATACAGCTCATGAACCAGGCAAGCACCACCGGCTCGAACATGGTGATGTCCGAGTCGAACAACTCGCACAACTGGTTCGGCCTCATCTCGACCTACAACAACCGCTTCTTCGACGACAAGCTCAACATCCTCGCCGGCGTCGACCTGCGCTACTACGTGGGATTCCACAACAATAAAATCATCGACCTCTACGACGGCGAGTACTTCATGGACGACAGCTCGCGCAAGAACGTCAAGCCGGCCAACAACGCCGCTGCAGCCGACCCCAACTGGAAGTACGAGAAACTCGGCGTAGGCGACATCGTTTACCGCAACTACGAAGGCCGCACACAGCAGGAAGGCGCCTACATTCAGGGCGAGCTCAACCTCTTCCAGAAGCGCCTCAACCTCGTGCTCTCCGGCTCGCTCAACAACACCGGCTACCAGCGCATCGACAAGTTCTACTACGACAAGGAGCACGGCAAGACGCCCGTCTACAACTTCCTGGGCGGAACAGTCAAGTTCGGCGCCAACTACAACATCGACCGCCACAACAACGTCTTCGCCAACGTAGGCTACATCAGCCGCGCGCCCTTCTTCGCCTACGGCGTATTCCTATCGCAGGCAGTGTCGAACGCCACCAACCCCGACCCCGTCAACGAGAAGGTATTCTCCGCCGAACTCGGCTATAACTTCCGCTCGCGCATGTTCTCGGCCACCGTCAACGCATACTACACCAAGTGGATGGACAAGACCACCGTACGCGGCGGCACCATCGAGGTGGGCGAACACATCGGCGACCGCTACGCCCTCAACCTCACCGGCGTCAACGCCCGTCACATGGGTATCGAAATCAACGCCACATTCGTGCCCACCACATGGCTCGAAGTCACCGGTATGCTCTCACTGGGCGACTACGTATGGGACAACAACGCCAAGGGCTACTTCTACAACCAGAACGGCGAACCTATCAAGAACAGCGCCGGCGACATCGCTTCGGGCATCATGGCCGAAGACCACGCATGGGGTATCCTCAATCAGAAAGGCGTGCGCGTAGGCGGCTCGGCTCAGACCACAGGCGCTCTCGGCGTAGTGTTCAGGCCATTCAAAGGATTCCGCATCGGCGGCGACTGGAAGGCAAGCGCTCGCAACTACTCCGACTACACCATCTCAACCCCGAACTTCAACCAGATCATCACCCTGGCTAAACCCTGGCGCATACCCTGGGGCAACCAGCTCGACCTCCACGCCTCTTACCGCTTCGACATAGGCGGTGTCTCGGCCACCCTCTACGGCAACGTACACAACCTCTTCAACTACAACTACGTGGTCGACGCCTGGAGCAACTCTCAGGAAGACGCCACCTGGGAAAACATCTACGGCGTGTTCTACTCATTCGGCCGCACATACTCCCTCAAACTCCGTGTAAACTTCTAACCAGTACGTAAAGCAATGAAAACCACATATATCAGAGCCCTCGCAGCACTCGCCGTCTGCGGCTCTCTCACTGCCTGCGACGAAAACTCCTGGAACGACCATCTCGACGGCTTCGAGGAAATCACCGACGGCCCCATACAGAACACCGAGGCCATCGAGTACACCCTCACCGACGCCGACTACTCGGCCATCGCCTCCAACAGCACCAACGTAGCCCTGGCAGGCGAGGCGAACAGCGCCGCCCTCAAGGCCGTGGGCACACTCCACCGCTTCTCGCCCGTAATCTCAGCCAAGGACTACGTGCCGGCATTCCTGGAGTCAACCTCGTTCCCCTACTTCACCCTCTCCGACGGCTCGTCGGTGCGCCTGACATACCGCACCGCCGAAGCCGAGCCGGCCGACTTCACCGAAGCTCAGACCGTCCGCACCTACTCCATATCGAACGAGCAGTACGAGCTCGACATATGGGGCTCAGAGGACTATATCGACGCCTTCGCGCCGTCAATGAATCCCGCCGACTATATCCCCGGCATACTTGAGGAATTCGCCGACGCCGAAGCCGCCAAATATTATGTTGTAAGCTACAAGATGGCCACCCAGGAACCCGTCTTCGGCGGCTCTCAGCAGCCCGAACAGCCCGCAGGTCCCGTCGAAGTATTCGCCGAATCGTTCACCGAAAGCCTCGGCGACTTCACCATCGAGGACACCGCGCTCCCCGAAGCGCTGACATACGTCTGGAGCTGGGGCGGAGCCAACTACGGCGCCAAGGCATCGGCTTTCGCCAACGGCACCAGCTACGCATCCGACTCGTGGCTCATATCGCCCGTCATCAACCTCAAGGGCAACGCAGACCCCGTGCTGACCTTCGAGCACGTCTACAACAAATTCCCCGACCTCGAGTTCGCACTGGCCAACTGCACCCTCAACGTACGTGAGGAAGGCGCATCGGCATGGACCAAGGTAGCCATCCCCGTCACAACCGACAACACCTCGTGGACCTTCTGCTCCAGCGGCGACATCGACCTCTCGGCCTACGCCGGCAAGAAGATACAGCTCGGCTTCCACTACGTCAGCGAAGAAGGCAAATCAGGCACCTGGGAAGTCAAGAACCTCGTCCTGAAAGCCACTCCGGCATCAGCCAAGGCTCCTGCGCGCGTCAAGGCAGAAGTGCCCGTGCAGACCGTCAACGCCGTCTACCGCTTCGACGGCTCCAAGTGGGCGCCTGCCACAGGTTTCGCCGTCCTCAACCCCTCCGACTACACAGAGATGGGCCAGAAGTACGCCAACCTCACCACCGCCGAACCCTACCTCTCCACCTATCTCGGCGTGAAGTATCCCTACGCAGCCGAAGGCACAGTCATGTACGTCTACTGGCTCCGCTACGCGAGCGGCGCCACAGCCTACGCATGCAGCGCCTACGTCCGCACCGCCGAAGGATGGACGCCTGACGACTTCACCGTCGAAGAGACCAACCAGTTCGTGCGCTCGGGCGGCAAATGGATGTACGACCCCAACGTCGAAATCACCCTCCCTGCCGGCCGCAACCAGGAACTCAGCACTCGCTACTTCCAGGCCTGCGTTGACTGGGTGTTCAACAGCATCTGCAAGCCCCTGGGCGACACCAGCATCACCAGCGGCCTCTTCTACGTAACCAAGTACGGCAACAACGAGTACTACTCCGGCGCATCGGCCTACCAGGGCAACGTCGACCTCCGCGCAAGCGCGGCACGCGGCCAGTACCCGGCAGGATACGAAGGCCTCACCGACGACCAGGTAGTCGAACTTCTGAAGAAACGCTTCATCTGCGAAGTATTCCCGGCAGCCCTCGCACAACTCCATCCTGAAGCCAAGCCCGTCGAAGGACTCACCGTGCACTACACCATCCACTTCTCAGCCTATGACGGCTCCGCCACCACGGCCTACGACGTGGTCTACGACGTCACCGGAGCCGCTCAGTTCACTCCGCTGAGCTGCACATGGTGGGCCGACGGCAAGATTCCCGAATAAACCCTCCTGCAAAGCATCGCACAAGCGCTCCGGACACCGTGCCGGAGCGCTTTTTTCATACCCCGGACGAACAATTGTCAGAATAATTGTTATACCTTTGCACACAATAGAAAAAAAATGACAACATGAAGAAAAGCAACGTATACACACGCACGGGCGACACCGGCACCACCAGCCTCGTCGGCGGCACGCGCGCAGCCAAGGACGACGTGCGCCTCGAAGCGTACGGCACCGTCGACGAAGCCAACTCATGGCTCGGCCTCCTCAACGCATCCTTAGCCATCCCGGCCGAAGCCCACGCCACACTCCGGAGCGCCATGAACCGTCTCTTCGACATAGGCTCCGCACTGGCCACAGAGCCCGAATCGTCATGGCAGCCCGCGCCCTTCCCTGACCGGGCCATAGCAGCCCTCGAGGCAGACATCGACGCACTCGACTCTGCCCTGCCCCGTCACAACCGCTTCATCCTCCCTACGGGCCACCCCGACGCCGCACGCGCCAACATAGCGCGCACCGTCGTGCGCCGCGCAGAGCGCCGCATCATAGCACTGTCGCGCACCTCCACGGTCGACCCGGCCATCATACGCTACATCAACCGTCTGAGCGATTATCTCTTCATTTTAAGCCGCGCCATCAACATTTACAACCAGCACGACGAAATATTCTGGGAGAAATATTGAATAATAATAGAAAATTGCTATCTTTGCGCACTTTTAAAATAACAAAGACTATGTACTGGACACTTGAACTTGCATCGAAGCTCGAAGACGCACCCTGGCCCGCAACCAAAGACGAGCTCATCGACTACGCAATGCGCAGCGGTGCGCCCCTCGAAGTAATCGAAAACCTTCAGGAAATCGAAGACGAAGGCGACACATACGAATCAATCGAAGACATCTGGCCCGACTATCCCTCCAAAGAAGACTTCCTCTTCAATGAGGAGGAGTATTGATATAAAATCCGCCCGATTTTAAGACATAAATAACTAATATACAAGCGATTGATAAGAGAAAAAAATAAACTTGTCAATCGCTTTTTGTATTGTTTTACTTCAAAATTAGGTTATTGAGAATCAGAAAGTTACAAATGTAATTTAGAATAAACTTGGCTAAAATCCGCTCACTCTTCCGATATTTATGAGTATCCGTATTTTGAGATGTGCGACGTATCTGTTTCCGGCGATTTCGATGACGTAAGAGGAAGACTATAAATACGATTTCTTTATCTGATAGTCCAACTTTTACGAAATTTTATTACCTTTGCGATTGCAGACCGCACTGACCGCTGTAGGCAGAGGCGAGGCTTGACTGAGCCACCCCCCGGTTGAGGGGACGAGGGCGGGAAGCAGACATAATGAAAAGCGTTTATCCGCGCTAATTCTTGGCTCTCTGAAATTCTCGCAAAATTTCGTATTACAGTCAAGGATTGAGCAACGATGGATGCCCGTGGATATGTAATTATCTTGCATTCGGCACGATATTCCGCGAGGAATATGGTCGAACGCATCGATTGCATATACAAGCGTAGGGCTTCTTCGTTGCCGTCCAACTGTAATAGGGGCGCATAGTAATAAACCTGT
>DLAL01000041.1 GCA_002493945.1 Porphyromonadaceae bacterium UBA7048
ACCATTTTCAGGAACGGACAGTTACACTTTTTATGAGGTTTAAAAAAAGCCAACAGGGCTGATAATATAGATTTTTTTTGTAATTTTGCCGTGCTGTAGCGAAGGAGACCCGTGAGGGGGTCATCTGAATCTGCTTCGCGGCGGTCATAATCATATACATAAAATAACCAACTGTTATCATTACCGCAATGAATCTTTTACAGGCCAAGTTAGCAAAATATACCGCTCCTCAGGAAGCAAAAGCGGCGGGTATCTATCCCTATTTCCGCGCCATATCGTCAGAACAGGATCCCGAAGTGGTCATCGACGGACGCCGGGTGCTGATGTTCGGCTCGAACTGCTACAGCGGTCTTGTCAATGATCCCCGAATCAAGGAAGCCGCCATAGAGGCTACGCGCAAGTACGGCACAGGATGCGCCGGTTCGCCCTTCCTCAACGGCACCCTCGACCTCCACAAAAAGCTCGAGGCAAGGCTGGCCGAATATATAGGCAAAGAAGATGTGATGATCTACTCCACCGGCTTCGGCGTGAATCTCGGCGTCGTATCAACCCTGACCGGCCGCGAGGACTACATCCTCTGGGACGAGCAGGACCATGCCTCCATCATCGAGGGCCGGCGTCTGTCGTTCAGCCAGAGTCTCAAGTACAAGCACAACGACATGGACTCCCTTGAGAAGCAGCTTGCCAAGTGCGCCCCCGACAAAGTGAAGCTCATCGTCACCGACGGCGTATTCTCCATGGAAGGCGACGTGGCCAACCTCCCCAGGATTGTCGAGCTCGCCAAGAAGTACGACGCATCAGTGATGGTCGACGAGGCACACGGCATCGGCGTATTCGGCGAAGGCGGCCGTGGCACATGCAACCACTTCGGTGTCACCGACGACGTTGACCTCATCATGGGCACATTCTCCAAGTCATTCGCATCGCTGGGCGGCTTCATCGCCACCAACAAGGAGATCACCAACTACCTCCGCCACCACTCGCGCTCCTACATCTTCACTGCCAGCATCACACCGGCATCCACCGCAGCAGCCCTCAAGGCCCTTGACCTCATGATTGAGGAGCCCGAGCGCCAGGCCAACCTGTGGAAACTCACAGACATGGCCCTCGAAGGATTCCGTCAGGCCGGATTCGAGATAGGCAACACATCCACGCCTATCATCCCCCTCTTCGTGCGCGACAACTTCAAGACATTCGCCATCACCAGCGACCTCCTCGAAGAAGGCATCTTCGTCAATCCCGTCGTGTCGCCCGCCGTTGCGCCCCACGACACCCTCATCCGCTTCAGCCTCATGGCCACACACACTCCCGAGCAGGTGGCCGAAGCACTCGAAAAGATTACAAAAGTATTCCGCAAACACGGAATCCTTCCTACCAATAACTAATAACTTAATCCTCAACTACTGTAACTATTATGAAGAAGAAATTCATCTGCACAGTGTGCGGCTACATCCACGAAGGAGACGAAGCACCCGAAAAGTGCCCCATGTGCGGTGCTCCCCGCGATAAATTCAAGGAACTCAACCCCGAAGACCTCCTCAAGTTCGTCACCGAGCACGAAATCGGCGTAGCACGCGGCTGCGACGAAGAGATGATCAAGGACCTCAACGCTCACTTCAACGGCGAGTGCACCGAGGTGGGCATGTACCTGGCCATGAGCCGTCAGGCCGACCGCGAAGGCTATCCCGAAATCGCCGAAGCATTCAAGCGCTACGCATGGGAAGAAGCCGAGCACGCTGCCAAGTTCGCCGAACTCCTCGGCGACGTCGTATGGGACACCCGTACAAACCTTGAGAAGCGCATGCACGCCGAAGCCGGCGCAAACGAAGACAAGATGCGCATCGCACGCCGCGCCAAGGAACTCAACCTCGACGCCATCCACGACACCGTGCACGAAATGGCCAAGGACGAAGCCCGTCACGGACGCGGATTCGCAGGTCTCTTCAACCGCTACTTCGGCAAATAAGCCGCAGCAGTCCATATCCTGACCAGCACCACAAAGGGCCGGACCCGTCAAGGGGCCGGCCCTTTGCATCGTCAGGCCACAGCCGGACTGACGCGCGCGGAGTCATCACATACGCTCCCTGCGCCTGAAGTACGAGATAAGCCATCCCGTCAGCAGCAGAGCCGCAGCGGCGAAGAAGACGGCCCCCAGCACCGAGATGAGAAAGAGCTGCACAGGACCTCCGCCTATATAGCTCACAGTCAGAGTGCCGCCCAGCAGCGCGGCCACCACACCGATGATGACATCGAAGAAAAGAGTGCCGCGGCCTGTCGAGCGCTTGGCTATAAGTGCCGCGACAAGGCCGATTACGGCCCATACGAGCCATATGACGATGCCCGTACGTTCGGGAGTAATTTCAATCAGTTCCATATACATTGTATTAAGTAACTCTTAAAAATTAGTTTATATTAAATTTAAAAGTAACTTCCGTAGATTGCTGCGATGTAATTCTTGTCTTTTGGCTGCTTTCCGCCCTCGTCATCAGGCTTGTAGCTCGCTACAAGCCATCTTCCTCAGACGAAAATCAATCCAAAATCCTTCAAATTCCATTCGCAGCTAATTTTTGCGAGTTACTTATTATCCTGCCACAGCAGGGCTGTTCACTATATAGGGTGCCAGAAAAGCTGCCACGTCCGTATCGCCTGTCAGGTCGGCGAACGTCAGCCATATTATAAGCAGTATTATGAGGAAGATGGCACCGATGGCCACCCATACGCTGGTGCGGTTGCGATTCTTTGTCCGGGTCATTGTCACGAAGTTTTTTAGTCATTGAAGAGTTGAAACATTTCAGAGACTGTTTAACAGGCATTATTGAACAATCTCCTACTATTCAACGCCCCGGCACGGCCATTTGTTTGCCCCGGCGTGATGAAAAAATATGACGCGCACAGCAAGCAGTCCGCCGAAAAATAGCTAACTTTGCACCATAAATCTTTCAACACAGAACTATCATGGATCTTTTTGAAAAACTCACCGCGAAAGCCCGCGAACACCGTCAGCGCATAGTCCTGCCGGAAGGTCTCGAGCCACGCACCCTCACCGCAGCCGACCGAATCATAGCCGACTCTCTGGCCGACATCATCCTCATCGGCCACCGTCAGGATATAATGAATATGGCCCGCGAGCTCAAGCTCACGCACCTCGACAAGGCCACCATCGTCGACCCCGCCGACGAAAACGTCATCGACCGATACGCACCCCTCTACTTCGAGCTCCGCAAGTCCAAAGGCATCACCATGGAGGAAGCTCGGCTCACCACAGCCAATCCCCTCTACCTCGGATGCCTCATGGTCAAGGCCGGCGACGCCGACGGACAGGTGGCAGGCGCCATGAACACCACCGGCAACGTCCTCCGCGCAGCATTCCAGGTCATCAAGACCGTCCCCGGCATCAGCGTAGTCTCCGGAGCATTCGTCATGCTCCTCCCCGAAGACTCGACTTTCGGCACCGACGGCATCCTCATATTCGCCGACTGCGCCGTAGTCCCCGACCCCGACGCAGCACAGCTCGCACAGATAGCCGTGTCGGCAGCACGCACCGCACTCGACATAGCAGGCATCAAGCCCCGCGTAGCCATCCTCTCATTCTCCACCAAAGGCTCCGCCAAGAGCCCGGCCGTCGACAAAGTCATCGAAGCTACCGAGATAGCCCGCAAGATGGAGCCCTCTCTCATCCTCGACGGCGAACTCCAGGCCGACGCAGCCATCGTGCCCTCCGTAGCAGCAAGCAAAGCCCCCAACAGCCCCCTGAGCGGCCGTGCCAACGTCCTCGTATTCCCCAACCTCGAAGTGGGCAACATCGCCTACAAACTCGTCCAGCGCCTCGGCGGAGTCCAGGCCGTAGGCCCCGTACTCCAGGGCCTCGCAGCTCCCGTCAACGACCTCTCCCGCGGATGCTTCCCCGAAGACATCTACAAGACCATCATCATCACCTGCAACCAGGCCATCGGCCTGAAGGGACTCTGAACCACACCTTCCACTATACCTTATTATGAAAATACTCGTTCTCAACTCGGGCAGCAGCTCGGTAAAATACAAGTTCATCGACCTCACGGACGACAGCGACACCACTCTGGCCGAAGGCGGCGTAGAGAAAATCGGACTCCCCGGCGGATTCCTCAAGTACAAGCGCGCCGACGGCTCCAAAGCCACCGTCGAACTCGGGCTCATCGACCACAACGCTGCCGTCAAAGCCATCCTCAACATACTCACCGACCCCGCCGAAGGCTGCATCCGCAGCTACAGCGAGATTGACGCCGTAGGCCACCGCGTCGTGCACGGCGGAGAGAAATTCAGCGAAAGCGTCATCATCGACGACGCCGTCAAGGCCAAAATCCGCGAGTGCTACGACATCGCACCCCTCCACAACCCGGCCAACATGACAGGCATCGAGGCCATCACCGCCCTCATGCCCGACGTGCCCCAGGTAGGCGTATTCGACACCGCATTCCACCAGACCATGCCTGCCAAGGCATACATGTACGCCCTCCCCTACCGATTCTACACCGAAGACGGCGTCCGCCGCTACGGCTTCCACGGCACCAGCCACCGCTACGTAAGTCAGCGCGTGTGCGAGTTCCTCGGCGTGGACATCACCGGGCAGCGCATCATCACCTGCCACATCGGCAACGGCGCCTCCATGGCAGCCATCGCAGGCGGCAAGTGCATCGACACATCCATGGGCCTCACCCCCGTCGAAGGCCTCATGATGGGCACACGCTCCGGCGACGTCGACCCCGGCGCACTCACCTTCCTGATGAACAAGCATCACCTCACCGCCGACGAGCTCCAGAAGATCATCAACAAGGACGGCGGCGTCCTCGGAGTCAGCGGCGTCAGCAACGATATGCGCGAGATTGAGGCAGCCATCGCCGAAGGCAACGAGCGCGCACGCCTCGCCCTCGACATGTACGAGCTCCGCATCACCAAGTACATCGGCGCATATGCCGCCGAGATGAACGGCGCCGACATCATCGTCTTCACCGGCGGCGTGGGCGAGAATCAGGCCGGACTCCGCGCCGACGTATGCAGCACCCTCGGATTCATGGGCGTAGAGATTGACAAGGAAGTCAACGCCGTCACACGCGGCACCGAGACCGTCATCTCCACCGCAGCATCCCCCGTCAAAGTCGTCGTCATCCCCACCGACGAAGAACTCACCATCGCACGCGACACCAAGGCCCTCGTCGAGGCCGCACGGTAGGCCGTCCGCGTACCCACTACACCGCTTAAAAAAGACTGCACTATATCGAAAGGCTGCACTTCCGTGTTGACGGAAATGCAGCCTTTCTATTTTGTACCCCTCAGCAGAGAGGTCGAATGGTGCCATTTTGACACTTCAAAAATACCAAGGACATTTTTTATGTTATAAAACACAAAAAAAGATGTCTAAAAGTTTGCAGTTCCAAAAATATGCACTATCTTTGCCCCACAATCATTAAAGAAACGTCTGACGCCTGTCTGACACATTCACTTAAAAACTTTTGTTTTTTATGAAAAAACTCTACTCGTTCCTTTCTGTGCTTGCCGTAGCAGCTCTCGGAGTAAATGCCGCTCCCACACTGCACAAGACGGTATCGTTTACGCCTAAGCACCAACTCAAGGCAGCCGAAATTGAAGCTGTTGCCACCGCCCACAAACTTCCCGAAGTAAAGAACGTACACAGAATCGCCGCTCCTGCCGAAGATGTATGCGACACCTACTCCATGACATTTGTTGACTTCGATTCGACCGGCAATGGCATGGCAGAGTACGAAGGCGACATCAAGATTGAAAACTTCGTAGACGGCATGCTTCAGGTCTACGGTTTTTCCGGAGAATATCCTCTCTACGGTGCATACGACCCTGAGACAGGCGTGTTCGCTATCGAACCTGACGATCTTGAGTCCGGACAGCTTGAAGACGGCACCAATGTCACTATCGCATGCCGTATCATGGCTTTTGAGATTTCGGGAGACCGAGCTTCATTCGTGGAAACAGATAAGACAACCTACGACATCACTTTCAACGGCAATGGCTTTGACACTCCCGATGACTGCTTCCTTGCTATCGTACTTTACAATTCCGACACTTTGGAACTCCTGAACATATATGATTTCTTCTATAAGCTCACCATCGAAGCAACTCCTTGGGAAACTGTAGGTGAATGTACATTCGTAGACGGTATTTTTGGTCCTCTTGCCAACAAAGACAACACAAGTGAAGATACAGATCTTTGGGAACCTCTTACCATTCCCGGTCTTGAACTTCAGCAGCTTGCAACTGACCTCAACCAGATTCGTATTAACTCCTACTTCACCATGTACGGCGGTTCTGGTCACCTTCTCATCGACATCACAGACCCCAATCGCGTAGTAGTGCCTTATCAGGAAACAGGACTTGTCATAAACCGCAACTACGGTCTCACAAGCATCTGCTCCATCTCCGACCTCCTCGAACAGGACGGAAGCCCTGCCATACTCAAAGATGGCGAATACATTACTTTGGCTAATGGTGAAATCAACTTCGAAATTAACTCTATCGGCTATATCTTCCCCAACACTACAGTAGAAGGCATGAATCCCGGCAGTGTTTACGGTATGAAATTTACCAAGGCTTCGAGACTCACTCTCCCCACTGACTTCAACGCAGGTATCGGCAACGTGAACGCTGCTACCACCGACAAGGTTGAATACTTCAACCTCCAGGGTATCCGCATCGAGAACCCCACCCACGGCCTCTACATCCGCCGCGCAGGCAAGAAGGTCGAGAAGGTCATCCTCTGATAATCCCCTTCCATCATACAAAAGACTGTGTTCCATCACGGAGCACAGTCTTTTTTTTGCGTCGGCAAAAACCATCATGTGTGACAGTTGTGCTCTGATATAAAAGATTTTACATATCTTTGTGGATGGAATGATTTGCTTCGTCCCAATACCAAATCATCAATCGAATAATTATGGCGGACAGACATCAATTCAGGGCAAACTGGCACGACTACAACGGCGGCATATATTTTGTCACCGTGTGCACACATGGACGGCGTCACTCCCTCGGCTCAATAACCAACGGCGAAATGCATCTCAGCGAATTAGGCAAAATCACCGACAGATGTATCAACGAACTTGAACGCCATCACCCCGATGTCTCGTTGCTGAATTATGTCGTAATGCCCAACCACATCCATCTCGCCATCGATATATCGCCGGGGGCATCAACGATGCCATCAACGGCGCCATCGCCGGCAGTACGGACGCGATATATCGCGTCCCTACGTGCGCCCAATCCCGAATCCAATTCCGCCAATTCCGCGCCCAATCCCGAATCCGCATCCAATTCCGCGCCAAATTCCGAATCCGAATCCAATTCCGCGCCCAATCCCGAATCCGCATCCAATTCCGCGCCAAATCCCAATTCCGAATCCAATTCCGAATCCAATTCCGCGCCCAATTCCGCACCATCGCAAAAATTAGGATGCCTGAAGCCGACGACACACGGCGACACGTGCACCGATTTTCACCACAATTGCCGTTTGGCATCGGTTATCGGCTCGTTGAAAGCCGCCATAACCCGAGCCGCCAACCGTGTAACGTACGGACGCGATATATCGCGTCCAAAATGCCCGAAATGGCAACAACGATATTATGAAAACATCATTCGGAATGAACGCTCATTCGTCAATATCATGAATTACATCGACAACAACGTCATCCGCTGGGACAACGACTGCATGAATAAATAATGCATGCGCGTCCAATATTTCGCGCCCCAATTTCGCGCGCCCCCAATTTCGCACCGCAAAAACACAGGCGTGTCGGTCATCAGCCGGCACGCCTGTGCGGATTTAATAGGTAATCGTGTTATTTAATTACAATCTTGGCGGAGATAGAACGTGCCGATGTCGAAGCCGAGAGGACATACACGCCGGGGCGGAGATGGCCGAGGTCGAGCGATGTAGCTTCGGCGGCGCTCGCTACGGTTTTGCCGAGGCTGTCGTAGAGGGCTACGCGTGCAGGACCGTCGGTCGAGAGGATGTGGAGCGTACGTCCGTCGAGGGTGTAGTCAAGGGCGCGGGCTGACTGTGCCACGTTCTCGATGCCGAGCGAGCCATCGGGAGTGATGTACATGTCGATGTACGACACCGGCGCACCTGCCGACTTCATCTCCACAAAGCCCGTATGGAGCTCTTCGACGTCAGAGTTGAAGGTGACTGCGAACTCACCGCCTTCCTTAGGCAGCGACTCGGTGGAAAGGGTGAAGTTAGCGGCGTGCGAACCCACCATCTTGAGCGCAATCGGCTCTGTGAGGTTGATACCTTTGGCGCTGAAGTTCATCACGTAGTCGGCAGAGGGAGATACGGTCATCTCGTGGAGACGTTCGGCAGGACGGATGAAGGCTACGTCGGAGCGGCCCCACGATACATCGTCGATGTAGTATACGGCGCTGTTGTCGCGGCCGCGGTTCGACGTGAAGCGGAATCCGATGTAGAACGTATCGGCAAGGTCAAGACCTTCGAGGTCGAGCACGAGGTCCTGCCACTCCTTGTTGAAGTCGGCAGTAGCGGGGAGGCTCAGTGCGACAGGCTCTATGTACAGCTCCTCCTCAGCCATATCCATGTAGCACACCTCGAGGCGGTCGGTCTGACCTTCAACGAGAAGATCGCCCATGACGCGGAAGGTGAAGAAGCGCGATGCAGCGTTCTTATAGTCGAGGGCCGGAGTAGCCAGAAGCATCTGACAGGGATTCTCCGAGCCGGCAGGCACGAGCATGTCGTATGCGGTGACCTTGGCCACGTGGTTGCCGTCTTCCTCGTTATAGCCCCACCATGCGCGGGTGCCTTCGACAGCGATGTTCTTCCAGCCGTTGGCCAGCGCGAGCGGTTTGTTGCGTTCGGCGGCGCTCTCGAAGTCCTCGGTCATCAGAGCGAGCGGAGTGCCCTGGTCGAGGGGGAAGTCGTCGCCTTCCTTGGGCTGAGGCTTGTCGCCGCCGTCGGTCGAGCCGGACACATGAAGCATGAATGCATCGCCGCCGGGCACTGAGAACTCGATGTTGTCGGAGTGCTCGCCTTCCTCGCGGGGCACGTAGGTGATGACGATACGTGTGGTGCCCGACTTGAGGAGCGTGGTGGAGTTGATGCGGAAGTTACCCGAAGCGTCGACGATGCGAGCCGAGCCGAAGTCGGGAGCGTTGGCGGTGATTACCTCGACGGTCTGCTCGTGAGTACTGCCCACGGCTGCCACGAAGTCGGTGAGGCCCGAGGCATCGACAGTCACCGAGGGGAGATTATCCGGGTCGATGGCCATGGCGGTGAACTGCGCGCCGGTGGAGAGTTCGACGGGGGTGGCGTCGAAGTTGATGCGGCAGGTGTGCTTGCCGATGGCGGTGGGGGCATATGTGAGGGTCACTACGGTAGTGCCTGTGCCTGCGGGAATCTCCTCGACATCAATCGAGAACTGGTCGCGGTTGGCGCCGGTGAGGTACACCTGTACGGGCGACTTGAGCGCGGTAGTCGTGACGGTGAAGCGTCCGAAGGGCTTAGGCTGTCCGACCATGCCGAATTCGTCGGCCTCAAAAAGCTTCTCGACAGCTACGTCAAGTGCCGGATCTTCCTCGGGCACGACGATGTCGGCCGACGAACGCGGGCTGATGGAGACGATGCTCATCGAGCGGACGATACCGGTCACCTTAGCCTGAGCCGGAACGGCGGTGGTAGCCAGGTCAGTACCGGCGAAAGGCATCACCGTGACAGCGGTCTCGCCTGATGTGCCGCGGCGGTTGGCGCTGAAAGTGGCGCCTTCGTCGACAGCGTCGAAGACCACGTCATCCGACAGCGTGACCAGGCGATGGATATACATCTCGGGCTGAGAGAGGATTTCGGCAGCCGACACTTCGAGAGGCGACTTCGAGCCCGTTCCGGTCTTGGTGACTGCCGGATTGAGAACCATCAGATAGGGCACGTTCATCGTCTTCGAGACGGTGCAGAGCACGTCGGTGACGATGTCGCCGACTGCAAGGTCTGTGGCTTCCAAGTAAGCAAAGTCAAGGCAGAGCGCGCCTGTCATGTCCTGGGCGTATACCTTGGTGCCGTCGACGTATGTGACGGTAGCCTTGCCCGTATAGCGGTACATGGTCTCCTCCGAAGCAGGCAGGTTGACTATCTGCGAGGCCATCGGGATGGTGTTCACGGCGGAGGCGTTGCCTTTGAGCGCCACGGTGACATCCTCGGCACCTGCGCTCGAGAGAGTGAGGGAGCCCGTGGCATCGCCTGCCTGCGTGGCCTTGTAGGTGAGGTTGAGCGTATATCCGGCAGCGGCATCGTCAGCGGAGATGGATGCCACCCCGGCCTCGAAGTCGCCGGTCACGCTGACAGCGACAGCCTCGGTCAGCCCCGTGCCCTTGACGGTGACAGAGCCGGGGGCAGGTATACCCTGAAGCGTATATCCGAAGTCGACTTCCGAAGGATTGACCGTGATGGAAGCGTCACCCACGGGAGGATCGGGAGGCGTCACGGGCTGGTCGCCGAAGAGTTCGGCCCATGTGGTGGCCACACGGATGCCGTCGACGAGGACGTCGGGAGCAACGGCAGAAGCTGTCGAACCCTGGCGGAGCTGGACGGCAACAGCACCATAATTTGCCGAAATATCTGCATTGGCGGCATTACCGGACATGTCGGGAGTACCTTCCGTATCCATATCAGGATTTACCCATACCTCCCAGGTGTCGTTGTTGGTGCCGTCGATAAAAGTATATTTACCGACAACGAGATAAGTCTTGTTGAGTTCAATCTCGTAGGGATCAGACAGCGTAGACGAATTCTTTGAAGCGGCAAGATAGGTCTTTCCGCCATCCGCATAAGCGTAGAAACGGCCTATTTCGCTGCCTGTACAGGTTCCGTCACTGAATCCGGCCTTTGTCCCGGCCTGAAGAGTAAAGAAGTACACCTTGCTGTCGGCTGACTTGACGTTGATAAGGGCCGAGACATATACCGATCCGGTGTTCACGCCATTGCCGTTCTCTCTGAACATCCTGACGCAGCGCTGGTTGGCGAGGTCTTCGCCTGCGACCTCAGCGGAGAGGCCTGCGGGAGTGTCTATATATCCGGGATATGTGAGAGCGGGTTCGACGAGCTGAATGGGATTGTTCACGTTGTTCTTTCCCTGATTCATCCATTCTCCCTGTCCGTAGAGATTTCCGGCCGGGTAGTCGAAGTTCTCCGAAAGGAGCAACTCGGCCCGAGCCGACGGGGCCGCCATGATACCGGCAGCCAGACCGATGATGACCGGCCATAGTGTCGTTCTGTTCATGTGTATGTGATATTGGTTCATAAAAGATTAGATTATTCGCACTGTGTGAGGTGAACCACAAAGGTAAAACAATTATTTGAAGTCCGCAACATTTTGATGCGATATTTAACACAATTCTTTCCGTAATTCTACTGAAACGGCATCTCCGAGACCAAAATGATTGTACGCCGTACACTTGTCGGCATTTGCGAATCCGCCCGATATTTGGTAACTTTGCCTGCGATAATGGCAGGACTCAAGACACGCACCGCACGCTCGCTGAAGTGGAATCTGCTCGACCGCGTCGCCACTCAGGTGCTCTACGCCGTCACCGGCGTGGTGCTGGCACGTGTGCTGTCGCAGGACGACTTCGGCCTCGTGGGAGCCGTGCTCGTCTTTCAGGCCTTCGCGGCACTGCTTGTGGACAGCGGATTCTCCTACGCGCTGATTCAGCGCAAGCGGCCTTCGAAGCTCGACTACTCGACAGTGCTGTGGTTCAATCTCGGAGTGTCCACGGCGCTGTACGCCCTGCTCTTCGTGTGCGCACCGCTGATAGCCGACTGCTTTCAGGGCGATACGCGCCTGATACCCCTCACCCGGGCAATGGGTCTGGCACTGATACTCAACGCGTCGGCCATCGTGCAGACCAACCGCATGATGAAGGCCATGGACGTGCGCTTCGTGGCCGTGTCGAACTCCATCGGCCTCGTCATCGGCGGCATCACGGGCATAGCGCTCGCGCTGACGGGCTTCGGCGCCTGGGCCATAGTGTGGCAGACGCTGGTGACGGCGGCCGTCAAGTCGGCAGTGCTGTGGACAGCCTCGCGGTGGCGTCCGCTGTGGCGCTTCTCCATGGCGTCGCTGAGGTCATACTTCGGCATTGGGTCGAAGATGATGCTGACGTCGTTTCTGAACACCGTATTCCAGAACATCTACTCATTCTTCATCGGCAACCGTGTGGGACTCACGTCCTTAGGCTACTACACCCAGAGCGACAAGTGGAGCAAGATGGGCATCACGAGCCTGACGCAGGTGCTGACGTCGACATTCCTGCCCGCACTCTCGGCCGTGCAGGACGACCGCCCGCGGTTCGTGGCCGTGCTGTCGAAAATCAACCGCTTCACCGCTTATCTGCTCTTCCCCTCTATGATGGGACTGATGCTGATGGCCGAGCCGATATTCCACATACTCTTCGGCACGAAGTGGGATCCGTCGATTATCCTCTTCCAGCTGCTGCTCCTGCGCGGCATATTCACCGTACTCACCACGCTGTACAACAACTACATCCTGTCGCTCGGCCACGGAGGGACGCTCGTACGCCTCGAAGTGATACGCGACAGCGTGGCCATCGCGGCCCTCATAGCCACGCTGCCTTTCATAGCGCGGACTACGGCCGACAATCCCGTGTACGGCCTCGAAATCATGCTGTGGGGGCAGGTTGCGGCCACGATAGTGACGTGGGCGGCCACACTGCGCTCGGCATCGCGAATCACCGGCGTCACCGTCAGACAGTACATCACCGACCTGATGCCTTACTTCTCCCAGACGGCCGTCATCATCCCCGTGATGAAGACAGCGGCCTCAGTGACAGCCTCCGACCCCGCGCGTCTCGGCATCGAAGCAGTCGTCGGTCTCGCCCTCTATCTGGGCATCAACCGCCTCTTAGGGTCTAAAATCCAGCGCGAGGTATTCGATTATTTCAGGGGGAAAAACATGTAAAAAATTTTTACACGTTTTCAGAACGTGTAAAGAAAATGCGATTTTTTTTACACGTCATGGAGAACGTGTAAAGAAAATGCGATTTTTTTTACACGTCGCGGCCGACGTGTAAAGATTTTGGCGATTTTTTTACACGTCGTCAGCAGAAGAGGCGCTGGAAGATGAGGGCATCGGCGTACTGACGTCCGCGGCGGAGCCACGAACGGAGGCGTCCGGCGCTCTTGAATCCGGCAGCGGCGAAGAGCGCTTTCGAGGCGGCGTTGTCACAGTCGACGATAGCTGCCAGCTGGTGAGTGCCGAGGGTCTCGGCTGCATAGGCGCAGAGCACTTCGAGGGCGGCAAGCGCGTAACCGCGGCGGCGGAACGAAGGCGCTATGATGATGCCGACGAAGCCGCGGCGGTCGCGGCAGTCATAGTCGGAGATGTCGACACAGCCCACACGCTCGCCCGTCGCGGCGTCGGCGATGACGAGGCGCAGTTCTTTCTGCGCGAATATGTCGGCCTGATAGCCGTCGATGTACTGCCACAGCTGCTGGCGGCTCACCGGGGCGGTGTCGAAGCCCGAACCCTCGATGCCGTCGAGGCTCTGAAGCATGAATAGGAAGTCGAGGTCGGCAGGCTCGGGAGCCCGGAGAAGTATGCGGTCGTCGGAGAGTTTCATATCAGTGACGTATTATAATTCGAAGGGTGTGCGCGCGGTGAGCGAACGTGCAAGCGTCACCTCGTCAGTGTACTGGAGCTCGTCGCCGACCGACACGCCGCGGGCAAGCTGGGTGATGCGCAGCGAGGGGTTCTCGCGCGACAGCAGCCTGTATATATAGAAGTTGGTGGTGTCAGCCTCTACGGTGGCGCCCGTAGCGAGGATGACCTCGTCGATGCCTCCGGCCCGTACGCGCTCGACCAGCGAGGCTATCTCGAGAGCATCGGGACCGATGCCGTCGATAGGCGATATCAGTCCGCCCAGGACATGGTACAGCCCTGAGAACGAGCGGGTGTTCTCTATGCTCATGACATCCTTGACATTCTCCACCACACACACGACCGACGACTGCCGGCGGTCAGACGAGCAGATAGGGCAGATGTCACTCTCACTTATATTGTGACAGACCGAACAGTAGCGGATGTCGCTGCGCAGACGGATGATAGCCTGCCCGATAGATGCAGCCTCGTCGGCCGGACGGCGCAGCAGATGCAGGGCGAAGCGGAGTGCCGTCCGCCGTCCCACACCGGGAAGCCTCGACAATGCGCTGACGGCATTCTCGAGGAGTGTCGATGAAAATTCCTGTTCCATTATGACGCGAAGTTACGCAATTCTGTCCGAAAAGTCAAACGTGTACATTTATTAACAAGCCATTTAGGTGTTTATATTGGTAATATAGTCGAAAATTAGCATTTTTTGGCAAATGCCATTTGAATGATGCTTGTAATAATTCTAACTTTGCACACGCTTAAGTATGCGGTCCCCGAAGGGTCTGCGATATACAATCAATATCACAATCATAATTTATGCTTTACAGACTGAAAGCCGGAATATTGACGGCGGTTCTGCCGTTGATGGCGATATCAGCCCAGACCGTACCATCGCTGAGTCTCGACGACTGCCTGACCATCGCCATGAGCGGCAACCCGACGGTCAAGGTCGCCGACATGGAGGTGCGCCGTCTCGACTACTCAAAGAAAGAAGTCATCGGACAGTTGCTCCCGTCGATAGATTTCGGCGTGAACTACAACCGCATGGTGGCCAAACAGGTGATGTACATGAACATGGACGGCTTCGGAGGCCTCGGAGGCGGCTCCGGCGATGACGGAAGTCAGACTCCCGGCACAGACTCCGGCGACGCCCCGGCCACCGGACGCGCCGGCGGCTCGAACGGCATCAAGATGGGTCTGGACAACTCGTGGCAGCTGGGCTTCTCCGGCTCGCTTCCCATCATAGCCCCGCAGCTGTGGAAGTCGCTATCGCTGTCGGACAGCCAGATACTCCGCAGCGTCGAGGCATCACGCCAGAGCAAGCAGCAGCTCGTCAACCAGGTCAAGAGCGCATACTACGCCCTGCTGCTGGCCGAGGACTCGCGCAAGGTCATACAGCAGAGCTACGACATGGCCAAGCTCACATACGAGACATACTCCAAGCAGTACGCCCTCGGCGCCGCCTCGGACTACGACGTGCTGCGCACCTCGGTGGCCATGAAGAACGTGGAGCCCGAACTCGCCCAGGCCGACATAGCCATCCGACGCGCCAACCTGCAGCTCCGCGTGCTGATGGGTCTGGAGCCGGACTTCGAGTTCACCGTGTCCGACCGTCTGAGCAACTATGAATCGACGATGTACGAGAGCACTTTAGCGGCCATGAACACCGACATCAGCGGCAACGCCGACCTGCGCCTGCTCGACATCGACGCCGACATAACGAAGAAAAATCTCGCCATACAGAAGCTCGCCTTCTCGCCCACGCTGGCCTTCACGGCCAACTACAACTGGACGTCGATGAGCAACGGGTCGCCCTTCAGGAACTTCCGCTGGAATCCGTACTCGACCATAGGCTTCACGCTGTCGGTGCCCATCTTCCAGGGCGGACGCCGCTACAGCGCCGTCCGTCAGGCAGCGATACAGCTCGACGAGATACGGCTCCGGCGCGAGAACCTCGAGCGCAGCGTCAACATGCAGGTCAATCTCGCCATCGACAATATCAAGGTTAACGTCAAGCAGATAGCCTCGTGCAGCGAGAGCATGAAGCAGGCCGACCGCGCGCATACCATCATGGAGCGCAGCTTCGACATCGGCGCTGCCAGCTACCTCGACCTGCGCGACTCCGAGCTCGCTCTGACGCGCGCCCAACTCGCCTATTATCAGGCCATCTATAACTACCTCATAGCCGGCAGCGAGCTCGAACTCCTCCAGGGCACCGCCGATGTCGACCGCTATACATCAGCCACCGAAAAGTAAATTCAACCCTATGAAAGTCCGTCATATAGCTGCCGCCTCAGTCATGGCAGCCCTCGCACTCACCGCCTGCGGCAAGAAGGATGCCGCCGCAGACATGGCAGCCGCAGAAGAGCTGCCCGTCGTCACCGTCGATGTGGCACACCGCCAGTCGGTGGCTCAGTCGAAAGAATACACGGCCAACGTCGAGGCCGAGAATCTCAACAACATCTCGCCGGCGACCCCCAACCGCATCAAGACCATCACCGTCGACGTGGGCGACCGCGTGAAAGCCGGACAGGTGCTGGTGACTCTCGATCCGGCCAACAGCGACCAGCTCCGCATCAACCTCGAGCAGATCGAGCGCGAGTACAACCGCGCCGTGCAGCTCCTCGAGATCGGCGCCGGAACGCAGCAGTCCGTAGACCAGCTCAAGGCACAGCTCGACGCAGCACGCTCGCAGTACAGCAACATGATGGACAACACCGTGCTGCGCTCGCCCATCTCAGGCGTGGTGACGGCCCGCAACTATGACCCGGGCGACATGACCGGCACTCAGCCCGTGCTCACCGTCGGCCAGCTCACGCCCGTAGTCAAGGTCATCATCAATATCAGCGAGAACGACCTCACGAAAGTGGCCGCCGGCATGCCCGTCGACATAGCCTTCGACGCCTTCCCCGGCGAGACATTCCAGGCCAAGGTGTACCGCGTATATCCCACCATCGACCCGGCCAGCCGCACCTTCGCCGTGGAAGTGCGCATCTCCAATCCCGGCGAGCGCATCAAGCCCGGCATGTTCGCCCGCGTGAGCATCAACTTCGGCTCCCTTGACAACGTCGTGGTGCCTGACCGCGCCGTGGTGAAGCAGACCGGCTCGGGCAACAAGTACGTCTACGTCCTCAAGGGCAACACCGTCAGCTTCCGTCAGGTACATCTGGGGCAGCGCCTTGACACCGCCTACGAGCTCCTCGACGGCATCTCCGACGGCGACACCGTGGTCATCACAGGTCAGAGCCGCCTTGCCGACGGCGTCCAGGTGGATGTGCGCAAGTGATGCTATTATACAATCTGATTCGAAACCATAAACCAGCATAATATGAGTTTATACGGTAGCGCCGTCAAGCGCCCTATCATGACCACGCTGTGCTTCGTGGCCGTGGTGATACTCGGTCTTTTCTCGCTCAAGAGCCTGCCTATCGACCTCTACCCCGATATCGAGACCAACACCATCATGGTCATGACCACCTACTCGGGCGCCAGCGCACAAGACATCGAGCAGAACGTGACCCGTCCGCTCGAGAACGTCCTCAACTCCGTCAGCGACCTGAAGCACATCTCGTCGAAGTCGCGCGAGAACATATCGGTCATCACCCTTGAATTCGAGTACGGCGAGGACATCGACGTGCTCACCAACGACGTCCGAGACAAGCTCGACATGGTATCGTCCATGCTCCCCGACGAAGCGGAGAACCCGATCATCTTCAAGTTCTCCACCGACATGATTCCCATCATCATCCTGTCGGTACGCGCCACCGAGAGTATGCCGGGCCTCTATAAGATTCTCGACGACGCCGTGGCCAATCCGCTGGCGCGTGTCAGCGGCGTGGGCTCGGTGTCGATATCCGGCGCCCCCAAGCGCGAGATACACGTCTACGTCGACCCCGTGCGCCTTGAAGCATACAACCTCACCGTCGAGCAGATAGGCTCCATCATCGGCGCCGAGAACCGCAACATCCCCGGCGGCTCGTTCGACATCGGCTCGGACACCTACTCGCTGCGCGTGCAGGGCGAGTTCACCTCGTCCGACCAGATGGCCGACATCGTCGTGGGCACATCGGGCAACCGCACCATCTATCTGCGCGACGTGGCACGCATCGAAGACTCCCTTGAGGAGCGCACCCAGCAGACATTCAACAACGGCGAGCAAGGCGCCATGATAGTGATACAGAAGCAGAGCGGCGCCAACTCCGTGGAAATTTCCGACAAAGTCCTGAAGATGCTGCCCACGCTCCAGAAGCGTCTGCCCTCCGACGTCAAGCTCGGCATAATCGCCGACACGTCGGACAACATCCGCAACACCATCGACTCGCTGGTCGAGACGGTGATGTACGCCCTGCTCTTCGTGATTATAGTGGTGTTCGCCTTCCTCGGACGCTGGCGCGCCACGCTCATCATCACCATCACAATACCTATATCGCTCATCGCCTCGTTCATATATCTCTACGCCACGGGCAACACGCTGAACATCGTGTCGCTCTCGGCCCTGTCGATATCCATCGGTATGGTGGTGGACGACGCCATCGTGGTGCTCGAGAACGTGACGACGCACATCGAGCGCGGCTCCGATCCGAAGCAGGCCGCCGTGCACGGCACCAACGAGGTGGCCATATCGGTCATCGCGTCCACGCTGACACTTATAGCGGTGTTCTTCCCGCTGACCCTCGTCACCGGCATGACCGGCGTACTCTTCCGCCAGCTCGGCTGGATGGTGACCATCATGATGATCATCTCCACCACCTGCGCCCTCTCGCTCACTCCTATGCTCTGCTCTCTCCTGCTGCGCAGGCAGAACCACCACGGCAAGCTCTATAACCTGCTCTTCACCCCCATCAACCGCGGACTCGATGCCTTCGACCGCGGCTACGGACGCCTCCTCAACTGGGTAGTGAGCCACAAAGTGGTGACCTTCGTAGTATGTATGGCCACATTCATCGGTTCGCTCGTGCTCGTCGGACAGGTCGGCACGGAATTCTTCCCCACCGCCGACGACGGCCGCATGCGCGTGAGCCTCGAGACTCCTATCGGCACACGCGTGGAAGTGACCCAGGAAGCCACACACCGCCTCTACGAGCTGTGGCGCGAGAAGTATCCTGAAATCATGGTGCTGAACTACACCGCCGGCACGGCATCAAGCGACAACACATTCGCGTCGCTGTCGGACAACGGTCCGCACATCGTGTCGATGAACATCCGTCTGCTCGACCCGGGCGACCGCGACCGCTCCGTCACCGAAATCGCCGACCTGATGCGAAAGGACCTCAAGGAGTTCCCCGAATTCAAGAAAGTGCAGGTGTCAGTCGGCGGCATGGGCGGAAGCATGGGCGGTCAGGCCACCATCGACTATGAAATCTACGGCTACGACTTCAACGAGACCGACTCAGTGGCACGCATGCTCCGCGATGCGCTCCTCAAGATACCCGGCACGGCCGACGTGATCATCTCGCGCGCCGACTACCAGCCCGAGTATCAGGTGGACTTCGACCGCGAGAAGCTGGCCCTCTACGGCCTCAACCTGTCGACGGCGGCCAACTACCTGCGTAACCGTATCAACGGTCAGCTCGCATCGCAGTTCCGCGAGGACGGCGAGGAATACGACATCAAGGTAATGTACGCCCCCGAGAACCGCACCTCGATAGAGGACATCGAGAACATCCTTATATACAATTCGCGCGGTACGGCAGTCCGTGTGCGCGACGTGGGCAAGGTCGTCGAGCGCTTCACGCCCCCGACCATCGAGCGCAAGAACCGCGAGCGCATCGTGACCGTGTCGACCGTCGTGCAGGACGTGCCGATGAGCCAGATTGTCGAAGCCTCGAACAAGGCCATCGACCAGATGGACATCCCCCAGGGCATAGCCATACAGCTCGCCGGCTCCTACGAGGACCAGCAGGACTCGTTCTCCGACCTGCTCACCCTGGCGGTGCTCATCATCATACTGGTGTACATCGTCATGGCTGCACAGTTCGAGAGCTACACCTATCCCGGCATCATCATGACGTCGCTGCTCTTCGCCTTCTCGGGCGTATTCATCATCCTGTGGCTCACCGGACACACGCTGAGCGTGATGTCGATGATCGGCGCCATCATGCTCATCGGTATCGTGGTGAAGAACGGCATCGTGCTCATCGACTACATCACCCTCAACCGCGAGCGCGGCATGTCGATACGCCGCTCCGTCATCAACGGCGGCGAGTCGCGTCTGCGTCCTGTGGTGATGACGTCGCTGACCACCATCCTCGGCATGGTGCCTATGGCCGTAGGCACCGGTCAGGGCGCCGAGATGTGGCGTCCTATGGGTGTGGCCGTCATCGGCGGTCTGACATTCTCGACCATCCTCACACTGCTCTTCGTGCCGATGCTCTACTGCGTATTCGCCGCACAAGGCATCAGGAACCAGCGCCGCAAGCACCGCAAGGCCCTTCTGGCCAAGGCCGAAGAAACCGCATCCATCAACCTGAAAAAGTAACCGCGTAATATGAAATCCATCCTGATAACATTCGACCAGGCCCACTACGACCGCATCATCGACATGCTCGAGCACTCCAACTGCCGAGGCTTCACGGCATGGGAGCAGGTGACAGGCCGCGGCTCGGTCGACGGCGAACCGCACTACGGCTCCCACGCATGGCCCTCGCTTGCATCGGCCATCATCACCGTCGTGCCCGACGAGCGCGTCGCCCCCATCCTGGCCAAGCTGCGCGCCTTCAACGACGAGCGCCCCAAACTCGGCCTACGCGCCTTCGTCTGGGACGTCATCGACGGCATCTGACCATACATATCCACAGTCTCCATACGGGCGGCGGAAGCACATTCCGCCGCCCCTTTTGCATCCATTCCCCCCGATTTTGTCAGAAAACGGCCATTTATTCCCCCCGATTTTGTCAAAAAACGGCCATTTATTCCCCCCGATTTTGTCAAAATTTCGTATCTTTGCACACGAACAATCTGCTACTCATATAATTATGTACTACTCTCGGAATATAGACCCGTGGCTCGTGGAATGGAAAGAAAGTCCACGCCGTAAACCACTCCTTCTGCGAGGCGCACGACAAGTGGGCAAATCCCGCTCTATACGGCATCTGGGTGAATCATTCGAGCATTTTGCCGAAGTGAACTTCGAACTCCAGCCTCAGCTCAGGCAGGTATTCGAGGACATCACTGACATCAGAGAAATCGTATCTCGTCTGTCGACGATTCTCAACTGTACGATTGAAGAAGGACGGACTCTGCTCTTCCTTGACGAGATCCAGGCTTGCCCGAAAGCCCTCCACAGTCTATGGAGCTTCAAGGAGCAGATGCCCGGACTGCATGTGGCCGCCGCAGGCTCATTGCTCGAATTCACACTCAAGGAAATGCCGTCATTCGGCGTCGGCCGCATAAGGTCCATGTTCATGTATCCGCTGTCGTTCGACGAATTTCTCCTGGCGTCCGGCTACCGGGCATGGGTCGAGGCCAAGCGTAAATGCGACTATCAGCATCCCGTCGCTCCCGAACTGCATCAGGCACTGGTACAGCAGTTCCGCTCGTTCCTGATCGTGGGCGGTATGCCTGCCAGCGTGGCCGCGTGGGTCGAGAGTCATGATTACAGACAGAGTATCGAAGAGCAGGAAGACATCCAGCAGACATACTACGATGATTTCGCCAAGTACAGCGACAAGATTGACCCGCGCCTGCTGCGCAACACCCTGCGGAGTGTAGTGATGCAGACAGGAAGCAAATTCACATACAGCCGTGTGGAAGGCGGCTACAGAGCCGAGGACATCAAGCAGGCGCTCGATATGCTGTGTGATGCCGGAATAGTGAAAATCGTACAACATTCTGCCGGCAACGGCCTTCCATTGGGGGCAGAAGTCAACAACAAGTACCGAAAATACCACTATCTCGACTCCGGTCTGATGCTGCGCATACTCGACATGGAACTCGGCAGCAGCGGTCCGCTCACAGAGATGATACTTGCCGGAGCCGCGGAAGACCTCGTCAACAAAGGCCAGGTCACGGAGATGACGGCCGGATGGGAAATAGTGAAGAACATGTCGCCGCGTACGGAGCACGACCTCTACTACTGGGAAAACACGTCGGACGGCGGAAACTCGGAAGTGGACTATCTTATCTCGCAGAACCTTACCATCGTGCCGATTGAAATAAAGTCAGGCGTATCGGGAAAGATGAAAAGCCTGCGCGTGTTCATGAACCGCAAGCATCTTATTTCGGGCAGACGGTGCTCGCTTGAGAATTTCGGTGTACTTACGTTCACCGACTCGTCGGACAACAAGTACCCTGATACGGAAAAACAGATTTGCATACATCCCTTATACTGCATGTCGACCCTCGTATGAGTTAATTTCACTAAAATATGAAGGTCAGGGCGCTGCGGTGGCATATTTCTTTTTGTCAGGTGAGAGAAAATTCGTAACTTTGACTCAATTAACCATTTTTACCTTATCTATCTTAAGAGATTACGCATGAAACCTTATGTACTTGGCATAGACATAGGCGGCACCAACACCGTGTTCGGTATCGTTGACGCTCGTGGTAATGTCATCGCAAGCTCATCTATCAAAACTCAGAAGCACACCAATTTCGAAGATTATCTCAACGAACTCCATACTGAAGCTGTACGACTGTTCGAAGCCAACGACGCAGTCGACAAAATTCAGGGTATCGGCATCGGTGCTCCCAACGCCAACTACTACGACGGCCGCATCGACAACGCCGTGAACCTGCCCTGGCCCAGCCTTCCCCTGGCTCAGCTCGTGAGCGAGAAATTCGGTATTCCCGTGGCTGTCACCAACGACGCCAACGCCGCCGCTCTGGGCGAAATGACCTACGGCGCTGCCCGCGGTCTGAAGGACTTCATCATGATCACGCTCGGTACCGGCGTAGGCTCGGGTATCGTCATCAACGGTCAGGTCGTATACGGCCATGACGGTCTTGCAGGCGAACTCGGCCACCTGATTGTGAAGCGCAACAACGGACGTCTCTGCGGTTGCGGCCGCACGGGCTGTCTGGAGACCTATTGCTCGGCCACCGGCGTGGCACGCACGGCACGCGAATTCCTCGAAGCCCGCACCGAGCCCTCGCTGCTCCGCAATCTTGAAATCGAAGCCATCACCTCGAAGGACGTCTACGACGCAGCCATGAACGGCGACCAGCTTGCCAAGGACATATTCAACTTCACCGGCACCATCCTCGGCGAAGCCATGGCCGACATGACGGTGTTCTCGTCGCCCGAAGCCTTCATTCTCTTCGGCGGCCTCTCCAAGAGCGGCGACCTCCTGCTCCGTCCGCTCAAAGAAGCGATGGACCGCAATATGCTCGCCGTGTTCAAAGGCAAGCCCAAGGTGATACTCAGCGAACTCAAAGAGGCTGACGCTGCCGTCCTCGGCGCTTCGGCTCTGGGCTGGGAAGCAAAGTAAGCACACCCTTTTCATCATTATACACTGACAGCCGCCCCCTCTCGCAGAGCCGGGCGGCTGTCATATTGTGTTAATTATGTACATAATCATGTACATGATTTGTTGTAATGTCAGGAATTGAAAGCGAGTGTCGGGCGTATGGCTGAATCGGCCGCGGGGATTACCGTGACCGTGCCGGCGTACCATGCCGTCGAGGCCGTCTCGCGCTCGAAGGGGGAGATGTCGGTGTGCCAGCGGCCTTCGGCGTCGGCGTAGAGATGCAGCAGGGAGAGGGGATGAACCGTGCCGAGATATGATATGCGGCGCGCCAGTATGCGCACTTCGCCGCCGGTGTCGGGTGTGGTCATGGCTCTGAGGTGCTGATGGAATCGGTCTCCTCGGCCACGGGAGTCCGGACTGTATCTATTTCCACTTCCGGATACAGACGGCGGAGGGTCTTCTGCATGTATCGCTGACTGTATGTGGTCGGATTGAGGCGCTTGCGCACGACTTCCATGCTGTCGAACGTCACGGTGGTGCCGGGACGGTTCTCGATAGTGAGCGCACCGTATATGCGCGTGGCATCGCCGGTGGAGTCGGTCATGAGCTTGAGTTCCTGCCATCCGTCGCCTTCGATGTCGCGGTTGATGTACTCGATGTTTCCGTCGGCATACTCTGCAGTCATCTGCCAGCGTGCCTTGGCGTGGCTGTTGAAGAACTTCACGCGCCAGAAATAGCCGTCGCCGCGCTCCCAGTTCTCGTCGCGGCTGAAGTCGAATGTCAGTGTCTTGGACGGCAGACGGTCGTAGATGCGCATGAAGCGCGGACCGCCCCACACGTCGACGGAGTCGCCGGCTACGGACATGGCGGCCTCGGCGGCCACACGGCTGCCTATCTCGATGAGCCGCTGTTCGAGTATCTCGATGGTGCGGTCGCAGACGTCCATATAGACGGTGATGTTGCGCCCGTACCACGAGAAGGACGAGTCGACCTCGGCCGATGTCACGCCGTGCTTCATGTAGATGGACTGCTTGAAAGCCTGACGCGCCGAGTCGCCGATGTACGAGCCGCGGTTCATGTCGATGACAGCCTCGCCCGTGTTGAGGTCGGCCATCAGGAGGGCCATCTCCTCGGGTGCGATGACGCCCGAGGGGACCTTTGAGCAGGCTGCCAGCAGCAGAGCCGGCGCCAGTATGCTAATTAGCCGCCGTTTCATCGTTCTTGCCGCGGAGCGTTGTGTCGACATCGAGATATCGGCGATAGAAGAGCAGGATGGCTATGATGCCTACACTGATGGCGGCATCGGCGAAGTTGAACACGGGGTCGAAGAACGACGCATGCTGTCCGCCCAGCCACGGCATCCACTGCGGCCAGGTGAACTCGAAGAGGGGGAAATAGAACATATCCACCACAAGGCCGTGGAAGAAAGTTCCGTAGCCCTCGCCCCAGGGAACAAGGTGCGCCAGTCCGTAGGGAGCCGGATTGGTGAATATCATGCCGTAGAAGAGGCAGTCGATGATATTGCCCAGAGCGCCGGCCACGACCAGGGCCACACAGGCTATATAACCCGTCGGCACGGTGGCTCGGCGCACCAGCTCACGCATGTACCAGAACAGTGCCACGACGAATACCACCCGAAAGAGCGACAGGGCCAGTTTGGCGAAGCCCGATGACAGCGGGATGTCGAAGAGATTGCCTTTGAAGAAGCACCACAGCGTGTAGACCGCCCAGAGTCCGGTGATGACGCCGACGGTGACGAGCCGGGCGCGCCGCGCCTTGCGCTCGACCAGGTCAGCGCAGTAGAATCCGAGAGCGGCAAGGACGGCTATGCGGATGAACGTGCGCACGCGGTCGCTGAAGAGGTTCAGTCCGAAGGCCATGCCGTCGTTCTGCACGAAGCGCAGGTGGAACCACGAGGCAATCTCGAAATCCTCGCCGATATAGAAGTGGGTCTTGATCCAGACCTTGATGATCTGGTCGATGATGAGTACCGCCGCGATGACCGAGGCAGCCAGAAGTGTGTATTTACGGCTCTTTGTGAGAGGCATATCAGAATATTTGAAAGCCGTCCGCCCGACACTGCGGGTGCCGCGCGAACGGGTTATGGATATTGACGGACGACCGGACATACGGCGTCCCGACGAATCAGTGCTGAGGATTGTTCTTTTCCTCCACGCAGAGAGTGGCGTGAGGCACGGCGCGGAGGCGTTCTTTGGGAATCAGCTTACCCGACACCCGGCAGATGCCGTAGGTCTTGTTGTCGATACGCACCAGAGCCTTGCGCAGATGGTCTATGAACTGGCGCTGGCGCTCGGCAAGACGTGCGTTGGCCTCGCGTTCGAGGGTGTTTGCGCCTTCTTCGAGGGCGTTGAAGCTGTGAGCCGTATCGGCGGTGTCGTTTCCGCTGCTGCGGAGGGTGTCGCAGAGCTCGTCGTAGAGAGCGGTGGCGGCATCGAGTTTGGTGAGGATAAGTTGACGGAACTCCTCAAGTTCTTCGTCGGAATAGCGTAGTTGGTCGCTCATGGTAATTATCTCGGAAAGAGTGAAGATGTAAAAAGGAAAATGCAACGGATACGTCGCTCGCGGGGGCGGTATCCGTTGCCTTGTATAATGGTGTCAGGCTTTCTCGACGACCACACCGAGCATGAGTCCGTCGATGTCAAGAATCTCGACGGCGTTCTCGTCTGCGGGGTCGCCGATAGTGATGGCATCGGCAAGAACCTGTGCTGCGATATAGTCGCCGTACTTGACGGTCACCTCGCGCACCTCGGGACAGTCGATGAACTGCATGGTGATGTGGTCGGTGATGTCGAAGTCGCGGCTCTTGCGGAGGTTCTGCACGCGGTTGATGATCTCACGCGCGAGACCTTCGAGGAAGAGTTCGGGGGTCACGTCGATGTCGAGGGCCACGGTGAGGGCGCCTTCGTTGGCCACGAGCCAGCCGGGCATGTCCTCGGAGATGACCTTGACGTCGGTCAGGTCGACAGCCACGGGCGTGCCGTCAATCTCGATGCTGACCGAGCCGGTGCGCTCGAGTTCGGCTATCTGCGCGCGGTCGAGGGCCTTGATGAGGGCTGCGGCCTGCTTCATCTGCTTGCCGAACTTCGGGCCGAGCTTCTTGAAGTCGGGGTCGACACGCTTGACGAACATCTCGCTGTCGGCGCCGACGATCTCTATCTTCTTGACGTTGACCTCGGTGCGGACGATGTCGGCCACAGCCTCGACTGCGGCGGTGGTGGCGGCGTCGGATGCGGGCACGAGGATGCGGGCCAGAGGCTGGCGCACCTTCAGATTGGCCTTCTTGCGGAGCGAGAGCACGAGCGATGTCAGGCGCTGGGCGATGTCCATGCGTGTCTCGAGGGCCTTGTCGATGAGCGCCGTGTCGGTCTTGGGGAAGGTAGACAGATGCACGGAGCAGTCGTCGCCGGCGAGGTCGCGGTAGAGGCGGTCGCTGAAGAACGGCGCCACGGGCGCGATGAGCTGAGCCACCGTGCGGAGGCAGGTGTAGAGGGTCTGATATGCTGCGAGCTTGTCAGCGTCGAGACCGCCGCCCCAGTAGCGCTTGCGGTTGAGGCGCACGTACCAGTTGCTGAGGTCGTTGATGACGAAGTCGCTCACGGCGCGCACGCCGCGTGTGGGCTCGTAGTTCTCGAAGGCGTCGGTGACATCCCCGACGAGGGTATTCAGCAGCGAGAGCACCCAGCGGTCGATCTCCGGACGCTCTGCCACGGGTACCTCGGGCTCTTCGCCGGTGAATCCGTCGACGTTGGCGTACATGGCGAAGAAGTTGTAGGTGTTCGACAGGGTCGAGAAGAACTTGCGCGACACCTCGCGGACGCCGTCGGGGTCGTACTTGAGGTTGTCCCAGGGGCTTGAGCACGATATCATGTACCAGCGCAGGGGGTCAGAGCCGAATTCCTCGATGGTGGTGAAGGGGTCGACGGCGTTGCCTTTGCGCTTGGACATCTTCTCGCCGTTCTTGTCAAGGACAAGACCGTTGGATATGACGGCTTTGTAGGCCACCGAGTCGAAGACCATCGTGCCTATGGCATGGAGCGTGAAGAACCATCCGCGGGTCTGGTCGACGCCTTCGGCGATGAAGTCGGAGGGATAGAGGTCGCCGCGGTCGAAGGCTTCCTTGTTCTCGAAGGGATAGTGTATCTGTGCGTAGGGCATCGAGCCGGAGTCGAACCACACGTCAATGAGGTCGGTCTCGCGCTTCATCGGCTTGCCCGAAGGCGACACGAGCACGATGTCGTCGACATAGGGGCGGTGGAGGTCGATGAGGTCATAGTTGGCTGTCGAGTAGTCGCCGGGGACGAATCCCTTGTCCTTGAGCGGGTTCGACGCCATGACGCCAGCAGCCACGGCCTTCTCGATTTCGTCGTAGAGCATGGCCACGCTGTCGATGCACAGCTCCTCGTCGCCGCTCTCGGTGCGCCAGATAGGCAGCGGAGTGCCCCAGTAGCGGCTGCGCGAGAGATTCCAGTCCTGAAGGTTCTCGAGCCACTTGCCGAAGCGGCCGGTGCCGGTCGAGGCAGGCTTCCACAGGATGGTGTCGTTGAGCTCCATCATGCGTTCGCGCATGGCCGTCGAGCGGATGAACCAGCTGTCGAGCGGATAGTAGAGCACGGGCTTGTCCGTGCGCCAGCAGTGGGGATAGTTGTGGACGTGCTTCTCGATGCGGAATACCTTGCCGGCGGCCTTGAGGTCCATGCAGATGGCCACGTCGAGGGTCTCGGCGTTCTCGTCGAGCGAGTCGTCGTAGCTGTTCTTCACATAGCGGCCCTGCCAGCGCGAGTACTCGCCGACGTTGACGCGCTCGGCCACGAAAGCCGGGTCGAGGTCGTCGATGAGGAAGAAACGGCCGCGCAGGTCGACCATCGGGCGGATATTGCCGTCGCGGTCGATGAGATGCAGAGGGGGAACGCCTGCAGCACGCGACACACGGAGGTCATCGGCGCCGAACGTACCGGCGATATGCACGATGCCCGTACCGTCTTCGGTGGTGACGTAGTCGCCGGGGATGACGCGGAATGCGCCTTCGCCGGGATTGACCCACGGCAGAAGCTGCTCGTAGTGCAGACCGACCAGGTCGGCGCCCGTCATTTCGGCCACTATCTGATAGGGGATGACTTTGTCGCCCTTGGTGTAGCTGTCGAGAGGCAGCCCTGCGCCCTTGGGGTCGAGGATGGCGGAAAGACGCTCCTCTGCCACGGTGATGGTCACGGGCTCGCCCGAATAGGGGTTATAGGTGCGCACCACGACATACTTGATGGCCGGTCCGACGCACAGAGCCGTGTTCGACGGCAGAGTCCACGGCGTAGTGGTCCATGCGAGCATGCACGGAGTGCCCCAGCCCTGCATCACAGGCAGCGGATCGGTGAGGGTGAACTGCGCGGTGCAGGTGGTGTCCTTGACGTCGCGGTAGCATCCGGGCTGGTTGAGCTCGTGCGAGCTCAGGCCCGTGCCTGCGGCCGGCGAATAGGGCTGGATGGTGTAGCCCTTGTAGAGCAGTCCCTTCTTGTGGAGCTGAGCCAGGAGCCACCACACAGACTCGATGTAGCGGTTGTCGTAGGTGATATAGGGGTCGGTGGTGTCCACCCAGTAGCCCATGAGCTTGGTGAGTGTCTCCCACTCGCGGGTGTACTTCATGACCTCTCGGCGGCATGCGGCGTTGTACTCGTCCACGGATATGGTCTTTCCGATGTCCTCCTTGGTGATTCCGAGCGATCGCTCCACACCCAGTTCGACAGGCAGACCGTGGGTGTCCCATCCGGCCTTGCGCTTCACGTGGAAGCCCTGCATGGTCTTGTAGCGGCAGAATAGGTCCTTGATGGTTCGCGCCATCACGTGGTGTATGCCCGGCATACCGTTTGCCGAAGGCGGTCCTTCATAGAATACATACGAGGGCGCGCCTTCGCGCAGCGCAACACTCTGCTCGAAGAGACCGTCGGCATTCCAGCGGGCCAGTATGTCCTTATTGAGTTGCGAAAGGTTTAAACCGTTATATTCGTTGAATTTCTTCATATCCCTGAAAAATTGCATAAAAGGGTGTGACAGCAAAATGCGGACACACCCTTTTCAAGTATCGTGAAGCGAGTCGCTTTATTCAGCGGCGGGAGCTTCGGTTTCTTCAGCAGCGGGAGCTGCCTCTGCTTCGGCTGCGGCAGCGGCTGCTGCGGCTTCAGCTTTTTTCTTGGCCACTTCTTCGGCTTTAGCCTTGTTGCGGGCAACTTCGGCTTCGAGACGCGACTTTGCAGTAGCTTCTTTCTTGCCTGCTTCGCTTGCCTTCACAGCGTTAGCCTTAGCTTCCTTGGAAGCCTTCCAAGCGTTGAAACGACGTTCGGCCTCAGCCTGGTCGAAAGCACCCTTGGCCACACCGCCGAGGAGGTGGTGCATCATGAGCACGCCTTCGCGCGAAAGAATCGAACGTACGGTGTCGGTAGGCTCAGCACCGACAGTCACCCAATACAAAGCCCGCTCGAAGTTGAGAGTAATTGTAGCAGGATTAGTGTTCGGATTATATGAACCTATCCTTTCAATAAATCTACCATCTCGTGGTGCCCTGCTATCAGCGATGACAATAGGATAAAACGCATAGTTCTTGCGACCATGACGTTGTAATCTGATTTTTGTTGCCATTTAATTAGTTAATGTTGGTTTTGTATTGTTGCTTTTGCGGCGCAAAGGTACGTTTTTTTCGTCAGATATGCAAATTAAAATGAAGGATTTGGCTGATTTCTGACGATTATTCGTCTTTGTTGACGGACTGTTATTCGTTTTTAGTGACGGAGGATTATTCGTTTATTTTGCAGTTGTATCCGTATGATTATGGATACCAGTCATTTATCCGGATGGATATATATGCGAAAAGCGCCGCTGCCTCACGACAGCGACGCCCGATATAAATTAGTGTTTAGTGTTTACTTGATGACTTTGACCACCTTCGAGCCGATGCGGCGGAGGTAAACGCCACCTTCGGCAGGACGGTCAACGCGGATGCCCTGGAGGTTGAAGTACTCGGCTTCGGCCTCTTCGGCTTCGATGAGCGATACGCCCGTTGAGATACCTACAGCGAGAGTGCGGACTTCGGAACGCATGCCGTTTGCATCGTTCTGCACGTAGTAGCTCAGGCTGTTGTGGAGAGTAGGATCGACGTTGAATGCACCTTCGTAGCGAGTGTAGCCTTCCTCGTCGACCTCGGCGTAAGCCTCGATGTCATTCTCTGCCGGCTCGGTGGTGATGGCAGTGAGCTTGTACCATACGCTGTGGCCCTCGATAGTGGGGAAAGTCACTTCCATAGCATAATCAAGCTCGAGTCGGTCGCCCTGGAACTCAGAACCGCCGATAAGGATAGGAGCCTGGTCGGGAGCGGGAGTGGCGGTCATCTCTACGGGGTAGAACTGGGCAGACTCTTTGCCGTCCTTAGCGATATAATAGCCAAAGAAGCCGATGATGTCGATGTTTTCGCCCGAAAGGATAGTCGCGAGTTTGAATCGGTCATAGAGGACAACTTTGTTGCCGTCAATGTCAGTGATGGTGTTGTCAACAACGCTTACATTCTCAATCTTAACATAGCTGTTGAGCATTGTGGTAGCATAAGCCAGCGAGGCATTGCGCGGCTCGACGGGAGTTCCGGCGGTTACATCAGAGATAACATATCCGGTGATTTCGGGCAGGCCGTTGAACACTGTATAAGTGCCTTTAAGGACAGAGAATGTATCGCCATTTGCATAAGTGGCGTCAGTAGTGCCATAGAGAAGCATGCCGGAGCCATTGGCATCCTGCACGTAGAGATATGCGCCGTTCTGATAAACGACAGTCATCGCGCCTTTGACAGTCACAGCAGTTCCGTCGGGGAAGTCGCTGAGAGGCATGAAGCTATCGATGAGATAAGGAATGGCTTCAGAGAACGAAGCAACGGCACTTGCGTCACCGGCTTCGTTAATTGCGACAGCCTTGATGGTGGGTGTACCCCAAACTTCGACCGGATTGACATACAGAGTCGATTCAGCCGTAGGCTCGCTGCCGTCCTCAGTGTAGTAAATCTTTGCGCCTTCGGTCTCGCAAGCCATCTCGAGCGTATAGCCGTAATCGCCTTCTACAAGGTTGAAGGTCGGAGTGGCGACGTTATAGACAGGAGCTTCAGCAAGTTTGACAGTAATTGACGTAATGGTGATTGTGCTCGAAGGAGTGAACGATACTTTCGCAGGACTCTCGTTTCCGGTCCAATTCAGATTGGCATCCTGGGAAGAGATAGATTCAACAACTTTACCTTCGGGAGCAGTTACGGTCATTGTAAATGCCTGAGAATATATACGGAAGTCCTGACTCTTCCATTGACGGAACTTTCCGGTAAAGTCTATTGAGACGCCATTCTTTTCTATTGTCTCTGAATTATAATACGTGTTACTATTGGTCGTGTTTATATTAGCAAAAATGTCCTTTGAGAAGTCAATAGTAACTTCGGATATATCCGAGTTAATTACAGTCACTTCGCAAGTTGCCGAAACTTCTTTGTAACCTTCACCTGTGACAGTGAGAGTGATTGTAGTATTTCCTTCGCCTGCAATATTGAGAGTAACGCTTTCTGCATCATTCGATGCGATAGTTGCAACCTGTTCATTGCTCGAAGTGATTGTATACTCGGGAGCGGCGGCACCTTCATAAAGGAAGTCGAGAGTACAAGTATTGTCTTTGGCGATATCGACCGAGAGATTCTCAGTCATCGTAAGAACGGCTTCTTTAAGCGGCTCTGTCACAGTCACAGTGAAAGTAGACTCGCCTGCGAGCCAAAGTTCGGAAGCATCCCAAGATGCTGTGATGGTGGTTGTGCCGGCGGTAAGACCACAAAGGACATAGCCGCCGTTGCCGTCTTCTTCAATAGTTGCTACGTTTTCGTCGTTTGAAATGAAGATAAGATCTGCAGGAGCATTGTACGGAACCTCAAAGGCGTCCATCGCATCTTTCTCGACGGAGAACTCTTTACCATTGAAATAAGTGAATTCCTGAGGTTCGGCAGGAGCGGCTGCCTTGTTGTAGACAACTTTGCTGAGCGTCAGCAAACCATTACTTGAACCTTTTTTACAATCAAAAGCAAGTTTATAATAAAGGTTTTCTGCCGGTTGTGTAATGACAACTTTTTGGTCACCTTTTGCCTTTGTTACTGTATAGCTCTGAGATGTTTCAAAACTTTCGGAATCAGAGGTGTAAAGTGTAATTGAATTTACATTAGAGACAGTAAGCGCATCAATTGTAAGAACTACAGATGTAATCGCTTCTGGCATTTGAAATGAAGTGATGTAGCCTGTCGAAGCTGCCGATTTACTACCACATTTAATATATGACCATCCATTCCACCCGTTATGATTAAAATTGGTGACTTTCCAAGTCTGATTCTCATCATTTGGATTCGTCGCAGTCCAAGTTTGTGAATAGCCTGTTTTCTTTGCATCGTCTGCCGTGGTCCACTGGCTATTGAACTCCAGCGTATACGCAACTACCTCATTATCAGCCGCATAAATGGGGGGGGTAGCAGCGAGGGAGGCTACGAGAGTCACCAGAGTGAGTAAAAACTTTTTCATATGCTCAAAATTGCATTGAAGTGAGAAATGATTTGTTTTGTGGCATAAGCGGCTCTTGCGGGCACGCCCATAGCCGATTGGTACGCAAAGTTAACCAATATTTATAATTTATCCAATTTTTTCAGTGTTAAGTTATCGTTTAATATTTTCAGCGGGTAGGGACGCGATACATCGCGTCCGAAATATGGTGCAGGAGCAAAGCACGAAAGCATAATCATCGGCGGCGCAAAACAAAAAAGCCCGACAAGAAGTCGGGCTTTAGAGGTTCCTAGCAGAATCGAACTGCTGTAAACGGTTTTGCAGACCGGTGCCTAACCACTCGGCCAAGGAACCCTGCTGTGGTTTTGCGACGGCAAAGTTACGAAGAATAATTCGACTATGCAAATATTTTTCGATTTTTCTTTTTGCCGTCGCTCAGTATTACATTCCGGGGGGCGGTCCCATCGGGCCACGGCCGCCTCCGCCACGACCTCCGCGGCCTCCGCGCTCGCCTGGAGGAGGACCCATGCGGTCGCCGCCGGGGCCGAAGTCGTCGTCAACTTTGGGTGTCTTGCCCTTGCCGAAAGTGTTGAACTTATAGGTGAGCGACACCATGAAGTAGCGCGTGAGCGAATTGTACCGGCTGTCGTCGATGTAGCTTGCGGTGATGTTGCGACGGATGTTGGACTTCTGTCCGAGCAGGTCGTAGGCCTTGAGAGTGACTGTCATGCTGCGGTCGCGCAGGAACTGGTATGCTATCGAGGCATTCCACATCCACGTCTTGGTGTCGTAGCCTGCGGAGTAGCCGGAGGTGGCGCTGTAGTTGAGATCAGAGCTGAGTACGATGCCTATGGGGGTGTAGTATGTGCCGTAGAACGAGCCTCCGTAGCGGTGCACGGTGCGGTTGGCAGCCTTCTGGACGGTGTTCGACACAGTCTGCAGGCTGTAGTTCGGGCGGAGTTCGAGCTCGAGGTCAGACGGACGCCATGCAAGGCCGAAGGATTCGTTCACCATGAAGGAGCCTGAGCGGTTGCGGATGTTGTTGTTGAATCCGACGGCGTTGCTGTAGTTGACGAATATGTGGTTGTTGAACTGCAGCGTCTTGCAGAATGGCAGGGGCATGGAGAACATATTCATCACGCGGGCATTCCAGACGCCGTTGACGTTAGTGTAGGTGGTGACCTGACCGCCGGTCTCGTTGTCGAACGACGTACGCGACACGATAGAGTTCTGCGTCATCCCGGCGTCGAGCATGGTCATGACGGAGCGCTGCTTCTCGGCGTTGTAGTCCTGGAATCGGAGGCTCAGATGGTGGTTGAAGGCAGGCTTGAGGTCGGGATTACCGATGACAATCTTCAGAGGGTCGGACTTGTCGGCCACGGGTTGCAGCTGGGTGGTTGAGGGCTGCGACGAGCGGCCGTTGTAGAAGAGCTGAAGGCTCCGGCTCTTGCCCAGGCGGTAGCGGTAGCGCAGGAAGGGGGCGTAGTTGAGCACGCTGCGGCTGATGTCCTTGTTGTGGTCGATGAGGTCAATCGAGGTCGACTTCTGCGGCACAAGCGAGACACCGGCGTTCAGGTTGGAGTTCTTGGTCACGTGGCGGTAGCCCAGCCGGATGTCCTGATTCATGAAGTCGTTGCGGAAGCGGTTGGAGAGTTCCTCGTTGAATATCTCCTCGGTGCCGATGACGGGGAGTCCGTCCCAGCCGTCGGGGAAGTCGACGGGATGGTCGTAGGTCAGCTTGTCGGCGTTGTTCCAGCGGTACGAGAAGTTGTATGAGAGCGTCAGGAAGTGGCCGTTCTTCACGTTGCCCAGAGGCTCGGTCCAGCTCACACGGGTGCTGACACTGTTGCTCCAGGTGTGGTTGTCGGCGTACTGGTCGTAGAGGTCGACGGAGTCGTTCAGGAGGAAGAACTTGTTGAATGAGTATGTCGACGACTTCTCGCGGACGTTGCTCATGCGGTAGTTGACCATGACGGAGAACGAGCGGCCGCGGCGCTGCCTGAAGTTGTGGTTGTAGATGAGTCGTCCGCCGAACTCGAAGGAGTTGCCGCGCGAGGAGGCGTCGTTGATGCTTCGGGAGACCTCGGTGCCCATCATACGGCCTCCGGCGAAGGTCGACGATGAGTCAGACGAGCTGGAGCGGTTGTAGTTCAGCGATATGTTGGGGCGGAACTCGAGTGTGTTGAAGCTGTCGGGCTTCCACTGGAGGCGGAAGTCGGCGCGGAAGTTGTGTCCGCGGTCCTTGCTGCGCTTGTTCGAGGCGGAGGTGGAGGTAGAGTCGGTGAAGAGATACTGGCGGTCGCTTGACGTGCGCGTGTCGCGGTCGGTGTGGCTGTAGAGCACGTTGCCGCCCACGCGGAAGATTTCGCCGTTGCCCACGTTGAAGTTCACGCCGAATGCCTGCGACGAGGTGATGCCGTTGTCGCCGCCGAAGCGCCTGAAGCGACCCGAAGCACCGTCGGCGAATCCGGGCTCGTTGATGTTGTTGGCACCTCCGAGGAAGGTTATCTGGTTGTCGCCCCAGAAGCGGTTGATGGTGAAGGTGCCCTTGTAGCGGTCGTCGGTGCCGTATCCGCCCTCGAGGTTTCCGAACCATCCCTCTTTCATATTTTTCTTTACGGTAAGGTTGATGACGGTCTCGTCCTCGCCGTCATCGACACCGGTCATACGGGCCAGGTCGCTCTTGCGGTCGACCACCTGGAGCTTGTCGACGATGTCGACAGGGAGATTCTTCGACGCTACCTTAGGGTCGTCGGAGAAGAATTCCTTGCCGTCGACAAGAATCTTCGACACGGTCTTGCCGTTGGCCGTTATGGAGCCGTCGGAGCCTACCTCGACGCCAGGGAGGCGCTTGAGCAGGTCCTCGACCACGGCGTTGGGCTGGGTCTTGTATGCCGCGGCATTGAACTCGACGGTGTCCTCCATGACTTTCACGGGGGTACGGACGCCCACGACGGTGGCTTCCTTGAGCATCACCGAGCCTTCGCTGAGTGCGAAGGGCTTTAGCGTGACGGTCTCCTTCTGACCGAGCGTGATGTTGCGGTACTGAGGGTCAAAGCCTACGTACGACGCCTCGACGATGTACTTTCCGGCCTTGAGTTTTGAAATCGTAAACCGTCCGGCATCGTTGGTGACGACACCTGCGACAAGACTTGAATCACTCTGTGCGAGCACCCTTACCGAAGCCTGGATGAGAGCCTCGCCTGTTGTGGCTTCCGTTACACTCCCAGAAAGCGTGACGGCCATCACGGTCGCCACGCCAAGGAATGCAAAAACCATCAAAACAATAATTTTTCTCAATTCTCTCATTTTCATGATGCAAATTTAGCCGATAAAAACGGACGGCGCAACCGGCTTTCTACAATGGGGGTATAATTATAGAAAAAAGGCCTTATTTTATCGACAAAAGCATTTCGGACGCCGAGAGTCCGGTCAGAGGATGGCGCCAGCCCGGCGCGAGCGCGGCCATAGGCTCCAGCACGAAGGAGCGGGCGGCCATATGCGGATGGGGAAGCACCAGTCGCGGCGTGACAACGGTCAGGCCGTCGACGGCAACGATGTCGATGTCAAGGTCGCGGTCGCGGTAGGAGCCGTCGGCGTTGCGGTGGGGCATGGTGCCTATGCTCCTCTCTATGGCCTGAAGGCTGTCGAGGAGCCGGTGGAGGGCCGGAACGGTCCACGGGCGGTCGATGCGGCAGTCCAGGGCGACGCCCACATTAAGGAAGGCCGAGTCCGAGTCGTAGCCCCACGGGGCGCTCTCTACGGGTGCCGACACCCTACTCCGCTCCACCACGGGAAATGACAGTGCGGATACAGCAGCGACCGCACGGGCCACTATGGCCCGGCGGTCGCCCTGATTGGAGCCTATATTAAGGTAAACGGTGGTGTTCACCCGGCTATGCGTTTATCAGTCGAGAGTACGCGATACTTCCTTCTCCTCGAAGCCCTCGATGATGTCGCCCACCTTGACGTCGTTGTATCCGGCGATGGATATACCGCAGTCAAAGCCCGAGGTGACTTCCTTGACGTCGTCCTTGAAGCGCTTGAGCGAGCCCAGGTCGCCGGTGTAGCGTACGATGCCGTCGCGGATAAGACGCACCTTGCAGCCTCGCTTGATGCGGCCTTCGCGCACGAGTGCGCCGGCGATGGTGCCGACCTTCGACACGTGGAAGGTCTCGAGAACTTCTGCCGAACCGGTGATTTCTTCCCTGATCTCGGGAGCGAGGAGGCCTGCCATGGCATCCTTGACTTCCTCGATGGCCTGGTAGATGACCGAGTAGAGGCGTATCTGGACACCGTCGCGCTCGGCAGCACGGCGTGCGGCCTGGCTGGGACGCACCTGGAAGCCGATGATGATGGCGTCGGAAGCGGCGGCCAGCGTGACGTCGCTCTCGGAGATTTCGCCCACGGCCTTGTGGAGGACGTTGATCTGCACTTCGTCGGTGGAGAGCTTGATGAGCGAGTCGGACAGAGCCTCGATGGAGCCGTCGACGTCGCCCTTGACGATGATGTTGAGCTCGCGGAAGTTGCCGATGGCACGGCGGCGGCCGATGTCCTCGAGGGTGAGCATCTTGGTTGTGCGCAGACCCTGTTCGCGAGCGAGCTGCTCGCGCTTGTTGGCTATCTCGCGTGCCTCCTGCTCAGACTCCATGACGTTGAATGTGTCGCCGGCGGTAGGAGCGCCGTTGAGACCGAGGATGAGGGCGGGCATGGCCGGACCGGCCTCCCTGATGCGCTGGTTACGCTCGTTGAACATGGCCTTGATCTTGCCGAAGTGGTTGCCGGCCAGGACGATGTCGCCCACGCGGAGCGTACCGTTCTGCACCAGGACGTTGGCCACGTAGCCGCGGCCTTTGTCGAGCGACGACTCTATGATGGTGCCCACGGCGCGGCGTGTGGGGTTGGCGCGGAGTTCGAGCATCTCGGCTTCGAGAAGCACTTTCTCCATCAGTTCCTCCACACCGATGCCTTGCTTGGCGGAGATGTCCTGGCTCTGGTACTTGCCGCCCCAGTCCTCGACGAGGTAGTTCATGGCGGCGAGCTCTTCCTTGATTTTGTCAGGATTTGCGTGGGGCTTGTCTATCTTGTTGATGGCAAAGACGATGGGCACGCCGGCAGCCGAAGCATGGTTGATGGCCTCGACGGTCTGCGGCATGACGCTGTCGTCGGCGGCCACGATGACGATGACGATGTCGGTCACCTTGGCGCCGCGTGCACGCATGGCGGTGAACGCTTCGTGACCCGGGGTGTCGAGGAAGGTGATGTGACGTCCGTCGGGGAGCTTGACGTTGTACGAGCCGATGTGCTGGGTGATGCCGCCGGCCTCGCCTGCGATGACGTTGGCCTTGCGGATGTAGTCAAGGAGCGAGGTTTTACCGTGGTCGACGTGGCCCATGACGGTCACGACGGGCGGACGGCTGACGAGGTCTTCCTCGCGGTCCTCTTCCTGATGGATGGCGTCGGCCACCTCGGCGGAGACGAATTCGGTGGTGAATCCGAATTCCTCGGCCACGATGTTGATGGTCTCGGCGTCAAGGCGCTGGTTGATGGACACCATCACGCCGATGTTCATACAGGTGGCGATGACGCTGTTCACGGGCACGTCCATCATCACGGCCAGTTCGTTGGCCGTCACGAATTCGGTGATTTTCAGTACGCGGCTTTCGGCTTCTTCGGCCTCCATGTGCTCGCGCTCGCGGTTGGCATTGGCCTCGCGCTTCTCCTTGCGCCAGCGTACGCCTTTCTTGAGGCCCTTGTCCTTCGATGTGAGGCGTGCGAGGGTCTCCTTCACCTGCTTCTGTACGTCTTCTTCGTTCACTTCTGGAGTGACGGCCTGACGCTGTGGCTTGCGCTGACGGTCGCCGCCGCTGTTGCCCCGACGGTTGCCGCCTTCGCCTCCTCCTCCGTTGTTACCGCCACGGCGGTTGTCGCGACGGTTGTCGCCGCCTCGGTTGTCGGAGCGTTCGCCATTACGGCCCTGACCGCCGCCATTGCGCTGGTCGGAGCCTCCGGCGTTGCCTGCAGTGCGGCCTACCTTCTCGATGTCGACCTTCTCCTTGCCGGCTATGCGGCGGCGCTTCTTGCGGTCGGAGTCGCCGCCCTGTCCGGCCTGTCCGGGACGCTGGCCGCGGCGGTCGTCCTTACCCTTCTTCTTGGGACGGGTATTCTGGTTGAGGGCGTCGAGGTCAATCTTGCCTATGATATTGATGGAAGGCGCCGGACTGCGGCGCTCGAGGGTGAAGATTTCCTCTTCGCCCGACGATGCCGGGGACTCAGCCTTGGGAGCTTCGGGAGCTTTGGGTGCGGCTTCGGCCTTCGGAGCCTCGGGGGCTTTCGGCGCGGCCTCCTTCACTGCGGCAGGCGCAGGCCCGGGAGCCTCGGGAGCCGGAGCCTTGGGTGCTTCGGGGGCCTTGGGTGCGGCTTCCTTCACTGCGGCAGGCGCAGGCTTGGGTGCTTCGGGAGCCGGAGCTTTGGGTGCTTCGGGAGCCTTGGGAGCAGCTTCTGCCTTAGGTGCCTCGGGGGCTTTGGGAGCGGCCTCGGGAGCTTTGGGCGCGGCCTCTGCCTTAGGTGCCTCGGGAGCCTTGGGAGCGGTCTCTGCCTTGGGCGCTTCGGGACGGCGCACTACGGGATTGCCATTGATATCGAGTTCGAGTTTGCCGAGTATGCGCGGAGCACGGGGCGAATCGGCCGCCTCATCTTCAGCCTTCGGGGCTGCGGCAGGCTTGACACGGCTCTCCTTCCGCTCGGTCGTAATCTGTGCCGAACGCTTCTTGAGGTCCTTGTCGCTCTGGAATTCGCCCATCAGCAGATTCACGATGTCCTCTTCAACACGGGTGTTGGGACTCTCTTCAATATTTATGTCGCGCTTGCGAAGAAACTCTATCACCGTGTTTACAGAGATATTGAGGTCTTTCGCTATTTTGCTTATTTTCGTTTTCGCCATTGGGTGTTCTTTGTGTTTTTAGAGAGTTGATAAAATAACGAGGGTCGAGGACTGCCGCCGCGCCCTGCAAGGGAAGCGGCGCCGTGTGTCAACTCTCTGTATCGGGCTGTTCGGGAGCCTCGGCTCCGTCCGCAGGAGCTTCGTCTGAATCCTCTTCTTCCTGCTGAGCTTCGGGTGCCTCGGGAGCGTCTTCGTCCTCGTACTCCTTGCGGAGAATCTCAAGCACGTCGTCGATGGTGTTCTCCTCCAGGTCCGACTTCTCGATGAGGGTCTCACGGGGTGTGTTGAGAACGCTCTTGGCCGTCACGCAGCCGATCTCCTTGAGCGCGTCGATGACCCACTCGTCGATTTCGTCGCGGAAGTCATCCAGATAGATGTCGTCCTCGTATACCATCTCGGTGTCGCGGTAGACGTCGATGGTGTAGCCGGTGAGCATGGTGGCCAGCTTGATGTTGTGGCCGTTCTTGCCGATGGCCAGCGACACTTCCTCGGGACGGAGGAATACTTCGGCCTTGCGCTCCTCTTCGTCGAGACGGATGTTGGAGATGCGTGCCGGCGAGAGGGCGCGCTGGATGAAGAGCGCGGGATTGTTGGTGTAGCAGATGACGTCGATGTTCTCGTTGCGGAGCTCTCGGACGATGCCGTGGATACGCGAGCCCTTGACACCGACGCAGGCACCTACGGGGTCGATACGGTCGTCGTAGCTCTCGACGGCTATCTTGGCACGCTCGCCCGGGATGCGTGCCACGGCGCGGATGCTGATGAGACCGTCGTGAATCTCGGGAACCTCAAGCTCGAAGAGACGGCGGAGGAAGTTCTCGTTCGTACGCGACACGGTGATCTTGGGATTGTTGTTCTTGTTGTCGACATTGGCGATGACAGCGCGGACGGTCTCGCCCTTGCGGAAGAATTCGCCGGGGATGAGTTCGCTCTTGGGAAGGAGAAGCTCGTTCTTGTCGTCGTCGAGGAGGAGTGTCTCGCGCGACCATGTCTGATAGACCTCGCCGGTGATGAGCTCGCCTTCGAGCTCCTTGAACTTCTGGTATACGGCCTCTTTCTGGAGGTCAAGTATGCGGCTCTGGAGGGTCTGGCGGAGAGTCAGGATGGCACGTCGGCCGAAGTTCTCGAAGATAATCTCCCGCGAGTGCTCCTCGCCTACCTCGGCCTCGGGGTCGTCGTCGGCGCGTGCGTCGGAGAGGGAGATCTGGAGATTTTCGTTGACAACCTCACCATCGGGGACGACTTCGAGATTCTGGAATATCTGCACGTCGCCCTTGTCGGGGTTGAGAATCACGTCAAGGTTCTGGTCTGTGCCGAACATCTTGGACAGCACACTGCGGAAGGATTCTTCCAGGACGCTAATCATAGTGGTCTTGTCGATGTTCTTGAGTTCCTTGAACTCGGCGAACTGCTCGACCATATTCGGAGTTTCCTCTTTCTTTGCCATGTATAGTGATTGTTTTTTAATTTTCAATTATCGGTTTATCAGAACTGCAGGTCGTAGCGCACGTACTTGCACTGGCGTGAGTTGAGTTCTACGGCTTCCTGACGCACTACGGGGCGCTTGGCTCCGGGCTCCTTGACCTTGACGGGCATCTCTATGGTGAAGTCCACGTCGGTGTCGGCTCCGTCGCCTTCGGCCACTGCCGTGAGGACGCCGCGGAGCTTGCGGCCGTCGGCGGTGAGCACCTCGACATCGTTGCCCAGATTCTTGTCGTACTGCGCGCGGATACGGAAGTCCGACGTTATACCGGCCGAACCCACTTCAAGCTCGTAGTCCTCGACGTCGCGGTCGAACACGTCCTCGATGCGGCGCGTGATGGCGGCGCATGCGTCGATGTCGACTCCTGTGGCCGAATCAATCTCTACGGTTATCTCATTGGCGGGTGTCACCTTGATGTCGACCACGAAGAGGTCGGTGCCGGCGATGGCGTCGGCCACGGTGCGTGTCAGCAGTTCTTTATCTATCATATATCGCGGTGTATCAAATAGAGAGGAGGAAGCTGTCGGCTCCCTCCTCTCCTGAAGATTTATGCAAAGTTATAAAATTATTTATTAATGTGCAAATGCCGCAGACGGATATGCGCCGCGACGGCACGATAATAAATGATATTTAACTTTAATTATGCGTATTTAACTATTTATTCCTCGTCGTCTTCCTCGCGCATGTTGTGGAACACGTTCTGCACGTCCTCGTCGTCCTCGAGTTTCTCGATGAGTTTGTTGACGGCCTCGCGCTGCTCGGGGGTGACGTCCTTGAGGTCGTTGGGAATGCGCTCGAACTCGGAGCTGATGATCTCGAAGCCGTTCTCCTCGAGGTAGCTCTGAATCTGCGAGTACGACTCGAATGCGCCGTAGAGCACGATTTCCTCGTTGCCTTCCTCGTCCTGGTCGTGTCCGAGTTCGTCCACGCCGTAGTCGATGAGTTCGAGTTCGAGGTCATCGAGGCTCACGCCGTCCTTGGGTTTGATTTTGAAGACGCTCTTGCGGTCGAAGAGGAACGTGAGCGAGCCCTGGGTGCCGAGGTTGCCGTTGTGCTTGTTGAAGTACGAGCGCACGTTGGCCACGGTGCGGGTGTTGTTGTCGGTGGCTGCTTCGACGAAGATGGCGATGCCGAAGGGGCCGTATCCTTCGTAGTTGATTTCCTTGTAGTCGCTCGAGTCCTTGTCGGTGGCCTTCTTGATGGCGCGTTCGACAGTGTCCTTGGGCATATTGGCAGCCTTGGCGTTCTGCATCAGAGCACGGAGGCGGGGATTGGTGTCGGGGTCGGGACCACCGGCCTTGGCGGCGATGGTGATTTCCTTACCGATGCGGGTGAAAGTGCGCGACATATTGCCCCAGCGTTTGAGCTTGCGGGCTTTGCGGTATTCAAATGCTCTTCCCATGGGTAGTGCTTGAAGTGGTTGAGAGTTTGTTTATATTTCTTGATATTGTTTTCTTAGCGGAGTTCGGCGTTGAAGCGGCTCTTCAGGGTGTCGATGACCTTGGCCATTACCTTGTCGATATACTTGTCCTGAAGCGTCTTCTCGGGGTCCTGAAGGGTGATGGAGATGGCGTAGGACTTCTTGCCGGCCGGGAGCTTGTCGCCTTCGTAGACGTCGAAGAGCTCCACGGAGTCGAGGATGCGGCGCTCGGCGTCGCGGACGGCTGTCTCGATGTCGGCCATGCTCACGGTCGAGTCGATCAGGAGCGAGAGGTCGCGCTTGACGGGCTGCGTCTTGGGCAGCGGTGCGTAGAGGGCGTTGACGGCGGCCTGGGCGCGGCAGATCATGTCCCAGTCGAGTTCGGCGAAGCATACGGGCACCTTGATGTCGCAGCGGCGGCAGAGGGCCTCCGAGACGATGCCTGCGCGGCCGATGACGGCTCCCTTGGGAGTGACGATGTCAAGAGCCTGGGCGAAGATGCCGCCCTCAGTGCCGGCAGGCTTGAACGTCACCTTGCGGACATCCATGCCGGCACGTGCGAGCACGTTGATGACGGCTGCCTTGAGGTCGTAGAATCCGGCCTCCTCGGCGGCGCGGAGCCAGTTGGCGCGGCGCGTAGAGCCGGCCAGCCACAGGCCCAGACGCTGGCTCTCGGAGTAGGGAGCCAGCGGACGCTCGGCGGTGGATTCCCTGTCGGGATTGAGGAAGTAGACGTTGCCGAACTCGAAGAAGGCCGTGTCGGGGTTGCGGCGGTTCACGTTGTGGGCTATCGACTCGAGACCGCCGAAGAGCAGGGTCTGACGCATGACGTTGAGATCCTGGCTCAGGGGATTGAGCAGATGCACGCTGTGGGCTGCCGGGAAGTCGGTCAGGCCGTCGTAGTAGGCTTCGGCCGTGAGCGAGTTGTTGAGGATTTCGTTCCAGCCTGCGCCGGTGAGCTGCTCGGCCACCACGCGGCGGAAGTCGTCGGCGGCGTCGACAGCGGTCTTGAACGAGAGGCATGAGTGGAGCGAATCGCTCATGGCGACATTATTATATCCGTATATGCGGAGGAAGTCCTCGATGACGTCGCAGGGGCGGCGCACATCCACGCGGTAGGTGGGCACGGCGAGTGCCAGACGGTCGTCGGGACACCTGGTGATGTCTATCTCGAGGGCGCGGAGGATGGTGTCGATGGTGTCGTGGCTGAATTCGGCGCCGATGAGCTTGCCGAAGTCGCCGTATGCCATGTCGACGGCATAGGGTGCGACGGGTTCGGGATACCAGTCCACAATCTCGCCCGCAGGGGTGGCTCCGGCCAGCTCGCAGATGAGTCCGGCGGCGAGCTTGAGGGCGTAGAGACATCCGTTGGGGTCGACGCCGCGCTCGAAGCGGAACGACGAGTCGGTGCTGATGCCGTGACGGCGCGCGGTGCGGCGCACGGATGTGGCGTTGAAGCATGCGCTCTCAAGGAATACGGTCGTGGTGCTCTCGGTAGTGCCGGACTCAAGACCGCCGAAGACGCCGGCGATGCAGCGCGGACGCGCGGAGTCGCATATCATCAGGTCGGCGGCGTCAAGGGTGTGCTCCACAGAGTCAAGGGTGACGAACTTGAAGCCCTGCTCGGCACGGCGCACGACAATCTGACGGTCGCAGAGCGTGTCGGCGTCGAAAGCGTGGAGGGGCTGGCCGACGGCATGGAGCACGAAGTTGGTGATGTCCACCACATTGTTGATGGGGTGCATGCCGATGGCCTTGAGCTTCGTGGCGAGCCAGTCGGGCGAGGGTCCGACTTTCACATCCTTCAGGGTGATGCCGCAGTAGCGGGTCACGCCGTCGGCGGCCTCGACGCGCACCTTGACGGCCTCGTCGGAGGGAGCGCCGGCCTTGAAGGCGTCCACGTCGGGACGATGCGCCTCGGTCGGGGCTATGCCGCGTCCGGTGAGGGCGGCGGCTATGTCGCGTGCCACGCCGTAGTGCGAGGCAGCGTCGATGCGGTTGGGCGTAAGGTCAACTTCCAGCACATAGTCGTCCTCGATGCCGAAGTACTCGGCAGCCGGACGGCCTACCATGCTTTCGGCAGCCGCAGGCAGCACGATGATGCCGTCATGCGACGAGCCTACGCCGATTTCGTCCTCGGCGCATATCATGCCGAAGGACTCTACGCCGCGGATTTTCGATTTCTTGATTTTGAAAGACTCGCCATCGGGAGTATAGAGAGTCGTGCCCACGGTGGCCACCACCACGGTCTGTCCGGCGGCTACATTGGGTGCGCCGCACACAATCTGGGTAGGATTGCCGTTGCCTTCGAGGTCAACTGTCGTGATATGCAGGTGGTCGCTGTCGGGATGCACGTCGCACGTGAGCACCTTGCCCACGACGATACCGGCCAGACCTCCGCGGATGCTTTCGACCCGTTCGACCGACCCTGTCTCAAGACCGATCGACGTAAGGAGCTCGGCCAGAGCGTCGGGCGTGAGGTCGAAGTCCACGTATTCTTTAAGCCATTTATATGATATGTTCATCGTTTGTTTGTTGTTTCGAGTTGCAAAGTTAGTGATTTTTTGCTGATTTCCACCTCTGTTATTTCCAAAAAACGCCCGTCGTTCATTCATGCCCTATCGGCATATATGCTATTTCGTAATCAAATAACTCAAAAATGACAGCTATCTTAAAAATTTTTACTACTTTTGCATTGCATATGCGACGACTGTGTATGTCCCTGAACGTATGAGAGTAAAAATCCACCACGAAGGTACCGGCATCATTTTCATGGTCCTTGCCGTATTCCTTGTCATAAACGCACCCCTGTGGGTATGGGTGAGACCGCTGGCCTGGGCCTGCGGCTCCACTCTGATATGCGCTATACTGTTCCTGCTTGTAGTCAACTTCTTCCGTTCGCCGCGCCGCAGATTCACCGGTGACCGCCGCAATGTGGTAGTGTCGTCGGCCGACGGCCGCGTCGTGGCGCTTGAGGAGACTTTCGAGGATGAGTACCTTCACTGCCGCTGCCTGCAGGTGTCGGTATTCATGTCGATTCTCAACGTCCACGCCAACTGGTTCCCCGTCGACGGAGAAGTGGTCTACGTCAAGCATCATTCCGGACGATTTCTGGCGGCATATCTGCCGAAATCGAGCACGGAGAACGAACGCTCGACCGTGGTAATCCGCACACCCGAAGGCCAGCCGGTGCTCATGCGCCAGATTGCAGGAGCCATGGCACGGCGCATAGTCACCTACGCCCGGCCCGGCGACGAGGCATCCATCGAAGACCATATGGGCTTCATCAAGTTCGGTTCACGAATTGACCTCTATCTCCCTCTGGGGACCGAAACATTAGTAAACATAGGCGACCGCACCGTCGGTGGCATCACCGAGGTGGCACGTCTGCATCCCGATACACAAAATGTCTGATTTCAAGGGATTAATCCCTAACACGATAACATCGCTCAACCTCCTCTCAGGCTGCGTGGCCATATTCATGGCCTTCAATCTCACCGCACAGTACGGCCCTCTCGACGGCGCACAGTGGTGCATGACAGCCATAGGCATGGCGGCGGTCTTCGACTTCCTCGACGGTGCCTCGGCTCGGGCGCTCAAGCGCTTCTCGCCCATAGGCGGCGACCTCGACTCGCTGGCCGACCTCGTGAGCTTCGGAGTGGCTCCGGCCATGCTGATGCTCAACACCATGCTCGAGTACGACTCCCTCGGATGGCCGGCATTCGCAGCTCTCCTGCTCGTGCCTTTCGGCGCTCTCCGGCTGGCCATATTCAACAACGACACCGAACAGGCCACCTACTTCCGCGGCCTGCCCATCCCGGCCAACGCCATATTCTGGATAGGCATGTACGGATGGATATCGCAGTACGGCTATCCCGGATGGCCCGTGATGTGGATTCTCATCGCGCTCCTGTGCAAGGGCATGGTCGGACGGTTCAAGATGTTCTCGCTGAAATTCAAGAACTTCGGCTTTCACGAGAACTTCATCCGCTACGCCATCATAGCGGCCACAGTGCTCTTCGTCGTGCTCTACGGCATAGCCGGGCTGGCATGGAGCATACTTCTGTACTTTCTCCTCTCCATGCTCCGTCAGCGCCGCATCGGTGCCGAATGAGAGTATTATCTCCCTATTTCAGCCAAACTCCATGACAGCGGAGCTTGTTTATAATCTACAATGAATATAATATTAGACATATTAGGACTTTTCCTTCTCTATATCCTCATAACGGCCCTGTGGCGCGGATGGCAGCTCTGGCGTCAGTTCCGCCGTATGCAGAGATTCGTCAATGACCCCTACGGCGAGATGAACCGTCAGGCACGCCGTGAGGAGGCACGCTCGGGTTCGCCTTTCGGATTCAGCTTCTCGGGCTTCGGCCCGTCGCGCAGACCCCGTCGCAGCCGCGACGGCAAGAAGATTCCGCACGGCACGGGCGAATACATCGACTTCACCGAGGTCACCCTGTCAGCCGAGGAACTCAGGCAGCGCTACGAGCGGCGGACGCAGACCGTGCGCACGGAAGAACAGATTACGGACATAAAGTGGGTCGACCTACCCTGACACCTCATCACACAGGACAACGGCATAAGACACGACATGAAAGAAATATTCTCATTTCTCGACCGGCTGGCGGCCAACAACAACCGCGAATGGTTCGCCGCAAACAAAGCGGAGTACGACCGTCTGCGCGACATGTGGACTGAAAAACTTCAGGAACTGCTCGACGCGATGGCCCTCTATGACGGCTCGCTCGCCCACGTAAGTGCCAAAGACTGCCTCTACCGCATATACCGCGACACACGCTTTTCCAACGATAAGACCCCGTACAAGACCCACTTCGCGGCACTGCTCTCCCCCACCGGCCGCCACTGCGACCGCGCATGCTACTACATACACCTCGGCGCCGACGAGTGCGCCATATACTCGGGCGTATGGTGTCCGGAGCCGCGCGTGCTCAAGAAGCTCCGCAAAGCCATAGTCGACAACATCGAGGAATTCCGCTCCATCGTGGAGACTCCGGAGATTGAAGCCACCTTCCCCGGATGGTGGGGACGCAAGCTCAAGACAGCTCCGAAAGGCTATGACCGCGACCATCCGGACATAGAGTATCTCCGCCTCACCGAGTACGGCAAGTGCTGCGAACTCGACCGCGAATTCTTCGAGCGGCCCGACTGGATAGCCGAAACGGCTCGCCGCCTGGCTCTGCTCAAGCCGATGAACGACTTTCTGAACTACTCAATCGACGAATAGAACCCAACAATATGTCAGCCCCACAGACAGCCAAAGCCGATGCGTGCGTCATCATACCGATGTACAACGAGTGTGAGAACGCTGCCGCCATCATCGACGCCGTAATGGCTCTCGAGACACCTTTCGACGTGCTCGTCATCGACGACAACTCCCCCGACGGCACCGCCGCCATCGTAAAGGACAAGATGAAGCAGTATCCCGGACGCATTGACCTGATAGAGCGCCCCGGAAAACTCGGCCTCGGCACGGCGTACATCACCGGATTCAAGCACTGCATAGCACGCGAGTACGAATTCATCTGCGAGATGGATGCCGACTTCTCTCACAATCCAGCCGACCTCATACGGCTCCGCGACACGGCTGTCAGGGACAACGCCGACGTGGTCGTAGGATCGCGCTATGTCACGGGAGTCAACGTGGTCAACTGGCCGATGGGACGCATCCTGATGTCGTTCTACGCATCGAAGTACGTCCAGATAGTCACCGGACTCCCCGTACACGACACCACTGCGGGATTCGTGTGCTACCGCCGCCGTGTGCTCGAAGCCCTCCCGCTCGACCGCATCAAGTTCAAGGGCTATGCCTTCCAGATTGAGATGAAGTTCACATCATACAAATACGGCTTCAAGGTCGTCGAGGTCCCCATCATCTTCGTCAACCGCGTGCTGGGGACGAGCAAGATGAGTTCCGGCATCTTCGGCGAGGCCGTTTTCGGCGTGATACGCCTCAAGTGGAACAGTTTCTTCACCAAATATCCTGACTACTCGCGCCGATGAAAACGCTCATATACAATGCCGTCCTCACCGATTCGGCAGGCACGCGCCACGGCTGGGTGCTCTTCGACCATACCGGCATACTTCAGTCCGGCACAGGCGAGCCCGCGCCCTGTACCCTGGGATGGGCTGACGAGACCGTTGACGCCGAAGGTGCCTCGGTCATTCCCGGACTTGCCGACACCCACGTACACTTCCGCCAGCCCGGCATGGAGCACAAGGGCGATATGCTTACTGAAGGACGTGCTGCCGTTGCAGGCGGTGTCACCACCGTCTTCGACATGCCGAACACACGCCCTGCCACCACCACCGTCGAGGCACTCGAAGAGAAACGCATGCTTGCAGCCGCCTCGGGCGCGCCATGCCGCATCATACCGCTCCTCGGCGTAGTCCCCGGAGCGATGAAGGACCTCCGCAGGCTCGACCCGGCCTCGACTCCTGCCGTCAAGATGTTCCTCGGTACATCCACAGGCGCCATGACCTCCCCTGCCGGAAAAGAACTCGAGGACGTATTCCGCTTTCTCGCCGACACACGCATACCCCTCATAGTCCATGCCGAAGACAATGACATCATAGCGCGCAACATGGCCGACGCCGTGGCACGCTACGGTTCGGTCGAAGCCGTCCCCGTCAGCATGCACAGCGTCATACGCTCGCGCGAAGCCTGTCTGCGCTCCTCTGCGGCAGCCGTAGAGCTTGCTCACCGCTTCGGCACACGTCTGCACATAGCCCACGTCAGCACGGCCGACGAGGTGCGCGAACTCCTCGCGCCCAGACCGACGGCGTCGAAGCTCGTCACCGCCGAGACCACACCCCTCTACCTTGACCCCGTGCTCTGCCACGCTGAGGCGCGCACCTGCCGTCACAAAGTGAATCCGGCCATCAAGACCGAGGCCGACGCCACAGCGCTCCGCAAAGCCCTCGCATCAGGCGCCGTCGACACCATCGGCACCGACCACGCGCCGCATCTTCTCAGCGAAAAGGAACTCCCCGGCATGACAGCCATGTCGGGCGCACCCTCTGTGCAGTTCGCCCTCCCACTGATGCTCACCTACCTGCCCCTCGGCCTGATTGTCGACAAGATGACCGCAGGGCCGCGCACCATATTCGGCATAGACACTCCGGCAGAATTCACTCCCGGCAGCCGTGCCGACATCGCCGTCATCCGCGAGACTCCCGAGTACACTATCGCCGACAGCGACGCCATCAGCCGCTGCGCGTGGACGCCCTTTGCAGGCCGCACACTGCGCCACAAAATCATCGCCACCTACGTCGGCGGCACTAAAGTGTACGGGACCGCAGAATAGCCTTTTTTTCACGACGATAAAGCGAGAGCCCTCAGGACCATCCGGAGGACTCTCGTCATATTATATGCGCTCTATAATTCAGTTGTAAGAATCATATCGACAAGATTGAATCGTAATTTTTTAAAGAGCATCATGCTCCTCAATCCGATTCGGCTATCACCGATATTGCCGTTACCCTGCTCCTCGGTCTGAACCGGGATTGACGGAACTGTGACGGTATTGCCGCCAAGAGTGAGTTTTGCGTCCGCAAGGTTATAACATAGTGCTGACCATGTGCCGCCGACACCTCCTTGTCGGACAGTGTCGCTTTGACAATGAGAGACGATATACTCTTTGTTTCTTTCAAAGAACGTTTTGTTGAACGTTCCATAGTTCGCATCACCCGAATCAAGGAGCAGCAGCAAGGGCTGGCCATTAATTTCGGCTGTCGTCAGAAAGTTCATGCCCGATGAAAAGCTCATATTCGGACGAACGTCCGAGGGGGCGCCGACAACTCGCGGAATCTGTATTTGCTTGGCCGTAAAGTCGATTGTAACATCTTTCAACTGGAGCATCAGCTCCCCGCCGACTATAAGTTCGAAAACGTTACTGTATTTATCCGCTTCCTCGTTGTGGCTGCGGACGTCAATCACATAAAATGGGACATCGGTGACAGTAATGTTTCCTAACTTTATCTCCTTGGCAATGGCATAACGGCCTACCGAAGTTTCCACACCGGTTGCTGCGGCTCTTGCCTCGAGCAGCTGCAGACCATATGCCCGTGCTAACGAATCAGTAATGACATTGACTCCGGCACCTGTGTCGAATGTTATTCGCGCTTGCTTGCCATTTACCTTTGCCTCTGAAATCTGCATAAGACATTGACCACTTTCCGGTTTCCCGACAGGAACAACATTAAATGGGATTATGCCCGTCTCGCCTGCAATCTCCACCTGATACGGAGTGTACTTCGACAGAGCCTCGTATCTTCGAGCCATATCGGCATAAGGCGCGAGACTAACCGAATCGACCAGTTGATATGCTGCCGACAATACCGATGACAGCAGGTCGGACGCCTCCATATTCTTCCCTACGCGGCTTAAATCCATCGAGAACATGACCGAACTTTGCAATAACAGGTTCAGGTCAAGATTCTCTGACTGAGTCTTAAGAAGCTCATCAAAGGCAGGAATAGAGATGTCAGGGCGATTGAATCGGTTTCCTATCAGACACCGGGAGAAAACTTCCAGAAACGGATTGATCGAATCCTTGTCTGCTGAATAATACGTATCGTACAGTTCGAAATCATCAGCCGAGTTCATTGCAGCTCCTATACGTTCGTCGATGCTTTGTGCAATCGCCGAAATATTGACAGCAATAATAGCAATACATATTAAAAGTCTTTTCATAATAGGGCTTGTAGTTATTGATTCGCAAATTTAATCATTTCCGGCGGACAATCAAAGAATACTTCGCAGCCGTTGACACTGCGAAAATATACGCCCTTTGCGGCATTATTTATCAGACAGGAGAACAGGAGGAACAAGAGTTCTTCAGGATTCTCTGCGTGTGTACAGTCAACAAGGCGACCGCTCCGGATGCCGCGGAATGGTACTCTCCGTCCCCTCGTCTGTACGGAGGTGCTTTGGCTCGTTGAGACACAATGCGCGCCATTTATACACGGTCGATAAGACGCACATCCGCACGCAAAAAAAGCCCCGGAGGCG
>DLAL01000074.1 GCA_002493945.1 Porphyromonadaceae bacterium UBA7048
CTGTTTCTCCTGTTCTACTGTCAAAATTATTCAGGACAGGAGTACAAGTATTCTCCTGTCCCTACTGTCAAAATATGAAGAAAAAATAAGACATCCTGCACTCCTGTCCAAAAATAATGAGTAACTTTGCATTTCGATTACAGAATAAAAAAGCAAAAAAGATATGGCAAACTGGTTTGAATGTAAAGTACGCTACGATAAACTTCAGGAAAACGGCTCAGTAAAGAAAGTCAACGAACCCTACCTCGTCGACGCCCTTTCCTTCACCGAAGCCGAAGCTCGCATCACAGAAGAACAGACTCCCTTCATATCCGGAGAATTCAACATCTCCGCCATCAAGCCCACCAAAATCTCCGAAATATTCTGGTACGAAGGCGGCGACCGCTGGTATCTCGTGAAGGTGGCATTCATCACCATCGACGAAAAGACCGCCGCCGAGAAGCGCTCCGTATCGCAGATTCTCGTGCAGGCCTGCAACTTCCGTCAGGCTTTCGAGAACTTCGAGGAAGGCATGAAGGGCACCATGGCCGACTATGAGATTGTCTCCATCACCGAGACACCCCTCATGGACGTCTATAAGATGAAAGTGGTCGACTGATGACTTCCGTCGCCAAAGCTCTCGACGACATCCGCGCCACTCTCCCCGAGGGAGTGGAGCTGGTCGCCGTGAGCAAATTCCACCCTGCCGAAGCCATCCGCGAGGCTTACGACGCCGGTCAGCGCCTCTTCGGCGAAAGCCGCACCCAGGAACTTGAGGCCAAGATGAAGGAACTCCCGGCCGACATCCGCTGGCACTTCATCGGCCACCTGCAGACCAACAAGGTGCGCCGCCTCATCGAGACGCGTCAGGTGGCTCTGATTGAGAGCGTAGATTCCGAGCGTCTCCTGCGCCTCATCGACGACGAATCGGCACGCGCCGGCATAGTGAGCCGTGTGCTCCTCCAGCTCCACGTGGCCGCCGAAGAGACGAAATTCGGCTTCTCACCCGACGAATTAATCGATTTTTTCAGCCGTAAGGCCTACGAAAGCCTGCGCGCCACACACATATGCGGCGTCATGGCCATGGCCTCGAACACAGACGACACCGACCGCGTCCGCGCCGACTTCCGCCTGGCCGCCGACACCAAGGCACGCATCAGCGCCTTGTGCCCTGACCTGCGCGGATTCGACATCCTCTCCATGGGCATGAGCCACGACTATCCGATGGCCATCGAAGAGGGCGCCAACCTCGTGCGCGTAGGCACGGCCATATTCGGCGACCGCGGCTACTGAAAACCATCATAAATCATGAACATCACCGACCGACTCCGCAAGCGCTTCGACGCGTTACGCAGCAAAGGCCGAATCCGCGTACTCTTCGTCTGCCTGGGCAACATATGCCGCTCCCCGGCCGCCGAAGGCGTCCTCCGCACCATCGTGGAGGAGAAAGGCACCGCCGGACGGTGGGAAATCGACTCCGCAGGCACAGGCGACTGGCACATAGGCCAGCTCCCGGACAACCGCATGCGCATCCACGCACGCCGCCGCGGCATCGAGCTCACGCACCGATGCCGGCAGGTACGGCCCTCAGACTTCGACGACTTCGACCTCATCATCCCGATGGACGCGCAGAACGAGCGCAACCTCCGGGCCATGGCTCCCACGCCCGAGGCCGAGGAGCGCATCGTGCCTATGGCCACGTTCATCGACATGGCCATGCGCTACGACCACGTGCCCGACCCTTACTATGAAGGAGCCGAAGGATTCGAGCTCGTCCTCGACCTCCTCGACGACGGCTGCCGCAGACTCGCCGCACTGGGTGACGGAAAGTAAGCGCACCCGTTGAATTTTTAGCGGCAAACGATTGGTTTTCGGACTTTTTTTATTAATTTAGCACCGAGAAAGTAATTTTAAAAAATCCACTTAATCTAATACAACTGTTTCGCGATGTTTAAGAACCAACCAAAAGGACTGATTCCGGCGGCATTGAGCAACATGGGCGAGCGTTTCGGATACTATATCATGAACGCCGTACTCGTTCTGTTCCTCTGCTCCAAGTTTGGTCTTTCGGGCGACCAGAGCGCGCTCATCTATTCATTCTTCTATGCCGGCATATACATTCTCAGCCTTGTGGGTGGTGTCATAGCCGACCGTACACGCAACTTCAAAGGCACTATTATCACCGGCCTCATCATCATGACACTGGGCTACTGCCTGCTGTCGATACCTATTCTGGCCGACAACGAGAACCGCACGTGGCTCCTCGTATTCACCTGCGTGGCGCTCTTCCTCATTGCCTTCGGCAACGGCCTCTTCAAAGGCAACCTTCAGGCTATGGTCGGACAGCTCTACGACAATCCGCGCTACTCCGCACAGCGTGACTCGGGCTTCCAGATTTTCTACGTATTCATCAACATCGGCGGCCTCATCGCTCCCTTCGTGGCTCCCCTCCTCCGCAGCTGGTGGCTGGGCGTGAACGACATGGTATACAACGCCGACTTCCCCGAGATGTGCCATCAGTATCTGAGCGTGACCAACACCATGACCGCCGAGAACATGGAGAACCTCTACGCCGTGGCCACCGCCGCCGGACACACCGCAGGCACCGACCTGCAGACATTCTGCTCGGAGTACCTCAAGGTGTTCAACACCGGCATCCACTACTCGTTCATCGCATCGGTGGCAGCCATGCTCATATCGCTCACCATATTCCTCGTCACCAAGAAGCAGCTTCCCTCGCCTGCCGCCAAGGCTCAGGCCGAGACCCAGACCTACTCCGCCGAGGAGCGCCGGGCCATGGCACGCGAGATCAAGCAGCGCATGGTGGCTCTCTTCGCCGTGCTGGGCATCGTGATATTCTTCTGGTTCTCATTCCACCAGAACGGCACGTCGCTGTCGCTCTTCGCCCGCGACTTCGTCGAGACCGACACCATCGCCCCCGAGATATGGCAGGCCGTCAATCCCTTCTTCGTCATCGTCCTGACCCCGCTGGTCATGCTCCTCTTCTCGTCGCTCTCGCGCCGCGGCCGTGAGATATCCACTCCGCGCAAGATAGCCATCGGCATGGGCCTTGCCGGTCTGGCCTACCTCTTCCTCTGCATATACTGCTACTGCATGGACTATCCCTCGGGCACCGAATTCCGCGCCATGAGCGCCGCCGCCAAGGCAGGCATGAAGGCCGGTCCGTGGGTACTCATCGCACTCTACTTCTTCCTCACCGTTGCCGAACTCTTCATCTCGCCGCTGGGTCTCTCCTTCGTGTCGAAGGTGGCTCCCAAGCACCTCCAGGGTCTCTGCCAGGGTCTGTGGCTCGGCGCCACGGCCGTCGGCAACCTCATGCTCTTCCTCGGCCCGCTGATGTACGACAAGTGGCCCGTCTCCTACGCCTGGGGCGTCTTCCTGGCCGTATGCCTTGTGTCGATGATCGTGATGTTCAGCATGGTATCGTGGCTCGAACGCGTCACCGCCGACCAGCCCGCTCCCGACCCCAAGCCTATCGAGACCAAGGAAGACAACGTGATATGAAATTACAGACCTTATCCCTTTTAGCCCTCCTGCTGTGCACCTCCGTGCCGGCAGGAGCCGCTAAAAAGCAGACATACACAAATCCCGTCATCAACGTGAGTGCCCCCGACCCCACGGTGCTCCGCGACAACGACGGCACATACTGGCTCTACGCCACCGAGAACACGCGCAACGTGCCCATCTACCGCTCCGACGACCTGGTCGACTGGAAGCTCGTCGGCACGGCATTCACCGACGAGACACGGCCACAGATGGTGCCTGACGGCGGCATATGGGCCCCCGACATCCAGAAGATAGGCGACAAGTACGTCCTGTACTACTCCAAGTCGCGCTGGGGAGGCGAGTGGGAGTGCGGCGTCGGCGTAGCCGTGGCCGACCGTCCCCAGGGTCCCTTCACTGACAAGGGTAAACTCTTCATCAGCAAGGAAATCGACGTGCAGAACAGCATCGACCCCTTCTTCATCGAGGACAACGGACACAAGTACCTCTTCTGGGGCAGTTTCCGCGGCATCTACGGCATCGAGCTGTCAGATGACGGCCTGAGCCTGCGTTCCGGAGCGCAGAAGGTGCGCATAGCCGGCACCCTCACCGAGGGCACCAACATCATCAGGCACGGTGACTACTACTACCTCCTCGGCTCGGCAGGCTCCTGCTGCGAAGGCGAGCGGAGCACCTACCGAGTGGTGATGGCGCGTTCGAAAGACCTCTTCGGCCCCTATGAGGACCGCTACGGCAAGCCGGCGCTCGACAACGGCTTCTCGCTGATGATGGAGCGCAGCCCCGAAGTAATCGGTCCGGGCCACAACGCCAACTTCGTCACCGACGACCTCGGCAACTGGTGGATGCTCTACCACGGATTCGACGCAGCCGACCCCGATGCCGGCCGCAAGGTATATCTCGACAAAATCGTATGGGGCGCCGACGGCTGGCCCGCAGTCGACGGAGGCAAGCCCTCGGTCGAAGCCGCCCGTCCGGTCATCCGCAAGCGCTGACACCCCTATTCCCCTTTTTTCAGACAGGAGTACAGGAGGAACAAGAGTACTGTTCTCCTGTCTGAATTACAAAGTCGCCGTGGGTTTGCAACCCACGGCAACCCTCAGAAACCCTCAACAATCAAAACCGGTGGGTTGCAAACCCACCGGGACTATACCCCACCGGGACTACGCAGACAAGATACGTACAACTAATCGGCAAAAAATGGGCAGCTATAAATCCGGCGTATTCTACGTAATTCCGCCGGATACTCTTTTCTTTATTACCATCACGGTGATTGACTGGATTGATGTGTTCACTCGAGAGGATTATAAACGCATAATCATAGAATCACTTGATTATTGCCGACGTAACAAAGGTCTGAACCTCCATGCCTACGTGCTGATGACGAACCATATTCACCTTATGGTATCACATCCGGATGGAAAAGACGCTATTGCACGGATTATCGGCGATTTCAAGAAATACACAAGCAAAAGAGTCGTCGACGAAATAATAGCTAATCCAATAGAAAGTCGCAAACGCTGGCTTCTTCACCATTTTGATGAAGAAGTGATAATCGCGAATGATGATGCCTCCTGCAGCATTTCAAAAATCAACCATGGACTTCGTGGAAACACCGGACAGCAAACACATTTCACCGTTCCGAGTACTTCCAAAAACAACAACCGGAAAAGCCGTCATCTGTGGCAACGGGGATATGATGTCTATTGCATAACAAATATAAAACATTTACGGCAGAAACTTGACTATCTCCACGACAACCCGGTGCGTGCCGGCATAGTCTGTCCGTTCCTGAAAATGGTT
>DLAL01000050.1:0-120 GCA_002493945.1 Porphyromonadaceae bacterium UBA7048
CTTATACCTGCTTGATTTACAGCCTTGGTTCCGTATAGCTATCGGGCTTTGGTTTCTTTTGCAACCTAACCCACCTTGGACTGCCTTCATATCAAGTTTCTGTACGTCAGGCCAGACGTT
>DLAL01000050.1:507-4978 GCA_002493945.1 Porphyromonadaceae bacterium UBA7048
ATACATGCTGGGCGAACAAAAGAGGGCCGCAGCGTAACATTTCTGTCGCTGCGGCCCCCGATAACTTTTATCCCGGTGAGGAATCAGGCGTTGACGAGTTCCATGCCCTTGTTGAGCGCCTGCTCGTTGAGCGGAATCAGGTGATGGTGACGCTCGGGAAGAGTCTTCTTCAGGCCGCGGAGTACCGCGTCGATAGGAACGACGGGACGGCACTTGAGGAGCGCGCCGAGAAGAATCATATTATAGGTCTTGGAGTTCTTCAGCTCGATAGCAGCCTCCATAGCGTCGACAGGCACGATGCGTATGTCCGTGCGCCCAGGCAGACGGTGTATGCCCGAGGGGTCATAGATGAGCGTGCCGCCGGGCTTCACCTTGGGTTCGAACTTGTCGAGACTCTGCTGATTGAGGACGACAGCAGTGTCGAAAGTGTCGAGGACGGGCGAGCTGATAGGCGAGTCGGAGATGATGACGGTGACGTTGGCCGTGCCGCCTCGCTGCTCGGGTCCGTATGAAGGCATCCATGTGACTTCGAGGTCATCCATGAGGCCCGCGTAGGCCAGAATCTTACCCATGGAGAGGACTCCCTGTCCGCCGAAACCGGCTATTACTATTTCTTCTTTCATAGTTAGGTCTACGCTTAAGGTTATTCATTCTTGAGGTCGCCCAAAGGATACTTGGCGAACATATGCTCGGCCATCCACTCGTTGCTCTGCGCAGGCGTGAGTTTCCAGCCGGAATTACAGGTGGCAACTATCTCGACCACCGATGTGCCGCGCTTGCCGAGAGTGTTCTCGAAGGCCTTCTTGATGGCACCCTTGGCCTTGCGGACAGCCGCAGGCGTATGCACGGCCTGACGGGTGACGTAGCACGTGCCGTCGAGCTGGGCCAGCAGGTTGGTGATGGCCAGGGGGTAGCCGTTGAGTTCGGCGGTGCGGCCGTAAGGCGTGGTGGCGGTCTTCATGCCCAGGAGCGTGGTGGGAGCCATCTGTCCGCCCGTCATACCGTAGATGGCATTGTTGATGAAGATGATGGTGATGTTCTCGCCGCGGTTGCAGGCATGGATGGTCTCGGCAGTACCGATGGCCGCGAGGTCGCCGTCGCCCTGATAGGTGAACACCATACGGTCAGGGTTGAGACGCGAGGCAGCGGTGGCCAGCGCGGGAGCACGGCCGTGGGCGGCCTCGATCCAGTCCACATTAATATAATTGTAAGCGAACACAGCGCAACCCACGGGAGCGATGCCGATGGTCTTGTCGGCGAGGCCCATTTCGGCGAGGAGTTCGGCCACGAGGCGGTGCACCACACCGTGGCTGCAACCGGGACAGTAGTGCGTGTCGCGGTCGGTGAGGAGTTCCGGACGGGCGTAAACCTTGTTTTCGGGCCGGATGATATCTTCGGGTTTCATTGGAAAGACTTGGTTAGAGTTCGACATCGAATTCGCGACGGAGGGTGTCGGCTACTTCTCCGGGGTTGGGGACTATACCGCCCATGCGGCCGAAGTGACGTACAGGCACACGGCCTTCGACAGCCAGGCGCACGTCCTCTATCATCTGGCCGGCGTTAAGCTCGACGGTGAGGATGCCCTTGACCTGAGCGCTCAGGCGTGCTATCTCCTTGGAGGGGAAGGGCCACAGTGTGATGGGGCGTATCATGCCGACCTTCACACCGGCGGCACGCGCGTCTTCGATGGCCTTGAGGCATATGCGGGCCACCGAGCCGAAGGCCACGATGAGATACTCGGCATCGTCGGTGAAGTACTCCTGATAGCGCACCTCGGCCTCTTCGATGGCGCGGTAGGTGGCCTGGAAGCGGTTATTGTTGACTTCCATACGGGCGGAGTCGAGTTCGAGCGACGTCACGACGTTGCGCTCGGCACGGTCGCCGCGTCCGCAGGCTGCCCAGGGACACTGAGCGCGGACTTCCTCCTCGGTGCGGCGGGGACGCTGGGGAGGCAGCACGACCTTCTCCATCATCTGACCAACCACGCCGTCGGCCAGAATCATGGCCGGAGTGCGGTACTTGAACGCGAGGTCGAATCCGAGGGCTACAAAGTCAGTCATCTCCTGCACCGTGGCCGGAGCGAGCACGATGAGGTGGTAGTCGCCGTGGCCGCCGCCCTTGGTAGCCTGGAAATAGTCGGCCTGCGAGGGCTGGATAGTGCCCAGACCGGGACCGCCGCGCATGACATTCAGAATGAGCGCCGGGAGCTCCGATGCGGCGAGGTAGCTGATACCCTCCTGCTTGAGGCTGATGCCGGGGGACGACGACGAGGTCATGACGGCCTTGCCAGTGGCGGCGCCGCCGTATACCATATTAATAGCGGCCACCTCGCTCTCGGCCTGCAGAACCACCATGCCTGTGGTCTCCCACGGACGAAGTTCGGCAAGAGTTTCGAGGACTTCCGACTGGGGTGTGATCGGGTATCCGAAGTAACCGTCGGCTCCGTAGCGGATGACGGCGTGGGCAATGGCTTCGTTGCCCTTCATCAATCTTACTTCTTCCATAATGTGTTTCTCTCTACTTGTTGATTAATTACCCCGGTCGACGACGCGGTACACTTCGATGCACGCATCAGGACAGACGGTGGCACATGCTGCGCAACCGATGCACGCCTCGGGCTTGGAGGCATATGCAAAGTGGTAGCCGCGGTCATTCACTTCCTTGGGCTGCAACTGCAGCACATCGCACGGGCAGGCCACCACACAGAGTTCGCAACCCTTGCAGCGCCGACTATCGATGGTGACAGCTCCATAGACTTTTGCCATAACATACAGGTTTAAGGTTCAATACCGCAAATGTAGCAAAAAGATTGATTCAATCACAATTTTTCGAGTATTTTTTTCAACCTCTGAGCAGAATTTATTATCCATGCGGCTGTAGTATTGACATATAAACAATGAACAACCGCGCTCCGCCACAGAAGCGGAACACGGTCGTTTGAAAAAATCAGTCTATATGTGATTCTTAGAAGAATGCCACAAGGGCGAGTTCACATCAGCTCGTCGCATTGACATCCCGGGTAGGCAACTGTGCTGATGCGCAGCCCGGAATGATCAGCGGTAGTCGGCGAAGCGTTCCTGGAGTTTTTTGCGGGCGAAGAAGATGCGGCTCTTCACCGTTCCGAGGGGGAGAGCCATCTTCTCAGCTATCTCATTGTACTTGTAGCCTGCCACGTGCATGGAGAAGGGGATACGGTATTCGTCGGAGAACTCATTGATGGCATCGGCGATTTCGCCGGCGCCGTAGCTGTCTTCGGGCGACTCGATGCCGGAGTCCTGACTGAGGTTGAGGTGGTAGAGGTTATCGGTGGTATCAACGACTGTGGCCGAGCGCACGCCGCGGCGGTAGTTGTTGATAAAGAGGTTGCGCATGATGGTGAATACCCAGCCCTTGAAGTTCGTTCCTTCTGCGTACTTGTCCTGGTTGTCGAGAGCCTTGAGGGTCGTATCCTGAAGCAGATCGTAAGCGTCATCGCGGTTCGAAGTGAGCATATAGGCGAAGTTGAGGAGATTGGCCTGGAGGTTCATCAGGTTTGTCTGAAAGTTAGTTGAGGATGCCATATTTGTGATGTTTTATGAAGTTGATTTTTTCGGTTTTTTTCTGTCGTTCTTTTCGTTCGACGATTCAAAATTAGGACGCATTTCACCAATTGCAAGAGTTTTAAAGTTAACGAATGTTAACGACGAAAGTATTGTTTTTGAAACATTTTAATTCACTGTATTACTGCATATTACACTCAGCATTTTCTGTTACAGCATTGTTACAGTTTGCATTTTGTGTCGATTTTGTAACAATTTTGTGCTTGCTTTGAGCAGTCGCCATGACGACTGCAAGAGCGCCCGTGCCGGGCCGGAGCATCCGCAGCCTCCGTGCGGGCCCAAACGGCCTCAGAAGCCATTCCTGAGGGGGCGAGGACGAATAATGCCCGAAAAACGCATTTTTATTTGCATATCAGCAAATTAATGCGTACCTTTGCCGCTCGGAAGGTGCACGATGCGCCTTATTATAAGAATCAACATTATTATTAACCTCTTAATTAAATGGCAGAATTGAATAATTCACCACTTGAGAACTTCGACTGGGATGCCTATGAAAAAGGCGAAACCGCAGGCGAAAAGTCTCGCGAAGAGCTCACCTCGGCTTACGAGGAGTCGCTCAACTCTGTAAAAGACAAAGAAGTAATCGAAGGTACCATCATCGCCCTTAACAAGCGCGAAGCAGTGGTTAACATCGACTACAAATCGGACGGCATCATCCCCATGAGCGAATTCCGCTACAACCCCGACATCAAAGTCGGCGACCGTGTAGAAGTATTCATCGAGAATCAGGAAGACCGCAAGGGACAGCTTATCCTCTCCCACAAGAAGGCTCGCGCATCGCGCTCCTGGGAACGCATCAACGCAGCCCTCGCCAACAACGAAATCATCAAGGGCTACATCAAGTGCCGCACCAAGGGCGGTATGATTGTCGA
>DLAL01000050.1:5263-6694 GCA_002493945.1 Porphyromonadaceae bacterium UBA7048
TTCCTCCCCGGCTCGCAGATCGACGTCAAGCCCATCCGCGACTACGATGTATTCGTAGGCAAGACCATGGAATTCAAGGTCGTTAAGATCAACGAAGAATTCCGCAACGTTGTCGTTTCGCACAAAGCTCTCATCGAGGCAGAACTCGAGCAGCAGAAGCGCGAGATCATCTCCAAGCTCGAAAAGGGTCAGGTGCTCGAAGGTACCGTCAAGAACATCACCAGCTACGGTGTGTTCATCGACCTGGGCGGCGTAGACGGCCTCATCCACATCACCGACCTCTCCTGGGGCCGCGTGAACCACCCCAGCGAAGTTGTCGCTCTCGACCAGAAGCTCAACGTCGTTATCCTCGACTTCGACAACGACAAGAAGCGCATCGCCCTCGGCCTCAAGCAGCTCTTCCCCCATCCCTGGGACGCACTCGATCCCGACCTCAAAGTCGGCGACAAAGTCAAGGGCAAAGTTGTCGTTATGGCTGACTACGGCGCATTCCTTGAAGTCGCTCCCGGCGTAGAAGGTCTCATCCACGTCAGCGAAATGTCGTGGAGCCAGCACCTCCGCAGCGCTCAGGACTTCCTCAAGATCGGCGACGAGGTAGAGGCAGTCATCCTCACCCTCGACCGCGCTGACCGCAAGATGAGCCTCGGCATCAAGCAGCTCAAGAAGGATCCCTGGGAAGACATCGAGACCAAGTATCCCATCGGCAGCCGTCACACCGCCAAGGTACGCACCTTCACCAACTTCGGCGTATTCGTTGAAATCGAAGAGGGCGTAGACGGCCTCATCCACATCAGCGACCTCAGCTGGACCAAGAAGATCAAGCACCCCAGTGAATTCACCCAGCAGGGCGCCGACATCGAAGTCGAAGTACTTCAGGTCGACAAGGACAACCGTCGTCTCAGCCTCGGTCACAAGCAGCTCGAAGAGAATCCCTGGGATGTATTCGAGACCATCTTCACCGTTGGTTCCGTACACGAAGGCACCATCATCGAGATGCTCGACAAGGGCGCTGTAGTGGCACTCCCCTACGGTGTTGAAGGCTTCGCCACTCCCAAGCACCTCGTAAAGGAAGACGGCACTCAGGCCAAGGTTGACGAGAAGCTCAACTTCAAGGTCATCGAGTTCAACAAGGACAGCAAGCGCATCATCCTCTCGCACAGCCGCATCTTCGAAGACGAAACCCGTGCAGAGAAGCAGGCAGAGCGCAAGGCAAAGCGTCCCGCAGCTCCCAAGAAGCAGCAGGAAGAAGCAGCTCCCATCGCAGCAGTGAACGACAGCAACCGCACCGCTACCCTGGGCGACCTCGAAGCTCTCGCAGCCCTCAAGGAAAAACTCTCGAAGTAATCACACACTTCACCGGATAAATGCCGCCCGGCCCGACTCCAGTCGAGCCGGGCGTGCTTTTTTTATATATTACTGTCCGCTAAACCA
>DLAL01000045.1 GCA_002493945.1 Porphyromonadaceae bacterium UBA7048
GGGCTGTAGTCGTGTCGGACGTCAAGGGGCCTTCAGACGAAGCCGACTCTCGGCCGGGAGATATTCGATTGCGGCTCAATGAAAAGCGGAATATCCGCCGGCTTTATTTCAGACAGCGAGTTTTCATCAGACTTGAGGGAGTTAGTGACCCTGACGGCCATAGAGGGGATGATTTCGGTCTGAATCATGTTGATGACATGACGGGCGTTCCCGAAGTTCTTCGTGCGGGCAGTGTAGTCTTTCCGGAGTCTGTCGCCTAAGGCTATGCGAGCCTCGTCCGAGAGATTATACTGGTGGCCGGAAAGATATTTCTCCGCAATTTCGATGAGTTCACTTTCTGTGAAGTCTTCGAAGAGATATATGTTTGATTCAGGTATTCTCGACTTGAATCCGGGATTCATCTCGAACATCTTTCTCATTTCGTCGGGATAGCCTGCGAGCACCAGCATCCAGTCGCGGTCCGATTCATCGGCAAGAGCCGTGAGAAGTGTCTCGATGACGAACTTACCGGGGTCGCGTGAGTCATTCGGCTGATAGAGCTGATAGGCTTCGTCGATGAACAGTATTCCGCCACGCGCCTCTTCGATGGCAGCCAGGGTTTTCTCGGATTCCGAGTTGTAGTTCTGTCCCAGCAGTGTGGAGCGCTCGCGGACCACTACATGTCCTTTCGAGAGCACTCCGGCGCGGTGAAGCATGGTTCCCATCATCTTTGCTACTGTGGTCTTGCCCGTTCCCGGAGAGCCGAGGAACATGGCATGCAGCGGAGTCGATGTCGTAGGAAGTCCAGCGTCGGAGCGCATCCTGTTGAAGCGGACCACGCGCTCGTATACGGTGAGTTTTTCTTTCACGGAGCGGAGACCGGTGAGATGGTCGAGCGACTCCGTGATGGATTCATCCTGACTGTCCTCGTCAGTTTCCGTCGAATTTTTATCAGGCTCGGCCTCACACTTCGACTTCTCTTCTGCCAGGAACCGGTCGAGCAACCTGTCGAATTCATCGGGTTCGGGGAGCGGACATTCTTCGGCACATGCGGTGGCCGCCGTCAGGCGTGTGGCGGCGGCTTCGGGGGAGTATTCTTCAAGTGGTTCGAGACGCTGTCCGTACCAGCCGCCACGTTCGTCGCCGCCGTTTGTGTCGAACACGAATCCGGCAATCGGACATTCCATGCACAGCAGCTCGGCATAGTATACGCCGTTGCTGTGATAGGAGGTCGTGAAGGGATACTCCACAAACCAGCGGTTGTCTTTATAATCATCTTCACTGAGACATTTCGGCTCACGGAACATGACCTCGACCTCCCGGCCTTCGGGCAGATACAGGCGCAGCTCAAGCTCAGGCATTATTGCCGGAAGCAGGTATCCGAGTTTATGCTCGAGATTGAAGCGCACGTAGTAGTCGTGTCCGTTAGTCGTGTTCAGCGATTTATAGAGGTTGCTTTCCCACGCCGGTCGCAGTCCGCCGTCGCACGTGCCGTACCATTCGGCCGGATGCGGAAGCCTGTCCATGTCAAGCACATGGATGACTTTTCCGGCCAAAGTCTGTGATGCGCCCGTATCGCTGACGACAAGTCTGTAGGTGTGGCCGGGCTCAATTTCTTCGGTGTGGAACTCAGCATACACATTCTTGGTGAATTCACGTCTGCACATGCTGAGCCTCACCGTTCGCGTGGCCACTTCGCATCGTGTTGTGGTGTCGACGAGAGTAAGCGCCACGTCGCGGCGGACGCCTGTATCATAGCGGTCGTTGTTGAAAGTGATTTTAACCGCGATGCCGCCCGGAGAGGAGCATAAGGCGAAATCGCCGCGGTTGTCGAAAGGGAGACGGTCGATGGAGACTGACTCGTCTCTCGGGTCGTAGGTATGGAATTGGATTCTGCCTACGGATATAGGAGATTTTCTTTTCATATTCATACAGTTTTAGAGGAGGACGCAGAGTCCCTCCGGTTAATACTTCATTTACATATCTCATCCGGAGGCCTTTCCTCCGGGGCCGTAACCAACATGTCAAAGAACTCTTGACCCGACACACCGGAGGATACGTCAGGACGCACCACGGGCTGTCAGAACACTTCAGCGGTCGAAAAAATGTTGGTAGGAAACTATGCGCACCTCATCTCCGCGCCGCCTGGAGGAGCGGCACCGCCGAACTTGCTGTTGTCGAGATGTAGATGCTTCATAGCTGAGAATGAAGTATTTAACTGTATGAAATGAGCCGCGCCACGATGGGCTGCAGTCTCATATGGCGCAAATTTAGTAATAAAATATCAATTCTGCAAGAGGGTGTCGCAATTTTGAATGTGTGTTTGAATGTGTGCCGTGTCAGGAGGGGAGGGCGGCATAGGTGCTGTGGACAGGCGTGATGACGATTGTCAGCCGGACGGGAATTCTCAACTCCCGGATTAAGCGCAACATCGCGTCCGGGCGTATAATATATGTCGATATGGTAGGCCGAAAGAATTCCTGCGTTCCGGCAACGGTGCCATGCGGCCTCCGGATAAATAACGAACCTGACAACCAAAAAACACAATAGAATGGCTAAGAAAGAATACTTCCCAGGAATCGGGAAAATCAAATTCGAGGCCACGGACAGCTACAACCCTCTCGCATACCGCTACTATGACGCCGGGCGCGTAGTCCTGGGCAAACCCATGAAGGAATGGCTCCGCTTCGCCATGGCATGGTGGCACACACTCTGCGCCGAAGGCGGCGACCAGTTCGGCGGAGGCACCAAAAAGTTCCCCTGGAACGATGCTCCCGACGCCATGACAGCTGCCAGACAGCGAGCCGACGCCGGGTTTGAGATTATGCAGAAACTCGGCATCGAATTCTTCTGCTTCCACGACACCGACCTCATCGGCGACCTCGGCAGTGACATCGCCGACTACGAGCGCCGCATGCACGACATCACGGCATATCTGAAGGAACTCATGGCCGAGACCGGCATAAAGAATCTCTGGGGCACGGCCAACGTATTCGGCAACGCACGGTACATGAACGGCGCCGCCACGAATCCCGACTTCGATGTAGTGGCCCGTGCCGCCGTCCAGATTAAGAACGCTATCGATGCCACCATAGCCCTCGGTGGCTCCAACCACGTCTTCTGGGGCGGACGCGAAGGCTATATGAGCCTCCTCAACACCGACCAGAAGCGCGAGAAAGAGCATCTCGCCACCACCATGCTCCGCATGGCACGCGACTATGCACGCTCCAAAGGATTCGTGGGCACGTTCCTGATTGAGCCCAAGCCGATGGAGCCCGCCAAGCACCAGTATGACACTGACACCGAGACTGTCATCGGCTTCCTCAGGACGCACGGACTCGACAAGGACTTCAAGGTGAATATCGAGGTGAACCACGCCACACTCGCCGGACACACCTTCGAGCACGAGCTCTGTGTGGCCGTCGACAACGGCATGCTCGGAAGCATCGACGCGAACCGCGGCGACTATCAGAACGGATGGGACACCGACCAGTTCCCTATCGACAACTACGAGCTGACGCAGGCCATGATGCAGATTGTCCGCAACGGCGGTCTCGGCAACGGCGGCACCAACTTCGACGCCAAGACGCGCCGCAACTCCACCGACCCCGAGGACATCTTCATCGCGCACATCGCAGGTATGGACGCCATGGCCCGCGCGCTCCTCTGCGCCGCCGAGATTCTCGAGAAATCGCCCTATAAGAAGATGCTTGCCGACCGCTACGCATCCTTCGACGCAGGCCGCGGCAAGGACTTCGAGGACGGACGCATGACCCTCGGGGAACTCGTCGCATACGCCAAGTCACAGCCCGAACCGGCACAGATATCCGGCAAGCAGGAACTCTACGAAGCCATCGTCAGCATGTACTGCTGACACACCGCGCCTCCGGGCGTGTCAGGCTTGTGACGCCGGAGCACAGTTTCGCCGTCCAGCCCGCATCCGTCGGGATTTCAAAGTGACGAAGTTATGCGGGACCGTGTGAGATATGAGTGCAGCTATTATTTTCCACATTTCAGCGACGGTATCTTATACGTATACTGATATTGACTGTAATGCATATAAATATAGGAGATAAACGCTCGGCGATGAGTGTTTATCTCCTGACTTTTAGACGGCCGGCGATGGGGTATGCGCTGCACACCCCGTCGTCATACGGGTTTTATGCGTATTATCTGAGGCAGATCCAAAGTGTCGGCGTCGGCAGAATGACTGTCATCCTCGTTGATGCAGACTATTGGTGCGGTGAGCTGGAAGAGATTCATTATCTCGCTGAGATTCTCGCCTTTCAGGATGAATCGGAATGTGCGGTCGCTGACGGCGGGATCTATGTCGAACTTGACATTGTATATCTGCTCCAGACGCCGGCAAATGCTGTTGATAGGCTCATCCTCGAAAATCAGGACACCATTGCGCCATGAGCAATATTTGTTCAGGTCCACATTCTTACTGACGGTCGGGATTCCATTCTCTATCTGCATGTGTTCTCCTGGTTGCAGCGATATGCATTTTCCGGTGTCGCTGATCTCAACCTTGCCCTCGGCGAGCGTTACTGAAGCGTTTGGGTCGTATGCGTTTACATTAAATTCGGTTCCCGTAGCTGTTACAGAGATATATTGAGTGTGCACAGTAAAGGGATGTGCGGCATCTGAATATACGTCAAAGTATGCCTCCCCGTGAAGATTCACTTCACGCTTGCCGTCGTACATCAGATCCTGAGGATAAGAGAGGGAGCTGTTGGCGTTCAGCCACACTATGGTGCTGTCCGGAAGCGTGGCCTTGCTTGTGCAGCCGTAGTAGGTGGACAATGTTATATTCTGAAGCGGCACTTTTTCCGGTTTTAAAAGGAAGTAGGCGACGACAGCGATAAGAGGAAGAATTGCCACAGCGGCAATCCTTGACCAGAATACGACCAGCTTTCTGATGATTCCGAACCTGCGTGGCGCTATGCCGGCTTTTGCCATCACTTTCCGCTCGGCCTTTTCGGTATCGCTGTCCGTAACGCTGAATGATGGAGCGAGCGCTTCCCACAGATCTTGCTGCTCAAAGAAAATACGTTTATTCTCGGGCGATTGCTCAATCCAATGCCTGAGTCGTTCAATATCATCAGGTGTCGCGGTACCTCCGAAATACCGGGCAATGATGTTGTTGATGTCTGTGTTATGGTCGTCAATGTCGTTCATGTCAGTATGTTATAGGAGATTACAGCCAATTCAGGATGATTAGGAGCAGACTTTTGTATACCCTCAGATTCTGCTGAAGGAACTTGAGGGCTTTGCTTATACGTGCTTCAACAGTGCGTACGGAGATATTGAGGCGTTGTGCGATTTCGCGGTGTTTAAGTTTCTCATATCGACTGAGAAAAAGTGTCTCACGAACTTCCGGATCGAGCTTCGCCAGAGCGGTCTCGTATGCGTCGGACAATTCAGAGAAAAACATGTGTTCGTCCGGGGAGAGCGAGAGAATTATTTCATGGTTCATATCCTGATACGTCATTTTCACTTTCCTGTGCCGCAACTCATTGAGGGCGATATTCTGGACAAGTGATAACAGATATGACCGGATGGAGGTGTCTGTCTCCAGCTTTTTACGGTTGGTCCAGACTTTGATAAAAGCCTCCTGTACGATGTCTTCACATAAGCTTTTGTCGGGGAAAAACCGAGCAGTGAAGTGAACGAGGTCAGGGTAGTAGCGACGAAAAATTTTCACAAAGGCTTCGTGGCTGTCGAATTTGAGGGCAGCCACCAGCAGCGCGTCATTTTTAAATTCTTCGTTTGCCATGATTTGTAATCTTGCGCAAAGATATGTCATAAATATTCAATAACCAAACGTTTTAAAAAAAATTTCCTAAACTGTGAAATTTTATAATTTTGCGATGTGGTTTTTGAGATGTTGCGTGTTATTTAATAAAACGGTTGCTAAAAAGCCGTAACATACCTTAAAGAAACACCTTGGAATTACCAATCATATTATAAACTATGGAAATAACAAGTCCTATTCAATGCCATCCCCGATGGATTCGGGCGCTGAGGCCATTTTTGGTCTTTGTGATGTTATGCATCGGAGTCTACGGCTATGCAGCCGACAACAAAGTGACTCTCGATGTCAGCAACGGTACACTCGAAAGCGTTCTGCGCGCTATCGAGAAACAGACAGATTACCGTTTCTTCTACAGCAAGGAAACAGTGAACGTAAAAGTCAATGTCAGCATCAAGGCCCGGAATGAAGCTGTGACAGCCGTGCTTGACAAACTTCTTCCTTCGCATGGAATAAATTATGTAATAAACGACAAGCGGATCGCGCTGAAAAATGCACCCACTCAGTCTCGCCCTTCAAATCAAGAGGTTTCTAAAGGTAATAATATAGTAGTTTTCGGCACAGTGTCCGATATTCATGGCGAGCCGCTGATTGGCGTGTCCATAACAGTTGAGGGACAGCAGAAAGGTGTTACTACCGACGTATACGGCAAGTACTCCATCGAAGTTCCGCAGGGAAGCAGCCTGCAGTTTTCTTATATAGGCCATACTGCGCAGAAAAAGAAAGCGAAACAGGCCGGTAAACTTGACGTAATATTAGAGGAGGATTCGGAGTTGCTCAGTGAAGTCGTTGTCATCGGTTACGGCACAATCGACAAGAAGGAGCTTACTTCGGCTGTGTCGCATGTGAGTGCGAAAGATTTCCAGTCGGTCGCGACGACTGATGTGTCGATGCTTATTCAGGGCAAAGTGCCCGGTCTGTCGGTCGTGAACACTGCTGCCGCCGACCCTAACTCTGCTGCAAGTCTTCAGATTCGCGGTGTGTCGTCGCGCGAGGCCGGCCTCGGTCCTCTGATTGTGCTCGACGGTGTTCCGGGAGCCAGTCTGACCAACATCAATCCTAATGATATTGAATCGTTCGACGTCCTTAAGGACGGCGCCGCATCTGCCATATACGGTACTCGCGGTTCTAACGGTGTGATTGTAATAACCACAAAGAAAGGCGCACGCGACGGTCAGACTCACACTACTTATACCGCTACTCTTTCGTGGGATAAGGCAAACCGCGACCTCGACATGATGACAGCAGAGGACTACCGCAATCTGCGCATTCCTTCGGGCGATGTGGCTGTCGATCTCGGCGCGAGCGAAGACCTGTTCAACCTTGTTCAGCAGACTGCCTTCAAGCAGCAGCACACACTCACTGTAAGCGGCGGCAGTACGAACTCCAACTATCGCGCGACTATCGACTACCGCAATGCCGACGGCATAGAGCGTACCGGCAACCGCGAGGAATACGGCGCACGTGCCTCTCTCAACCACACCACCAAGGGAGGCCTCTTATCGATTAACCTTAATATAGCGCCGCGTGTGGTTTACCGCACTCTCGCTGACAATGATGTGTTCCGCCGCGCTCTGGAAGCCAACCCTACCACTCCGGTATGGAATCCTGACGACCCCGGCCGCTATTACAATTTTACCGACCACAACGGTTTTGAGAATCCTCTTGAGACAATGGCTCTTGTGAAGAACAAAAGCCATGAAAAGATTATCGACTGGGACGGCACTCTGAAACTCAACCTGCTTCCGCTCTTTATGCCGGATGCCAAGTACAACCAGACCCTTAATACACAGATTACATTCGCCGACCACCAGTACAACAACGACGCCAGCTATTTCGAGCCGTCGACGATGAACAAGCACCTGATGTCCAGCACAAAGGGTTATGGCGCACGCACAGCCAACAATGCCCGCAACCTCAGCCTTGAATGGCTCGGCAACTACAGCATCAGCCTTGACAAACACAATATCCGCGCAATGGTGGGCTACTCCTACCAGTACTGGCAGAACTCCGGCTTCAGCTGCGAGAACAAAGACTTCGCCAACGACGGTCTCGGTGCCGACAATATCGGCTCGGGCGACTGGATGAAGCAGGAAGGCGAAATCGGCATGAGCAGCTACAGGGAAGACAACAAGCTTATAGCTTTCTTCGGCCGAATCAGCTACGACTATGCCGGCCGCTATCTTTTCACTGCATCAATGCGTCGTGAAGGTTCCTCAAAGTTCGGCAAGAACCACAAATGGGGTAACTTCCCCGCCGTTTCCGCCGGCTGGCGCATCTCTGAGGAAAGCTTCATGGAAGACACCCGCTCGTGGCTGAATGACCTGAAGATACGCGCCGACTTCGGTGTAACGGGCAATCAGGAATTCGGCAACTACCTGTCGCTCGACACGATGGGCCCGTTCGGCTACAGCTATTATAACGGCCAGTGGGTACGAGTATGGGGTCCGGGCAAGAATGTGAACTCCGACCTGCACTGGGAACAGGGCAAGAACTGGAACGTCGGTCTTGACTTCTCGATGTTCAACAGCCGGCTCTACGGCTCACTCAACTACTTCCGCCGCCGCCAGCAGGACCTGCTGGGCAACTACCGTGTCCCGATGCCTCCCTACCTGTTCACGCACACCTACGTGAATGTGGGCACGATGGAGAACCAGGGCTTCGAGTTCGACGTGACCTTCAATGCCGTGAAGACCCGTGATTTCTCATATACGATGAATTTCATCGGCACCACCCAGTCCAACAAATTCGTAGACTTCAGCAATTCTGAATTTGTCGGCAACGACTATTATGATGTGGCCTATACCGAGATACCTTATCCCAACATCCCCATCCAGCGCATCGAGAAGGGCCGCTCCATCGGTAGCTTCCATATGTTCAAGTATGCCGGTGTCACCTCCGATGGCGAATGGCTCATCTACGACAAGGACGGAGATATAATCCAGGGCATCCAGGGCACAGAGGCCGACCGCCAGTATGTAGGCAACGGTCTTCCCAAATTCACGCTCTCCACGAACCACACCTTCCGCTACAAGAATTTCGATCTTTCGCTCTTCTTCCGCGGTGCTTTCGGATTCGATATCTTCAATATCCACGATTTCTATTACGGCACGCGCAACTTCTCCGGCAACATGCTCCGCAAGGCATACGGAAAGAATGTCGAGATATCGTCGACGCAGAATCCTATCGTAAGCGATTTCTTCCTGCAGCGCGGCGACTGGTTCAAGCTCGACCAGATCACGCTGGGCTACAGTCTGCCTCTGCAGAAGACGCGCTTCATGGAATCGCTCCGCATCTACGGCACGGTGCGCAACGTATTCACCATCACCAAATTCAAGGGTATGGACCCGTCCAACTACCAGGTGAACGGCCTCACTCCCGGAGCCACCGGCGCACGCAGCTACTATCCTACCACGCGACAGTTCATACTCGGTGTGCAGCTTGATTTTTAATCAATACTAAACAAGAATTAACTCACAATGAAAGCATATAAATACTTGATAGTCCTGGCTCTGTCCTCTCTGTCGTTATCGTCGTGCACCGACCTTGACGAGACAGTCTACAGCCAAGTCAGCTCCAACAACTATTTCAATACACGCGAAGATGTGGTCTCTATGGCATTCCGCTCATTCGAGCACGGCTACTGGACCATAGTTCCGCGATTCAGAATAAATGAGCTTCCTGCCGACCAGCTTATCATCCCGCGCCGCGACGGCAGCTGGGATGACGGCGGTGTGTGGCGTCAGTTCCACTACCATACCTGGACGCCCGATATCTCGCGTCATGTGCACGACGAATGGGACTCGCAGTTCGCAGGTATCGCTCAGGCTAATTTCGCCATCGACCGTTTCAACGAACTTGACCCGAAGGCATTCGGCTTCGAGGAAGACGAATGGAATTCACTGAAGACACAGAACAAGGTGCTGCGCTGCTGGTACTATCTGCGCCTGCTCGACGCCTTCCGCAACGTCCCGTTCATCGTAAGCTACGACGACCAGACTCAGAACACCCTGTCGCAGGTTCCTCCGAAGCAGATTTTCGATTTCATAGAAAGCGAGATCAAGGAGGCCATTCCTCTGCTTTACAAGAAAGAGAAGCTCGGTGACGGTTCGAGATATGCCAATCTCTGGACACAGGCCGGCGCCGCCGCGCTGCTGGTGCGTCTGTATCTGAACGCCAAGGAGTATATCGGTGAGGACCGCCTCGAAGACTGCGAGAAAGTGGCTCAGGATATCGTCGACGGCGTGTACGGAGCATACAAGGTCGCTGACCGCTGGGATGCGCCCTTCGACTCGGACAACGACGCCTGCGACGAGCTGGTATTCTTCTTCTCCGGTTCCTGCAACTACACGTCATGGCACTACAACCAGCTGTACAACTGGGGTGTACCGTCCTATTCGTACTATTACTTCGAAGACGACAAAGTGAAGCACGGCGGCCACAACGGCGAGTTCGTATGCTCGCCCAGCTATGACCCCACCGGACAGCTGTACGACTACAAGCTCGGCATGACCGTGCAGAAGTTCCGCAAATATCCCGGCGACTACCGTCTGGACAAGTATGTGAACCTCGGCGGCGGCAAGCGTAAGGGCATGTTCCTCTTCGGCTATCTCGAGTATATGCAGAACGGTGTGAAGCGCAAGCTGAAAGCGCCTGAAATGCCTTACGACCTGTGCATCCGCGATGCCGTCGGTCAGTTCCATTATCTGAAGGAAGGCAAATGGCTGTCATCGCCCGAGAGCAACATGACTACCGGCGACTATAACTCCGGATGGTACACCGTGAAGTATCCTATGTACAGCAACAACGATCCGGGTGCCGGCGAGAGCGATTTTGCTGAAATCCGTCTGCCCGAAATCATATACACCCTCGCCGAGTGCAAGCTGCGCAAGGGTGATGCCGCCACGGCAGGCACACTCCTCAACAGTGTGCGCCGCCGCAACTACCCCGACGACGTGCTGAAGGACGTGCTCTATAAGCCCGAAGGCAACGTCACGCTGGACATGGACGAGATGCTCGACGAATGGGGCCGCGAGTTCCTGGCAGAAGGACGCCGACGCATCGACCTCATCCGCTTCGACAAGTTCAACAAGGGCATATGGTGGGACAAGAAGCCCGATGCCGACGACCACACCAAGATCTATCCCGTGCCGCGCGTGCAGATTACGACCAATTCGGCATTGGTACAGAATCCCGGTTACAATTGATAAACAACATTAATATATCTCAAAATGAAAATATATAAATTCATGGTCATTGCCATAGCCCTCGTCATCGGGCTGCTGGCAACAAGCTGCGAAGATGAAAAAGAGGTGCTTGTAATAGAGGGAAATATTCCCATCAAGACATCTACACTCTATATCGTCGGCGACGCCACTCCGGCAGGATGGGATGTAAACAACATGTACCTTCTGGATATGAGCGAGGAAGACCATCTCGTATTTATCTACGACGGTAATCTGTCGAAGGGTGAAATGAAAGCATATCTTGCCCAGGGCGACTGGGATCTGGCTCCGTGCGTGCGTCCTATGACAGCAGGCTCACCCATAAGCAAGGCCGACAATACCGAGTCTTTCCAGCTCTATACGGGCGGCGAAGACCTCAAGTGGTCAGTGAAGGATGCAGGACACTACCGTCTGGTGTTCGACCTTCGCAACTGGACATTCTCCACCACATTCCTCGGATACTGATCCGGCGAGGTTTCAGTAAATTCATGCAATAATTTCACGATGTTCTTATAAGATTGGTTTTATGGTTCCGCATGCGGTCTCCCGGCTCCGGCTTCTATGCCGGAGCATGGGACACCTCATAAGCCTGACATACAAAACAAGCAATATGACAAAACATTCGATAACACATAAACTGGCGGCTGCGGCACTGTCCTGCGCTATAGCATTTTCTTCGATAGCCTGCAGCGACGACGAATCCGACGGTCCCGGAAAAGACCCCGAACCTCCTGTTACCACCCTTCCCGAACTCCCCGTCCCGGGCGATATCCACAATTACAAGGCCCCTCTCTACTGGAGTATCTATGAATATGCCCGTGAGATGGAGCTCGCCGGCGTGCCTTACGACCAGATGGATCTGAGCTCTGACGAGTGGGACGCTGTCATTGACATGATGGCCACCAAGTTCAAGCCTTACGGCTATGACATGATATGCACCGACGGATTCCTCCCTCAGAAGGCGCGCGACGGCGGCATCTATATGTCGCACTACGGATCTATGCCGCTCAAAGAGCTTGTCCGCCGCGCAAAGGCCAAGGGCCTGAAAGTGGGCGTCTATGACAATCCTTTGTGGATAAAGGGCAACCTTAACAGTAAGGTGCCCGGCACAAACTATGCCCTGCGGTCACTCATCCGCAATCCTCAGGACAAGGTGCTCTATCCCTCGGTTACAGACCGTCCCGATTTCACCTGGCTTGTGACCGACCATCCCGGTGCACGCGAATATATCGACGGATGGTTCAAGCATTACCACGATCTCGGTGTCGACTTCGTGCGCATGGACTTCATGTGCTGGTATGAG
>DLAL01000079.1 GCA_002493945.1 Porphyromonadaceae bacterium UBA7048
GGCATTAACTGAATATCCCTAATTCGACAGCTCGAGTTGTAATCACCAGATATCCCAATGAGATTGTATTCTCAAATCCCGGCACTATGCTTGTCAGCCAACGACAGTTCTTTACCGGAGGACAATCCATATGTCGAAATCAATCTTTACAGATAATGTTTTCGCTGCTTGGAGCCGGCGACCAGGCCGGCAGCGGCGGTGATGTGATTTTACACGGCTGGCAAGACGAGAATCTCAGAACTCCTTATATCGTTGAAACAGACAGACCTGATAAAGTAGAACTTATACTCCCTCTTGAATCAGTTCTATCTGACAGGGTAAAGGCTGAATTGACAAATCGATTCGGAGCTGAAATAATAAAACTGGATCACAAAGCATTGATGATTCTTGCCTTGGCCGTGGACGAAGACGTAACCAACGAAAAACTACAATACATAATTGACGCCCACCGCGCCGACATCACACGCATGCTAAGAAGTCTTTGTCAAAAAGGATTTCTGATTTCTGAAGGAATAGGACGCGGAACTCATTACAAACTCTCTTCTACGTTCCATGAAGATAAGGCAAAAGTAAAGGCTAAAGATCAAGCAGACATAAACGCCAAGATTAAAACTGTCGATAGAATTCCAGACAAAGTCAACGACAAAGCTAAGGACAAAGCTAAGGACAAAGCTAAGGACAAAGCTAAGGACAAAGCTAAGGACAAAGCTGACGACAAAGCCCATAGAGACAGAGAGATAGTAATTCAGGAACTGATGACTTTCTGCAGCGTATGGCGAAAAAGCTCAGAGATGGCAAGATATGTAGGAGAATTGCCACAGTATATCTCTCGCCGCATTATTCCTGAAATGTTAAAGCGAGGCATTCTGATAAGAGAGTATCCCGAAGTTCCTACTCATCCGGCACAAAGATATCGTGTTAAACCAAAACGCGGCAAGTAACCCACGGAACAGTGGTATTCCCGTTTTTGGAATAAATAACTATCGTAAGCCCTTATTATCCGAATAATTGTCGTAACTTTGCGACTGAATCATTAAAAAGCGTACAAATGAAACGTCTATCGGCACTTGCAGGCCTCTCGATAGCCCTTATGGCAGCTCCCCTTGCATCACATGCGGAATTCCGCTATGCTCCCGTTGCAGGCGTCACGGTGAACAATCTCAAATTCAAGCAAGACATCTTCCCCGTCAGCCAGACTGCCGGATTCCAGGCAGGAATACAGGGAGAACTGATGTTCCCGGGTATTGGCTTCGGCATCGATTTCGGACTGCTGTATAACATGATGGGCGCACGCACCGACCTCGGTTCGCGCCACATATGGGCTGTAGACGGCTTCAAGGATCCGAATTTCATGATACACAATCTGGAGATTCCGCTGCACATACGCTTTAAGTGGACCCGCATGAACGGACTGGAAGACTACATAGCTCCGTTCGTCTACGGCGGGCCGGATTTTGCCATCACTGTGGCCCACAGCTCTCCCGAGGGCAATCCCGGAGCCGGCAACCCCTTCAAATGTTCGGGCGGCGACCTCGGACTCACGGCAGGCGGCGGCTTCGAAGTATTCAAGCGCTGGCAGGTATCGGTGCAGTACACCTGGGGCATGACATATATCGTCAAGACCGTCAAACTCGACAACATGAGCGCGCAGAACCGCCAGTGGGCCGTCCGTGTGGCCTACTTCTTCTAAGCAGACCGTTTGATAACACATAAAAGGAATCCGGGCCACTGACGAGGGCACTGACCCGGATTTTTTTGTGCGCACATTCCGGCGGAATAGATAGCCGGACTTTCGCGCGGATAATATAAATGCGGCCTCCGGATGTCCGGAAGCCGCATCTTATATCGGAATCAAGCTAAATTACTTGGCTTCTTCGATGGTGACTGCGCGGTCGAGAGCAACACACTTTTCGCCGAGGTCGCTGAGGTTACCGTTGTTGGTGGTAACGGTGAGCTGGCTTGCGGGAACACCGTTGCGCTGGAGGAGCTTGCTGACGCCTTCTGCACGGTTCTTGCGGAGTCGCATGTTGATGCTTTCGGTACCGGTGTAGTTATCAGCCCAACCGGTGAGGACGTACTTCTTGTCGCTGTTGGACTTCATCACGTGAGCGATAGCCTTGACAACGCGCTGGTTCTCGCGGCTGAGACGCGAAACACCGATGGGATAGTAAACGGTAGCAAGGGGAGCCGAAGATGCTTCAACAGTCTCGACGGGACGGCTGAGGCAGTCTTTGATCTGAGCTTCGAGGTCGGCGATGCGGGCATCGGCGGCAGCGAGACGTGCACGGAGTGCGTCGCAGTTCTCGGACTCGGGGCAAACGGGAACGACGGGAGCGTTCCATTCGCGGTTCTTGAAGTTGTAGGTAACGCCGATAAATGCTTCGAGTGCGCCGTACTTCTTGTTCCAGCCTGTGCCGCCGTCATTCTGAAGGCCGTTGAAACCGGTGAAGCGGAGGTCGAGCGAAAGGGCAACCTGCTTGCTTACGTTGAACGAGTTGATAAGACCGGCACGGAGAGCAACGAGGTCGCCGTTTGCGTGCTTGTAGCCGTCAGACTCGCCGTTGGCTTTGTACTGCTTGGTGTAGGTGAGGTAGCCGCCTGCGCCGAGGTATACTGTAGCATTGTAGATACGGCCGGGACGATAACCGCACCACCAGTTGGTAAGGTTAATCATAAGGTCGCCGACAAGGCCGAATTCGTTGTAGCGGGTCTTGGCATACTGTCCGTCGACGAGGTGTTCGTTCTGAAGAGCACCGATGTACGATTCGTTGGCTGCGAGGCCCTTCAGACCCATATAGCTGAAACCGATACGACCGCCGAATACGGGCGAGAACCATTTGCCGCCATAAATCGAAGCTGCGGGCATGAAACGGTCAGAAAGAGAGCGCTTGCTGGCGAGCGACGACAGATATACGTCAACGCCACCTTCTGCGGTGATGAACCAGTTATCCTTCATGCGGTTGAGAAGGACACCCTGCGAGGGGTCGCTTACGTAGGTAAGCTCCTGAGCAGTCTCCTGTGCACTGATAGTCTGGGCACCCATGAAGAGGCCGCACAGAGCTGCGATAAGGGTAGCTTTTTTCATAGTTGAGCTGTTTATTGAATGAATTAATATTTTCCTTTCCCGTATATGTTCGACAAAAGTACTACTTTTTTTTCATTTGATAACTTAAAAGCGTGAAAAATCTCTAAATCGACCTACAGATTTAACATTTTCATGCCTGACAGGAATCAAGACAGCAGAGATTTCACGTTTTCGAATACTGCTTCGGGGGTAAATCCGAACTTTTCGTCGAGCACTTTATAGGGAGCGGAAGCACCGAAGCGGCGCATGCCGTAGGCATAGCCATTGAACCCGTCAATCATGCGGAGCGATTCGGGCAGACCGGCGCTGAGACCGAACTGGCGGACGCCTGCAGGAAGTACGGACTGACGGTATTCCTCAGGCTGACGGTTGAAGAGGCCGACAGACGGCATCGACACAACCGACGCCTTGATGCCGTCAGCCTTCAGGAGTGCGGCGACCTCGCAGAGCAGCGACACTTCCGAGCCATTGGCAACCATGACGATGTCAGGCGTTCCTTCGGCAGCGATGACAGTGTATCCGCCGCGCTCGGCGCCTCGGGCAGCCTCGATACGGCTCATGCCGGCAGGAGCGGGAAGGTCCTTGATGTCCTGACGCGAAAGTATGAGGGCTGTGGGAGTATGGCTGTTCTCCATGGCCATCTTGTAGGCTATGGACGTCTCGGCGGCGTCGGCCGGACGGAGTACGAGCATCGAGGGACGTCCGGAGAAATTGCTGATCTGCTCCATAAGACGCAGCTGTGCTTCCTGCTCGATGGGTTCGTGAGTGGGACCGTCCTCGCCCACGCGGAATGCGTCGTGCGTCCATATGTACTTGACGGGAAGTTCCATCAGAGCTGCCATACGCACGGCAGGCTTCATATAGTCGGAGAAGACGAAGAAGGTGCCGCAGGCTGCGTAGAGACCTCCGTGGAGCACGATACCGTTCATAATGGCAGCCATAGTGAGTTCGCTCACACCGGCCTGAAGGAATGCTCCGGAGAAATCGCCGTTGACAAAAGCGTGTGTGTTCTTGAGGAAGCCGTCGGTCTTGTCCGAGTTGGCAAGGTCGGCCGACGATACTATCATATTGCCGATTTTCGTGGCGAGCACTGCCAGGACATCTGCGGAAGCCTGACGGGTCGAGGTGTCGGCCTTGTGCACGATTGCCTCATAGTCAACCGAGGGAAGGACGCCTTCGAGATATCCCTTGAGTTCTATGGCCAGACCGGGATTCTCCTTGGCCCATGCCTCATACTCGGCACGACGGGCAGCAACGATGTGGCGGAGTTCCTCGCGGCGGTCGGCATAGAGCTTCTCCACTTCGGGGAATATCTGCCAGGGATTCTCGGGGTCGCCGCCGAGGTTTGCCACAGTCGAGGCGTAATCGGCGCCCGACTTGCTCAGAGGCTGGCCGTGAGTGGAGCATTTGCCTTCGAAGTTTCCGCCTTCGGCGTCAACGGCACCCTTGCCCATGACGGTGCGGCCTATGATGAGAGTAGGCTTCTGCTGCTCTGCTTCGGCGGCACAGATGGCGCGTGCTATTTCTTCGGGGTCATTGCCATTGATCTCAAGCACGTTCCAGTGCCATGCGCGGTACTTGGCGGCATAGTCCTCCGTGTTGACGGCATCGACCATGGTCGAGAGCTGAACGCCGTTGCAGTCATAGAACATGATGAGATTCGACAGACCGAGGTAGCCGGCGATGCGGCCTGCGCCCTGCGAGATTTCTTCCTGGATACCGCCGTCAGAGATGAACGCATAGGTCTTGTGCGACACCACCTTGCCGAACCGTGCTTCAAGGAAGCGCTCGGCTATGGCACAACCGACTGCCATGGTATGGCCCTGACCGAGAGGGCCGGATGTATTCTCGACGCCTCGTTCGGGGTCCAGTTCAGGATGTCCGGGAGTCACGGAGCCCCACTGACGGAACTGCTTGAGGTCGTCGAGCGTGTAGAATCCCGAGAGAGCAAGCACGGAGTAAAGCATAGGCGACATATGGCCCGGGTCAAGGAAGAAACGGTCGCGGGCGAACCATGTAGGATCATCGGGATCCGTCACCAGAAAACGCGAATAGAGGACATTGACATAATCGGCGCCGCCCATAGCACCGCCGGGATGTCCGGACTTGGCCTTTTCGACCATCGAGGCAGCCAGAATACGGATGTTGTCGGCAGCCCGATTGAATGTTTTTGTATCCATGAAGATTAATGGGATCGAATTGTTTGTTCTAAGGCCGAAATTACAACATTTCTGCGGAGTAGCCAAATTTTAACCCAAAAATATGGCTGAGATGTTGAAAAGTTGATAACTACGTACAACGAAACCCCATCAGACAAGCTGATGAGGTTTCAACTGATGTATCTCGGAATACGATTACTTGGCTGCCAGAGGCGAGGGCACGTTGTAGACGCGTGCTGCAAGTTCCTGGTCAAGCATGAAGAGGGCGAGGCCATTGTCTCCGACAAGTTTCAGACGGTCGATAAGGCCCTTTGCGGTTTCCTCTTCCTCAACCTGCTCGCTGACGAACCAGTCGAGCTTGCCGCGGGTGGCATAGTCCTTCTCCTCGATGGCGAGGGCATAGAGGTTGTTGATGAGTGCGGTCACCTTCTCTTCGTGAGCGAGAGTGTCGGTGAAAGCTGCAAGGGGCGATTCCCAGGCCGAAGGCACGCCTTCGATAGGCTTGAGTTCGACGCGGCCGCCACGCGAGATGAGGTAGTTGATGAAGATTTCGGCGTGAGCCTGTTCTTCCTTGAACTGGATGCGGAACCAGTTGGCTATGCCCGTGCGGCCTTCTGCCTCGAAGTGCATGCCCATGGCGAGATAGAGATATGCCGACCAGAACTCGGCATTGATCTGCGCATTGATTGCGTCTTGGATTTTAGGTGAGATCATTTTAAGGTTACTTTTAAGTTATTATTTCCTTACGGCTATGCCGAGAGGTCTGCGATAATCCGCACCCCGCTGAAGCAGGACACGATAATCGAAGTTTCGGTAGAGACCGGTAGTATCGGTGTTGAACGGCAGGAGCACTCGAGTGCCCGGAGGATATGCCTCGGCAGACTTGATGTCGGGGACGGCACGAAGGCGGTCATCGAGATAGAAGTTGAGAGAGTAGCAGCGCGAGTTTCCGGCAGATATAATCTGAGTCTCGGAGTCGGCCAGAAGTTCGGGGACGGCTTTGCTGTCGCTCTTGGGATTGAGTATCATCGGCATCCCGACAGCTACATAAGCGACCAGACAGGCCCACACGGCCACAAGGGTATGTCCGACGGGACTGTGACGGTTCACCATCCACGCGATGCCGGCGCCAAGCGGAAGCACGAGTATGAAGTAGCCCCATACGGGAATCGTCTCCACGGGGAGTTTAGGCTGCGGATAGAGCTGCAGGACGATGAGTGCGAATGGAGCCAGGACGGCCAGCACAGCCATGAACCATGCGAAGAAGCGCACAGGGCGCCGCGACGCGCACCTGTCGAGTATCGATGCTATGCCGTAGCATATGAACGGATAGGCCGGAAGGAGATATACCGACCGCTTGCTGTCAGGGATGCAGTAGAATCCGACCACGAGAACGGCGGCTGTCACGGCGAAGAGTCCGGCTGGCTTGAGAGGCGACGGCCGGAAGCGGCGCAGCGAGAAGCAGGAGGCAAGCAGCAGCACGGTCCACGGCAGCAGTCCGGCGGCAAGGGTCATGAAATTGTACCACACGGGATTGGTGTGGCTCTCGTACGACATCGTGCCCATGAGCCGGCCGATGTTCTCCTCCATCATCAGGTCGTAGAAATGCTCTCCGCCTTTCTGATAAGCGGCATAGAACCACAGTGCAGGCGCGATGAGAGACACCGCCGCAAGGCCGAGCATCTTGAAGAGCGTAGGGAAGAAGCGGTCGCGGCGCAGCAGACGGTAGACGCCGACTACGAAGCAGGGGAGCAGCGACCCTATCGGGCCTTTGGTCATCGTGGCGCAGGTCAGCAGCACTATCACAGCGAGATACAGCCAGCCCTTGAACCGCGGCGAATACTCACGTATATAGAACATCAGGTACATGGCTCCGACCATGCAGGCCGTGAGCACCATGTCGAGCCGGCAGGCGAGTGCCGCCCTGAACACCTCGAAACTGCACACGGTGACCAGCGAGAATATGACCGCGAAACGCGTGCCGCGCACCTTGCGCGCCCATGCGTAGCCGCCCATCACCATGGCCAGTGCGGCCAGCGCCGAGGGCAGACGGGAAATGTATTCGTTTACCACGCCACCATTGAACACGTAGGCGAACACGGCAATCAGCCAGCCCAGAAACGGCGGTTTGAACGGAATGTCCTCCCCGTAGTTGACGGGAAGAATCCACTCTCCGCTATGGATAATCGACACGGCCACAATAGCTTCGCGAGGTTCGCCCTTGGAGTAGAAGAGGGTCTCGCCCAACCACGGCAGCAGCAGAAGAGCCACAGCAAAAAATACAATATATCCCGCACGCGGCAGGTTCGGTTCTATACGGTTAATCATAGGGGCAAAATTACAATTCTTCGCCCGATTATCCAAAGTTTTGGATAGGAAAAGTCAAGATTTTTTATAATCCGGGAATATAGGTTTTAAATATATCAGCTCTTAAATTCTAATCACGCCTAAACATCTAATCGCCTACATGACAGATTATTTGCCTTGAACGCTCTTAAAATCGCTCTTAAAAACCGCTCTTAAGTCATCCTTAAAACCCGTCACTTTAAGAGCGACCATTCTGATATATTCCCTCTGACAGAGTTCGTTATGAGACCTTCCTTCTTGAATTTGGTGAGGAGATTTCCAACCTTTGTTTTCTTCTGTTTCTCAGAAAGCTGATCAGACAGAAGTTCAGACAGAAGCCTGTCAATCTCCGCCAGGCTCAGTTTCTTATGGTCCTCCAATGCTGATAACAGAAGAGCACGGCACCTGTCATTTAAGATTGTCTGTAAATGCGGCGAGGGTCTCCTTATCCTTTGAATACAGAGGAGCGATGGAATTGCATATATGCCTGCCGGTCCTGATCAAGAGGCAGAAGTTGAACAAATTGTCCATCTTTAACACCAAGCCGCTCCTTATTTTTTGGAGAAAGCCAATTTGACAGAACGATGCGGCGGTCTTCCGTAAAAGTCATCAGCCCTCTGTCGAAAAGCTTATCATACAGGGGAGACAGCATGAATCCATTCTTAGGATCAAGTTTTTCAGAATCGGTGGCGACTGCCCATGGCTTGATATGACTTGCTATGAGCAGACGCTCGTCGTTAATCATAGTGATAGGACAGAATGGGCATTCAGAAAGAAGTTTATCGCGATAAATACCCTGTCCCTGACGCGCCTGGCGTATTTCATGCTGCCTTGAAGACTCTTTCGGTGTCGGAACATGTTCAGGAACTTTCTCTCCTTTCTTTCCGTAAGTGAATACAAGAGCATCTCTTTTATCAGATATAGCCTCAAAATCAGCGAACAGCTTCCAATAATACAGCGTAGCACCCGAGCTGTCAGTAAGCTGCATCACAGAAATGTATGTAACAAGCGGAAGCGAAATTTCACGGATGAGCTGGTAGCCCGGATCTTTGGAGTTAACATAGCCGCGAGGACCTTCAATTTGGTCCTGGACGGTGACGTTGAATTCTATTACCTCCGGCAACTTTTCGATTTTGGCGACCCTGACGCGCCAAAGTTGCGGCATTTCAGATGCGCCGCGATAATTCTGCGAAGGATGTAAATATTCAGCATGCAGCGCGTTCATATATGACAGGAGGTCCTGCTTCAGCAAAAAGCACTTTGCTACAAATCCCTCGCTCCCAAAGAAAGGATACATGACTGCTTTAGAAGCTATATAAAGTTTAGCTTCCCCATTGCCGCCGCCAATTTTAGACGCCTGCATCACAAAGCAGTCAGGAACTGTGACTGGAGAATTAAGAGTATCTACAAAATTGAAATTCTTACCGTTGATTTTCATGGCTTCATACTCCGTATTTTGTGATGTCGAGTTGCTTAAGGAGCGCGATGAGAACATCTACGACAATACTGTTGCCAGCCTGCTGGTACATTGAAGTATCTGAAACGACAATTTTGAATGAGTCCTTAAAGCCCATAAGGCGCAGACACTCCCGCGGCGTGAGTTTCCTTATCCGCCCTTTATGCGTGACATAATTGTCCACTCCGGCCCTGTGCATTTTATGCATTGACTGCAGCAGCGGCCGTGCAACGTCGAGATCTGTTTCTGTCGAAGTTCTGAAGTTCTTAGTGCCTGGAGTGAGGACGTAATTCTTCACTTTCTCAGAAAGATAATATTTCTCTTCGACGTCTCTGACATCAAAGATAAACTCATTCCATCCTTCCTCGTAGGGCTCATCTGTCATAGCAGGATGATATACAAAATCGCCGTGCCAGTTGAACTGTTGATTCCTTTTCTGGCAGAGGGCCACATCGCCATTAATCTGAGTATAGCACTTAGTGCGATTTTTAGTTGAGGTAACGAACTTCACTCCCTTCTCTTTCAGAAAATACCGCGACTGTATATAATCCTCCAAAAAATCGTACATCCGGTACTCCAAAGGTATAGCATCGGGAAACTCAAATTCAGTCGGCTCCCGGAATCCTATGCAAAAAATTCTTTCACGATGTTGCGGGATACCATAATCTTTACTGTTAAGAACCTTAAAATAAATCTGATAACCGCAATAATCTTCGAAAGTATGCCGTATCACTTCCCAGGTATTACCTTTATCATGATTGATCAGGCCCTTGACATTCTCAAAGATGAATACTTTAGGTTCACATTCCTTGACTATCCGGGCGAATTCACGGAACAGCGTTCCCCTCGTATCCTCGAAACCCTTTCTTTTTCCGACCATAGAGAATGCCTGACACGGAGCGCCACCTACAAAAATGTCAACTTTGCCCTTAAATGGAGTTGCATCAAATGTATGGATATCAGTGTGCCACCTGCTCTCGTCAATATCATAGTTGGCAAAATAAGATTTCTTACATTTTTCATCAATATCGCCGGCAAAAACGATCTCTGTATTGAGGCCTAACCGCTGAAAAGCGTGCTCGATAGCCCCGATACCGCTAAACGAAGTAGCGAGCCTTATCTTTCTTTCCTGATGCGAGAACTGGCGATCAGTCCAAATAGTCGCATCTCCATAAAAAAGATTAGCCTCAGAAGCGATGCCCGCTCCCTCTGATATGTTGTTTTGATCAGTCATCAAATCTTGAAGTTCATCTAATAAGATATATTGCGGTCACCGCACTCTTATGTGCAAAGATACAAATTAATTTCCAGATTTTGTATCTCAATTGTAAATATAATTTCAGAAGTATTTCACACTGTCCGTTCCTGAAAATGG
>DLAL01000037.1 GCA_002493945.1 Porphyromonadaceae bacterium UBA7048
CGCGTCTGCTGAACAGTTACAAATACCCCCCCCGATTCTTAAATTATGTTAAATATATTGTTAATCATGAATTTCTATCTGAATCATGGTTTTTCGGTTGGTGCCGGGCAGTCTTCCGTACGGCCCCATTTATCAAAATTATGTGAAAAAGCGGGCGGGCAAGGACTATTGTTCGATTTATTTGTTGTATTTTTGTAAATGATTAATTAGCGAATATGTCAATGACTACATTTAAGGAATTGGGTGTCAGCGACGACCTCCTCCGGGGTATAGCCGACATGGGCTTCGAGACGCCGATGCCCGTTCAAGAAAAAGTGATTCCCGAACTGCTCTCGGGCGACCGCGACCTTGTGGCGCTGGCGCAGACTGGCACGGGCAAAACGGCCGCTTTCGGTCTTCCGCTCATCCAGCGTGTCGACACGTCGCGGCGTGTCCCTCAGGCTCTCATCCTGGCGCCTACGCGCGAACTCTGCCTTCAGATTGCCGGCGACCTGGCCGACTTCTCCAAGTATATCGACGGCCTGGTGGTCCTCCCCGTCTACGGCGGCAGCAGCATCGAGAGTCAGATCAAGGCCCTGCGACAGGGCGTGCAGATCATCGTGGCCACGCCCGGCCGTCTGATAGACCTCATCAACCGCGGGGTGGTGAACCTCGCCGACGTGCACACCGTGGTGCTCGACGAGGCCGACGAGATGCTCAACATGGGCTTCGTCGACTCCATCAACGATATCCTCGGCCATGTGCCCGACGACCGCAAGATGCTCATGTTCTCGGCCACTATGCCGGCTGAGGTGGCACGCATAGCCAAGCGCTTCATGAAGGATGCCAAGGAAATCGTCGTCGGTACCCGCAACGAGGGCGCCAAGAATGTGCGCCACATATATTATATGGTGAACGCGCGCGACAAGTACCTCGCCCTGAAGCGCATAGTCGACTATTCGCCCAATATATACGCCATCATCTTCTGCCGTACGCGCCGCGACACGCAGGAAATCGCCGACAACCTCATCCGCGACGGCTACAATGCCGAAGCTCTCCACGGCGACCTCTCGCAGCAGCAGCGCGACATCGTGATGAAGAAGTTCCGCGACCGCGTGGTGCCCCTGCTGGTGGCGACCGACGTGGCTGCCCGCGGCCTTGATGTCGACGACCTGACGCACGTCATCAACTACGGCCTGCCCGAGGACACCGCCGTCTACACCCACCGCTCGGGCCGTACGGGCCGTGCAGGCAAGACGGGTGTGTCGGTGGCCATCATCCACTCGCGCGAGAAGGGCCGTCTGCGCGAGATAGAGCGCATCATCGGCAAGACCTTCGAACGCAAGGAGGTCCCCACCCCCGAGCAGATTATCGAGAAGCAGCTCTACAGCCTGGCCGACCGCATCGAGAAGGTGGAGGTGAACGACGCCGAAATCGACCGCTACATGCCCGGAGTGCTCCGCAAGCTCTCGTGGCTGACTACGGAAGACCTCGTCCGCCGTGTGTTCTCGCTCGAGTTCAACCGTCTGCTCGACTACTACAAGGATGCGCCGAACATCGACTTCATCGACGAGAAGCCGCGCAAGGAGCGCAAGGAGAAGGAGTCGCGTCCGCGCTCTGACAAGGAGAAGGACCGCCGCACCGCCGAGCGCGGCATGGCGCGCATATACGTCAATCTGGGCAAGAGCGACGGTTTCTTCGCCGGAAACCTCATCGACATGCTCAACCGGAATATCTCCGGTCCGCGCATCGACGTGGGCCGCATCGACCTGCTGCTGTCATACTCGCTCTTCGACGTCCGCAAGGGCGACGCCCACCGCGTGGTCAGCGCTCTGAAGGGCCTCGAGTTCTTCGGCAAGAAGGTGTACAGCGAGATTGCCGACCCCGACCGAAACTATGCCGCATCGTCATCACGCAAGGCCGGCAAGGGCGCTAAAGGCACCAAGGGCGGCAAGAAGCAGAAAGACGTATAATCCCCAGTACAACTCCGACAACCCATGCGCACACTCCGCATCATCATCATGGCTCTGGCGGCCCTGCTCCCGGCAGCGGGAGCGGAGGCCCGGACGGCCGCCGACTTCTTCACGTCGGCACCGTCGTCGGTCATGCCGCTGCTGAAGCCTGCCACAAGGCTCGACATGCTCGACTACTTCAACCACGGCGTCGACACCCGGTCGAAGAACAGCTTCGACGGACCGGCCCGCGTGGTGCTCAACGACCCCTCCAAGCTCGTCATCGAGCTCGGCCAGATCAGCACCGTACAGCTGGGGCTGCTCGAGCAGAAGGGCGATACAGTGGTGGTGGTCATCGAGACCGTGCGCACTCCAATAGCCGACAGCAGCATACGCCTGTACGGCAAGGACTGGAAGCCTCTCGCCGGTACAGGCGCCGTGGCCATGCCCGTGGCCGCGGACTTCATCCCGAAGAAGGACCGCCGCCGTGCCGATGCCGCCGACCTGCCGGCGCTGATGTTCGTCCGCGCGGACTTCGACCCGGCGGCGCGGACTTTCACCATGTATAACAATGTCGCCGAGTACTACACGGCCGACGAGCGCCCGGCTGCCCTCGACCTCATGAGGCCGTCCATGCAGATGCGCTATGACGGCAAAGGCGCGCTCCGCGAAGTGAAGTGATGACAGCACAGCGCCACGCCATAAAACTGACCGACCTCACCCGGAGGCTGTCGCACACCGTAGCGGCGGCGCCGGGTCTGTCGGATGTATGGGTCACTGCCGAGACATCCGACGTGCGCAGCTCCGGCGGCCACTGCTATATGGAGCTGATACAGAAGGATGCCGACACCGGCGCCCCTGAGGCACGGTGCCGCGCCGTGATATGGGCGTCGGCATACGCGCGTCTGGGCGCACGCTTCGCCGCCGTCACCGGCAGCCGTCTGCGCTCCGACATCCGCATCATGGCCAAGGTCAGCGTCAACTATCACCCTGTCTACGGACTGACGCTCGTCATCAGCGACATCGACCCCGACTACACCGTGGGCGACCTGGCACGGCGCCGCGCCCAGATCATAGCGCGCCTTCAGGAAGACGGAGTCTACGACATCAACCGCAATCTGCCGTGGCCGCAGGTGCCGCGCCGCGTGGCGGTCATCTCGGCCGCAGGAGCCGCCGGCTACGGCGACTTCGTCCATCAGCTGCACTGCAATCCCTGGCGTCTCGCCTTCGATACGACGCTCTTTCAGGCCGCGCTCCAGGGCGAGCGCACGGCGCCGAGCATCATAGCGGCCCTTGACCGCGTCATGGAGCGCATCGACGACTTCGACTGCGTGGTCATCATCCGCGGAGGCGGCGCCGTGAGCGACCTCGCCTCATTCGACGACTATGACCTGGCCTTCAACGTGGCGCAGTTTCCGCTGCCGGTCGTCGTGGGCATAGGGCATGACCGCGACACGACCGTGCTCGACTACGTGGCTAATACGCGGGTCAAGACCCCTACGGCTGCCGCCGAATTCCTGGTAGGACTCATGTCCGACGCCCTCGGAGCGGTCCGGACGGTCGGCGCTGAAATTCTCCGCACCGTCACGGCGCGCATCGCCGCCCAGCGCGAGCAGCTCGCCTACTGCCGCGGCAACCTCCCGGCGCTGGCGCTGGCCGTGCTCGAGCGCAACCGTCAGCGTGTGGGGCCCGATGCGGAGAAGTCGATAGCCGAAGCCGTGCGCCGCGTCATCGATTCGCGCCGCGACCGTCTCGACTCGCTCGCCCAGGTCCTCGACGCCCTCAGCCCCGAGGCCACCCTGCGCCGCGGATATTCCATAACGCGCGCCGGAGGCCATGCCGTGACCGACGGCGACACCATCGCGCCGGGCACCGTGCTGACAACGACTTTCGCACGCGGCGCGCAGATAATCTCTCAATCAATATCGCACAATGGAGAATAACGATACCACCGGACTGACATACAACAAGGCGCTCGACGAGCTCGAGCGTATACTGGCCGAGCTGCGCTCGACCTCATGCGATGTCGACACCCTGGCCGAACGCACCCGCCGCGCAGCCGAACTGCTGGCCTACTGCCGCAGCCGCCTCACACGCACCGAAACGGAGCTTGCCGACGTACTGGCACGGCTCGATAACGCCATAGAGGACTGATGGCTGTCGACTTCACACCGCTGGCACGGCTCATCTTCAGGCCCCTGGCCTCGAAGATGAAGAAGGTCCGCACGCCCTCGGACTTCGAGGTCGTGCAGCACCGTGTGCTCGCGCGTCTCCTCCACCGTGCACGAAATACCGACGTCGGGCGCCGCTACGGCTTCAGCCGCATACGAACGTATGCCGACTTCGCCGCAGCCGTCCCAATTGTGGGCTACGAGGACATACGCGCCGACGTCATGCGCATGGTCCGCGGCGAGCCTGGCGTACTGTGGCCCGGCCGCTGCCGCAGTTTCGCCCAGTCGTCGGGCACCTCGGGCGGCAAGAGCAAGTTCATACCCGTCACCGCCGACGCCCTGCGCCACAACCACTATGCCGGCGCCGCATGCTCCGTGGCGGCTTATCTCGACCGCACGCCGCGCAGCCGGCTCTTCGGCGGCAAGTGCCTGATACTCGGCGGCAGCTTCGCCAACGAGCTCACGGGCGTCCCCGACGGTGTCTGCGTGGGCGACCTCTCGGCCACCCTCATCGACCGCGTCAATCCCCTTGTCGAACTTTTCCGCGTTCCGGGCAAGGACATAGCCCTCATGCCTGACTGGACGCGCAAGCTCGACGCCATAGCCACCGAGGCCGCCCGGCACGACATCACCAACATATCCGGAGTGCCGTCGTGGTTCATGGGCGTGCTGCGCCGCATCATGCAGCTCCGCGGCGTCGACAGCATCCACGACGTATGGCCCAATCTGGAGGTATTCTTCCACGGCGGCATAGCCTTCGAGCCGTACCGCCGCCAGTACGAGGCCATCACCGACACGTCGAAGATGCGCTACTCCGAGAACTACAACGCCTCCGAGGGCTTCTTCGCCACCCAGGACTCCGACACGGAGCCGGGCATGCTCCTGCTGCCCGACGTGGGCGTATTCTACGAACTCATACCCCTCGAATCGCTCGACAGCGACTCGCCTGTGGTCATCCCTGCGTGGGAAGCCGAGCGGGGCCGCACCTACGCGCTGGTCATCTCGGCATGCAACGGTCTGTGGCGCTACCTCATAGGCGACACCGTGCGCATCGAGAGCACCGAGCCGCTGCGTATCAGCATAGCCGGACGCACCAGCAGCTTCATCAACGCCTTCGGCGAGGAGGTCATGGAGTGGAATACTGACCATGCCATTGCCGAGACTTGCCGCGCCACAGGCGCCGCCGTGGCCAACTACACCGTGGCGCCCGTGTATGCCGAAGGCCGTCAGCGTGGCCATCACCAGTGGCTAATCGAGTGGTCGGCCGAGCCTCAGTGCGGCGTCGACGCCTTCGCCGACATGCTCGACGAGCGCCTTCAGACCGTGAACTCCGACTATCAGGCCAAGCGCGCCGGAGGCATCTTCCTCGACCGTCTCGAGATAGTCACCCTCGCGCCCGGTGCCTTCGACTCATGGCTCCGCACGTCGGGCAAGCTCGGCGGCCAGCGCAAGATTCCGCGTCTGGCCAACGACCGCCACATAGCCGACAAAGTCCTTGAAATCAACCGTAATCTTGAACTCGATACATTAAAGAACACAGAAGAAAATGCGTAAATTCCTTCTCTCGGCCGCATTCGCGGCAGCCGCTCTCACGGCGGCAGCACAGTCGCCCAAGTACATATTCTACTACATCGGCGACGGCATGGGCATGGGTCCCGTCATGGCAGCGGAGACCTACAACCGCGAGGTCCTCGACAACGATCAGCACCTCACCATGCTTCAGTTCCCCGTGGTAGGGTGGTGCACCACTTACTCGGCATCCTCCACCGTCACCGACTCCGCTGCCGCAGGCACGGCTCTCTCCGCCGGAACCAAGACCAAGAACGGCATGCTCGGCATGGGTCCCGACACCACCGCCGTCTACTCCATCGCCACCGACCTTCAGAAGATGGGCTATGGCATCGGCGTGGCTACGTCTGTAGCGCCCGACGACGCCACTCCCGGCGCGTTCTATGCCCATGTTCCCAACCGCTCGATGTTCTACGACATCGACACTCAGATGGCATCGACGGGCTATCAGTTCATGGCCGGCGCCGGACTCCGCGGCATCAAGGACAAGAACGGCAACTACAACGACGTGCTCGACAAGTTCGCCGCTCAGAACGTCCAAATAGTCTACGGCCCCAAGGGCATCGATGAAATCAACTCCGACAAGGTGCTCCTCCTCAACCCCGTGGGCACCAACGACAACGACATCAGCTACACCATCGACTCAATCTCAGGCGTCCTCACCCTTCCCAAAATCGCCGGTGCATGTCTCAAGCAGCTCGAGAAGACCTCGCCCGACCGCTTCTTCATGATGATTGAGGGCGGCAATATCGACCACGCTCTCCACGCCAACGACGGCGGTGCCGCAGTCAAGGAAATCATCAACTTCAACCAGGCTCTCGAGGTTGCTTTCGACTTCTACCGCCAGCATCCCGACGAGACCCTCATCGTGGTCACCGCCGACCATGACACCGGCGGTATGGCCCTCAACGGCAACGGCATCGAGAAAATCGACTACCAGCGCGTCAGCAAGGAAGTCTTCAGCGACTACTGCCGCTCCATCCTCCGCAGCCGCATGGTCTACACCTGGGCCGACATGAAGCAGTACCTGACGGAGAACTTCGGCTTCTACACACGCGTCAAGATTTCCGAAAACAACGACAAGCGCCTCCGCGAGATGTTCGACAAGACCTTCGAGATGCGTAACAGCGCTGACCAGAAGACCCTCTACGCCAACTTCAACGAGTTCTCCGTGCTGGTGTTCCGCATCTTCAACGAAGCCGCCGGCTTTGCCTTCACCACCTCTTCACACACGGGCAACCCCGTCCCCGTCTTCGCCATCGGCGTAGGTGCAGAGAAGTTCCGCGGCTATAACAACAACAAGGACATCCCCATGCTCATCCTCGACACCGTCAAAGGAAAGTAATCCGCGATATTACTGAGATACATCCACAGAGAAGGGACGCCGTCGCGACGGCGTCCCTTCTCTGTGGATGGCGGTATATGACTGATATGGCTAAAGTAAGCCGGTCATGTATACAGGCAGGTAGATGATGTCCTGTTCTTTTCGCAGGTCCTTTGTATATAAAAGGTAACGTTGCTGAATTCGTGAAGAGAACTTTCGCTGAAATTCATCAAGCGATTTATGGGCCTTATATCCGGAGGATTTGACTTCGATAGGGCAGATTTTGTCGCCTCGGCTAATAAGAAAGTCAATCTCGTACGAACGGGCTTCCTGAGTTTCTTCTTGTCTCTCTTTGAAAGTATAGTAATACAATGAATTGCCGGAACTTCTCAGTAGTTGGGCGACTACGTTTTCATAGACATACCCCAAATCAGCCGGAAGTTTGTCAGTCAGAAGTTTACGGTATATTATATTATCCGTAAAATCTTTGTCCATAAATGCCATGGTTATGAAGAGACCGGTATCGCCGACATACATCTTGAAGTAATCATAGTCTGCATGAAGAGCAAAACCAATGCTCGGGTCGTTGGCGTGATATGCGAAATTGACCGTTCTTGATTGGTCAATATCTCCGAATATTTCTTCAAGTCTTGACAGTCTGGAATTCGCTATGACTTCTCCGACACGATATCTCATGGTGTTGCGGGCAAGTTCCGCCGGTATAGAGCGGAAAATGGTTGAGGCCCGGCCTCTGTCGTCAATCTTTTTAAAGTCATCGAGATAAAGGTCGATGATGTCGCGTTTGACATCGTCAATCATTTTAAAGTCACAGCTGTTATTATACTCTGCGACCGCCTGTGGCATGCCTCCTACTAACATATACAGCCGGAAAAGTTTCATCATATCCCGGTTGATAGCTTCTCCAAGAGGTTTCATCCTTTCGTATGAATACCTTATCAGGTCAAAAGTCGGTTCTTTCCCGATAGCCCATAGGAATTCTTCGAAATCCATAGGATACATGCTTATCCTGCGCTCTTCGCTCGGAATCAGAATGTCTTTTATATTCTTCTTTATTGAGATGAGCGACCCTGTCTCAATGTAGTGGAAGCGACCGTCCTTCACGAGATGTTTTATAGACTGTCTGGCTTTTGGACAGAATTGGACTTCATCAAAAATGATACAGGACTTTCCCGGTATGAGTCGTGTGCCTGTCAGAGACTGAAGTGAAATGAAGAAATATTGTAAGTCAGAAAGGTCATTAAATAAATCAATGATGTCAGACCTCACTTTGGTGAAGTCGAGCAGTAGATAACTCTCATACGAATTACGGGCAAATTCCTCGGCTATTGTTGATTTTCCGACTCGGCGTGCTCCTTCGATAAGCAGAGCCGTAGCCCCGGCGGATTTTTCTTTCCATTCGATGAGTTTGTCTCGTTCTGAAAAAAGT
>DLAL01000081.1 GCA_002493945.1 Porphyromonadaceae bacterium UBA7048
ACTTTTTTCAGAACGAGACACACACTTCTCCGCCCCGAAAAGCACAACACCCCGGCCGTTGCCGGCCGGGGTGCTGTATGATGTCGTATGACGACTGTATCAGTTCATGCCCGATACGGCTACTGAAGGCTCGATTTTCGATACGAGGCCCTGAAGGACTTTACCCGGACCGAGTTCGACGAATTCGGTGGCGCCGTCGGCAACCATGTTGCGGACAGACTGGGTCCACTTCACAGGAGCGGTGAGCTGGGCGATGAGGTTCTCCTTGATTTCGGCAGGCTCGGTGTGGGGCTTGGCGTCTACGTTCTGATAAACGGGGCAGACGGGAGTGTGGAACTCGGTGTGAGCGATGGCTTCGGCGAGTTCGGCACGCGCGGGCTCCATGCAGGGCGAGTGGAACGCACCGCCGACCTTGAGCTTGAGCGCACGCTTGGCACCTGCGGCCTTGAGGAGCTCGCAGGCCTTGTCGATGGCCTCAACTTCGCCGGAGATTACAATCTGACCGGGGCAGTTGTAGTTGGCACAGACAACCACGCCGTCGACACCGGCGCAAATCTCCTCGACTTTCTCGTCGGGAAGGGCTATCACGGCAGCCATGGTCGACTCCTTGATTTCGCAGGCCTTCTGCATGGCGTTGGCACGGGCGGCTACCAAACGGAGGCCGTCCTCGAAGCTGAGAGCGCCGGCGGCAACGAGAGCCGAGAATTCACCCAGCGAGTGGCCGGCTACCATGTCGGGGCGGAAGTCAGCGCCAAGAGCCTTGGCGAGCAGCACGGAGTGGAGGAAGATGGCGGGCTGGGTAACGGCGGTCTGACGGAGGTCTTCGTCGGTGCCTGCAAACATAAGATCAGTGATACGGAAGCCGAGAATCTCATTGGCTTTCTCGAAGAGTTCGCGGGCTTCGGCATTATTGTCATAAAGGTCCTTGCCCATACCTACGAACTGGGCACCCTGGCCCGGAAAAACGTATGCTTTCATATTTCGGTTTATAAATTTTCCTAAAAATCTGCGCAAAGTTACACATTTTCCGCGAATAATCAGTAACTTTACAAATCAAAATACTCCAACCAACTCATTTACACACTTTTCCCCATCGACATAACCGCATATGACCACATACACAATTCTCCCTCTGTTTCTTGGCAATCTCCGTGGCTGGGAGTGGCTGATTATCTTTCTGGCCATACTTCTGCTCTTCGGAGGGAAAAAAATCCCCGAACTGATGCGCGGGCTCGGCAAGGGCGTGCACTCTTTCCGCAAGGGTGTGCAGGAAGCCAAAGAGGAAATGAACCGTCCGCTGGACGAGACCGCTTCGAAAACCGAAGACAAGTAAATCCGTAATATCCATATTCTGCCGGTCTGATGTCCGACGAACAGCAGATGAGCTTCTGGGACCACCTCGATGCCCTTCGGAGTGTGCTCATACGTATAGTGATTGTCGTGGCGGTTGCCGCGGTGGCAGCTTTCACGGCCATGCCGTGGATATTCGACAACGTCATCATGGCTCCGTGCACCGACGCCTTCCCTACCTACCGTCTCTTCGATAGCGTAGCGGCCTATGTCGGCATGGCCGATGCTGCGGCCGGACCGTTCAAGGTCGATGTGGTGAGTCTGGAGCTGGCATCACAGTTCTTCATCCACCTGTCCGCCTCGGGATGGCTTGCAGCCGTAGTGGCCTTTCCGGTGATAATCTACCTGCTGTGGGGCTTCGTATCGCCGGCACTCTACGAGCACGAACGCCGCGGAGCCCGAGGGGCTTTCCTCTTCGGCAACCTGATGTTCTATCTCGGAGTGGCCACGGGCTACTTCCTCGTGTTTCCGCTGGCGGTGCGCTTTCTGGCCACCTACCAGATAAGCACGGCCATACATCCGATAGTGTCGCTGGACTCTTACATGGACAGCTTCTTCATGATTCTCCTCATGATGGGCCTCGTGTTCGAGCTGCCGCTTCTGGCCTGGGTAGCCGGAAAAATCGGACTGCTCCACCGCTCGTTCTTCAGCCGATACAGACGCCATGCCATAGTGGTCCTTCTGATACTGGCCGCCCTGATTACGCCGACGGGCGACCCCTTCACCTTATTTCTTACTTTTATACCAATTTATGCCTTGTGGGAACTGAGCGCGCGACTCGTGCCGGCTGAAAGCAGCGAGGACGCCGACGACACACTCCCCGACACCACCACCCTCTCTCAATGAAAAACTTACCCAAACTCCGCATCGGCCTGCTCGGCCGCGTCATCATCGCCATCGCCGCAGGCATCGCCGCAGGCCATTTCTTCCCCATGTGGGCGTCGCGCTGCTTCGCCACCTTCGGGAGCATATTCAGCGAACTTCTTGGCTTCATCATCCCTCTGCTGATAGTGGGATTCGTCGCCCCTGCCATAGCCGACATCGGCCGCAAGGCCGGCGCCATGCTCGGCGTGACCGTTCTGATAGCCTATGCCTTCACCTTCGGATCAGGCATGCTGGCCTACTTCACGGCCTCGTCTGTGTTTCCGCATCTCATAGGAGGCACAGTCCTTCCGGCAGCATCCGCCGCCGGAGGAGCATCCGCACTCCCCTACTTCACCATATCGGCGCCTCCGCTGATGGGCGTGATGTCGGCGCTCGTACTCGCCTTCGTGCTCGGCTTCGGCTGCGCCATGCTGCCCGAGACGACGGCCACGTTCAAGAAGCTGCTCGGCGACTTCCGCGAAGTCATCCAGCTGATAATAGGACGTCTGATTGTACCTCTGCTGCCGGTGTACATCTTCGGCATCTTCCTCGACATGACCGCCGCCGGCACCGTAGGCCCTGTTCTGATGACTTTCACAAAGATAATTGCGGTGATATTCGTGCTCCACGTGGCGGTGCTGGTGCTCCAGTACTGCGTTGCGTCGCTCTTCTCAGGCAAGAATCCGCTTCGCTCGCTGTGGACCATGCTTCCGGCCTATGCCACCGCGCTGGGCACACAGTCGTCGGCAGCCACCATTCCGGTAACACTCGAGCGCACCATAAAGACTGGCGTATCCCCTGACGTAGCAGGATTCACCGTGCCGCTGTGCGCCACTATCCACATGTCAGGGTCTACGCTGAAAATTGTGTCTTGCGCCGTGGCGCTGATGCTCGTGCAGGGCATGGCGTTCGATGCCGTCACCTTCGCAGGCTTTGTGGCGATGCTCGGCATCACCATCGTGGCCGCACCCGGCGTCCCCGGCGGCGCCATCATGGCATCCCTGGGCGTACTGACGAGCATCCTCGGATTCAGCGAGGCCGACAACGCCATGATGATAGCGCTCTACATAGCCATGGACAGCTTCGGCACGGCCTGCAACATCACCGGCGACGGCGCCATCGCCCAGATTGTCAACCGCTTCTTCGGACGCCGGTCAGTCGCTGACGATATTGACGAGGAAGAAGTCCTTCAGGGGCTGTAATTCAGAAGAGTCAAGATTCCACAGACGGGAGTCCTCGAAGAGCCATTCCCCTTTTCCGATGGCATCGCGCTGCTTCTTGTTGAGCCACTTCTGAGCTGTGACGTAGGTGTGCAGCTTCCCTTTACGGTTAGGCGTAAGATAGTCCCGGCTTACGCACAACTCGTAGTCACTGAAACATCCGAAAAAAGCTCATGATTCTCAACCTGAGCAATCCGCTCAAGTAATGCCTCGAAGTCTCCGTCAGAACCGTTGTCGGGGAACAGAAAGAGCCGGGCATGGATGCCGTTATCGGTCAGGAAAGCCTCGATTTCAGCTTTTCTGACGTCGAATCCGCCTTTGTTCTCAGGTGAATCCGCATCAAAAACAATAATATTCCGTCCGCCCATGAGTTCTGTCTCGGTCAGTTTATTGATGAGATTCGGCAGATTGTCCTTGCCTCCAACATTTATAATCTCGAAATGCGAGCCTGATACGAATCCCATACGTCTGAGCAGAGTCATGACAAAGACATGCTCGGGCGTCTTTTTATTACCGGCCTCGATGTAAATTCTCGCAATCATCGCATTTCAATATCCTGTTCGAGACTGTACTCCAACTGCGCCACATCATAGCGCAAGGATTTAATTTCGTCATCGGCGGTCCGGATAAGTTTGTAGGCGGCCACCGACCGGTCTTCATCAGCAAAAGCTCCGGCGAATGCTTTTATCAGGTCATAGCTGTGTGTGGACGTGAACAGCTGCACGTCGAGCCTCTCGCAAGCGCTGTATATCGCCTCCCAGAGTTTCTGCATGACGGAATAATGGAATCCATTGTCAATCTCGTCGATAATCAACACTCCGCCCGAGCAATAATATATGCTGAGAATGATATTGAATATCTTCACGAAACCGTCGCCCATGATATTGACCGGAAAACGCCTGTCCTCACCTATGTCCACAAGGAAGTCCTCTCCGACAATCTGCACGTCGACGACTCTCGGCTCGATTATACGCAGAATATCGACAATCATCTTCTCTGCCTTGTTCTCCACAACTATTTTATAGTCGGACGACTCCAATTTCGACGGCATCCGGGCTGACACAAAGCGACCTGCCATCCGCTCATCATAACGGCGGTCCCGCGACATTTTTGCTTTCGAGGTGTCTTCCGTATCAACAAGAATCTGCGAGTGATATTCTGTGGAGCTGTCTCCGACAGTGAATGTAGAGGCGAACCCATAGGCCTGGGCCAATCGTGATGAGTCGTCTTTACCGGCCTCGGCAAGGTCTATGTCGCTGTCGTCGACTTTTATCATCTCGATTTTAAGCGTTCGCGGTCCACTTCCGCCCGAGGATATGAGGATTTCGTTATGCGGATTGGGCCGATAAAACTCCAGAGCAAATGTACGCGGAGTAAATTCACTTATTCCCCTGGTCTTGTTCATCATTATCGGCAGGAAAGAGTTGTCTGGGCCGGACAAGAGAAATACAGCTTCGAGCACTGATGATTTTCCGCAATTGTTTTTGCCGAAAAACAGATTAATCCGGCTCAAGCCGGAGAGCGTACAGTGCCGGACACCCCGGTAGCCTGTTATGTCGATATCGGTGAACATCCTGTTATGGTTACGGTCAGTTTGATTCTATGTTGCAAATTTACAAAAAATAATTATGACTCACGTCATAATCATTCTATAATAAAAAAACCTGAGCGGGTCTCGCGACAAGCTCAGGCTCAGGGATGTGATTCTCCTCGGGGAAGGAGGAGAATCGGGGGGAATGTATGCTTTTACTCGGCTTCTTCGCCGTTAAGTATTTCGAGCATCTTGATGGCCGACACAGGAATACGTGTGCCGGGGCCGAAGATGGCGGCTACGCCTGCCTTATATAGGAAGTCGTAGTCCTGTGCAGGGATGACACCGCCGGCGGTGACGAGGATATCCTCGCGGCCGAGCTTCTTGAGTTCGGCTATCACCTGGGGGATAAGTGTCTTGTGGCCTGCGGCGAGCGACGACACACCGAGGATGTGGACGTCGTTCTCGACTGCCATGCGGGCTGCTTCTTCGGGAGTCTGGAATAGGGGTCCCATGTCCACGTCGAAGCCGCAGTCGGCATAACCGGTGGCAACAACCTTGGCGCCACGGTCGTGACCGTCCTGACCCATCTTGGCAATCATGATACGGGGCTGACGGCCTTCGCGCTTGGCGAAGTCGGCACACATCTCCTGTGCGCGGATGAAGTCGGGGTCTTGTTTCGTTTCGCTTGAGTACACGCCTGAAATGGTTCTGATTACAGCTTTATAACGGCCTACTACTTCTTCGCAGGCATCGGAAATCTCGCCGAGGGTGGCACGGAGTCCGGCAGCCTTGACAGCGAGGTCGAGGAGGTTGCCTTCCTTGGTGCGGACGCACTTGGTGATGGCTTCAAGAGCTTCCTTCACCTTGGCTTCATCGCGGTGTTCCTTCACGTCGTTGAGACGCTCAATCTGCTCGCGGCGCACCTCGGTATTGTCAATCTCGAGGATGTCGATGGGGTCTTCGTGGTCAAGACGGTATTTGTTGATACCGACGATGGTCTGACGGCCCGAGTCGATGCGTGCCTGCGTGCGTGCGGCGGCTTCCTCGATGCGGAGTTTGGGAAGACCGGTCTCGATGGCCTTGGCCATACCACCGAGCTTCTCGATTTCCTGAATGTGCTCCCATGCACGGTGTGCAATCTCGTTGGTGAGAGCCTCGACGTAGTACGAGCCGCCCCACGGGTCGATGGCGCGGGTCACCTGCGTCTCTTCCTGGATGTATATCTGTGTGTTACGTGCGATACGTGCGGAGAAGTCGGTCGGCAGGGCGATGGCTTCGTCGAGGGCGTTGGTGTGGAGACTCTGCGTGTGGCCCAGAGCGGCGCCCATAGCCTCGATACACGTACGGCCTACGTTGTTGAAGGGATCCTGCTCGGTGAGCGACCAGCCCGATGTCTGCGAGTGGGTGCGGAGTGCGAGCGACTTGGGGTTCTTGGGGTTGAACTGCTTCACAATCTTGGCCCAGAGCATACGTGCGGCACGCATCTTGGCCACTTCCATGAAGTAGTTCATGCCGATAGCCCAGAAGAAGGACAGACGGGGAGCGAAGGAGTCGATATCCATGCCTGCGTTGACACCGGCGCGGAGGTATTCGAGACCGTCGGCGAGGGTGTAGGCCAGCTCGATGTCGCAGGTGGCGCCGGCTTCCTGCATGTGGTAGCCGGAGATGGATATCGAGTTGAACTTGGGCATGTTCTGCGAGGTATACTCGAAGATGTCGGCGATGATGCGCATCGAGAACTCCGGCGGATAGATGTAGGTGTTGCGCACCATGAACTCCTTGAGGATGTCGTTCTGGATGGTACCGGCCATCTCTTCAAGTTTGGCACCCTGCTCGAGACCTGCGTTGATGTAGAATGCGAGGACGGGAAGGACGGCGCCGTTCATGGTCATCGACACGGACATCTTGTTAAGAGGAATGCCGTCGAAGAGGACCTTCATGTCCTCGAGCGTGCAGATGGACACACCTGCCTTGCCGACGTCACCGACTACGCGGGGATGGTCGGCGTCGTAGCCGCGGTGTGTGGCCAGGTCGAATGCCACGGAGAGGCCCTTCTGACCCGACGCGAGGTTGCGGCGGTAGAAGGCGTTCGACTCGGCGGCAGTCGAGAAGCCTGCGTACTGACGGATGGTCCAGGGGCGCAGGGGATACATGGCGCTGTACGGGCCGCGGAGGAAGGGAGGAATACCCGACATGTAGCCGAGGTGCTCGAGTCCTTCGAGGTCTTCCTTGGTGTAGACGGGCTTTACGGGTATGAGTTCGGGAGTTGTCCACGTGTCCGCGGCAGCGGCCGATGGCTTGGGACCGCATGTCCCTGCCGTGATATCGATATTTTTAAAATCGGGTTTCATAGTTTAATATTGGCTGAGACAGTGGTTGTTATTTGTTGAGAAGACGGTTGTTGAAGTCACGGAGAGTGTCGAGGACGTTGCAGCGGACATGAACGAAGTCCTTGATGCCCGCGGCCTTGAGGTCGTCGGTGCAGGCAGGAGCTCCGGCCACAACGAATTCGGCACGGCCGTCAAGATACTTGAACGCAGCGGGAGCGAGTTCGGCGTATTCGTCGTCGCTTGAGCAGAGGACAACCACGTCAGCACCCTTGGCGAGAGCTGCGTCGACACCTTCCTCGACGGTGTTGAAGCCGAGGTTGTCGATGATTTCATAACCGGCACAGCCGAAGAAATTGGTCGAGAACTGGGCGCGGGCCAGACGCATGGCGAGGTTGCCGATGGTGAGCATGAACACCTTCGGACGCTTTGCGGCGGCTTCGGTGGCGAGTCGCAGTTCCTCGAAGTCGGTGGCTGCACGCTTCATGGCCAGGGCATTGGGACCCTTCTCGGTGCTGCATCCGCAGTGGCATCCGCCGGTCGTCTCGATTTTCGAGGCAGCCATTTCGTTGATGTTGGGATACTGGTTGGTGCCGAGGAGGATTTCCTTGCGGCGAGCCACGTCGGTGTGACGCTTCTCGCAGGATTCATTGACAGCCTTCTGAACCGAGCCGTCGGCCACGCAGGCGAAGAATCCGCCCTTCTCCTCGACGTCGAGGAAGAGCTTCCAGGCCTGTTCGGCGATAGCCACGGTGAGGTGCTCCACATAGTACGAGCCGCCGGCAGGGTCAACGACCTTGTCCATATGGCTCTCTTCCTTGAGCAGGAACTGCTGGTTGCGTGCGATGCGCTCGGAGAATGCGTCGGGACGCTTGTAGGGGGTATCGAAGGGAGTGACGACAATCGAGTCGACACCGGCCACGCAAGCAGAGAAAGTCTCGGTCTGGCTGCGGAGCAGGTTGACGTGTGCGTCGTAGATGGTCTGGTTGAAGAGCGACGTGGTGGCGCATACCATCATCTTGGCAGCGCAGTCACATTCGGGCTTGTACTGCTCGACAATCTGAGCCCAGAGCATGCGTGCGGCGCGGAACTTGGCGATTTCCATGAAGAAATTCGACGACACGCACATGTCGAACTTGATGCGGCAGGCCACTTCGGCGGCGCTGCGGCCGGCCTCGGTCAGAGCGGTGAGCCATGCGGTGCCCCATGCCAGAGCGTATCCGAGTTCCTGATAGATGAATGCGCCGCCGTTGGCGAGCATATCGGAGTCGACGGCGAGGCAACGGATGCCGCGGACGTCCTTGACAGTGTCGAGGAGAGCGCAGGCTTCGGCGGTGATGGCGGCAGTGTCGACGCCTTCCACACCGTGACGGAACTGACGGCGGAGGGGATTGTAGTTCACCGAACCGCGGAAAGTGTCCTCGCAGCCTTCGGCCTTGACGAGCTTCACGAGTTCGGCGGCCACGGCCACAGCCTTCGAGGGACAGCACGAAAGGTTGATTTCGACTGCCGAGAGGGTGATGCCCTTGAGGAGGACAGCCACATCGGCGGGGGCCTTGACCTTGAATCCGAGAGAGTTGACACCCTTGTTGAGTACGTCGAGAGCAATCTCGTTGGCCTGTTCGGGAGAGTCAGCGATGATATTCTGACGGGTCAGCCAGTCATTGTCTGTACGGGTACCGCGAACGTAGGGGAATTGACCGGGGAGTGAATCGGTCGTTTTGAGGTCGGCGATGTCTTCGGCACGATAAACCGGCTCGACATTGAAGCCTTCGTTGGTTCTCCATACCAGTTTCTTGTTAAAGTCGGCACCTTTGAGGTCCACTTCTACCTTGGCACGCCACTGGTCGTAGCTCACAGGAGGAAACTGATCGAACAAATTTTCTCTATTTTCTGCCATATTGATATCTTTAAAAGATATGTATTTAGTTGTGTTTCAGACTTATTTGGGATAAACTGATTTAAGGCGCAGCCATCGCGCCCTGCGACGCAGACGGCTGACGGAGCAAAAGTAACAAATAATAGTTGAATCCGCAAATTTTTCGGAGGATATTTCGGGTGCATTGAAAGTGCGCGATAAACCGGCTGCATTGTATGTAAATTCAGAATTATCAGTTATCTTTGCCGTACCTTAGACTTGTAATACCAAAATGAACGGCTTTCTGAAAATAGCTGGCGATTACCGTGAGTGGAACGTCTATAAGAAATCTGTGATATTATGTGATGTCACGGAGATGTTCATAAACCGCGCCTTGCCCGCAGGCTCGAGAACGATTGACCAGATGCGGCAAGCAGCGCGGTCATGCAAACAGAACATCGTCGAGGGAATCGGCGACAATACGGTATCCTCGGAAATGTGCATAAAACTCATCGGAGTGGCACGAGGGTCTATCAGAGAACTGAGGGAGGACTACGCTGACTTCCTGCGGCAACACAAATATGAAATATGGGATAAGGATGACCATCGTACTCTCAGCCTCAGGAAATACAGCATGACTCATTATGACCCGCGGGATTACGTCGAGAAGTGCGAGGTACGCTCGAATGAGACAGTCGCCAATATTATGCTTACGCTGATCTATCAGATGGACGCCATGCTCGCCAAGGTTCTCAAAGCCCTGGAAGCCCGCTTTCTGGAAGAAAGCGGCATCAAGGAAGCGATGAGCCGCGCAAGACGGGAAAGGCGGGGATACTGACGAGTGCGCGCGAGGCCTGGTGCTGTGGGATGTATCTGATGTATCGGATGAGTCTTATGTATCTGATATAAGTAACTCTTAAAAATTAGTTTATATTTAGTTTAAAAGTAACTGCCGTAGATTGCTGCGATGTAATTCTCGTCTTTTGACCGCTTTCCGCCCTCGTCATCAGGCTTGTAGCTCGCTACAAGCCATCTTCCTCAGACGAAAATCAGGCCAAAATCCTTCAAATTTCATTCGCAGCTAATTTTTGCGAGTTACTTATCAGACACATCAATCACATCCGCCTCATCAGATACATCCGCCCGTAGAGCCGGTCGCAGACGATGTCGCAGCCTGAAAGAATCCGGCCAGCCCGGGATGCTTCCTTATCTCTAAGTTTTGCGCTTCGATCTGGAATCTTCAGGTATTAACTTTTCTCCGTCAAAAACTTTTGTATGTCAGTAATAATCCGTAACTTTATGGTGCCGCAACCCAACCACCGGCACCGCACCTCTTTATGACAGCACCTCCTTTCATCGTATCGTCCAAAGCGATAAATCTTGTCGCAGAAATATCCGCGCTGCTTGAACGTCAAAATATCGCTCTTGAGAGCGAACAAGAGCTGAAACTGCGCAAAGCGAATCGCATCAAGACCATCCACTCGTCGCTTGCCATCGAAGGCAATACGCTGAGCGAGGACGACGTACGCGATATCATCAACGGAAAACCTGTCGTGGCACCCCTCCGCCAGATTCAGGAGGTGAAAAACGCCATCCGGGTCTATGACATATACTCGCAGCTGAATCCCCTGGAAGAGAAGGATCTGCTGCGGGCGCACGGGATGATGATGGAGGCTCTGACTGATGATGCCGGACGATATCGGCGCAGTGGAGTCGGCGTGTTCGGAGAAAAAGGTCTGGTGCACATGGCGCCTCCGCCTCAACGGGTCCCTGCGCTGATGGGCGACCTCTTTTCATGGCTTAAAGAATCGGATGACCATCTTCTGATTAGGTCATGCGTGTTCCACTACGAATTCGAGTTCATCCATCCTTTCTCCGATGGAAACGGACGTACGGGGCGGCTCTGGCAGTCGCTGATTCTCGGAAAGCTGAATCCTGTCTTCGAGCATCTGCCGGTCGAGAATATGGTCTACTCCAATCAGCAGGAGTACTATGACGCGATTGCGGCATCTACTGCCGCAGGTCAGTCGGGACCGTTCATTGACTTCATGCTCACCGAAATACTGAAGACGCTTCAACAAAACATCTCGGAGAAAGCACCCAATAAAATACCCTATAAAGTACCCAATAAATCCGAACTGGCCATCCTCGCATTGCTCTCTGACAATCCGCGGCTGACCCGCACGGAACTTGCCGCAAATGTAGGGCTCTCTGAAAGCGGTGTCAAGAAAATCCTCTCAAACATGAAAGCGGCAGGATGGATAGAGCGCTACGGGAGCAACAAAACGGGAATGTGGCTCGTGCGCTACCCTGACACAAAATAACTATCACCTCTCCCACGCACTGACAAAGCGCTTCGCGACCAGCTCGGCGTCGTTGTGCCGCCGGACGAAGTCCGGGCCGGTGGCTGCCATGGCGCGGAGGAGCGCCGGGTCGTCGACCAACGCGAGCAGGCGCGCATAGGTGCCTTCGGGGTCAAGCGGGTCGGGATTGAAGACAGGGCGCAGACCCGGCGGCTCGCCGATGAAGCGGTAGTACTCTTCCTCGCCGCCGGAGATAGGGACAACACCCATCGCCATGGCCATCAGGGCCGTGGTGCCCGGGGTATAGGAGTAGAGCTGGTCGCAGACGATGTCGCAGCCGGACAGAACACGGACGAAGTCGGCGAAGGGCATATTCGGCGGCGCCACAATCTCGATGCGGCCGGGACGCTCGGCCTCCAGACGCCGGAGCATAGGCAGCAGGACGTCGGCGCCTTTCTCGCCCTCGCGGCCGCGGCGGCAGGCGTAGAGTATGCGGATGCGGCCGTCAGCGCGGCTGTGGTGGTGCGGCAGACCGGAGATGTCGACCGGGATGCCGCCGTATGTGAGAGGCAGCGACGGATGCTCGGCCTCAAGGATGCGGTGATACTCGTAGAGAGCGGTGACGGCACCGTCGATATGACTGTAGAACACGTCGTTGTAAGCGGCCAGGTCGGGCGCCATCCACTGATCATACTGGGCATTGGGGTCGTAACGCCAGGGCAATATGCGGCCGCCCGTCTGCCACTCGGAGTAGCCAAGTGCGGGATGCTGCGACGTGAGATTCTTCACAAGCGAGTGGTCATAGCCGATGGCCGAGAGGAAGAGTGAGCCGTTCTGACGGCGAAAGCGGCGCAGGAGACTCTCGAGTCGTGCCGGACGGAGTTGCACGAATCCCGGAGATATGAACTGGACCACGTCGAAGCCTCGCAGCGTGGTGGCCTGAAGCCACGACAGACGCCCGTAGAGAGCGAGTCCGGCTGCTTTCGAGGCACCGCGCGAGAGATCGATGTCGCGCGGCGTGCGTATCCATCCGCCTCCGTCCGAGGCCAGGCATACCTCATGACCGAGCGAACGCAGGGCGCCGGCGAGCGCCGCGTGGTAGTTGCTGGCATCGCCCATCAGAAGTATCTTCATATCTGTCTGCTCTTTACGATTGAATAGACGAATCCCTCAAGGAGATGCCACAGCGAAGTGACGAACAGGCCGGGCGACCGCCACGCCTCGACCAGAAGCCTGATGAAGGCCGCAGCCGAGCCGCGCGATATTCGCATCACGGCGCCGCGTGCACGTATGACTCCGGCGCGGGCGCCGTCGCGTGTGCAGGTTGTCGGACCGGGATGCACCACGGCGCATATGTCACGGAAACGGCCCGAGAGGCCGCTACTGAACGCCTTATGCAGGAAGATGTTCTCCTCGCCTGCGGCAAGAAAGGGCGCACCGATGCCGAAGAGCGGACTGAAGCGCAGCCCGACACTCTCCACCGCGCGGCGCCTCAGCGATATCTCGAATGAGACGGGGCTGTAGAACCTGTACGGCTCCGCAAGATTCCATCCGTCAGGCGGATAGATATGCTCCTCCGGAATTTCGGCATGAGTGCACAGCACGTCGAGCGACGGGTCGGCGTCGAACTCGGCGATAATCTGCCTCAGCCCTTCGGCCTTGAACCGCAGGTCGTCGTCGGCAATATGGATGTACGGAGCCGTGGCCAGGTCGAGGGCATGGTTGCGGTTGACGCTCAGTCCGCGGTCATCGAACTGATAGACCTCTATGTCGTGTCGGCGTGTCAGTGCGGCCCGTGCCGGAGCTGTATTGGCCCCGTCGGGATTCTGGCACACGACTATGTAGCGCACTTCCGGAAGCATAGGCAGCCGTCCGGGAGCAAGCTGCGAGAGCCGCGCGGCCGTAGTGCATATGAGGACTTCGAGCTTCACCATAGGCCGGGCGTCAGCGGTATCGTGCGGCAGTCTCGGCCACAATGCGGCACATTTCATCGTAGTGCTCCTCCATGCTCTCGAGCAGACGGTGCTGCGCACGGGCGCGCACCAGATTGTGGTCGGCGTAAGCCGTCTTGTAGTAGGTGTCGCCGTCTATATAGTCCATCAGGAAGCGGAGTTCCTGCTCGAAGGTGATGTAGCGTGCGGAAAAGGCCAGCCACTCCAGCTCGGCGTCGGTCAGATGCGCGGCCTGCTGCGAGAGGTATCCGTCGGTGTAGGCCGTGAATACGGGCAATGAGAGCGACACGCGCGAAAGGTCGCGGTCGTCCTCGTCGCCGGTGTTGGCATATGAGCGGATGGCGTCGCCGAAGTCGTTCAGCGCCGGAGCGGCCATGACCGTATCGAGGTCTATGACGCAGAGCACGCGGCCGGAGCGGTCGAAGAGTATGTTGCTTATCTTGGTGTCGTTGTGGGTGACGCGCACGGGGATGACGCCGTCGTCGACAAGCCGGCGGAACGCAAGCATCTCCGCGCGTCGCGCCTCGATACCTGCGATTTCGGCGGCCACCGAGGCGCAGCGGCCGGCGCGGTCGGCTTTCAGGGCCTCGTCCCACTGCACGAAGCGGTGGCGGATGTCGTGGAAGCCGCGGATGGTCTCGTGCAGCGGCTCGTGAAAGTCGGCGAGCAGAGCCTGGAAGCGGCCTATGCCCACCCCTCCCATGCGTGCCAGCTCAATGCTGTCGGCACGGTCGTAGGTCACCGTGTCGGGGATGTACACGCATGCCGCCCAGAAGTCGCCGGCGCTGTCGCGCACACAGAGCGCGCCGTCCACGGCTGGTACGACAGTGAGCACCTCTCGGAGAGGGTCATGCTCTGCGACCGTGACGGCGCGCCTGATATGTGCGGTGACGCGGCTGATGTTGTCCATCATCGCCGGGACATCCTGAAAAATGTTACCGTTCTTACGCTGCAATATATAGTCGGGCGCATCGCCCTTGGTGCGTACGATGTATGTGTCGTTGATAAATCCCTGTCCGAGAGGGTCGATGCGGTCGACCGTACCCTCGAAAGCGAAGCGTGATGCGATGTGGCTGATATCGGGCATATCCGGATGTATCTGAGGTGATACGGCAAAGATACGCAAAATACCCGACACTCAGCCGTTCCGCGCCGTTTTTTCTTCGCGTCCGGGCAAAATCACCGATACAGCCACGCAGACTATCAGCGCCCAGGGATAGTAAAGATAGGGGAACGGAGCCGCCGGCGAAATGCCCGCCAGCGACGTGGCCAGCAGGGTCTGCGCTCCGTAGGGTATGAGGCACTGCACCACGCACGAGCACGTGTCCAGGAGCGAGGCGCACTTGCGCGGACGGATGCCGAAGCGGCGTGCCAGCTCGCGCGACAGCGAGCCTACAGTGATGATGGCCACGGTATTGTTGGCCGTACAGAGATTGACCAGCCCGACCAGCACGGCCACACACCCTTCGGCGCCGCGCATACCCTTTATGCCGCGTGTAAGCGACTGAAGCAGCCACTCTATGCCTCCGCAGGTCTTGACCAGCCCGAGCATACCGGCCGACATGAGGGTGATGACTATCAGCGCGCCCATGCCGTCGATGCCCGTGCCCATGAATCCGCAGAGCTGCAGCGGTCCGAAGCCCTTCCACAGGCCCATGGCGAAGGCCGTGACCGTGCCGAGCGAGAGCACGACCGTGACATTGACGCGCAGGAGCGCCGTCACTATCACCACAGCATACGGCAGCACGAGCCAGGGCGAGGCGTCGGCCGAAGTGTGCACAGCTCCTTCGGCCAGCCCGTAGGACATGGCCACGTACACAGCCAGCGTGACCAGGGCGGCAGGAAGCGCTATGATGATATTGGCGCGGAACTTGTCGGCCATATCACAGCCCTGCGACCGCGTGGCGGCTATGGTGGTGTCGGATATGAACGAAAGGTTGTCGCCGAAAAAGGCGCCTCCGAGCACCACGGCGGTCATGAACGCCACACTCACTCCGGCTCCCGGAGCTATCTCGGCTGCAAGCGGCGCAAGCGCCACTACCGTGCCTACCGACGTGCCCACGGCCAGCGATATGAAGCAGGCCGCCACGAACATGCCCGGCACGAGCATCTGCGCCGGCAGCAGCCGCAGCGTCAGGGCCACGGTGGCATCGACGGCACCGATCTCCCTGGCGAGCGCCGCGAATGCCCCGGCAAGGATGAATATCCATATCATATAGATGATGTTGGAGTGCCCGGCGGCCCGGGAGAACACCTCAAGACGCTCGGCAAGGGTGCCGCGCGAGATGACGACGGCCCACGCCGAAGCCACAACCAGGGCCACGGCGAAAGGCATGGCGTAGAAGTCGCCGGCGATGACCGACACCACTACGTACAGAAGCAGGAATACTATGACGGGGGAGAGGCCCAGAAGGCCGCGGCGTGTGCTGATTTCTTTCATGACCTTTGCATTACGGGTGCAAAGTTACGAAAAAAACGGCAAACGGCGCCGTCACTGCTCCGAAGCATACTCCAGCACCACGGGCGACTTTACATCGACACCGAACTCACGGGCACGGGCGAGGATGGCGCGCGCGAGCTTCGGCTTCAGCTCCTCGGGGCAGTAGCGGAAGTATGCTTCGGCGGCGCGCACATGTGCGGCATCGGGCATGGGATACTCGCGGCGCTCGGGAAGTCCGTAGACGTCGGAGGGCAGTTCTTTCTTTTCTTCGTAAGTAAGTCGGTCGTTCATAACAGTTCGTTTATTGATTGTTATGGAAAAACGGCCGGAAGTGGAGCAAAGTTCACAAAAAAATCGCTAACTTTGCAGACGAAAACATTGACACTTATGAACTCCAACTTTGAAATGGTGGCCAAGACCCTTCAGGGACTTGAAGAGGTGCTGGCCGACGAACTGCGTGCCCTTGGCGCCGACGACGTGACCCCGGGCAACCGTATGGTATCATTCCGCGGCGACCTCGCCATGCTCTATCGCGCCAACATGTGTTGCCGCACGGCTCTGCGTATCCTCAAACCGTTCTACAGCTTCGAAGCGAAGGATTCGGACGAACTGTATTCAAAGCTCAAGGAGTTCGACTGGTCCACGCTGATGACGGCTCAGAACACCTTCTCGATCGACACCGTGGCCTACAGCAGCGAATTCCGCAACTCCCAGTTCGTGACATACCGCGTCAAGGACGCCATCGTGGACTGGTTCCGCGACCGTGAGGGCGACGAGCGCCGTCCGCGCGTACGCCTCGACGGCGCTGACGTAATGTTCAACGTGCACATATCCGGAACGCAGGTGACAGTGTCGCTCGATTCGTCGGGCGAGTCGCTCCACAAGCGCGGCTGGCGCACCGGCCAGACCGAGGCGCCCATCAGCGAGGTGCTGGCCGCAGGCATCATCCTGATGTCAGGCTGGAAGGGCGACACTCCATTCGTCGACCCCATGTGCGGCTCGGGCACATTCGCCATCGAGGCAGCCATGATAGCCGCCGGAATCATGCCCGGCATATACCGCCGCGGCTTCGCCTTCGAGCACTGGCCCGACTTCGACCGCGAACTCTTCGAGGAGATATACAACGACGACAGCAACGAGCGCGAGGTGACCGTGCCTATCATTGCCGCTGACATCTCGTCCAAGGCCATAGCAATAGCCACCGACAACGCCAAGCATGCAGGCGTGGAGCGCTACATCACCTTCGAGACACGTCCGCTCTCGCAGTGGACCGAGGCGCCCCAGCCGGCAGGCGTACTCGTGACCAATCCGCCCTACGGCAAGCGCATCACCTCCGACGACATGAACGCGCTCTACAACACCATAGGCCGCGTGCTCAAGCACGTCTTCCTGGGCTACAACGCCTGGATTATCGGCTACGAGGACATCTACTTCCACGAGATAGGTCTTGCGCCATCATGCAAGGTGCAGGTGAAGAACGGCGGTCTGGACTGCGAAGTGCGCCAGTACGTCATCTTCGAAGGCAAGAAGGCCGACTTCCGCGCCGCCGGAGGCGCCATAAAGGAAGACGGCGCCGCTCCGGCCCGCCGCCGTCAGGGCGCCGACAGCCGTCGCCCGGCCGCTCCGCGCAAGGAAGGAAGTGACGACCGCCGCAAATCATTCGGCTCACACCGCAATGACGACGAGCGCCGCAAGGCTTTCGGTCAGCGCAAGGAAAGCGACGACGACCGTCGCAAGTCATCCGGCCCGCGCCGCAACGACGACGAGCGCCGCAGGACATCCGGTCCGCGCAAGGAAGGCGACGACAGCCGCAGGCCGGCAGGAGCACGCACCGAAGGCGGACGCCGCCCTCTGGACCTTAGCCGCATGGGCCGCACCCCCTCATTAGGAGCCGACAAGGAAGTGCCCCTGAGCCGCCCGGCATGGCGCGTACGCCGCAAGGACCAGAACGCAGGCGAAAACACCGACAACAAGTAACCCCTCACACTCAATCACATAACGATGGAATCCCTCAACGTACTTCTCCTCGGCAGCGGCGGACGCGAAGCCGCCATAGCATGGAAGCTCAGCCAGAGCAAGTCCATGGGCCGTTTCTTCATAGCTCCCGGCAACGGCGGCACAGGCGACTTCGGCACCAACCTCGACATCAGGCCCACCGACTTCGAAGCCGTCTGGGACGCTGTCACGGCCAACGGCATCGACCTGGTGGTGGTCGGCAACGAAGACCCGCTCGTGGCAGGCATCCGCGAGGCGCTCGAAGCTAAAGCCAAGGATGCCGGACGCGACATACTCATCGTAGGTCCGGGCGCCGCCGGAGCCGCCCTCGAAGGCTCGAAGGACTTCGCCAAGCACTTCATGCAGCGCTACGGCATCCCCACGGCACGCTATCAGACATTCACCGCCGAAACGGTGGCCGACGGCGACCGCTTCCTTGAATCGCTCACCGCTCCCTACGTGCTCAAGGCCGACGGTCTGGCAGCCGGCAAGGGCGTCCTCATCATCGACTCCCTCGAGCAGGCCAAGGCGTCGCTCCGCGAGATGCTCGCAGGACAGTTCGGCAAGGCATCGGCCAAGGTGGTCATCGAAGAATTCCTCTCGGGCATCGAGTGCTCGGTGTTCGTCCTCACCGACGGCAAGGGCGGCTACGTGGTGCTTCCCCCGGCCAAGGACTACAAGCGTGTGGGCGAAGGCGACACCGGTCTAAACACCGGCGGCATGGGCAGCGTGTGTCCGCCCCCTATCGCCGACGACGAGTTCATGGCCAAGGTCGACAGCCGGATCATCCGCCCCACCCTCGAGGGGCTGCGCGCCGAAGGCATCGACTACCGCGGATTCATATTCCTGGGCCTGATACGCTGCGGCGCCGAAAACGACCCCTATGTGATAGAATACAACGTCCGCATGGGCGACCCCGAGACCGAATCCGTGATGCCGCGCATCACCTCCGACCTTCTGCCCGTCCTGGTAGAGGCCGCCAAGGGCGAGCTCACCACACGCACCCTCGAGACCGACCCGCGCACGGCAGTGGCCGTGATGGCCGTCTCGGGCGGCTACCCCGAAGCCTATGAGAAAGGCAAAGCCATCACAGGCGACCTGCGTCCGGAAGGCACGATAGTCTTCCACGCCGGCACACGTCTGCGCCCCGACGGCACCCCCGAGACCTCGGGAGGCCGCGTCCTGGCCGCCGTGTCGTACGGCAAGGACATCGAGGACGCCTCGGCACGCTCCTACACAGCCCTGGGCAATATCCACTTCGACGGCATGTACTTCCGCCGCGACATAGGCAAGGACCTCCTTTGAAAGCGAGCACACTCATACGCATGATCCACAGCCGCCCCTTCGGGGTGGCTGTGAGTGTCATTGCCTTCACCGGCGTGCTGACCTACTTCCTGGGCGGACACATCGACCACGTGACCGGCGACAAAGGCCCGGCACTCCCGTCGGCCAACAACTGGGTGACGCTTCCTGCGCCCGACTTCGTGGCCGGCATAGGCGGCAGCGCCGTGACAGTGCTGATAATGCTGCTGCTCAACAAGGTGTACAACGTGATGCGGTCGATGACATCGCTCTTCATCGCACTCTTCGCCGCCATGCAGCTGGCCACGCCGTCGCTCTTCGGACAGTTCTATACCGGTACACTTCTGGCAGTGGCCGTACCCCTGTGCATGATGCTGCTCTTCAGCTGCTTCCGCACTCCGTCGGCCACGCGCAACGTATTCCTCATCTTCCTGATTCTCTCGGGACTGACCACCACGCAGTACTGCTTCATGTTCTACATCCCGGTCTTCCTGGCCGGCCTGGGACAGATGCAGATATTCGGCGCCCGCTCCCTCACGGCAGCCATACTGGGCATCATCACGCCGTGGTGGATTCTTGCCGGATTCGGCATCATCGACCTTAGCGACATGGTGTGGCCGCAGTTCGGGAACATAGCCTCGCTGATAGGCCGTGACGACACGGTGCTGCTCCTTGTGACGCTCGGCATCACGGCCTTCGTCATGCTTCTGTGCTACGTGCTGAACCTGCTCAAGACCATGGCCTACAACGCACGGTCGCGCGCCGTCAACGGCACGTTCACCCTCACGGCACTGGTGACCGTAGCCGCGGCCGCCATAGACTACCGCAACATTATATCATATATACCCCTCCTCAACTACAGCGCCGCCATGGAGATAACACACTACTTCTCCACGCACCGTGGCGAGAAATCGTTCATTCCCGTACTGGTGCTCATAGCGGTCTACATAGCCATATTCGTATGCCAAACAGTAATATAAGACTCATCATCGAGAAGAACATCCCCTTCGTCAAGGGGCTGCTGGACGAATACGCCACCATACAGTATCTGGCACCGGAAGACATCACGCCCACGGCCGTGCGAGAGTGCGACGGTCTGATGATACGCACACGCACGCGGTGCGACGACGCCCTGCTGGCCAAGTCGGAAGTGAAGATGATAGCCACCGCCACCATCGGCACCGACCACATCGACCTGGATTACTGCGCCGGGCGCTCCATCACCGTGGTCAATGCCCCCGGCTGCAACGCTCCGGCAGTGGCACAGTACGTGTTCGCGTCGCTCCTCCACACGGTCAACCGTCCGCTGGCGGCCCACACCATAGCCGTCGTAGGCGTGGGACACGTGGGCTCGATAGTGGCGCGATGGGCCAAAGGCTTCGACATGAAAGTGATGCTGTGCGACCCCTTCCGCCAGGAAGCCGAAGGCGGCGACGAATGGTACTCACTCGACGAGGTGGCGGCCAAAGCCGACATCATCACCTTCCACACTCCCCTCACCCGTGAGGGCGCCCACCCCACCTTCCATATGGCCGACGCGGACTTCTTCGCCAAGTGCCGCCGCATGCCCGTCATCATCAACACGGCGCGCGGTCCCGTCATCGACACCGCGGCACTGAAGGAAGCCAAGCGGCTGGGACAGGTCGGTCCTCTGGTCATCGACTGCTGGGAGAACGAACCGGCCATCGACCTTGAACTCCTCGCAAGCACGGCCATCGCCACGCCTCACATCGCAGGATATTCGGCCGAGGGCAAGAAACGCGCCTCACAGATGGCCCTCGACGCCATCACCACCTTCTTCATGCTGCCCCGCGTGAGCGTCGAAGGCGAGATTCCGCCGGCTCCGGCAGTCACCGTCAGCAAGGCCGACGTCCTCGCCACATACGACCCCGTGGCCGAGACCAAGGCGCTGAAGGCTCATCCCGAGGACTTCGAGAAGATGCGCAACACCTACAGTCTGCGCACCGAAGTGCCAGAAGGACACGATCCGCTGTGATATTAATACACCTATAAACAAACGTAGATGGTGCGCCGCTGTTTGCATCGGCGCACCATCTGCGTTTTTATTGATCTGTTACTTCACCACAACCTTGCGCGGAGCACTTTCTCCCGAGGAGATGATATAGACTCCGGGAACGAGAGCGTCGCGGGATACCTCGATACCCTGAAGATTGAAATAACGCAGCGGAGCATCCCCGGCAGCCTCGGGTGCCTTGACGGCCGAGTTGGGGTCAAGCTCTACCTTGATGTTGTCCACGTAGAGGGCCAGCGCATCCTCGGGCGACGCGGTCATGGCGTGGATGCCGAAGTGGTAGCGGCCTGATTCGGGAACGGTGAACGTCACCTTGCGAGGTGTCCAGCTGTAGTCCGTATCGGGGATGGTCTCGGGCTCGAGCACGGTCAGGGTCATGTCGGCGGCGGTCAGTCCGGTGCCGGCGCAGACCTCGACGGTCTCCTGCGCTATGGTGCGGAAATCAGCCGAGAAGATGTACTGCGCGCCTGCCTCGAGGCTTACGTAGGGAGAGATGAGCCACTCGTCCTTGGCGTTCTCGTTGTCGTATGCGCGATAGTAGCCGAAGTCCCACTGATACTCCCACGTATGGCCGTCGTCGTTGGCGTCGATGACGGTCCAGCTGCCGATATGCGCTGAGGAGGCGAAGTCCTCGGCATAAGGCACCTCGTAGGACTTGCCGGTCATGACTGACGCTGTGGTTTTGGGCAGTCCGGAGATATTCTCGTCCACATAGGGCATCACTTCGTACGAGCAGCTGACCGGAACGTCAGAGAGGAAGGTGTCGGTGTAGGGCGACGTGGCATCCTCGGACAGCACGGTGAAGTCGGGCAGACGGCGCAGACGGTACTTCAGCGTGGAGGCGTCGACGTATCCGCCGTGAGCGCCTTCTGACGGGGCGTCCCATGAGATGATGAATTCGCCCTCGGCATCGCCGGGTGTCAGAGCAAGATTGTCGACGAACAACGGCACGTCAGGACCGACGTATACGCCATTGAGCGATGCCGGCTCCCCGGCGCCGCAGCCGTTGGAGAACGTCACTGTGAAGTCCGTCAGGCCTGCCGCAGCGACAGTCACCTGACACGTCACGTCGGCGCCCGGCGCTGCAGTGCCAGTGGCCATAGCGGCATCGCCTGCGAGAACCTCGTAGGTCAGTTCGCCTTCGAGGCCGTCGCCTCCGTGTGTGATTTCAGGCGCGCGGAACGACAGTTCGCCCGTGAGCGACGGACCTTCGAACGAGGCGGAGAGTTCCGTGGCGGCGGCAGGCGCGCCGTCGGCCACGACAGCAGCTCCGACCCAGAGCGACACGAACTCCTGGTTGCCGGAGAAATCCTTGATTTTGTCAGCCTTGCCCGTTGCCGGGTCCACACTGTAGAGAGCGGCGATGTCGTCATTGCATGCCGCCCAGTAGATGACACTGCCGTCAGGGCTGAATGTCATGGACTGCTCGTACTCGGGATAGATGCCCGTGGAGCCGACCATGGTCAGGTCGCCGCTGGTCTTGTCAAGTTTGTACAGGTATGAGTTCGACGCTATGGCATAGAGCTCGCCGTCAGGATTGAAGGCCATCGCCACGATGTATGTATTTCCGTATCCGAAGTAAAGGCTTCCGTACCCCACACGCGTAAGGGTGCGGTCAGAGAGATTGATGGTGCCCAGATAAGACTCTGTACCGTAGTAACCGCTCTCCTGCCAGACGGTGTAGATTGTCGAAGTGGAGGCATCATAGGCAAGAACCTGCTGGGGCTTGGCGATTGACCATGCTTCGCCGATACGCGTGATGAGACTGTAGTCTGAGCTGGCGTCATATACGTAGACAGCGTATTCTTTGCCGAACTCGCCCGGCTCTGCCGAGAAGGCGTAGAACCGCGAACCGGCCGAGACAGATCCGCAGTTAGGCTCGGCGGCTATTCCGGCCACCTTTTCGAAGCCTTCGGTCGCACCTGACGAGAAACTGTAGACGCCGTAGTCGCCAGTGCCTGTATACATCTGGCCGTAGAGCATGACGTCGGGAGCTGCTGCTCCGGCAGATAGTGCCGAAGCTACGGATACTAACGAAATGATAAGTTTTCGCATAAATAATCAAGCATTTAGAATGATGGAACTGATACAAAAGCACTGATAATGCCGCGCAGATGACATATGTCAGCCCGTAATCGAGGCACTTCGAGCATTACGTCTGCAAACGTAGTGACATTTTTGCAATTTCAAATATTATTTTCATTCACGATATTCATCACAGTTTCCGCCGCCGCCAGGCCGTCTGCTCCGTGAACATTAATGCAAGTTATGACGTTATCTGTGTGTATGGGTCAAAAAAAGAACCCGGACCAATCGACAACAAATAAACTTACTACTAATAAAATTGAAACTGTTATGAACTACGCTCCCCTTCAAGGCATCAAGGTGGTCGACTTCACAAACGTGCAGTCAGGCCCTTCGTGTACTCAGCTTCTGGCATGGCTTGGTGCCGACGTGATAAAAATAGAACGTCCCGGCTCGGGCGATGCTACCCGTAACGAACTCCAGTTCCTGCCCGACGAACCGAGCTACTACTTCCTGCAGCTCAACTCCGACAAGAAGTCCCTCGCCCTTGACGCCGCAACTCCCGATGGCAAGGCCATCCTCACCAAACTTATCGAAGGATGCGACATCTTCGTAGAGAACCTCCACCCCGGAGCTATGGACAAACTCGGCTTCAGCTGGGAGGCCGTGCACAAAATCAACCCGCGCTGTATCTACGGCACTATCAAAGGCTTCCCCGTATCGTCGAAGTACGCCAACCTGAAAGCCTACGAGCCCGTGGCCCAGGTGACCGCCGGCGCTGCATCCACCACAGGCTGGTGGGAAGGCGACAACAACGTGCCCACCCAGAGCGGAGCCGCCCTCGGTGACTCCAATACGGGTATGCACCTCACCATCGGCCTGCTTGCCGCTCTCGTGCAGCGCGAGCACACCGGCGAAGGCGTATACGTATATCAGTCGATGCACAACGCATGTCTCAACCTGTGCCGTATCAAGACCCGCGACCAGCTGACTCTCGACCGTATCGGATATCTGACACAGTTCCCCCAGTACCCCAATGGAAAGTTCGGAGACTTCGTCCCCCGTTCGGGCAATCAGGAAGGTTCGGGCGTACTCGGATGGACATATAAGTGCAAAGGATGGGAGACCGACCCCAACGCTTATGTATACGTCATCCTCCAGCGCGGCGCCAAGGACTTCGAACTCGCATGCAAGGCTCTCGGATTCGAGGACTGGCTTACCAATCCCGACTTCAACACCGCCGACGCACGCGACAAGAACAAACAGGCCATCTACGCCCGCATCCAGGAATTCTGCATCGACAAGACCAAGTTCGAAGTCACCGACATCCTCTCCAAGGCAGGTGTGCCGGTAGCTCCCGTGCTGAACACCAAGGAAATCATGACAGACGAAAGCCTCTACGACGGCAATACCCTCGTCCGCATCGACCAGGGCGGCAAGATCGGTACATTCGTCACCGTCGGCGTGCCTTTCACTCTGTCGAACTTCCAGCCTACCTACGGTCCGTGTCCTACGCTGGGCGGCAACACCGAGGAAGTGCTTACTGCTCTGGGATACACCGCCGAACAGCAGGCTCAGTTCAAAGCCAACGGCACTACGGCCCCGATGCCCAAACCGGCCGCAGGCAAGTAACCCCGATTCGTTCAACACCATTCAACTGACTGACAATGGCAACAACTGACATCAAAACCCCCGACACCATTCCGGCAGCTCCGGCGTATCCCGCTCAGGTGACCGGCATGGACATCCTGGCCCGTGCGCTCAGGATGGTGGGCATAGACACGATGTACGGTCTGGTAGGTATCCCCGTCACCGAGCTGGCATACATAGCCCAGGGTCGCGGAATCCGCTTCATCAGTTTCCGTCATGAACAGCAGGCAGGCATGGCGGCCGCCACCCACGGCTTCCTCACCGGCAAGCCCGGAGTGCTCCTGACCGTATCGTCGCTCGGATTTCTCAACGGTCTTACGGCGACGGCCAATGCCACGGTGAACTGCTACCCGATGATACAGATCAGCGGCTCGAGCGTCCGTGAGCCTATCGACCTGCTCCAGGGCACATACGAAGGCCTTGACCAGCTCAACATAGCCAAGCCTCTCGTGAAAGCGGCATACCGCGTGAACAAGCCCGAGGACATCCCCACGGCCGTCGTCCGCGCCTACCGTGCCGCCATCTCCGGCCGTCCCGGCGGTGTATATCTCGACGTGACCACTCCGTGCCTCGGAGCCATCATGAACGCCGACGACGCCGACAAGCTCTTCTACACCCCCGTCGACCTCTGCCCGGCCATAGTGCCGTCGCCCGATGCCGTCAGGCGTGCGGCCGACCTCATCGCATCGGCCAAAAAGCCTGCCATCATCATAGGCAAGGGCGCCGCCTACGCCAAGGTCGAGGAGCAGCTCAAGACGCTCGTCGACAAGACCGGCATCCCCTACTACCCCATGTCGATGGCCAAGGGCGTGCTGCCCGACGCCGGACCTCTGAGCGCGCTGTCGTGCCGCACGACCATCATGGAAGAATCCGACGTGGTCGTCCTCGTAGGCGCTCGTCTGAACTGGCTCCTCAGCCGCGGACACGGCAAGTGGAGCAAGACCGTCAAGTTCGTCCAGCTCGACATCGATCCTGAAGAAATCGACGCCAACGTTCCTATCGCCGCTCCCGTGGTCGGCGACCTGGCATCCTCACTCAACGCCCTCATCGCCGCTCTCCCCGACAAACTGTCGGTCGACCCGACGTGGGTGCCCGGACTCCAGGCCCAGACCAAGGAGAAGGACGCCAAGTTCGAGGCCCGTCTGGCAGCGAACGCGTCCGCGACGCCCATGACCCACTGGTCGGCGCTCGGCGCCATCAAGCCCGTCATGGCAGCCAATCCCGACGTCATCCTCGTCAACGAAGGCGCCAACACCCTTGACGACACCCGCGATACCCTCGAGATGGCGCTGCCGCGCCACCGCATCGACTGTGCCACCTGGGCCATCATGGGCATGGGCATGGGCTCCTGCGTAGGCGCCGCCGTAGCCACCGGCAAGAGCGTCGTGGCCATCGAAGGCGACAGCGCGTTCGGCTTCTCCGGCATGGACTTCTCGACCATCTGCCGCTTCAGGCTCCCAGTGACCGTAGTCATCTTCAACAACGGCGGCATCTATAACGGCGTCGGCGTGAATATGGCCGGCACCTCCGACCCCGCGCCTACGACGCTTGACATCCGCGCCCGCTACGACAAGCTCGGCGACGCATTCGGAGCCAAGACCTACTACGTGACCACTCCGGCCGAACTGACGGCAGCCCTCACCGAAGCCATAGCCTCGAAGGCACCGGCACTGATTGACGTACAGCTCGCCGCCGATTCGGGCAAGGAATCCGGACATATCGGCTATCTCAACCCGACTCCGCTCGAGCAGATCACCGTCTGACGACATTCTCCCGGCGAAGAGGGCGTGACTGACTCACTCCCTCTTCGCCGCATACCTTACACCGTTGCCTTCTCGAAGACAACTGGCGGATTCATCCCCTCAATATCATTCGTGTATATTCAACTCATTTATTTATGCTACACATCATTCTTTACGCGATAGTCCCTATATTCGTCGTCATGGCGCTGGGATATTTCTCGGGGAAGGCAGGAGCATTCTCGGGTCAGGACGCCCGCGTGCTCAACAAGGTTGTGCTGAACTACGCACTTCCGGCAGCCCTGTTCGTGTCGATCGTGAAGGCCAACCGCGAGATGCTTGCCGTCGACGGCAAGCTCACCATCATAGCTTTCGTGGTGCTCCTGGCGTGCTTCTTCATGGTTTACTACGTATTCAAGCTATATAAAGGCAACACCGCCTCGGATGCCGCCATCTCGGCTCTTATCAGCGGCTCGCCTACCATCGGATTCCTCGGCTTCGCCGTGCTCCAGCCTATATTCGGCACCTCGGCATCTGTGGGTCTCGTGATAGCCATCGTGGCCATCGAAGTGAACGCCATCGGCATCCCTCTGGGTCTGTGTCTGCTCAACTCGGCCGACGCAGCCAAGGCAGCGGCAGCCAACGGAGGCAAGAAGCCCAATCCCTGGAAGCCCGTCATCAATGCCCTCGAGCAGCCTGTGGCCTGGGCGCCTATCCTGGCCGTCATACTGGTGCTCTGCGGCGTGAAGTGGCCCGCATATCTTGACCCGTCGTTCACCCTCATCTCGGGTGCCAACGCATCGCTCGCCTGCTTCGCCGCCGGCATCACCCTGTCGTCGGTCAAGGTGGTCATCAACAATCAGGTATGGATGGGCTCATTCCTGCGTCTTATCGTCACCCCTCTGCTCGTGCTGGCCGCAGGCATCATCTTCCACATGCAACCGGAGAACCTGAAGATGCTCGTCATCGCATCGGCTCTTCCTCCTGCCATGTCAGGTATCATCATCGCCAGCCGCTACAACGTATATGTCGCCACGGGCACATCGTCGCTGGCTGTCAGCACCCTGCTCTTCATGGGCACATGTCCGCTGTGGATATGGCTCACTGACGTAGCGCTCAAGATGTTCGGCTGACCTCTTCAGTCCGTCATACAGAATACGACACATCCCCCAGGGGCTATATGCTCCGGGCGGGATGTGTCGCGTCTATTGTCTACTTATATCAGTTCTTATCAGCCTCGTACAGTCTGAGCGTGGCACGGAGAGCGTCGGCCACGGCGCGACGCAGTCCGGGAGGCGAAAGCACCTCGACTGACGGACCGTGCGAGAGGAGTTCCTCGATGAGGTCGGCAGTGATGCGCATGCGGTAGGTGAACACCGAGTAGCCGTCATGCACATGCTCGCGCTGGGAGTGATGCAGGGGGAGTGCCCTGAGATATTTGGCCTGAAGGGCGCCGGCACGCAGCTCGATGTCGTGCGGCTCGCCCTCGCCTGCGACTATGCCGAACGAATGGCGGAAGTATTCGCACGGGTCGAATGTCGGGTCAGGCTCGAAAGACTCCGTGTTGAGCCGCAGGTTGGACAGGCGGTCGAGGGCGTAGGTCTTGATACGCCCGTCGGCAGCGTTCCGTCCGGTGACGTACCAGCGCTGACGGAAGAGTTTCAGGAAGTATGGCTCGAGCACAACTCCTGACGAGGGTGTGGCGCGGTTGAAGGCCTGATAGTCGAAGGTGATGCTGCGGTTCTGACGCAGCGCCTCGATGGCCGGAGCAAGATGCTCGCGCGCCGACGGCACGGGCTCGACGAAGATACGCTCCGACACGTCGCGGCTCTGCGAGAGCACTTCGTTGGTCACGGCCGAGTCAAGCAGCCACTCCGACACACTCGTGCGCCGCGAGCCGCTGTCGTCGATATAGTATTCGTAGGTCGACGGATCGCACTCGATGACTATGTCGAAGAGCTCCTCGGCGCCCTCGCGGTAGCGGCAGAACGTGCGCCGCGACAGCCCCCGGCCGCTGCCGTCGCCGAAGCGCGACCGGCTCCAGCACCTGTCAAGCTCGCTCCGTGTGATGCGGCCGTAGCGGCTGATGGTGTCCACCAGCCATATGCAGCGGGCGGTGAGCTCGCGGTTCATATCACGCGGCGGCTTCCGTCTTCTTGCGTCCTGTCGAGAGCAGGCGCAGTCCTATGATGGTGTACAGGGCGTTCATCAGCAGCAGCTCGAAGCCTGTCTCGTAGCCGAAGCAGTCCATCAGCAGCTTCTGCGTGAGCCACGACACGGCCGGAGCGGCCACACACACCGCGGGCACCCAGCGGTCATGCACGGGCTTGCTCCAGAACATGCCGTAGACGAAGAGACCGAGGATAGGACCATAGGTGTAGGATGCCAGCGTATACACGGCCGAGATGGCGTCCTGGTCGCTCAGATAGTAGAACGCTATGATGACCAGACCCATGCAGGCCGACATGGCCACGTGCACGGCCTTGCGCGTGCGCGTCACGGCCTTGGCGTCGCCCTTCTTGTGAGCGCCGAGGATGTCGACGGTGAAGGAGGTGGTGAGCGATGTCAGCGCCGAGCCGGCGGCGGAGTAGGCCGCTGAGATGAGGCCGAGCACGAAGAGCACGCCCACTATCACGGGCATATCGGCGTGGGTGGCCACAAGACCGAAGAGCTCGTCGCTCTTCTCGGGCATGGCGATGCCCTTGTTGTCGATATATATCACAAGGAGCGTGCCGAGGATGAGGAAGAGTGCGATGACGAAGAACTGGGTGATGCCGCTGACGATCATGTTCTTCTGGCTCTGGCCCGTGTCGCGGCAGGCGAGGTTGCGCTGCATCATGTCCTGGTCAAGGCCGTTGGTGGCGATGGCCATGAACACACCGGCGATGAACTGCTTCCAGAAGTAGGTGCCCTCCTTGGGATTGTCGAAGAAGAACATCCGCGCTGTCGGATGGTCGGCCACGGCCGAGGTCATCTCGCCGAAGGTGAAGCCGAGATTGCGCGCCACGAAGTAGATGCACAGTATCACCGACATGATGAGGCAGAAGCTCTTGAGGGTATCGGTCCATATGAGGGTCTTAACACCGCCCTGCACGGTATAGAGCCATATCAGGGCGATGGTGACGATGACGTTGAACACGAAGGGTATGTGCAGCGGCTCGAACACCAGCAGCTGGAGCACGGCGCACACCACGAAGAAGCGCACGGCAGCACCGAGCATCTTGGAGATGAAGAAAAGCCATGCGCCGGCACGGTAGGTCGACGAGCCGAAGCGCTCCTCGAGATAGCCGTAGATGGAGATGAGGTTGCGCTTGTAGAACATCGGCACCAGCACGAAGGCTATGCAGAAATAGCCCACGATGAAGCCCAGCACCATCTGAAGGTAGGCATATCCCTTGGCGGCCACCATGCCCGGGACAGAGATGAAGGTGACACCCGAGATGGCCGCGCCTATCATGGCGAAGGCCACCACAGGCCAGGGAGTGCGGCGGTTGCCGGTGAAGAAAGTGGAGTTGTCGCTTCCGCGCGAGGCGAAGTACGATATGGCGAAGAGCAGCACGAAGTATGCCGCTATGGTGATGATGACGATAGTTGACTGTGCCATGGTTCAGACCTTATTCGGCGTAGATGAGATACGGTTTGCGCTGAGCCTTGAACTTGACCACGTCGTCGGCCCATGTAGCCTTGATTTCATCGGCGCTGCGGCCCTCCTCTATCATCTTGCGGATGTCGCCGCGGCCGATGAGGAGCTCGAAGAAGCTGCGGAAGAACTTGTCGTCGGGCTTGAGGTCGTTGTAGGCGTCGATGAGATACTCCAGATTGATGCCCTGAGCGATGATGGCCTCATCGTCGAGTCCGCGGAGGTCAACGCCGTAGCAGTGCTTGTCGAGTTGGGGCGGATTCTTGGCGCCGGGGACGCTGCGCGGCGTGAACTCGAAGGTGCGGTTCTTCATGCCGGGATGTCCGTAGCACTCGAAGGGCATGTCCGTGCCGCGGCCGAGGCTCACGGGAGTCGCCTCGAAGTAGCAGGTCGAGGGATAGAGGTAGATGGCCTTCATCGTGCGCAGGTTGGGCGACGGGGCCACGGGGAGCTCGTAGCGTGTCTGATGCGTGTAGTTGAGGCAAGGCACCACTTCGAGAGGCACCTTGGCGCCGTCCTTGAGCCAGCCTTCGCCGTTTATCATCTGAGCGAGTTCGCCCAGAGTCATGCCGTGCACGATGGTGATGGGCAGACGGCCCACTCCCGAGGCATACTTCATGTCAAGGATAGGACCGTCGACATACATGCCGTTGGGGTTCGGACGGTCGAACACGACGAAGTCCTTGCCGTACTCAGCGGCCACGTTCATCAGCTCGAGCATCGTGCAGTAGTAAGTATAGTAGCGCAGACCCACGTCCTGAATGTCGCACACGATGACGTCGAAGTCACCGACGATGTCCTTCCAGGGCGTGCGCTGGTCCTTGGGTCCGTAGAGGCTCACGACGGGGAGTCCCGTAGCGGCGTCGATACCGCCTGCCACATGTTCGCCGGCATCGGCCGTACCGCGGAATCCGTGTTCAGGCGAGAAGAGCGTGGTCACCTTCACACCGCCGGCGAGCAGTTCGTCGACAGTGTGGCGGTCGCCCACCATACCGGTGTGATTGGAGAACAGAGCCACACGCTTACCGGCGAGCATAGGCTTCCATACATCGCTGCGGGCAGCACCCACCACGACGGGTTCATCGGCCCTCAGAGCCATCGAACCGATGGCCATCAGGATGACGCACAAGGCGGCAAACAATACTTTCTTCATCAAAACAGGTCTTAATAATTGGTTCATAATAGATTGAAAAATAACTGCCGCAGCTGGCCGCGCGTTATATTCCGTAGAAAATTTCTCAAAGGTACAAGAAAATTTTCAATTAACTGCAATAAAATAATGTATAAAATCCATAATATAGGTTAAAGTGGAGAAAACATGCCCTGAATTCAAAAAAATGTTCCTACCTTTGCAACGCAAAAGCAAGGGGTATTAGCTCATCTGGCTA
>DLAL01000009.1 GCA_002493945.1 Porphyromonadaceae bacterium UBA7048
GCAGCCTGCGCCGCGGCTACGCGGGCGATGGGCACACGGAAGGGTGAGCAGCTCACGTAGTTCATACCGAGTTTCGCGCAGAAGATAACCGACGAGGGTTCGCCGCCATGTTCGCCGCAGATACCTACCTTGAGGTCGGGGTTGGTGGCACGGCCCTTCTCAACGCCCATGCGTACGAGCTGGCCTACACCTGCCTGGTCGAGGACTTCGAAGGGATCGGTCTTGATGACGCCGTGCTCCTTGTAGAACTTGAGGAACTTGGGAGCGTCGTCACGCGAGAAGCCGAAGGTCATCTGGGTGAGGTCGTTGGTACCGAAGGAGAAGAAGTCTGCGACTTCTGCGATCTGGTCGGCGGTGAGGGCGGCACGGGGTACCTCGATCATGGTGCCGACTTTGTAGATGACGGATGCGCCCTGCTCCTCGAATACCATGGCGGCGGTGGTGTGGATGACATCAGCCTGGTTCTGGAGCTCCTTGAGCGAGCCTACCAGAGGTACCATGATTTCGGGGTGTACGTCGATGCCGCGGGCCTTGCAGGCGAGGGCTGCCTCGATGATGGCGCGGGTCTGCATCTCGGTGATTTCGGGATAGGTGATGCCGAGACGGCAGCCACGGTGACCGAGCATGGGGTTGAATTCTTCGAGCGAGTCAACCTTGGCCTTCACTTCTTCGAGAGAGATGCCCATCTCTTCGGCCATGACTTTCTGGGTAGCGGTCTGGTGAGGTACGAATTCGTGCAGAGGGGGATCGAGCAGACGAATGGTCACGCCGTAGCCGTCCATAGCCTCGAAGATGCCTTCGAAGTCGCCGCGCTGCATGGGAAGGAGTTTGGCGAGGGCTGCACGACGGCCTTCGAGGTCGCTTGCGAGAATCATCTCACGCACGGCCTTGATGCGGTCGCCTTCGAAGAACATGTGCTCCGTACGGCAGAGACCGATGCCCTGTGCGCCGAACTTGCGGGCCTGCTTGGCGTCGCGGGGCGAGTCGGCGTTGGTGCGTACGAGGGTCTTGGTGTACTTGGCAGCGAGGTTCATGATAGCGCCGAAGTCGCCGTCGAGTTCGGGTTCTACGGTGGGAACCTGACCGTCGTATACTTCGCCGGTGGAGCCGTTGAGCGAGATCCAGTCGCCTTCAGCGTAGGTGTGTCCGCCCATTTCGACGGTCTTGGCTACGTAGTCGACCTTGATTTCGCCTGCGCCGGAGACGCAGCACTTGCCCATACCGCGGGCTACTACGGCAGCGTGCGAGGTCATACCCCCACGCATGGTGAGGATGCCCTGGGCCACGGCCATACCGCGGAGGTCTTCGGGCGATGTCTCGATGCGGACGAGAACGACTTTGCGCTTCTTCTCGGCCCATGCCTCGGCGTCCTCAGCGGAGAACACTACCTGACCGGCAGCTGCACCGGGCGATGCGGGGAGACCCTTGGCTACGACAGTGGCACGCTTGAGTGCGCTCTTGTCGAATACGGGGTGAAGGAGTTCGTCGAGTTTCTGGGGTTCCATGCGGCGGAGGACGGTCTTCTCGTCAATGACGCCTGCGCGGAGGAGGTCCATGGCGATCTTGACCATAGCGGCGCCGGTGCGCTTGCCGTTACGGGTCTGGAGCATCCAGAGTTTGCCGTCCTGGATGGTGAACTCCATGTCCTGCATGTCTTTGTAGTATGCTTCGAGGCGGTCGGCGATGGCGAAGAGTTCCTGTGCGCATACGGGCATCGATTCCTCGAGCGAGGGATACTTGGATGCGCGGACTTCTTCCGAGATGCCCTGGAGGGCAGCCCAGCGGCGCGAGCCTTCGATGGTAATCTGCTGGGGTGTGCGGATGCCGGCTACGACGTCCTCGCCCTGAGCGTTGATGAGGTATTCACCGTTGAAGATGTCTTCGCCGGTAGCAGCGTCGCGGCTGAAAGCCACGCCCGTAGCGGAGTTGTTGCCCATGTTGCCGTAGACCATGGCCTGTACGTTGACGGCCGTACCCCACTCTTCGGGGATCTGGTTCATGCGGCGGTAGATGATGGCGCGTTCGTTCATCCAGCTGTCGAACACGGCGCAGATGCCGCCCCAGAGCTGTTCCCATGCGTCATCGGGGAAGTCTTTGCCGGTGTATTCCTTTACGGCCGACTTGAAGAGACGGACGAGGTTCTTGAGGTCTTCAACATCGAGCTCGGTGTCGAGCTTGACGCCTTTCTGCTCCTTGACCTTGTCCATGATTTCCTCGAAGGGGTCGATGTCGGTTTTCTTTTTGGGCTTCATACCGAGCACAACGTCGCCGTACATCTGCACGAAGCGGCGGTAGCTGTCCCATGCGAAGCGGGGGTTGCCGCTCTTGGTTGCGAGCGACTCAACGGTGGCGTCGTTCATGCCGAGGTTGAGGACGGTGTCCATCATGCCGGGCATCGAGGCACGCGCGCCTGAGCGAACTGAAACGAGCAGGGGGTTGGCGGGATCGTTGAATTTCTTTCCGGTGAGCTCTTCGACGTGGGCGATAGCCTTCTTTACGTCTTCACGAATACGCGAAACGACTTCATCGCGGCCGTACTGGGTGTATTCGTTGCACACTTCGGTAGTGATAGTGAATCCGGGAGGCACGGGCATGCCGAGCAGGTTCATTTCAGCGAGGTTGGCACCTTTACCGCCGAGAAGGTTACGCATATCTGCATTACCCTCGGCTTTGCCGTCGCCGAATGTATAGACTCTTTTCATTCGTTTGATATTTATGTGGTTTTCTGTTTAGGTTCCGGTTGATAAAATGACCTTGCGCAGCGGTTGCGAAAGTGTGTCTGTCATTGGTATCTGCAAAGGTAGTGATTTTAGCGAAAAGTGCCAAAAAGATGCCTCTAAAAATTGTGATACCATCCAAATAAATGTGCCGGAAAGGCCCTGAGGGGCTTCCGGCACACTTGTGCGTATATCGCGGCGCTGATATCAGCCGCCGAAATTGTCGTAGTGGATGTTGGCGGGATCCACGCCGAGTCCGTCGAGCATCTTGTTGACGGCGGCGCTCATCGGGCCGGGGCCGCACATGTAGTACTCGATGTCTTCTGGGGCGTCGTGGTTCTTCAGATAGGTGTCGTAGATGACCTGATGCACGAATCCGGGGGTATACTTGACTCCGGCGGCGTCGGCAGCAGGGTCAGGACGGTCGAGGGCGAGATGGAACTTGAAGTTGGGGAATTCCTTCTCGAGCTGGAGGAAGTCGTCGAGGTAGAACACTTCGTTGAGCGCGCGTGCGCCGTAGAAGTAGTTCATCTTGCGGTCGGTGGTCTTCAGGGTCTTGGTCATGTGCATGATCTGCGCGCGCAGAGGTGCCATACCGGCGCCGCCGCCTATCCACATCATCTCGTTCTTGCTGTCGAATATCGGGTGGAAGTCGCCGTAAGGGCCGCTCATGATGACCTTGTCGCCGGGCTTGAGCGAGAAAATGTAGCTCGATGCGATGCCGGGCATGACGTCCTGGAAGCCCACCTGAGGTTTCGGCTTGAAGGGCGGTGTGGCGATGCGGACTGTGAGCATGATGCGGTCGCCTTCGGCAGGATAGTTGGCCATAGAGTATGCGCGGACAGTGCTCTCCTTATTGGTGCACTTGAGGCTGAAGAGACCGAACTTCTCCCATGCGGGCAGATACTCGTCGCCGATGAGGCTGCGGTCGATGTCGGTGGCGTAGTCCATGGTGTACGGCGGAATCTTGATCTGAGCGTACGAACCGGGGAGGAAGTCCATGTGCTCGCCCTTGGGAAGGGCCACGATGAACTCCTTGATGAATGTGGCCACGTTGCGGTTCGAGATGACCTCGCACTCCCACTCCTTGACGCTGAGGGCCGAGGCCGGAACCTTGATGTCGAGATTGTTCTTCACCTTCACCTGACAGGCCAGGCGCCAGTGGTCCTTGAGCTCGCGGCGCGTGAAGTGGACGCCTTCGGTGGGAAGGGCCTCACCGCCGCCTTCGAGCACCTGCACGCGGCACTGGCCGCAGCTGCCCTTGCCGCCGCAGGCCGAGGGGAGGAAGATGTTGTTGTCGGCCATGGTCGACAGCAGCGACTTGCCGGCCGGCGTGGTGACGGTGCGGTCGTTGTTGATGGTGATGGTCACGTCGCCGCTCTGCACCAGATAGCGCTTGGCGATGAGCAGCACGATGACAAGCAGAAGTGTCACGGCGAGGAAGAATCCCACGCCGGCCCCTACGGTAAGCCAGGCCGAATCGGGGAGCTGGCATAATATACTGAGTGCCATAAGTCTGTCTTAGATTTTAATACCGAGGAAGCTCATGAATGCTATGCCCATAAGCGCGGTGATGATGAATGCTATGCCTACGCCGCGGAGAGGTGCCGGCACGTTGGAGTACTGGGCCACGCGCTCGCGCACGGCTGCCACTGCCGTGATGGCCAGAAGCCAGCCTATGCCCCAGCCGGCGCCGGCGCAGAGGGCCGTGCCCACGGAGGTGAAGTCACGCTGCTGCATGAAGAGCGAACCGCCGAGGATGGCGCAGTTCACGGCTATCAGCGGCAGGAAGATACCCAGCGACGCATAGAGCGCCGGTGCATACTTCTCGACGGCCATCTCTACCAGCTGCGTCATCGACGCTATGACGGCGATGAAGACTATCAGCGAGAGGAAGCTGAGGTCGATGTCGGCGAACTCGGGGCTGAGCCACACCAGCGCGCCGCTGCTGAGCACGTAGGTGTTCAGCAGATAGTTGATAGGCAGGGTGATGGTGAGCATGAAGGTCACGGCGATGCCGAGGCCGAAGGCCGTCTTCACGTTCTTACTCACAGCCAGAAACGAACACATACCGAGGAAGTATGCGAAAATCATGTTGTCGACGAAAATCGACCGTATGAACAAATTGAGATTTTCCATAATAGAGTCGTTTTATGTCGGTTTACTGATTTTCCTGAAGGTCCTTGTTATAGCTGCGCTGCGCCCAGATGATGCAGGCCACCACGATGAGTGCCATCGGGGGGAGTATCATCAGGCCGTTGTTGACGTATCCGGCGTCGTAGAGGCACTGGGGGATGACCTGATAGCCCAGGAGCGTGCCCGAGCCGAGGAGCTCGCGGAAGAAGCCCGTGATGACCAGGATGATGGAGTAGCCTATGCCGTTGCCCACGCCGTCGAGGAACGAGGGCCAGGGGCGGTTGGCCATGGCGAAGGCTTCCAGACGGCCCATGAGGATACAGTTGGTGATAATCAGGCCGATGAACACCGAGAGCTGCTTGCTCACGTCATAGGCGTAAGCCTCGAGGAGCTGCGAGACGATGACCACGAGACCGGCCACCACCACGAGCTGCACGATGATGCGGATGTTGGTAGGTATGGTGTTGCGGATGAGCGATATGATGACGTTGCTGAACGCAAGCACCGCAATCACCGACAGCCCCATGACTATGGCAGGCTCCAGCTTGGCCGTGACGGCGAGCACCGAGCAGATGCCGAGAATCTGCACAAGAACGGGATTGCTCTTGGAGAAGGGATTGAAAAATACGTTTTTATTCGACATTTTCTTTTAGTTTTCAGGGGTTTACTTTGTGCTCAGCTTTTTGAGGAAAGCGCTGTACGGCGACAGGCAGTTGTCTATCATCTCGCCCACACCCTTGCTGGTGATGGTGCCGCCGGATATACCGTCCACATAGTCCTCGTCGCCCTGAGGCTTGGTGCCGTTCTTCACTACGGCGATAGGCTCGAAAGTGCCGTCCTTGATGAGATGCTTGCCCTCGAAGCGCTCGCTGAAGAAGGGTTTCTCGATTTCGGCACCGAGGCCGGGAGTCTCGCCCTGGTGGGCGAAGTATGCTCCGTAGACAGTCGTACCGTCGGCGTCGACCGACATATATCCCCAGATGGGTCCCCACAGACCGGCGCCGTACATCGGCATGATGTACTTGACAGAGCCGTCGGCGAGCGTGCATACGTAGACGGGGAGCAGACGCTCGGCCGGAGCCTTGACACGCTCAGTGGCGATATTCACGTCGAATGCCTTCAGCGAGGGGTCGACCTTCTCGCCGCTTTCGTTGACTATATATGAATCGGTGATGTACTTCTGATAGTCGCTGATGATGTCGGCCTTGTCGGGGCTGATATTGACGCTCATCAGTATCTGGCGCATCTTGTCGGCGTCGGCATTGGCCTGCTGACGGTCCTTGAGCGATATGGAGGTGAATGCCAGGGCTGCGCCCACGAGCACCACGAGCACCACTATATATATGATGGTGTACAGATTGCCTTGCTTGTTCATTGCCGTGCGGATTTAGCGGTTAACATTCGGCGGGTGCGGCGGCGCATGTTGGCCTGTACCACGCAGTAGTCAATCAGAGGTGCGAAGCAGTTCATCAGCAGCACGGCGAGCATGGCGCCTTCGGGATAGCCGTTGTTGTACGTGCGTATGAGCACCGCGATGACGCCCACGAGGAAGCCGTAGATATACTTGCCCGTGCCTGTGCGGGCCGAGGTCACCGGGTCGGTGGCCATGAAGACCGCGGCGAAAGCGAAGCCGCCGAGCAGGAGCTGGTCAAGGGGCGACAGGAACGACGCCGGATAGGTCGGAGTGGCGAAGACATTGGCAATCCAGCCCATGAAGAGTCCGCCGGCGAAGACCGACACCATGATGCGCCACGAAGCCATGCCGGTGGCCAGCAGGATGACGGCGCCGATGAGGATGCAGAGCGTGGAGGTCTCGCCGAAAGAGCCGGGAATCAGACCGTGGAAGGCCTGCCACGTGTCGATGATTTTGCCGTCGATACCCGTCAGCTCGATATTCGGGCCGGTCTGCCCTACTATCTGACCCAGGGGTGTGGCGCCCGAGAAGCTGTCGGGAAGCGCCGTGCCGTAGCCGAAGGGTGTGCCCGAAGCGACGAACACACGGTCGCCCGACATCTTGGCCGGATATGCGAAGAAGAGGAACGCGCGCGTGATGAGAGCCACGTTGACGATGTTGTAGCCCGTGCCGCCGAACACTTCCTTGGCGAAGATGACGGCGAACGCCACTGCCACGGCGAGCATCCACAGCGGTACTTCGGCAGGGCATATCATCGGCACGAGAATACCGGTCACGAGGAAACCTTCCTGGATTTCCTCGCCCTTGATCTGGGCGGCGATGAACTCAATGCCCAGACCCACGATGTAGGCCACAGCCACGCGGGGCAGGATGGTGAGGAAGCCGTACCACATCAGCTCCCAGAAGGGGAAATCGGTCGAGCCCAGTGCGAGCCAGTGCTGATAGCCGGTATTGTACATACCGAAAAGGAAGCAGGGAAGCAGCGCCAGGATGACGATGATCATGGTGCGCTTGCTGTCGATGCTGTCGTGTATGTGAACCGCTCCCGAGCGCGCCGATGTCGTGTTGGGCGTGTACAGGAAGGTCTCGAAGCCGTCGAATACCGAGTGGAAGGCGTGGAATCGGCCACCCGGCTCGAAGTTGGGCTTCACACGGTCGAGAAAGTTACGTAAGTTAGCCAAAACTCTAAGTTGTTATTTTTTCCGCAAGAAACTACACGGTGCTTGCCGGAAAGGTTGGTTTGTTATTGTATAATCGGTTTATGTGGCGGAATATCATTCCAGTTCCTTGCGGAGATAGTCGAGTCCGTCGCGCACTATCTGCTGCAGTGGCAGCTTGGATGTGTCGACGTATTCGGCTGCGGCGAAGTCCTCGGGAGCGATTTCGTAGATGCCGAGTTTCTCCATATCCTCGATGTTGTGCGACAGGATGGCCTTGACCAGATACTCGGTCATGATGTCCATCGGCAGCACTTCGTCGTACTGGCCGCTCATGATCATGGCGCGGCGGCCGCCGTGCAGACGGGCGTCGGGACGGAAGAGACGGCTCAGAAAGTGACCGGGGAACGAACGGCTCTCGCTCATCTTCGACGGCGCCAGCGACGCCCAGCCCATGAACTCGGCCACATCGTCGCCCTCGTCGATGACAGTTATCTGACGGTAGGGGAAGCGGATGAACGCGTCGTCCGTCCTGGGGTCGACTGCAGTGCCCGTGAGCACATTGCCGGAGATGATGCGGAGATGACGGCCCGTGTTCTTCAGGCGTCCTTCGAGCAGCGGACGGATGTCGGCGCCGACCACAGTGCGCAGCAGCGACGGTGCGACGACCTCCGGACCTGCCAGAGCCACCACCGTATCGGCGCAGAAGTGTCCCGACTGGGCCGTGCGGCCTATGCGGGCGAGGGTCATGCCGTCGAGAGTCCACACGATGTCGCCCTTGTTGACAGGAGCCACAGCCTCAATCTGGACGCTGACGTTCGATGCCGGATAGCGGCCATTGACCTCAAGCATTTCGGCACCCTTGAGAGCGCCGTGGGGCCACTGTGCGGAGGTGGCCACGTAGACCTTTCCGTCGGTGACAAGGCGCAGGACAGCCACACCGGCCTCGAAATCGGCCTTGGTGAAGACGCCCGAACCTGTAGTGGCGGAGTAGGCGGCCAGCGGAGCATAGTCAAGCGCCGAAACGAATACGTCGCGTACGGCGTCGGCCGGATTGGGGACGATGTCGTACGGACGCTGACGCATCAGCGCCAGCAGACCGGCCTGCGACAGGAAGTCGAGAGCCGACTTGCGGTCCTTGGGCATAGCGAATGACGGAGCGTCGGCACCTGCGCCTGCCTCCACCTCGACGCGGAGTATGCGGCGGCGTTCACCGCGGACTATTGCGCGGACCGTACCGGCCAGAGGCGACACAAGGTTCACCTCCGGGTAAATCTTATCATAGAGGAGCGGCGAGCCACAGCCTACCGTATCACCCTCCTTGACTGCCGGTTTCGGCACGAAACCGGGATAGTCTGAAGGGGCGACGGCGCACAGACGCACCGGCACGTCGGTGAGTTTCGCATCACCGGGCACAGCTCCTTCGATGTTTAATTTCAAGCCTTTTCTGAAGTTCAGTTGCATGGGCATTTTATAGGAATAGCTAAATTTGTGCAAAATTACTCTTTTTCTGCCACATAGGACAGCCACAGACGCCCCCAACGCATTTTCTGTTAACAAAAAATAACACATGCGCTCCGAAAGCGTAACTGTTCAGCGGACACGCTG
>DLAL01000047.1 GCA_002493945.1 Porphyromonadaceae bacterium UBA7048
AACTAATTTTTAAGAGTTACTTAGGATAAGAGTGGCATTGGTTTACAGTCCGCGCACTTTCCCCGGATTGCGTGCCACGAAGTCTTTCCACGACGTGGATTTAGACACGGCCGGCTTGCCCGACTCGTAGAAGTGGCACAGGGCTGCGCCGAGGGCGTCGGTGGCGTCGAGCTTGGGCAGCAGGCTCTCGCGCGGTATCTCGAGTATGCGCACGAGCATCTCGCACACCTGCTTTTTCGATGCGGCTCCGTTGCCTGTGATGGCCTGCTTGATTTTGCGCGGCTCGTATTCGGTGATTGGCACCTGATGCGACAGTGCCGCAGCGATGGCTACCCCCTGGGCGCGGCCGAGTTTGAGCATGGACTGTACGTTCTTGCCGAAGAACGGCGCCTCGATGGCCAGCTCGTCGGGACAGTACTGCTCCACGAGCATGCGCACGCGGTCGTAGATGCGCGCCAGACGCATGTAGTGGTCGGATACCTTCGACAGTTCGATGATACCCATGGCTATCATGGCAGGCTTCTTGCCGTAGACGCCCAGTATGCCGTAGCCCATCACGTTTGTTCCGGGGTCTATGCCGAGTATCACACGGTCGGCTTTCTTCGTCAGCGGGTCAATCATCTTTCTCAGGGTCGTAGACAACGTCGAGCACAGAGCAGAAGCACGCCGAGCGGCCCTGCCATTCGCCGGATATCTTCCTGAGGACAAGCGGAGCGATGCTGTCCTCGAACGCCTCGGCTGCTTCGGCTGACTGCGCCCTGAACTGGAGGGCATAGGTGTGGCCGGCTGCGTCGTGCGCCGGGTCGCGCATTTCGGTCAGGAGCGGCCGGCGGTATCCGGCTTTTTTAAGGGCAGGAATGAATTCGTCCCTGATATAGCTCAGGAACGTGTCGGAGAGGCTGCTGTCGACAGCGAAGGTCATATTGAGCAGTATCATTGTTTGCTGTTTTTGTTTTTAAGTTTGCGCAGTGCGTAGCGGCAGGCGAATCCTATGTGTCTCAGCACTGTCGGCACGGAGCCGTAGTAGGTGCACATGATGCGGAAGCGCTCCAGCAGCGACGCCTTGTGTCTGTTCGTGGTGAGTCCCTCGTTGAGATAGTCCACCAGTACTGTGTCGCCCAGCCCGATGTTCTGCCTGGAGTGCTGCAGGCACTGTATGCACCAGTCGTAGTCGGCCGAATATTTGTACCTCAGATCGTAGAACGGAGCCAGCAGTCTGAGCACAACGAAGGCCTGGTGGCATACGACCATCCCCGAGGCGAAACTGCGTAGCGTCAGATTCGCGGGAGCGCGCAGATGCCGCTCTCCCGTGACGTTCCCGTCGTTGTCCACCAGTAGGGTCTGTCCGTAGACGATGCCGGGGCGGCCGTTGGCTGCGATGGCATCAGCAATGGTCTTGAGCGAATCACGGGCGTGAAATTTATCGCCGGCGTTCATGTAGACGACGTAGTCGCCTTTGGCCAGCGCCAGCCCTTTGTTCATGGCGTCGTACAGCCCGCCGTCAGGTTCGGATACGACCTTGCGGCGCATGTTCGGCCTGGACTTGATGGCCGCAATGGTTCCGTCGGTCGATGTTCCGTCGATGATGAGGTGCTCGTAGTTTCCGAAGGTCTGGGCGTCGACACTGTCGAGCGTCCGCTCCACAGTGCCGGCAGCGTTGTAGCATACGGTGATAATCGATATCAGAGGCATTTGTCAGTCGTTTTCGGGATTGCAGTCCTTGATGGTGTCCGCTATTTTCGTTTCGAGATACGGCGAGCCGGGCTTCACGCGCATGGTGACGCCGAAGCGTTTCGTTCCGACGGCTTCGGCGGTGCTGTCGGCGAAGTGGTGCATGGCCGCCGCGCCGACAATCTCGTAGAGCACCGTACGGCCGGTGGTCGTGTCGTGGATTCGCCGCGGATGTGACTTGGCCGAGCCTTCGGCGAGGGTTCCGACGCGGTTCACACGCCGGTGGTAAGTGTCTTTTCCGTCGGTGGCTATGCACAGCAGTCCGTCATCCTCATTGGCGAGGGCGGCGAACATCAGCGGATATTCGTCGTTGATGTCGATGGCCTTGTTCTCACCTTTCGATATTATCTCGGCTATCGAGATGCGTGTGACGCGTTCGTTGTCGAATCCGAGTATGAGATATCCGTCTTCCATCTCGTGGGGGACAATCAGTGCCATCAGGCAGCCGTCGGTGCCGGGATACATCTGATATGCGTTGGTCGAGAACATGAACTGGCCGTTGTCCTTGAAGAACAGGTAGCCCAGCGGCTCCACAAAGCCTGCCTCGTAGTTATACAGCACATTCGGACGCCACCGGGATGTCTCGAGTGTGACGGCCGGTGCGTCGTCTGACCGAATCTCCGTCGTGTCATCCGCTGCTGTCTCCGTGGTCCCGCCGGACTCTTCGGACGCGGCTTCGGGCGTGGTCTCGGGTGTGTCAGTCTCGTCGCCGCGGCTGCTGATGGACAGCAGATGGGCTCGTTCGGCGCGCAGCTCGGCGCGTTCCTTCTCGAATTCGTCGATTGCCGTACCGTGGTATTCGCGCGTCGACTGTCCGCACTGGCGCACGTACAGACGCTTCTCGAGGTAGACGGGCTCGAGCGATTCGGCCACGTCGATGAGTATTACACCCTTCTCGGCTTCTTCGTCGACCGACACGCTTATCTTGCGGCCAACGGTCTCGCCGAAGTACACGTGTATGAGATTCTCAATGAACACGCACAGCGTGTCGGTGTCCTTCACTGTTGTGATGTAGGAGCCGACTTTTGCTTTGCCCTTGCGGCGCTCGTAGTACTTGAAGTCCTCGCGGAGTCCAACCTCATAGCCGTCGTTGTTCACTCCCAGACACAGACGTCCGCCGCCGGCATTGAGCATGCCCGCTATGCGGCTGAGGATGTGCATCTGCTGCTCTTCGGGAGCCTCGCGCATCTCTTCGCCGGGCGCCGCGGCAGGATAGACTATCGAGGTCTTGAACTCGAGGTACTTTGACTCCGAGCCGTAGTACTTTCCGCGCCTCGTCTCGTTGTTCACGTTGAGTTTCTTCATGATCTGCTGCTTGATTTCCGAGGATACGTTCACGTTGCCGTCGAATATTCCGCCGTCGGCTATGTCCGGGCCGTTGGGATGCAGCATATTGTAGCTCAGTACCATGCGCGCTATGCTTCCTTCGAGCTCCGTGTCAGGATTCATCGCCGTGGCGTACAGCTCGGGGTTGCGTTCGGGTCTGTCGAGCCACGATACGAGTTCGAGACGGTGGAAGATGACCGACAGCAGCGGGTCGGCTGAGGCGGCTTCGCGGTGCGCTTCGAGCTTGTCGGCGTCGATGCGGCTGTTGGTGGCATAGTACTGGTGAAGGCCGAGGAGGGCGGCGTGCGTGCCGAGCTTGTCGGCCAATGGCTGGTCTGCGATGACCAGTGCAAGCAGACGGCCCAGCCGCAGGTAGTCGTATGCCTTGATGAGGTCGGTGTCGGCGATGGCCTTGAACCGTATGATTTCGATAATTTCGCGTATATCGTCGGGAGTGAGCAGTTCGTCGATGTCGCGCACAAGCTCTTCCTCGTTTGCCTCGGGGTCTTCGCTGTCGTCGGTGTCGGTCTCGCCCACGCCGATGTTGTGCATCAGCTGTACGAAGGCGTAGTTTTTGTCGAATGTCTCCAGCGGGTCTTCTGACATCTCCGTGATATATCCGCGGATCTGTCCCGGCGATATCATCGACAGGCGGCAGTGCACGACGTCGGCTATCGAGCAGGGTATATTCTCGTCCTTGTCGAGCAGGAAGCTGATGCCGTTGTCGCATATCACGCTGTAGTCGTGGTCATTGATGCCGGCGATGATAGCGGTGTACGTGTCCTCGTAGTTCAGAGTCTCGCGGATGTGCTGGTCAATCGTGTCGCGGAGCGTGAACTCGAAGGTGCCGTCCTCTTTTTCTGCAGTGATGCGCGCCAGGAATCCGAGCTGGTTGTACCGGTTGTCGCGGAACGCCGTGTCCGGGGGATACTTCAGGTTGTAGCCCACTATCTGGTCGCGTTTCAGAGTCCCTCGTCCTTCGCGGAACTCGATGTCGGATATGCGGCACCGGAATGTCGGATTCGGGCTCGAGGCGTCATCGACACCGTCGATGACGATGTACACTTCGCTGTCCACTTCCGGAGTCTGCAGTTTGTCGGATGTCTCCTGCACCGGACGCGGCGCCTGGGAGTTGAAGAGCTGGTTCTCGATTGACTGCCACCAGGAGTGGTGCTCGGGGAGCTTGCGGAGTTTCGAACCGGAGAATCCGCTGACGCCGCTGACGAATATCTGCGGACGGAGCCACGGCATGAGTCCTTCGGGTATGACATGGTCGGTGATGTCGCGCCTACGCGTGAGCGACAGCTGTAGGCCGGCGGATGAGAGCGAGATGTCTATCTGCCCGTTGGTGTACAGATGGTTCGACGTGAGGCGGTCCATGAAGTCGCCTGCCGGCATCACCGTGGCGCGGGTCATCATCATCATCGGGGTCTTCAGCTCCACGTAGTTAGGGATGCTGTTCTGCTTCACGCCCATCAGCGCGAGGAACGACTTGGAGAGCAGCTGCTCTGTGTAAAGCGGCCTCAGCAGAGATATATAGCGGTAGTAGAGCGACTCCGACCGGCGGATGTCATCGTTGGCGTCGGCCAGCACGAGGTTCAGGGCTATGGCAGATATGATGGTCTCGAGCGACATCTTGCGCTCGCGTGTCTCGGCCAAAGGAAGTGCGTCGATCTGCCTGCGCGCCTGCCGCACATAGATCTGGAACTGTTCGACGAAAGCGCTGCGGAAAGGCTCGCGCCTCCAGTTCTCCAGGTCGCGTCCGAAGATGGTCTCAAAGATACGGTTCAGATAGTTGCCGACTTTGTCGGGATGCAGCCTGAATATAAGCATCAGCACCGCGAACTGTCGGGCCGGATGGTAGAGGTAGCCGGACACCTGCAGCTTCGTGAGCAGTCCTTCGACGAATTCGTCCTGCCGGCCTGCGACGAGCAGCTCGTGAGTGCGGCGGTAAGGCTCTATCGACTCCACAAGCTCGGTCATCTGCTCGCGCAGAGCGCGACGGTGCTCCATGGCCACGGCGTTGAGAAATCCCGAGCCTTCGAGCAGGTAGAGCAGAGCTTCGCGCAGGGTGGACAGGAAGAGCGAGAACACTCCCGGATGGCGCCGGTGCTGCGCACGCATGAACCACTCGGGCAGCATGGGGATGGCTATACGTGCGGCGTTGATGAGCCACATCGGATTCTTGGCCTTCAGCTCGGCTCTTACCGAAGCTATGTGGTCGGAATTAAGAAAATGCTTCTCTATGAACTTGCGCAGCAGCACCGGTGTGCCCAAGGCATTGAATATCTGCGAGGGCTCGTAGAAAGGCATCTTCGCTGCCTCGTCCACGCGCATCATCAGGAAATATTTCGGGGTCAGTTTCTTGAACTTGCACTTGATGATCTGTCCCTTCGACAGCAGTCCCTCGGGTTCGTCATAACGATAAAATATTCCGTGACGGTCGCGGAGCAGATAGAGCTCTTCCTCGGGCTTGGCCGGAACGCTGATCACTTCACAGTCAAATGTACCCCCTCGGGAAAATGTGTCTTCGTACAGTTCATATACATAAGGGGCAATACAATGTGACAGTACAGGTAATCCTTCATCATCAAAACTTTTCACTCGGCATCGCAACTCCAATGGCTGGACATATTCCGGACTTTTCTGAAACTCAAGTTTGGCAAGTTTGACTGTCGCCCGGCCCTCCGGCCCTTCAACTTCAAGCGAAAAACTGTCGTCTGACGGATTGCCGGACTGCACCGGAAAAATGTAATACTGGTCGACTTCGTAGGTCATAATAAATAATTCAATGAATAAAACATAGACATGGCCGTTTTATGGCAAGGTTGCACAAAATTACGAAAAATCGGGCTACGGTAAAGTATTAATTAAGTTAAAAAATGCAGACAGATGTATGTTTGAAATCAGCGCGGAACGCTCATAAATATGTCCGGCAGAAATGTCAGAAAAAAATTTACCGGGCGTTAGGTGACGGGGACGGATGCATCGTATCATATGTCAAAATTTCGAAATATTTGAATCTTAAACATTGATATTATGAACAAGCTCTACACTCTTGCGGCCGCCGCCGTATTCGGCACGATGGCCGCTTCCGCAGCTACGATGCCTGTTGTGTTCAACGGCACCGATTCCGAAGGCTGGACCTACGGTGACAACGCAGTAATCGAAAACGGTTATCTCGACCACCAACAGCCAGGGTGTGGTCTGCGCCAAGAACAATACTATACGACCGGCGGCGTGCGTGTGGCTTCCGGAGCCCTCTCCGCCGGCATCTACATCTGCCGCAAAGGCAACGCTGTCACCAAAGTAGTCGTGCGATAAACCGCATACTTATATATTGCAGACAGGCAGGGGCGCGCCGCACGGCGTGCCTTTGCTGTTTCCGAGCCGGGGGCGGCGAGCGCTAAATGTGCGTTAATTTATCGTCGGGTATGATTTTTTCGTCGAATTGTTTGCATAGTTAGATTTATTAGTTGTAAATTCGCAGCATAAAACAGAAAGACACATCTTCCTCAACGAAAACTCACTACTTCAACAATATGATATTTAACTTTCGAATAGTTTCTGACGAAGTCGACAACTTCAAACGCGAAATCGAGATTGACGCCACCGCTACCTTCCTTGACCTCAAGAAGGCTATCTGTGCAAGTGTGGGCTACGACGCCACCCAAATGAGCTCGTTCTTCCTGTGCGACCGCAACTGGGAGAAGGAGAAAGAAATCACTTTCGAGGATATGGGTGTCGAGGATGACCGCGACATATGGCTGATGGACGAATCCGTTCTGGCCGACTTCATCGAGGACGAAGGACAGAAACTGCTCTATGTATTTGATTATATCACCGAGCGTATGTTCTTCCTTGAGATGACTAAGCTTGTCACCGGAAAGTCGCTTAAAGACCCGCTGTGCACCCTCTCGCTCGGCACGCCTCCTCCCGAAACTATCGACCTTGACGAGTTCGACGCACGTGTCGACGCCAAGGCTGCCGCCGCAATCGCCGACCCCGATCTTGACGAGGATTTTTACGGCTCCAGCGAATTCAATCCCGATGAATTCGACGCGCAGGGCTTCGACGAAATCAACTTCAACGAGTAGCGACCCTCTGAAAAGATAATGCCCGACTTCATCAGCGTGCTGACATCCCAATGGATCTACACAGCGTTTGCTATCATAGCGCTGGGCTCGACTTTGGTGATTATCACGGTGATTCTGTCGGAGAACCGCAACCCGGTGAAGTCGCTCGCGTGGGTCACCGTGTTGCTGCTTCTGCCAGTGGTCGGGCTGATTCTGTACCTTTTCTTCGGCCGCAATATCAAAAATACACGCATGATATCGCGGCGCAGCCGCCGGCGGCTGCGCCGGCGCGAGAAACGCTCCGGTATCGATCCGCGCCAGTCCGCTCTCGACACTCCGGCCATCCAGCAGTTTCTGCTCGGGCGCTCTCTGACAGGGCAGAATCTGTATCTGGACAATACGGTGACAGTCTTCACCGACGGCCGCGCAAAGTTCGACTCCCTGGAGGAAGACTTGAGGCAGGCCCGGCGGGTCATCAACCTCCAGTACTACATCTTCGAGGACGATGAACTCGGACACCGCATATCCGACATCCTCATAGAGCGTGCGCAGGCCGGCGTGAAGGTACGGGTCATCTACGACCATGTCGGGTCGTTCGCCGTGCGGTCGCACTTCTTCAGGCGGCTTAAAGAGGGCGGAGTAGAGGTCGGGCCGTTCTTCCGCGTCACCTTCCCTCAGCTGGCCACACGCATCAACTGGCGCAACCACCGCAAAATCTGCATCATCGACAACCGCATAGGTTATATCGGGGGCATGAACATCGCCGGACGATACATCGACGGCGGCAAGAAGTTCGACAGCTGGCGCGACACGCACCTCCGCGTCACCGGCCCGGCCGTGGCGGCGCTGGAGAGTTCGTTCTGTGTCGACTGGAGCTTCATGGGCGGAGCGCTGTTCGACGAGCCCGAGGCCGACGCAGCTCCCGTGCGGCAGCCCGAAGGTGCCATCTCGGGAGTGGCCGCCCAGCTCCTCACCTCAGGTCCTACCTCGCAGTGGCCCAACATAGCCATGGCGTTCCACAAGGCCATCGTATCGGCCCGTCGGCGCGTGTACATCCAGACACCCTATTTTCTGCCGAACGACAGTCTTCTCAAGGCCCTTCAGACCGCGGCTCTGGCGCATGTCGACGTCCGCGTCATGCTCCCCGAGCGGAGCGACTCGGCCATGCTCTCGCTCGCTTCGGCATCCTATCTGGCCGAGTGCCTCCGAGCCGGCGTCAAGTTTTACTTCTACAAGGCCGGGATGCTGCACTCCAAGATGCTCATCATTGACGACGACCTCAGTTCGGTAGGGTCGACCAACTTTGATTTCCGCAGCTTCGAGTGCAATTTCGAGGCCAACATTTTCATTCACAGCAAAGAATTCACCTCAAAACTGTTAGAGATATTCAAGGACGACCTCACATGCTGCGAGCGCGTCAAGCCCACTCGCTGGCGTCATCGCCCGACGAGTCAGAAAATCGGCGAGTCGGTCCTCCGCCTCCTCAGTCCTATTTTATGATATAAATACATGGCAAAGAAAGACAACGATACCACACAGGCTAAAGAAAGATTCTGCTCCATACTCCGCGACACTGCACGCGAGAACATCGGCTACGTCATCGAGGACCTCGAGGCGTGGGGATTTTTCGATGCTCCGGCCTCATCGCAGGGCCACGGCGCCTATCCGGGCGGCCTGCTCGAGCACTCCCTGAACGTCTACGACGCCGCTATGGCCACACGACAGAGCCTCGTGGCTGCACGTCCTGACCTCGAAAATCAGCTCCCGGCCGATTCGGTAGCCATCGCGGCGCTCCTGCACGACGTATGCAAGGCTAACTTCTATCAGCTCATCAGGCGCAAGAAACGCAACGAGATAGGCATCTTCGAGGAAGTCGAGCAGTACGAGATTCACGATGAGAATTTCCCTGTCGGCCACGGCGAGAAGTCGGTCATCCTGCTGCTCCAGTCGGGCCTTGACCTCACCGACGACGAGATTTATGCCATCCGCTGGCATATGGGTCCGTGGAATCTTTCACGTGATGACGAGCGTTTCTATCGTCAGGCCGGCCGTCAGTCAGCACTTCAGCCGCTCATCCATGCCGCCGACACCATAGCGTCGGCTCTGCTTGAGCGCCCGGCAGCGAAGTGCTAAGAAATGTAAAAGTGCAAGCGATTCCGAAATAATTCGCTACATTTGCAAATTAAATATCTAAATATCTGAAAGTATGAAAACGATATTCGGCCGACTCCTCGTCGGCGCCGTTCTCGTAGCCGGCCTCTCCGCATGCTCCGGCAGTTCTTCGAAGCAGTCGCCCGTGCTCGAAGCCCAAAGTTTCCGTCTGAACACCGAGCTCGGCAAATTGGCCCAGGACAGCCCCGAGTTCCTTTCCGACATAGCAGTGAACTATGCCGGTGACACGCTCGCGGTGTCGGTCGACTTTGCCGACCCCTCCCTGAAGGCATCCGACTTCTCCGAGCCGCTCGTGCAGTACGTCATCGCTCAGTACCTCAAGGCACATCCCGGCAAGAATCTCGACGAACTGCTCAACACCCTCGGCGAGACCAAGGGTACGATGGCCGTGACAGTGGCAGATGTCGACGGCGCTTCCGTGAAGTATGACCTCAACTCCGCTCAGCTCAAGAACCTCTTCAAGCGCAAACCGATGGAACTGGGCTACAACGAAGTCCGCGCCAAAGTCGTCGCCATCATGGAATCGCGCTGCGAGGCACTGAAGAACGAGTACAGGGCCGAATCCGTGGAATTCACCATTGCCGGCGGCTTCGCCCAGTACACATTCACATTCGCCCGTCCGACGGCTTTCGCATCTCTCAATCAGGCAAGCCTCCGCGGACGTTACCTCAAGCCCCTTCAGTCTCAGTACGAGAGCTATGGCGCATGCCGCTCTATGGTCGAGGAATTCCTCAGGAGTTTCTCCATCGACGGCTACCGCTATGTATATACCGATGAGGCCGGCTCCAAGAAGATAAGTGCCGCCATTCCCTGGAATATGATTTGAACCGACACGCCATGACCTTAGTAGACAGATTTCTCCAGTATGTGAAGTTCGACACCCAGAGCGACGAACTCACCAATATGACCCCGTCCACTCCCGGACAGATGAAGTTCGCCGAATACCTCAAAGGCGAACTCGAAGAACTCGGACTCAGCGACATCACCCTCGACGACAACGGCTATCTCTTCGCCACACTGCCGTCGAATCTGCCCGCAGGCACCACGGTGCCCACTGTAGGCTTCATCGCACACCTCGATACGTCGCCCGACATGTCGGGCCGTCACGTCGCTCCCCGCATCGTCGAGAACTACGACGGCGGCGACATCGTGCTCAACTCGGCCACGGGCATCACCCTCTCGCCGGCCGACTTCCCCGAACTGACGCGCTACAAGGGCCAGGACATCATCGTCACCGACGGCAACACACTCCTCGGCGCCGATGACAAGGCAGGCATCGCCGAAATCATATCGGCCATGGACTATCTCATCCATCATCCCGAAATCAAGCACGGCGACATCCGCGTGGGCTTCAATCCCGACGAGGAAATCGGTCTGGGCGCACACAAATTCGACGTGGAGCGCTTCGGCTGCGACTTCGCCTACACCATGGACGGCGGCGAGATAGGCGAGCTCGAGTTCGAGAACTTCAACGCCGCAGTGGCCCGTGTCACCTTCGCCGGCCGCAACGTGCACCCCGGCTATGCCAAGCACAAGATGATCAACTCCATGCGCATCGCCAACCAGTTCGTCATCATGCTGCCGCGCTGGGAGACCCCCGAGCACACCGAGGACTACGAAGGCTTCTACCACCTCATCTCCATGGAGGGCACGGTCGAGAAGACAACCCTCACATACATCATCCGCGACCACGACCGCGACCGCTTCGAGCGCCGCAAGAAAGAGCTCGAGCACCTCGCGCGCAAGATCAACCACGAGTATCCCGGATGCTGCACCATAGAGATTAAGGACCAGTACTACAACATGCGTGAGAAGATCGAGCCCGTCTTGCACATCATCGACATCGCTATGGAGGCTATGCGCCGCAACGACATCGAGCCCAAGGTGCAGCCCATCCGCGGCGGCACGGACGGCGCCCAGCTCTCGTTCAAGGGACTTCCGTGTCCCAACATCTTCGCCGGAGGTCTCAACTTCCACGGCCGCTACGAGTACGTCCCCGTTCCTTCGATGGAGAAGGCCGCGGCCGTTGTCGTCGAGATTGCCCGTATAGTAGGCGAAGGCAAGATTAAGTGATGGACCTGAGCGCGAAGACCCTCGTTGTCGTCACCGGCCCCACCGCATCGGGCAAGACGGCCCTCGCCGTCGCCCTGGCGGAGCACTACGGCACCGAAATCATATCGGCCGATTCGCGCCAGCTCTACCGTGACATACCCATAGGCACGGCTGCGCCCACCCCTGAGGAGCGCGGCCGTGCTTTTCATCATCTTGTGGGCATACTCGGCCTCGACGCCTACTACAGCGCCGCGCGCTTCGAGGAGGATGCCCTCGCCATCCTCCGCACCATATGGCAGAGCCGCGACATCGCCGTGGTGTGCGGCGGCTCGATGATGTACGTCGACGCGCTCTGCCATGGCATCGACGAGATGCCCACGGTCAGCGACAGCGTGCGCGCCTACGTCCTGTCGCTCCTCGACGCCCACGGGCTTGAAGGCGTCCTCGCCCAGCTGCAGATAGTCGACCCCGACTACTATGCCGAGGTCGACCGCGCCAATACGCGCCGCGTGGTCCACGCCCTTGAAGTCAGCCTTGAGGCCGGCGTCCCCTTCTCCTCGCTACGCACGGGGCGCTCGCGGAGCCGCGACTTCCGCATACTCAAGTTCGCCATCAGCCGCGACCGCGCCGACCTCTTCGACCGCATCAACCGCCGTGTCGACGCCATGATAGCCGACGGACTCGAGGACGAGGCCGTCCGGGCAGCCTCTCGCGGCGACTTCAACTCCCTCAACACCGTGGGCTACAAGGAACTCGCGGCCATGCGCCGCGGCGAGATGGACCGTCCGACGGCCATAGCGCGCATAGCCAAGAATACCCGCGTTTATGCTAAAAAGCAGCTTACGTGGCTCAAACGCGACCCCGATGTAATATGGCTCTGTCCCGACACAGCCTTCGCTGATGCCGTGCGCATGATCGACAGCAAATGATACGATAAAGCTTATATGACGGGCTCTGTCTGATTTAACCTTGCGTCGTCTCCTCCCGTACGGCCTGCGCGACTTCGCTCCGTGAGAGCATACGGAAGTGGGGAAGGGCGGTCTGAAGTATGCTGTCGGGCTTCTCGCTCATTCCTATGGCGAGGCGTCGACGGGCACGCGAGAAGGCCACATAGAGGATGCGCGCACGGTCGGTCAGCGAGCCGAAGCGGGTTGAGGCGTCGAAGAGGATGACGTTGTCGGCTTCGAGACCCTTGGCTTTGTGTACGGTCATGATAGACAGACGCTCGCGTACGATTCCGCAGGCGAAGAGGTCCGATTCGTGGTAAGTTATCAGGTCGTAGAGATAGCGCCCGAGCATGTCGCGGAAGTGCTGCGGACAGTCCGCCTCGACGATGTGCCTGTCAATCAGCTCGGTCAGATAATTCAGATGAGGAATCGGACTGATGACCGACGCCGCGCACATGCGGTCATGCGCTTCCTCGACGGCTTGGCCGAGGCTTCCGCCGGGCGTCTCCAGCATCGCACGGAAGCTGCCGAACAGAGGTCCGTAGCGCTCACGCAGACGCCGGGACAGGCGCTCCACGTCGGGATTTCCGGCGAGATGCCGGGCGATATGCTCCGCTTTTCGCCGTGCTTCGGGCAGAAGTGCCACGAGCAGCTGGGCCGTGGCTGCTGCGTCGTCAGAGGCGTTGTGGCTGTTCACTCCCGAGAGACTCAGATGGTGAGTCATGGCCGCCAGCGTGTGGCTATGGAGCGACGGGTAGAGCAGTTGCGACAGCCGGAGCGTGTCGATGGCGGCGGCCGTGTCGGCAAGCCAGTCGGGACATGCCAGCGACGTGCGTCGCCTGATGTTCTGCCGCAGCATCATGCAGTCGAAGGTCTCGTTATGTCCGGCGACTACCGTGTCGGTCCCTGCATACTCGATGAACTGCGCGAAGGCTTCCGGCGGAGACTGTTTCGCGGCAGAGGGGTATACGTCGAGCAAGGGATTGGGAAGGCCGCCGGCGAGGGTGCGCGGCAGCCGCTTGTCAGTAGAGATGAAGACTTCGAACCGCGACCCTTCGACAATCCTGCCGCCGCGCACTTTCACAGCGGCTATCTGCACGACGTCGTCGGCGAACACATCGAGACCTGTCGTCTCGGTGTCGAGCACCGTGACGGTGCGCTCGGGATCGGAGGCTATGCGGCAGAAACGAGGCACGGCCCATTCGGCGGGAGAGTGCAGCAGATGTTCGGGCGACACGGCGCTCCTGCGCAGGACCGACACCACATTCTGCGCGGCAGTCAGTGTCCGCACGATGCCGAAACGGAAGAGTATCTGCGCCCAGGCGTGCCACTGCATAGGCGAGGCCACCACGGCGAGGTGCGCCCAGATGGTCTTGAACGCTATCTGATGGAACACATCCTGCTTCGATATGTGGAAATGCCCGAGTCCGACCTGCGCGAAGGCATACGAGAGGGCGTCGCCTTCGGCGTTCGACCGCACAAGGACCGTCACACTTTCATGAGGATTCTCCACGAGCCACCGCCGTGCGGTGTGCGCGGCCATCATCAGCAGTCCCGACGGCGTCGCGGTATATGCCGTCAGCGCGTCGTCAAGTCGCTCGTCCTTCACGGCGTCCGGCAGAAAATCCGGACTGATGCCGAGCCACGTGCGCGCCACATCGTTGCACAGACTGACGAGATAGCCGGGCGAACGGTAGTTGCGCCGCAGACGCATGATGCGGTTGCCGCTCATGCGCTTCACGATGTCGAGCGCGCGTCCTCCGGCACCGATGAAGCTGAAGATGGCCTGCTGCTCGTCGCCGAAGAATACGGCCGTACGGTCGGCCCGGTCGCATACCTCCTCGATGATGGCGAGCTGGAGCGGAGTCATGTCCTGCACCTCGTCGACCTGTATCCAGCGGTAGCCCGTCATGGAGTATCCGGAGGCATCGGGCGCCGTCAGCGCCGTATAGGCCATCAGCAGGATGTCGTTGAAGTCTATCAGACGGTTTGCCGCCTTGTATGCTGTGTAGGCGCGGATGCGGGCCTCGTCGTCGGGCGTAATCATACTTCCGGGCGACCGCGTCACCCACGACGGATGGTCGTGAGCCTGCTGGTAGAGGTAGTCGGCCTTGTCGGTGAAGGCTTTGATGTCGGCCGCTTTGCGCAGTCCGGTGTTGGTGAAGAGGTATTCGTTGCGGTCCTCTTCGTCGAGCACGGTCGTGTCGGGCGGAATGATGCCGTTCTCATAGAGAAAGCGCAGGCAGAACCTGTGGATGTTACCCACGAAAAGTCCTGCCGGCGCTTTGCCTGTGTATGTGGTGATGCGCGACTTCATCTCGCGCGCAGCGCGGTTGGTGAATGTGATGCACAGCATCCGGTCGAACGGCACTCCGGAGGCCGCCGCATGGCTCACCCTGCGTGCAAGAATATGCGTCTTGCCGCATCCGGGCCCGGCAAGGACCAGTGCAGCTCCCGAGGAGAGCTCCACTATCCGCTGCTGGCTCCGGTCGTCGTGTCCCATACCGCGTATAGCCGGGTGGCTATTCCTGAATGTACGGCAGCAGAATGTCGCGCCATATCAGGTAGCCGGGCGCGAGAAGGTGCAGGCCGTCGTTGGTTAGCTCGGTGCGAAGGTTGTTGTCCTTGTCGCAGAACTCCGGATAGAGGTTGATCCACGTGACGCCCCGGCTGGCCGCTATGTCCTCCAGTCGCGCGTTTATGTCGCAGATGACCTGCTCTTTGTCAATCAGACGTTTGTATCGCCCGAACGAATTGTTGATGGGCAGGAGCGACTGCAGATAGACCTTCGTCGTCGGTGACTCGGTGCGTATGCGGCCCAGCAGTGCGTCGATGGCGGTGGCTATCGAGTCGGCTGTGAGATTATGGCTCACGTCGTTGACGCCTGCCAGAAGGAATATCTTGGCCGGATGTCCGCGGAGAATTCCGCTGAGGCGGTTGTCGATGCCTTCGATGATGTCGCCGTTGATGCCGCGGTTGACTATGTTGGGCATGCCGAAGAGCTCATGCCACTCGCAGCCGTGTGTGAGGCTGTTGCCCAACATCACTATCGATGTCGAGTCAGTGCCGAGAGTGTCGAAGAGCGACGCCCTCTGGCCGTAGAGTTCGCCGAAATCGGTGGCGTCGGCGGCGATATTGCATCCTATCACAGCAGTGGCGGCAAGCAGAAGATTGCGGAGAGTGCGTTTCATCGGTTATTCCTCCTCGCTTTCGTGTCCGCGGTAGGCGTCGACAGCCTTCTTCACCGATCCGTGCATGAGCAGCAGACGCTTGGCCTCGTCGTATTCCAGTCCGAGCTCGTCGATGATCATGCGCGTGCCACGGTCCACGAGTTTGGCGTTCGACAGCTGCATGTTCACCATCTTGTTGCCTTTCACGCGGCCCATCTTGATCATGGTGGCGGTGGTAATCATGTTGCAGATCATCTTCTGGCCCGTACCGCTCTTCATGCGCGAACTGCCGGTGACGTATTCGGGACCGACAATCATCTCTATGGCTATGTCGGCGGCTTCCGACACGGGAGCGTCGGGGTTCGACGTGATGGCAGCTGTGAGGATGCCGTGCTTGCGGCACTCCTTGAGCGCGCCGATGACGTATGGCGTGGTGCCCGAAGCGGCGATGCCGATGACTGTGTCCTTGTCGTTGATGCCGAATTTCTCAAGGTCGTGCCATCCCTGAAGCGTATCGTCCTCCGCGTTCTCCACGGGGTTGCGCAGAGCGGTGTCGCCGCCGGCGATGATGCCGATCACCCACGAGGGCTCCATGCCGAATGTCGGGGGAATCTCCGAGGCGTCAAGCACGCCGAGACGGCCTGATGTGCCGGCGCCCATATAGAAGATACGGCCGCCGCGCTTCATGCGCGGTACAATCTCGTTGACAAGTTTCTCTACGGCCGGAAGGGCTTTCTCGACGGCAAATGCCACCTTCTTGTCCTCTTCGTTGATTTCACGGATGATTTCACCGGCCGATTTCTTCTCAAGGTCATTGTAGAGTGAAGGCTGTTCACTGATTTTTACGAATGCCATATAACTCTTGATTGGTTTGATATTTTAATGTGCTGTGTGGAATTTGATGAGACCCTCCATAGGGCTCTTCACGATGGTGCCTACGGTGCAGCCCTCGGCCTGAGCGGCTTCGCGCAGGATGTCGGCGAAGTAATACGCTATCGAACCGATGAAGTTCACGCTGTGCCTGGCGTACTCGGTGTACTGAGTGATGTTGCGGCGGAAGAAAGCGCGGAATGCCGACAGAATCAGCGCGTGGATTTCGGGCACATCGCTGTTTTTGCTCAGGAAGGGGGTCACTGACGCCAGGAAGCGGTTGGCCTGCGGCTCCTTGTACACTCGGCGGATGATGGTGAGCAGGTCGAGGTTGTATTCGTCCAGGAATCGGGCGCATACCTCTTCGGGAAGCTGCTTCTTGAGCACGTCGCCCAGGAAGTGTTTACCCAGCACGGCGCCGCTGCCTTCGTCACCGAGGATGAATCCGAGAGGCGACACATTCTGGGCTATCGACTCGCCGTCGTACAGGCATGAGTTAGAGCCGGTGCCCATGATGCAGGCGATGCCCGGCTTGTGACCGCACAGAGCGCGGGCGGCGGCCAGCAGGTCGGTATATACTTCAACGGTCTCGGCCGACGGGATATTGGCCTTTATGGCCTGTGCTACGTTGGAGCATACCTCGGCAGAGATGCATCCGGCGCCGTAGAAGAATACAGCTGTCACCGATGCCGCGATGTCGCCGAGTTCCGGGATGAGTTCCGAAGCTATGCGTGTGCGCATTTCTTCTTCGGTGAGCATCACGGCATTCATACCCATGGTGAATACCTGTTTTTCGACTTTTCCGTCTTTGAGGGCGCACCAGTCGATTTTGGTGCTGCCACAGTCTGCAATCAGTATCATATCTTGATGTATATTTTTTTAAGGTATAGTATGTATCCTATGCACCAGTTCAGGCACAGGAAGGACAGAGCATATATCAGTGAGGCGAGTTTCGGCTGCCCCTCGCCGGTGACAGCACGGATGCCATCCATGATGAGACCGTGCACGCTCGTGTCGGTTCCGGCGATTTTCACTCCGAAAAGTATGGCCAGCACCGTCGACACGCAGTACACGAAGAGCGGATTCACGCCGATGACCTCGAAGAAAGGAGTCCAGCGCCTGTAGCCGCGTACGTCAATGACCCATATCATCAGAGCCAGAACCGATGCCGCCATGCCGCAGGTGGTCAGCACGAAGGTCGGCGACCATATCTTCTTGTTCAGCGGCAGTCCGTAGGAGAGCAGCAGACCTGCAAAGAGCAGGGCGGTGCCGGTCACGAAGAGGCGGCAGCAGCGCTCGCCGTTGTCCTTGTAGCGCAGAATCATGCTGCCGCAGAGCCAGCCGATGAGCATATGCGCTATCGACGGTACGGTGCTCAGCAGGCCTTCGGGGTCAAGCTTGAGGCTGACGCCGTCCACGGTGTCGGTGTACAGATGGTTCGGGCCGATGATGTAGTTGTCGACGATGTAGATGATGTTGTCAGTCGAGAATTCGTATCCCCGTCCGAGCAGCAGCACCAGAGCATAGACTGCCAGCAGAGCTGTCACGGTCCAGCCGAGCGCTTTGCGCGGTATCAGCAGGGCAAGCGTGGTGCCGATGCCGTAACAGATGGCCAGTCGCGGGAACACTCCCAGCACCCTGATGGTACCGAATGTGAAGATGCAGTCGGCGATGCTCTTGCCTGCGGCGACGCCGCGGACGAAGCGCGCGAACCACACTATGCCGAGGCCGATGAGGAATATCAGGACGGTGCGTCTGAGCACTTTCCAGCCCGATTCAGCCGTCAGCCTGAAGTCATAGCGGCGCATGGAGAAACACGCCGACACGCCCATGATGAACATGAAGAACGGGAAGACAAGGTCCGTAGGGGTCAGGCCGTTCCACGCGGCGTGCCGCAGCGGTTCGTAGATGTTGCCCCATGAGCCTGGATTGTTCACCAGTATCATGGCGGCGACAGTCAGACCTCTGAATACGTCGAGAGCATTGAGGCGCGACGGACGGATGGCGGCAGTGCTTTCGGTCATGGTCGTGTCATTTGGCAGGGGTTGTACATTCGTCCACCAGATAGGCGATTGATTTGTACGGAATGCCGCTGTTGGCGGTCAGGCCGATTTCGCAGGTGCGAGAGTTCGAGTAGCCATATTTGATTCCGGCAGCCTCTAACTGCGGCTTGAGCTTTCGGAGTCCCCATGCGTTCAGCTCGGGATGTGTGAAGCCACGGTCGCCTGCGAATCCGCAGCAGCCTACCTCTTCGGGCACCAGCACGTTGGTCGAGCATTTCTGCGCCAGCGCTATTATAGTGGAGTTGAGCTTCATCAGACGGCTCGAACACGTGATGTGCAGCGCCACGGGGATGTCGTGGCGGTGGAACTTCAGATGCGGAGCCAGGAAGTTATAGATGAACTCCGATATCTCATGCACCTTGAGCGTCCTGAAACCTTTCTGCATACGGTGCATGCACGGACTCTGGTCGCATACCACGGGCAGAGCGCCGCCTTCGGATGCCTCGAGCAGGGCGGCTTCGAGTTCGGCCGTCTTCTCGTCGGCGGTGTCGGGCATGCCCTTGCTCTCCCATATCATGCCGCAGCAGAGCTTCGACATGTTCTTCGGGAACACCACGTCGAACCCGGCCTTGCGGCAGAGACTGACGAACACTTCGGGCAGCGGACGCACGTGGCGGTCGGCTTCCTCGCTGCGTCCCATGGTGCGGTTGATGCACGAAGGGAAGTACACCACCTTGCGCGGACGCGAGCCGTCGGCCGGGAAGCGGTCGGGCAGGCGGTTGCCGTTGAAGGGCACGGGCAGTGCCGGAGTCCACAGCGGCATGCCCAGACGGTGCAGCCCTTTGCCGACGGCGGTCACACCCTTGTCGCCGATGACAGCGTGGGCGGCCTGCGCGCATCCGAGGGCTATCCGCAGACCGGCAGTGACGCCGCCCAGATGGTGAGCTGCTGCTGCACCGATTCTGTGGCCTGTCGGTCCGAGTGCTGCCTGACGTATGTCGTGAATCAGCTCCGACGTGTTTATCGACATCGGGCACGAGGTGCTGCACAGGCCGTCGCCGGCGCATGTCTCGTTGCCGTAATACCTGAATCCGTCCTCAAGCGCTTTCAGCCGTTCGGGGTCAGAGCCGTCGGCTGTGAGACGTGCTATCTCGCGGCAGCTCACTATGCGCTGGCGTGCCGAGAGGGTCAGCCCGCAGCTCACGCAGTTCACCTCGCAGAATCCGCACTCTATGCAGCGGTCCACGTGGGGATTGGTCAGCGGCAGCGGCTTAAGGCAGTGTATGTAGCACTCGGGGTCGTCGTTGAATATCACGCCGGGATTGAGCAGCCCTTCGGGGTCGAAGGCTTTCTTGATGCGCTTCATCAGCTCCCATGCCTTGGTGCCCCATTCGTGTTCGACGAAGGGCGCCATGTTGCGTCCTGTGCCGTGCTCGGCTTTCAGCGAGCCGTGGTGCTCGTCGACCACGAGCGTGACTATGCGCTCCATCAGGTCCTTGTAGCGTGCGATTTCCTCGGGGGTATCGAAGGCCTGTGAGATGATGAAGTGGAAGTTGCCCTCGAGAGCGTGGCCGTAGATGCACGCGTCGTCGTAGTGGCAGTCAGTGAGTATCTTCTGAAGTTTGACGGTCGCTTCGGGGAGTTCCTCGATAGGGAAGGCGATGTCCTCGATGAGCACCGTCGTGCCGGGACGGCGTGTTCCGCCCACGGCAGGGAATATGCCTGAACGCACCTGCCAGTATTCGCTCACCGTCTTCGGGTCAGTCTCGAAGTGGGCCGGGCTGAAGAGGTCGTATCCGGAGAGGACTGCCGTGACAGCGGCCATTTTCTCGCCGAGCTGCTGCTCGCTGAGAGCGGTCACCTGTATCAGCAGAGCCGTCAGACCGTCGCCCGTGGTGTCGTTCACCGAAGCCAGCGATTTGGAGTCAAGCAGTTCGCATGCGTCCACAGGGGCACCTTTGCGCAGAGCCACGATGGCTCGCGACGCCTCGTCGATGGTCTTGAAGTACACCATGGCCGAGGCCGAGAAGGGCTGTATCGGAGCCGTGCTCACACGCACCTTGCTCATGAAGCCGAGCGTACCCTCGCTGCCCACCATGCAGTGGGCAAGTATGTCGAACACGTCATCGTATGCCGTGAATGGCCGCAGGTTGAGTCCCGTCACATTCTTTATGGAGTACTTGCGGTCGATGAGTGCGGTCAGTTCGGGGTCGGCCTTGACGGCGTCGCGGATTGCCGTCAGTTCGGCCAGCAGAGCCGGATGCGAGCGTTCGAAGTCGCGCCGCGACGCCTCGTCGCCCGTGTCGAGCACGGTGCCGTCGGCAAGTATGATGCGCATCGAGCGGAGTATGCGGTCGCTGTTGGCATGAGTGCCGCACGACATGCCCGAGGCATTGTTCATCACTATGCCTCCGACCATCGCCGATTTCTTCGATGCGGGGTCGGGCGCGAACATACGGCCGTAGGGGCGTAGTATCTCGTCGACTCGCGCACCCACGATACCGGGCTCAAGTTCTATCTCTTCGGCCTTGTCGTCAAGGATGCGGTACTTCTCCCAGGCCTTGCCGGCAACTACCAGAACGGAGTCGGTGATTGCCTGCCCCGACAGACTCGTGCCGGCGGCTCTGAATGTCACGGGGACACCGCACTTCGATGCAGCGCCGAGAACTGCCGTCACTTCGGCTTCGTTTTCAACCCGTACCACCACCTGCGGCAGCAGACGGTAGAATCCCGCGTCCGTTCCCCATGCCAGCCGGCGGAGTTCGTCGGTGTATATGCGCCCTGCGCCGACGGTGCGGCGGATGTCGTCGACGAAGTCTTTGTATGCCTTGCTGTTTGATTCCATTGCCTGTGATAGCGCTTATTTGTACAGACGATATTTTGACGAGGCCTTGCGGAAGGACTCGACGTCCTTGTTCCAGTAGTCAATCATATCAGCTACCTTGTAGTCGCGTGTGAATAGCTTGCGAATTTCCTTGCTGCCGACTACCTTGTCGAACATGCTCATGCGCTTCTGGTCGCCGATCTCGAAGAGTTTCTTGTCGGGATACATCTGCGCGAGTTCCTCCATCACGTAGAACTGCACGAGCGTCAGCGGTGCTGCGTCTTTGTCGGTCACGTAAGCCTCGACGCCCTGAATGTCCTTGTCTTTCTGAGCGGAGTAGAAAGGCTTGATATGTATCGGACGGAACATCATGCCTGGTATCTTGCGTGCGTTGAGCCGTTCGGTCAGTGCGGCGGCGTCAATCCACTCGGCGCAGAAGAGTTTGAAGGGCAGAGTGTAGCCGATACCTATCGACATGGCGTAGAGTTCGCCGAGGATGCCTGACATCGGATAGTAGAGCGCCGATTCGGCCGTGGGCATATGGGGCGAGGGGAGCACCCAGGGCATGCCCGTGTCCTCGAAGGTCATGCGGCGCTTGTAGCCCTTCATCGGCACTACGGTCAGCTGAGTCTTCACGCTGTCCTTGAGCTTGCCTTCTTCATTTAGGTATCGGGCCAGCTCGCCGGGAGTGAGGCCGTAGAGGTAGGGGATGCTGAACTGGCTGACGAACGAGAAGCATGAGTCCTCGACCACGCAGCCTTCGATTTTGTCGGCTCCCACGGGATTGGGACGGTCGAGCACGACGAATTCCTTGCCCTGCTCGGCGCAAGCCTCCATAGCCTTGCCCATGGATGAGATGAAGGTGAACGAGCGGCAGCCGTTGTCCTGAATGTCATATACGAGCACGTCGACGTCCTTCATCATTTCGGGAGTGGGTTTGTAGGTCTTGCCATAGATGGAGTAGACCGTCACGCCTGTGGCCTTGTCGATATATGTCCTGACGGTGTCGCCGGCATGAACGTCGCCGCGCACTCCGTGTTCAGGCGAGAAGAGCGCAGTGAGATTCACGCCGGGGGCTTCGGCGAGGATGTCGATGGTCGATTTCAGGCTGTTGTCTACTCCCGAAGGATTGGTGATGAGTCCCACGCGCTTGCCTTTGAGCACGTCGAAATTCCTGTCGCGGAGCACTTCTATGCCCGGCTTGACCTGAGCCGAAAGGCTCAGGGCTGCGGCCAGGGCTGTGAGTAGTATGGTACGTTTCATTGTCATTTGTCAGTCTTGCGTCCGAAGTTCGGGTCTATCTTGAGGAAGCCGCAGACACCGATGGTGGCGGCGCAGCATATCATCGTCCAGATGAAGAAGTGTCGGTAGCCGATGGTGTCCTGAAGCCAGCCGGCGGCCATGCCGGGCAGCATCATGCCCAGAGCCATGAAGCCTGTACAGATGGCGTAGTGGGCCGTCTTGTGGCGTCCTTCAGAGAAGTATATCAGGTAGAGCATATAGGCCGTGAAGCCGAATCCGTAGCCGAACTGCTCGATGAACACGCAGATGTTCACGGTCAGCAGGCTGGGAGCCGTGGCGTAGCTCAGATATACGAAGGTGAGGCAGGTCAGCGACATTGACCAGGCCATGGGCCACAGCCATTTCTTCAGGCCGCCCTTGGCAGCCACGATACCGCCGACGATACCGCCGATGGTCAGGCCTATGATGCCTACGGTGCCGTAGACGATGCCCACCTGGCCTGTGGTCAGGCCGAGGCCGCCCTTGTCGATGGGGTCGAGCAGGAACGGGTTGATGAGCTTCACAAGCTGTGCCTCGGGCAGACGATAGAGCAGCATGAATGCGATGGCCACCCATACCTGAGGCTTCTGGAAGAAGGTCTTGAACGTGTCGAAGAATTCGCGGAAGATGTCAGATGCTGTCCGGCGTACCTCGTTGCCTCCGTCGGATGCCGGGCGCGGAAGTGCCCAGCTGTGGTAGGCGGCTACGATGAAGAAGAAGGCCGACAGAACGGCGAACACTATCGACCATGCCAGCGGTATATTGCCGGAGGCGCCCTCGAAGGTAGCCGAGGTGGCTGATGTGAGCTTGTGGTCGGCCTCATAGAAGAGGTATGCCGGTTTGTCCCAGTTCGATTCGTTGAACACAAAGCGCGTGGGCATGTAGTTCTGTTCGAGCTTGATGCTCTGGTCGCCCGATTTGTGGGTGACGTTCAGCACTACTTCCTGTCCCGGTTCGGGCTGGCGGTTGAGGCGCAGACCCACGATGGCGAAGTTGTTGTTGCGTGCGGTGAAGGGCTCGCGGTCCTCTCCGAATGTGTTCTTCACCCACATGGTGAAGGCCGAGGGACCGGCGGCTTCGGCGACAGTGTTTCCGGTTGCGGCTTCGGTGGCTTTCTGCTCGGCGGCAGTGAAGCCGTTGCGCTCGTTCATGTGCTTGACGGAGTCGCGCATCAGTGCCGCATATTCGGCGAAGGGCATGGTGCGCGTCTCGCCTTTGGTCTCTACGGTCACCACCTCGGGCGTGCTCACGGCCATTGTGAGGGCGCTCTGAGGAGTATAGAACGCGAGTTCGCCTGCGAGGTCGGGCTCGGCGGAATATATGGCGTCAAGGTCAGGCGCTTTCCACTCCACGGCAGGGTCGGCATTCACCGTCACGCCGAGGGGCGCGAGGCCCGAGTTAGTCTCGATAAGGCCGGCTATGATGACAAGAAGTCCTTGGCCCGCAACGGTGGCCACGCGGTAGAAAGTCGAACGGATGCCCACGTACAGCGACTGCTCGTGCTCGGTGAGCGCCAGCATGTAGAAGCCGTCGGCGGCTATGTCATGGGTGGCCGAGGTGAAGCCAACGAGCCAGAAGATGGCCAGTGTGAGCTGGAAGAAGAATGGTGCCGGAATGGCGAAAGCTATGCCTGCAAGGGCGAAGGCTATGAGCCACTGCATCGTCAGCGTCCACCAGCGCTTGGTCTTGAGGATGTCCACGAAGGGACTCCAGAAAGGCTTGATGACCCACGGCAGATAGAGCCATCCGGTGTAGAGGGCTATGTCGGTATTCGATATGCCCAGGCGTTTGTACATGATCACCGATATGGTCATCACGGCCACGTACGGCAGACCCTGTGCGAAGTACAGGGTGGGAATCCATGCCCAGGGATTGCGCTTGTTGTTTTTCATGGATAACGGTTAATAAAGAGTTTCGAGATGTGCTCCCGGGAAATAATGCATCAGTATGTCGGCGAAGTTGTAGCCTTCGGCGCTCATCACGGCCGCGCCGATCTGGCACAGACCCACGCCGTGGCCCCAGCCGGCTCCGTGGAGGGTGAACGATGCCGGAACGCCGCGTTCGTCGTTCTCTCCGGCTTCGACCACGAAGGCCGACGAGTAGAGGTGCGACGTCGACAGCGTGCGGCGTATCTCAAGCTCCTTGCCGATGACCATCGTGCGCTTGGTGCCGGTGAGGCGCAGCCGCACGATGCGGCCCGATGTGCCGCGTTCGACGGCTTCCATCGACAGTATCAGGCCGAAGTCGATGCCCGACCGCTGTGCTATCAGCTGCGAGAGCTCGTCCTGCGTGTAGCGCACGGTCCAGCGGTAGAAGTCGGTGGTCTCCTGGTCGTAGTTGTTCAGTACCTGCGAGAGGATGCCGGCGTCAGACGTATTGCAGAATGCCGCAGGACGTCCGAGAATCCAGCGGCGCGCATTGTCCTCGATGGTGAGATCGGGATATACGGCTGCGTCGGGGGCGTCGGCGCGGACAGTCAGATAGTGCTTGCAGACGGGCTGCCAGCAGTTCTCGAACTGCTCGAAGACACCGCCGCAGCACTTGGAGAAGCGTGCGTCGCACAGCAGGCCGTCGCGGTCTTTCAGCACCAGGCCGCGTGTGGCCTCGATGGCCTCGCGGACTGTCGGCGTCGTCTGACGGGTGATGCCCTGATAGCGCTGGCAGTGGTCGTCCGCGCATACGTCGAAGTTCACATGGTCCTCGCGGTCGTACCAGCGCACTATCTCGTCGTCGGTGACGGTGCACGACTGCACGTGCTCGTCGGCGGCCTTGGCGCTGCGGTCAATCTGCGCAAGCAGCCAGCTGCGCGATATCACGGCGTGAGCCTTGAGAAATTCGGCACAGGCCGTGGCGCTCATTTCCGAGCTTATCACGCTCATGAGATACTCCTCGACGGGAAGGACATTGATGAGCGTGAGCTTGTCGCCTTCGACGATGACCTTCAGGGCACCGCGGAAACGCTGGTTCTCGCGGCGTTCCCAGTGGAAGTTCACGCCTATCACCACATCGGCCACCTCGAAGGCAGCGTCAGCGCCGCAGGGCATGAGCGTCACTTCGTCGTAAGCCTTGCCCTGGAAGGCTACCTGACCTTCGGGAGTGATGGAGAAGGTCTGCGGACCGCGCGATGCGAGTCCGGTGCCCTTGTCTGTGTATTCCGCAAGAAGATCTACGCGTATCTCTGTGGCACTGAGTATGCCTACATGTATATCGGGTTCTCTGTTCATTGTTTTCTGATGGTTTCTGCTATGGTTTCAGCCTCCGCCGCCGAGGGGCAGAGTTCGTCGAATAGTCTGCGGACAGTGTCGGCACCGAAGCTGTCGAAGTCCTCGCGGCGAGGAGTGATGAACACTCCGCCCATGTCCACCGATGCCGGACTTATCAGCATGCAGCCGTCGCCTTCGGTGCCGTAGAACGACGGACGGTGACGCTTGCGAGGTATCACGGCCACTCTCACGCGGCCGTCGGCCGAGCGTGCGAGGATGTTCATCATAGGCTCGGTCTCGCCTTCGGGCACGGGAAGTGCGGAGTAGAGGCGGTCGAAGAGGGCCTCGCCGTCGTCTGGCGTGGCGGCGTCGATGACGAATACTGGCATCGGCAGTCCTTCAGCCAGACTGAGCGCGCTTGCGCTTTGTGCGGCCACGGGGCTCATGGCGGCGGTGTCAAGGGCGTCCCATATGGTCAGGAAGTCGGAGTTGCCGGCCTGGAAGTGCATGTGGTCAGGCGCCGACGCACCGCAGCGCGGTCCGTTGTAGAACACCGTGTAGCCCTCGAGGTCTGCCGCCAGCCGGATCATGTCGGCCACACGTCCGGCTATGAGCTGGTCGGTGTGCGACGTGTCGGGCACGGTCAGATGACGGGGGAATATCGGGAAGGGATTGATGAGCACCGTATAGCGTCCGCCGTAAGCGATTCCACGCTGTACGGCCGGGCGATTTTCGGCACAGAGGAAGCACTTGCGCGCCTTCAGCGATGCGGCGTCGACCTTAGCTGCCGACGACACTATGCGTGCCGGATTGAACTGCACCTTGAAGGTCATCCCAGGCATGGCTATCTCCTTGACTTCCACGCCCGAGAGTGCCGCATAGTTGTCGGCTGCCTGAGGCCACTCGGCTTTCTGCTCCTCTATGAAGGAATTGACTTGCTGCGATATCGACATGGTGTCCTCTTACTTGTTCCGGTTCATCGCACAGCGTGCCTCGAGTTCCCAGGTACGGATGCGGTCTTTGTAGAGGTTGTTGGTGTTGGTCTTCACGATGTCGAGCGCGTGGTCGGAGTTGTCCTCCCAGCGGCGGCAGAGGTAGACCACGTCGTAGACGCGTCCTATCTGATAGTGGCGCGAGAAAGCCAGCCCGAGGGCGTAGTCCTCGCCGTACGATGTGTTCGGCACCTGAATCTCGCGGAGCAGAGGAGTGTAGAACGCACGGGGAGCGCCGAGGCCGTTGATGCGCAGGGCGTTGTTGCGGCCGTTTTCGGGAGTCCATTCGCGGTGGTCGATGACGCCCGGCGGTATCATGTTCATGTCGATGTCGGTGAGCATATAGGTGCCCACGACCATGGCAGAGTTGTTGTCGTAGAATGCCTTCACCATCTTGGCCAGAGTGTTCTCGTCGGCGTACACGTCGTCGGAGTCAAGCTGCACGCAGAATTTGCCGGCTTCGGGATGGTTGGCGCCCACGTTCCAGCAGCCGCCGATGCCCAGGTCGGTGCGTTCGGGGATGATGTGTATCACGCGCGGGTCGGAGGTGAATTCCTCGATGGCCTCGCCTGTGCCGTCGGTCGAGTGGTTGTCGATGATGAAGAGGTTGAAGGGAAAGTCGGTCTTCTGCGAGAGCACGCTGCGGATGGCGTCGCGGATGGTGCGTACGCGGTTGCGCACGGGGATGATGACCGATGCCTCGTTCTTGAAGTCGCCGCGGTCGAATTCTATCTTGTCGAACTTCGGTTCGAGGTATCCTCCGATGGCCTTGAGGTGATCCGTGCAGGCTTCTTCCATCTCTATCTGCACGCCGCGGTTCTTGGGATCGACGTAGTCGAAGATGCGTTCTCCGCCCTTGTCGTTCGACACGGTCACGTCAGTGTAGAGGTATTCGTTGATGTGCACCACCGGTGCGATGCGGCTCACGCGCAGACGCAGGTCGTAGAGTCCGGCGGCGGTGTATGCCTTGTCGATTTCGGATGCGGCCTTCTTGAAGTCCGTGGCGCGGTAGAGCAGGAGCGGACCGAAGTTGAAGTCATCGCGCAGGGCGCCGAACTGCCAGTCGATGACCGGGGTATTGCTCTTCACGCCGTCTATCACAGTGTAGTAGTCGGCGTAGATTAGGCCGGCATTGCTGTCGGCGGCTATGCGCGTCATGCGGTTCAGCGCGAGATAGCCGGGGACGAGCTCGGTGTACTTGGTGTAGAGGAGTATATATTCTGCGGCGGCGTGCTCGGCTATCTGACGGACGGTTGCCGACGAAGTCAGCGTGTCGATGTGGAGCAGGTCGCAGCCGAGGCATGCCGTGGCTGTGGCGTCGGCGGAAAGCAAGGTGATGCGTGTCACTTCAGGACATTCGCGGAGAGCCGCTACCGATGCGCGTACCTGGGCTTCGTCGCGGAAGGGGAGGAAACAGTGGATGGTGTTCATATACATAGTCAGTGAATAGTTATCATTTCTTTGAGTTGCGCAGAGGATTGGCATCGGTGAAGAAGTCGAGAATCTGCTTCATCAGCCCGGCGCGCTTATGAGGGTTCATTATTGTCTCGAAAGGGAATCCGATTACCACCGTGCGGTGTGTCCCGTTGTCAAAGGCTGTGCCGGCGGCGAGATTATTCTCTTTGTAGCGCATGAATGTGCACCCCTTTTCCTTGTTGGCAGGGAAGAATGAGTCAGGAGATTCCACTGCATACATATTGCGCGACAGCCGATGGACAAAGGTATAGTCGGACTTTCCGAATGCCTTGTAAGGGGTCTGAACTTCGTAGGCTCTGCCGGTCACCGATGCCTGACCGGTGCGCCAGCCTATGCCGAGGATGTCGGCGGCGAACTTGCGGTCGGCCTCAAGCTGAGTTTCCGTCGAGAAGGTGTTGGCGCAGAGGTCCGAGGCCACGTACGAGCCGCTGACGAAGAAGTCCGTGCCCTGTCCGGCGAGTGCCGTCATGCGGCTCTGGAGTTCGGCAGGGAAGGCTTTGTAGTTCGTTCCGTAGGCGCCGCGGCCACGCTTGATTTCTTTCTGTTTGCCGAGTATGATATCGACTATGGCCGGTGTGTCGGCGGCTTCGGCGAAGGCTTCGACGCTCGACGACACGAAACCGAATCCGGCGTCACGTACGGCTCTGCCGTGAGAGTATACGAAGTCGAAGGTATTGCCGGCTATGACGTCCTGCTCATAATTGGCACGCGATGCGCCGAAGCCGCAGGCATCATCGTCAGTCCACTTGGAGTTCCGGTCGAATTCATACTGGCTGCCGATGTACGATATGTCGTAGACGTAGGGTACGCCGTGGTCCTTGGCGTCGTTGAATCCGGCAACCTCGCCGTAGTCGAAGGTGTCGGGGGCGCTGACACGGGTGAAGCCGTTCACTATCGTCACTTCGCCGCGGCCCGAAGGCATGTTGCAGAGAGCGAGCACTTCAGAGGGGAAGGCACGGCCGCCGTCGTTGCCTGCCACGATGCGGTAGGAGTGTATGTCGGAGTCGGACACGGCTATATCGAAGTACGGGTCCGACGTACGGCTCACGGGACGGAAGGCACCGTCGCCGATGCGTTCTTCGACGATATAATATGTAGGTGTGGCAGTGCTTTCGAGCGAGTCCACGGTCTCCTTCCAGCTCAGGCGGTAGCTGTCGGCACCGGTGTGGCTGATGGCGAACGAACGTACGGGCAGCGGCTGCACCACGTAGGGGCGTCCGTCGCGGCGTGCTATGAATTTGAGCATGCCTTTGTAGATGCCGCGCGACACGGTGAAGCGGAATGCAGGGTCGAGGCCGTACTTCATGTCGGCGAAGTTCTGATGCGAGAGGAATTCGAGCAGCATGGCCGGAACCTCGGGAACGCGGGCTTCGAAGTAGCTCTCGTCCCACATGCCGCGGCGTGTCCACGTCGGGTCGAATTCTGCGCGCACACCGTCGACGATGTTGGTCATCACGTCGTTGGTGAAGTCGCGCGAGGCCGCACGGCTGCTGCCGTTGCCCGTCGTTCCGCCGTTGGTGCAGTATATGCCGAGAGTGCCGATTATCGAGTCGTTGGGAGTCAGACCGGCGTCGGTGTGGAAAGCGAAGCTCATGTCGACAGGTATGTTCAGGCCCTTGCGTTTGGGGAGCATCGACGAGCCTCCGGCAAGCCAGTTCACCCACAGGCCGCGGCTGCGGTAGTCGTCGCCGTAGTCGTTGACATAGTCCGTAGGAGTGAAGACGCTGTCAGGCGCTCCTGCCCACTGCAGGAAGTAGCGTGCGCCTTCTGTGAACTTCGGATATCCGCTGCTCACGTAGTCGTATTCGAGTCCGTCGGGAGCTTCCTTGATTTTGCGTGCTACGATACCCATGCCGCCGCCTATTTTCACGGCGTCGGCGGTCACTGCCTGACGGCGGTTCTTGCCGCTGTTGAGCAGCTCGACCACAGTCTTGGATTCTTCGCTCTTATGCAGCGGGAAGTGCCCGAGATATATCCATGTGCCACCGCCCATGCGCTGATTGATGATAAACCGATGGTCGCCGTCGTCGGCATGAACTATATATTCGGCAGCTTCGGTGCTGTTCGGCAGAGTAGCGTAACTGATGTATACTGCATATTTGCCACTCAAGGGAATCCGGGCCGACCATGTCGCAGTGGCCGTAGGCGTGTTCTTTCCTGAAAGCGCGGCCTTCAGCACGGTGCCGTCGGCGAAGGGGTGATCGCCGTTATGCAGTAGCTCCTTGGTATAAGCGAAGCCGGGCTTGTCGGCGTCCGTCCAGTCGCCTGTGGTGCTGAACTGACCTTTCGCGAGTTTGCCGCCGTCGTTGTCGGCGATGATTTCGGTGCGCTGGATATCGCGTTCGCGTGGCGACATCACGTAGGCTCCGGCGTTCTCGAGCATAGGCATAAGGAAAGGCATCACGTAGCTCTGCGTGTACAGGTCCTCGACGGTCTGCATCAGGCGTGCGCGCTGCCACTCCCAGCGGTTGAGCTTCGGCTCGAAGTACCATCCGTGGCTCTGCCACAGGGCTATGTTGGCGCCGTCGAGACCCGAAGGTGCGCGCGGCACATCAAGACGGGTGACGAAAGGCTTCTTTTCTTTCGGCCCTATGTTTTTCTTTTTACTGTACAGCGCCAGGCTGTCCATGTCGCGGTCACCGGCGAAAAGTTTGATTTTGTATCGGGAATATTCCGGGCCGAGCGCCGCGAGACAGTCTTTCTTCATTTCGCTGAGGTCAGCCTCCGTAAGGGGAAGGTATGCAGCCGTCTTTGCGAACCGTATGGTCACGGTGTGCTTTTTCGTGTCTATGTCGACGTCCTGAGCGGCTACCGTACCGAATCCCGACACTCCGGGACGGTACGACTCGGCGACTGCCGTCAGAGCCGCAGTCCGGTCGGTGGCACTGTCGGCGTATGCCGGTGCGCTGATTGCAAGAAGTGCAACACTGATGGTTGCAAGTTTTTGGAATGGTATCATAATATGTTTTCTTCCCGTGCGGTCTTTCCCGTACAGTATCGATGCAAAGTTATAAAAATTTATTAAAGAATGTAATGCTTATACATTATTTAATATTTAATTACATAATTTATGATATTCATTCCTCTCTCCCATGCTGTTTTCTCTCGCTCAATCGTGGTGGTATGGTTCTCCACGCATGATGGTCCCGGCACGGTAAATCTGCTCGACGAAGAACAGTCTGACCATCTCATGCGGAAATGTCATCTTCGACAGCGACATAAGGCTGTCGGCACGGCCGTATACTTCTTTCGAGAATCCGTAAGGTCCGCCGACCACGAAGACGAGGTTTTTCGCTACCTCGATGCTCTTCTTCTCGATGAACTCCGAGAACTGACGCGACGTGAATTCCTTTCCGCGCTCGTCCAGCAGCACGACGAAGTCGCCCGGCGCGATTTCGTTCATGAACCGCGCTCCCTCCAGCTCTTTCTGTTTCTCCGTGCCGGTCGACTTCGGGGCGCGCACATCGGGCAGGCACACCATCGAGAATGGCCAGTAGAACGGTATCTTCTTGCAGTACTGCGATATAGCTGTGTCCATCGACGCATCGCGGACGTCGCCCATACATAGAAGTTTAATTTTCATGCTGCAAAATTAACTAATCTCGCGAATTTTTCGCTATATTTGCACGCTAAACACGAAAAGTAATGAAAACAAAAGACGAATTAATCGACCAGCTCCTCGACCTCGCTTTCGCAGAAGACATCGGCGACGGCGATCACACAACTCTCAGCACCATAGGCCCTGACGCCATGGGACGACAGCATCTCCTGGTGAAGGAAGAAGGTATTCTTGCCGGTGTTGACATCGCACGGAAGGTTTTCGAGAAATTCGACCCCTCGCTTAAAATGACCGTTTTCATCACCGACGGCGCCCATGTCAAGCCCGGCGACATCGCGTTTGTGGTGGAAGGTCCCGTCCGTTCGCTTCTTCAGACCGAGCGGACCATGCTCAATATCATGCAGCGCATGAGCGGCATAGCCACGACTACGGCCAAGTATCAGTCGCGCCTCGAAGGGCTCCACACCAAAGTGCTCGACACGCGCAAGACCACGCCCGGCCTGCGTATGCTTGAGAAAGAGGCTGTGAAAATCGGTGGCGGATGCAATCACCGCATCGGTCTCTTCGACATGATTCTTATCAAGGACAATCATGTCGACTTCGCCGGCGGCATCGACAAGGCCGTGGCTGCAGCCAAGGAATACTGCCGCGCCAAGGGCAAGGACCTCCGCATCGAGGTGGAGGTGCGCAATACGGATGAAATACGTCAGGCCATAGCCGCAGGTGCCGACCGCATCATGCTCGACAATTTTACGCCCGAGCGCACTGCCGACGCCGTAGCACTTATCCATAAGGAAGGCCCCGGCATCGAGATAGAGTCGAGCGGCGGCATTACCCTCGACACCCTGCGCGCATATGGCGAAGCCGGAGTGGACTTCATCTCCGTCGGCGCTCTGACGCACTCTGTCAAAGGTCTTGACATGAGCTTCAAAGCCTGCTAACCAATAAACCGAACTACAATATGATCAAGAAAGCAATCGCCGCACTTGCCATCCTGATGGCAATGGGCACATCGGCAGCCTCCGCACAGTACATGTGCTCGAAGCAGGGCACCGTCTTCACTTATCTCGAGAAGGTCCTCGAAGGAGAGGACAAGGGAGAGACGGAGTCGACCGCAACCGTCGTGTCTGTCACCACTGCCGACGGCATTGAGACCGCAGTGATGGAGGAAGTGCAGAAAATCGGCGACTTTACCGAAATCAAGACCTCGAACAGCTACACATACAATCCTGCCACAGGTCTGACGGTCTACAATATGGTTCCCGGAGAGGAGTACAAGAAGACCATAATGAACATGCTTATTGAGGCAGCACGCGCATCCGGCAATAACGTATCCGACAGCGACATCGCCGAGCTGGATAAGGGCATCACCACCAAGGGCGACCTCGTACTTGACCTTCCGGCCGAGGCTGATCCGGCCACGAAGATTCCCAATAAGTCGCTCAAGCTCAACATGGGTCCATCGCAGATGTCAATGAACCTCTGGAATGCCAAATATGCCGGTTACGAGACGGTCGAGGTGCCAGCCGGCAAATTCGAAAATTGCCTCAAGGTGACCTACGTCATCAAGACCACATCGCCTGAAGCCACCGAGAAGCAGTACGTCACCGAATGGTTCGCCAGGGGTGTCGGTTCGGTCAAGCAGACAGTCGCCGACAAGAAAGGCAACGTGGCCAAGGAAACAGTCCTGAAATCAATTTCTGAATAAGGTATAAAATACGGGGCAGACGTCGGTCTGCCCCTTGCAGCTTTCCGACCCATCCTACGCAGTCGGACAAATCAATCCAATAGAGTATGCAGAACATTCGCAACATTGCTATCATCGCTCACGTCGACCACGGCAAGACGACTCTGGTTGACAAGATGCTCCTTGCCGGTCACCTCTTTCGCGAGAACCAGAATGCCGGAGAACTCATTCTCGACAACAACGACCTTGAGCGCGAGCGCGGCATAACGATTCTCTCGAAAAACGTTTCCATCGACTACAAAGGCTATAAAATCAACATCATCGACACTCCGGGACACGCCGACTTCGGAGGCGAGGTGGAGCGCGTGCTCAATATGGCCGACGGCTGTCTGCTCCTTGTGGATGCCTTCGAAGGCCCTATGCCGCAGACGCGTTTCGTCCTTCAGAAAGCTATCGAGATAGGTCTCAAGCCCATCGTAGTAATTAATAAGGTAGACAAACCCAACTGCCGTCCAGAGGAAGTACAGGAGATGGTGTTCGACCTCATGTTCAGCCTTGACGCCACCGAGGACCAGCTCGACTTCATGACCCTCTACGGATCGGCCAAGCAGGGCTGGATGAGCACTGACTATAAGAATCCGACCGACAATATATTCCCTCTTCTTGATGCCATTATCGAGCATATCCCCGGTCCTGAGGAGAATCCCGGCGACAGCCAGATGCTCATCACTTCGCTTGACTACTCCAAGTACGTGGGACGCATAGCCATCGGCCGTGTGCACCGCGGCGAGCTCCGGGAAGGCCAGGAAATCGGGCTCTGCCGCAAGGACGGCACCGTAAGCCGCCAGAAAATCAAAGAACTGCATACATTCGAAGGTATGGGTCGCAAGAAAGTGGAGAGCGTGCAGAACGGCGATATATGCGCCCTCATCGGCATCGAAGGATTCGAAATCGGCGATACTGTGACGCTCTTTGACAATCCCGACCCGCTGCCCCGCATAGCCATCGACGAACCTACCATGTCGATGCTCTTCACCATCAACAACAGCCCCTTCTTCGGACGTGACGGCAAGTATGTGACTTCGCGCCACATCGGCGACCGTCTTACGGCCGAACTCGACCGCAATCTGGCGCTCCGCGTAGTCAAGGGCGACTCCGAAGATGTATGGATTGTCTACGGCCGAGGTGTGCTTCACCTGTCGGTGCTCATCGAGACCATGCGTCGCGAGGGCTACGAGCTTCAGGTAGGCCAGCCTCAGGTAATCGTCAAGGAAATCGACGGCCGCAAGTGTGAGCCTGTCGAGCTCCTCTCCATCAATGTGCCCGAGGAATTCTCGTCGAAGATGATTGACATGGTCACCCGGCGCAAGGGCGACCTCGTCTCGATGTCGGCGAAGAACGACCGCGTACATCTCGAGTTCAACATCCCCTCGCGAGGCATCATCGGTCTGCGCAGCAATGTGCTCACGGCGTCGGGCGGCGAGGCCATCATGGCGCACCGCTTCCTCGAGTATCAGCCCTGGAAGGGCGACATCGAGCGCCGCACCAACGGCTCTCTCGTGGCCATGGAGTCGGGCACGGCATATGCCTACGCCATAGACAAGCTTCAGGACCGCGGCCGCTTCTTCATCTTCCCGCAGGAAGAAGTATATGCCGGTCAGGTGGTGGGCGAGAACGCCAAGGAGAACGACATTCCCGTCAATGTGACCAAGAGCAAGAAGCTCACTAACATGCGTGCTTCCGGCTCTGATGACAAGGCCCGTATCGTTCCTCCTGTGGTATTCAGCCTTGAGGAGGCTCTTGAGTATATCAAGGAGGACGAGTACGTAGAGGTCACTCCGCATCACCTCCGCCTCCGCAAGACCATCCTTGACGAGACCGAGCGCAAGCGCGCCAACCGCCAGTCATAAACAGAACGCTAACACACATTCACACACTCACAGAAGGCATGCACTCTTTTTCCCTTGATCTCGGAGGGCGGGCGGTCGTATATGACCGGCCGGCCGTGATGGGCATCATCAACGTCACGCCCGATTCGTTCTATGGCAGTTCGCGGGTGCAGACCGCCGACGCTATTGCCGAGCGCGCCGCCGCCATGGTGCGCTCCGGTGCCGACATCATCGATGTCGGCGCCTACTCGTCGCGTCCCGGTGCCGACGATGTTCCCGAAGCGGAGGAGTGCGCACGCTTCGCCCTCGCCCTTCCGGCCATCCGGAGGGCAGTGGGATCCGAAGTGCCTGTCTCGGTCGATACATTCCGCTCGGGTGTGGCGCGCAGATGTGTGCTGGAGTGGGGCGCTGATATAGTCAACGACATTTCCGGCGGTCTGCTTGACCCCGATATGTTCCGCACCGTGGCAGAACTCCGCTGTCCCTACGTGCTCATGCACATGCGCGGCACTCCGGCCACCATGCAGAGCATGACGGACTATGGTGGCGACGTCACATCGGAAGTGATATCCGAACTGAGCCGTCCGCTCTGGACGCTGGCCGAACTCGGTGTGGCCGATGTCATCATCGACCCCGGTTTCGGGTTCGCCAAAACGCTCGAGCAGAACTACGAGCTTCTCCGCAATCTCCGCGCTTTCGGCATCTTTGACCGCCCGATTCTCGTAGGAGTGTCGCGCAAGTCGATGATAACCCGTCTGCTGGGCATCTCCGCCGACGAAGCCCTGACGGCCACCGCCGTCATCGGGGCGCTCGCCATCGAGCGCGGTGCCTCCATCCTCCGTGTCCACGACCCGGCTGAGGCGGCTCAGACAATATCCATCCTCAAAGCTCTCGACCCATGTTTGATTTCGGAATAAAGGACCTCGTCGACGTCCTCATCTTCGCCTGCCTGCTGTACTACATCTATAAGATGATGAAGGAGTCCGGCTCCATCAACATCTTCTATGGCGTGCTGGCGGTGATAGTGCTATGGGTTCTTACGTCCGAGATATTCAACATGAGGCTCATAGGTACGATTCTCGATAAGTTCATGGCCATCGGCCTGGTCATCATCGTCATACTCTTTCAGGACTCCATCAAGCGCTTCCTCGTCGAACTCGGCTCGAAACGGCGCTGGAAGTTTCTGGGGAAGATGTTCCATCACGACAGTCAGAACATCGACAACGACCGCCTCGCGTGGGTCATGCCCATAGTATACGCGTGCATGAGCATGGCCAAGAGCAAGACCGGAGCACTTATCGTCATAGAGCAGTCGATACCGCTGTCGCAGTATGCCGCTACGGGCGATATCATCGACGCGCGCATCAATACACGTCTGATCGAGAATATCTTCTTCAAGAACTCGCCTCTGCACGACGGGGCCATGATAGTGTCGCACAACCGTATCGAGGCTGCGGGATGTATTCTTCCCGTCAGCCACAGCAGTGATGTGCCGCGTTCGCTTGGTCTGCGTCACCGCTCGGCCCTCGGCATAGCTCAGGCGACAGATGCCGTTGCCATAGTCGTCTCGGAGGAGACCGGCAACATCTCGTTCGCCCATCGCGGAAAACTCGACTCGCCGATCAGCACTTCCGACCTCGAAAAACGTCTCAATGCCATAGCCATAACGTCAGTAGTATAAGGCGTTTAGCCTGACGATACAGTTTGCCCCGTCAATTTTTTTGCAGAAAAATTTGGCGGGGCAAATTATTTGTCATACCTTTGTGGTGTACTTGTGCACACCACTACATTCAGAACATTATCAAATACATTATTCCTATGGAAGGATTTTTCGAAGTCGCCCTCTCTTTTCTCGTCGTATTAGCCATAATCTGCTGCTTATGATACTCGACATCAAAGATCTGTGGTACAAATATCCCGGCAAACACGCCGATACGGCCCTCAAAGGCATCTCGGCAGTGGTAGGTCCCGGGCTGCACCTTCTCCTGGGCGAGAACGGTGCCGGGAAGACGACCTCGCTCCACATCATGGCCGGACTCCGCTTCCCCTCGGCAGGCTCGTGTACGCTTGACGGCTGCCCGACCGGGTCGAGGCTGCCGTCGGTCAGTTCGCATATATTCATGACGGGAGTCAACATGGAGTTTCCTGCCGCGTCAATCAGCGAGATGGCGAGAATCCATGCTCCGTTCTATCCGCATTTCGACGCCTTCGCCCTGCGCGACAATCTCGCCGCGTTCGGACTTGACGCCGACGCTCCGCTGCAGAATATGTCCACCGGCAATCGCCAGAAAGCCAAGGTGGCTTATGCGCTGGCGCTTAAAACCGATATACTCCTTCTCGACGAACCGGCCAACGGTCTGGACATAGAGTCGCGCCATGCCTTGCAGAAGATGATGGCCGCACACGTCGGACCGGAGCAGACCGTGATTGTGTCGACCCACTCAATCCGCGACCTCGAGAACCTCTACGATGGAGTGATTGACCTCCATGACGGCAGGCTCAATTACGCTATGACGGTCGATGACATACTCGAGCACGTGTACTTTGATGTGTCGTCCGTGGCTCCGGAAGATGCCTTATACTCCCGTCAGTGTCTTGGCCGCTGTCACAGTATATGTCCCAATGGCAGCGGCGATGAATCGAATATTGACTTCGAACTGCTTTACCTTGCCGCGAGAAACAATAAGGAACAGCTACTCAAATGCCTTGACAGATGATATCATCAGAAATACTTTCAAAGACCGACGCCACGCGTTGGGAGCGCATCATGATGGTGGCGCGCTATTACATGCCGTATCTTCGCGGCAAACTGCTGGCCATGTTCATCATGCCGGTTGTCTGCGAGATCATCCTGAGCATGGTTGTGAACAGCTACGGCCTTGAGGCTTATTTTCCGCTGGGTCTTATCTTCTCCATCTTCTTCATCGGCTGCATGGTGTTCAGTCCGATGCTTTTCGCACGCTCGCGCGGCCTGGAGACCGAACTGATGCTGCCGGCACTGCCTTTCGAGCGTAAGGTCGTGATATTCTCACTGTGCTTCGTCATCGTTCCGGTCATGGTTTTTGTCCCGAGCACACTTCTGGGCATGTTTGTCCTCAAAGTGCCTCATGCTGCGCTGAATACCCTCTTTCCAGACGTAATCTACAACGGCGTCACCATCCTCTACTCCGTACTGACGCTGCTTGTCTTCACGGCTTCGTGTCTGTGGGGTGTGATGGCACATACCACGCACCGTGTCGTGTGGGGCATCGCCTACGGATTTTTCGCATATATTCTGCTGGGATTCATCGGTCTGGTGGGAGGAGTCATATGGGGATTCATGCTTGCCTTCAACGGCTACGGGCTGGAGGAGGGCAGCGTGCTTCCGTTCTATAATTTTGTGATGGGCGGCGGCTGTATCGTCAGTGCCATAGGTTTCATTTTCGCTGTGTGGCGCACATCCCGCGCAATTTCAAGGATGCAGATATGATTGAGTACGACGAAAGCAGACCGATATATCTACAAGTAGCCGATTACTGTCTTCAGCAGATTGAGTCAGGCCAATGGCTGGCGGAAAGCAAGATTCCGTCTACCAAAGAGCTTGCTGTGACGCTGGGCGTGAACAACCGCACCATCATCAAGGCATACGAGGAGCTGGAAGCCATCGGACTTGTCCGAGTCGTCCGCGGTCAGGGCTATTTCTGCAATTCTGATGTCGCTGACCGTCTCCGCGACCACTACAGGCGGCAGTTCGAGGACTGCCGGATTCCCGATTTCCTTTCCGCCGCCGAGCACTGCGGATATACTCTCGACGATGTTCTGAGCATGCTTGAGCGCCGCAGATAGTTCTATTCGTCGAAGTCAAGGCGGAGCTGAAGAGGCGATTCCTTCTTTCCGCTGTCGGATTTTGACAGCGACATTCCGAGCAACCGTATCTTGCGGTCGCCCGGATTTTCTTTTTCGAGCAGCTCCCTTGCTATGCAGGCCAGTTCGGCAGCGGCGGCGACGTCGCCTATGTCCGACTTGCTCCGTGTGTGCGTCGAGAAATCCGAATATCTGATTTTCAGCGTGAACGTCGAGCCTTTGAAGGATTTGCGGCTGAGGCGCTCCTCAAGGTCAGCGGCAAGAGTCGCGAGCACGTTCTCAATTTCTTCCGGCTTGGATATGTCGCTGTCGAGGGTCACTTCGCATCCCACCGACTTGCGTTCTCTGAAGGGCTCTACGGGACGGTTGTCTATGCCTCGGGCGAAATTATAGTACTGCAGCGCCGCTTTGCCGAAGTACAAGCGCAGCTCGGGGACAGAGAAATTGCGCAGGTCCTCGCCTGTGTATATGCCCAAAGAGTGCATCTTCGATGCCGTGACGGGACCGACGCCCCAAAAACTCTCTATAGGCATCTTGGCCACGAAGTCGACGGCGCGCTCAGGCGCGATGACGCACAGGCCGTCAGGCTTGCGGTAGTCAGACGCGATTTTGGCAAGGAACATATTGTACGACACTCCTGCGGAGGCTATCAGGCCCAGTTCTTCTCGGATGCTCTTCTTTATCTCCCTGGCGATGTCGATGGCCAGCGGTATATTGCGGTGGTTATGAGTGACATCGAGGAATGCTTCGTCGAGCGATATCGGCTCAATAATGTCGGTGTAGCGACGGAATATCTCATGAATCTGAGCAGATACCGCTTTATACACGTCGAATCTGCAGTCGACGAACACGATGTCGGGGCACAGCCGGCGCGCTTTCGACGACGACATGGCCGAGCGGACTCCGTAGCGCCGCGCCTCATAGCTGGCGGCTGCTACGACGCCTCGGCCGTCGGCCTGTCCGACGGCTACCGGGAGGCCTTTCAGCCCGGGATTGTCGCGTTGCTCGACCGATGCGTAGAACGCATCCATATCTATGTGTATGATTTTTCGTATCATTGTAGAGTAGGGGAGTCGGTGGTTCTGAAAGAGAGCCGGGCGGAGCTGACGCCGTCCGTGTATATTGATAAAACAAGCGAGGCAAACTTCTGAAGTCTGCCTCGCTGAATGGCTTTTGTAGCGAATCAGGGAATCGAACCCTGGTCTCCACCGTGAGAGGGTGGCGTGCTAGGCCACTACACTAAATCGCCATTTTGATTTGTGAGAGTGTCTCTCGCTTTTTGCACTGCAAAGTTACGGCGTATTTTTGGACCCTGCAAGTGTTTTCTTTGTTTTAACACTATTTTAACATTTAGCTCATGCGGAGTATGCTTCGAGGACTCCCTGTTCGTGCATACCCTGAGCGGGCAGAGGAGGTGTAATCAGTAGGCATATTTGCTATAGAATATAATAGAAAGCCGCCTAATCCTGTAATTTGGCAGATAATATTTCAAAAAACACCTGATTATTAACGATTTTTTTTGCTGTTAGAAAAGTTTTTCGTATGTTTGCCAAAAATTTAAGATTCAAGTGACAAATTCGATCAGACGTAATATTTCTAATCCGCGCTACCTCGCTTCCGTTTTTGTAAAGCGGGGTCTGGCATGGTTGCCTGATAGCATTTTCCTGCGTTCTATTCCGGCTACGGCACCTTCACTCCTTCGGAATGGAACGAGCGCTTCGGCGACATGATAGAGCTTCAGCGCTTAGAATTTAAGTAACTATATCTATTATAATTATAAATAGAGAAAGAATCAATTATGCCACGTGAGATAGACGAGCTTGCAACGTGTTCGCTCCTTGGTAACACAGGCGTGAAGTACCCGGCTGACTACGCACCCGAGATGCTTGAGACTTTTCAGAATAAGCATCCCGAGCGTGACTACCTCGTCACGTTCACCTGTCCCGAGTTCACATCCCTGTGCCCCAAGACCGGACAGCCTGATTTCGGCCGCATCATTATCAACTATATCCCTGATGAGAAGATGGTGGAGAGCAAGAGCCTGAAATTGTATCTTTTCAGTTTCAGAAACCACGGAGACTTTCATGAAGACTGTGTCAACATCATCATGAAGGATCTGGTGAAACTCATGCAGCCTCGCTATCTTGAGGTGCGCGGAGTGTTCATGCCGCGCGGAGGCATTTCTATTATTCCTTTTGCCAATTATGGCGACGACGCTCATCAGGACATGGTGCGTCAGCGCCTGATGGCTGTTTTCCCTTCAGATTTTTGATCTATGAGCAACAACAGATCAGGAAAGAACGCCCTGATGGTGCTGTCAGGGGGAATGGATTCGGTGACGATGCTCTACGAGTACGCCTCCGAAATCGAATTTGCCGTGAACTTCAGCTACGGCTCGAACCACAACGAGCGCGAGCTTGAGTGCGCACGCTATCACTGCCGGCGCCTCGGCATCGAACTGGTGGAAATCGATCTCTCCTTCATCGCCAGATATTTCCATAGCTCGCTTCTTGAAGGTGCGGATGCCATCCCCGAAGGCGACTATGACTTCGACAACATGAAGTCGACTGTCGTCCCCTTCCGCAACGGCATCATGCTCGCCGCCGCCGCCGGACTGGCCGAGAGCCACGGACTCGAAACGGTCATGATAGCCAATCATGCCGGCGACCATGCGCTATATCCCGACTGTCGCAAGAGCTTCATCGACGCGATGTCGGAGGCCATAGCCCAGGGAACCTATGAAGGTATCCGGGTGAAGGCTCCTTACACACTTCTGAGCAAATCAGACATCGCTCTTCGAGGCAAGACTCTGGGCATTGACTATTCCACTACTTATTCCTGCTACAGAGGTCAGGAGAAGCATTGCGGACGTTGCGGCACCTGCCGTGAACGCCGTCAGGCGCTTGCCGATGCCGGAATCGTCGACACTACAGAATACGAAGACTGATACACAATATAAAAACCGAGACATTTTTCAATATATTACCAACTCTCAAAATTATGTCCATGGAATCGTTAATCAACGCCATCAACGAGGCATACGAGGCATTTCGTGCCGACGCTGTCCTCCAGCAGGAAAAGAACAACAAAGCAGCCGGTACACGTGCCCGCAAGGCTTCGCTCGAACTCGAAAAACTCATGAAAGAGTTCCGCAAGGTTTCGCTCGAACAGTCCAAGCAGTAAGTCTCCGCTTTTCTTTGCGCTCTTCTCTGATCACCTATTGAACATCTCCTCCTCGCTTTTTTATTTTTTGTCCGACATCCGCCCGTGTGCTTGTTCTTAGAGAGCCGCGTGGCGGGTGTACTGCTGTTATATGTGTTAAATTAGTGTTAAAATCATGACATCCTATTGCCGGTAACGAAAAAGGTCGTACCTTTGCACCCGGGTAAGTCCTACACGGTTTGCTCCCCGAGAATCCCCCAGGTCTTGACCGAAGCAAGGGTATTGGGTTGAGCGAGCGCGATGTAGTAAGCTTGCCCTTTTTTTGTATCCTTACGTCAGGGAGTGTATAGACTTTTTTAGGGGGAGGATGTCAGATAATTCATAATTAATTCTTAACTTTGTAGCTGATAAGCTCAGGCCGGTACGCATGGCGCAGAGCCCCATCGCCCGGCTACAGCCCGATTAACGGATTTACAGTTTATAAGAATTACTTTCTCAGACAGATAGCATGGCAGAAAAGAATGACAAAGTCCACCGTCAGCGCCCGGCCTCCCGAGGTCGAGCAGACAAGCAACGGAGTTTCATCATCATTGGCGCAATTGCTCTTGCTGCCGTTATTTTTGCACTCGTATTCTTTACGGTGAAGTCATCCAGACAGGCCAGGGCTGCTCAGGCCGAGATGGAGCAAATGCAGCTTGACATTGCCCAGCAGCAGCTCGAACGGGACTATCAGGACCTCAATGATGAGTTCGAGCAGTTCGAGAACTCCCGAAAGTTCATCATGGATGACTCTGTCAAGCGCGAACTCAACGACAAGTACGAGGCCGCACGCATTCAGGTCGAGAAACTCCAGCAGGAACTCGCCAACCAGAAGCACAAGAGCGCTGCCGAAATATCGAAGCTGCGCGACGAGATATCGACCCTCCGCAACCTTCTCAAGCACTATGTGGCCGAAATCGACCGTCTGAACAAGGAGAATCAGGCACTCCGCTCCGAAAACAAGGAAATCAAGGAGCGTAACGACAGACTCGCTTCGCAGGTCTCGGAGACACGCAAGGCCAATGAGGAGCTCAGCGAACGCATGACACTGGCCGAAAAGCTCAACGTGAGCGGTCTCAGCCTCACGCCTCTCAACAAGAAAGGTAAGAAAGAGAAGAAAGTGACCAAGGCCGTGCAGCTTTGTGCCACATTCACCATCCCGCAGAACAACTCCACTCCCGTTGGCGAGAAGACCATCTACATGCGTATAGTCTCGCCCTCCGGCCAGCTGCTCGGCCCCGGCGGAACATTCCCCTTCGAGGGCGGCAGCGTAGAGTACACCGCCAAGAAGACCGTCGAGTATGCAGGCGAGGAGATGCAGGGTGTCACCATTTACTATGACGTCAACACTCCGCTTATTGCCGGAGACTATACTGTCGAACTTTTCGCCGATAACTTCAGGCTCATATCCTCGTCGTTCAATCTCCGCTGATGAGCTTCGTGCAATACATATACGACTGCATAAACAGCATAGAGATCACCACCGTAGGGTCGGTGTACAAGCTCGTGCTGAGCATGCTGCTCGGGGCGGTGGTCGGCTATGAGCGCAAGCGCAAGGGGCAGACCGCCGGCGTGCGCACATTCTCGCTCATCGCCATGGGTGCTACTCTGGCCATGCTGCTGTCGATATACGTACCGCAGGAATATATGGGCCTCAAGAACGGCGACCCCGGGCGAATCGCCGCTCAGGTCATCACGGGTATCGGTTTTCTCGGTGCCGGCGCCATCATACAGATGAAAGGCTCCGTCCGCGGACTGACCACCGCCGCAGGCATATGGATGGTGGCCATCATCGGTATGGCTGTCGGGCTTGGCATGTACGTGCTCTCGATAGTGGCCTCCGCCCTGATTCTTTTCATCCTCGTGCAGCTCGAGAAGATAGAGAACCGCGTCAGCCGCGGCTCAGAGCAGCGCATCATCCGCATTCGCGCCGCCGAGATTCTGCGGAATATCGACGACTACCGCGCCGTGCTCGACTCGCATCATGTGGTGCTTCATGCCTTCTTCGTCGACTATGACTACGAACAGAAGGAAACCCACCTCAATCTGATGGTGCTTGTCCGCGAGACCACCGACTACATCGACCTCTTCGCGCAGTTCGAGCGCCTGCATCCCACCAAGTCGATAACCCTCGCCAATCAGCTGAATATCTGATATTAATTTATGGAAATCGAAGGACTCATCACCGATCTTGCTTTCATCCTGCTTTTAGGCGCGGGTGTAACCGTTCTCTTCAAGTGGATAGGGCAGCCGGTGGTCCTGGGCTACATCGTGGCCGGCTTTCTGGCCAGTCCGCACTTCGAGTATCTGCCCTCTGTGGCGCATGAGGACACAATCGAGTTCTGGGCGCAGATAGGCATCGTGGTTCTTCTTTTCTCACTGGGACTTGAATTCAGCTTCAAGAAACTCGCCAACTCCGGCGGCTCGGCCGTGGTCACGGCTCTGGTCATCATCACGGGCATGATGTGCAGCGGCATGGTCATAGGCCACCTCATGCATCTCAACTTCATCAACAGCCTCTTCCTCGGCGGCATGCTGTCGATGTCGTCCACCACCATCATCATCAAGGCCTTCACCGACATGGGGCTGAGACAGAAGAAATTCGCCTCTCTCGTACTGGCCGTCCTTGTCGTCGAGGACCTCTTCGCGGTCCTCATGATGGTGTTGCTTTCGTCCATAGCCATCAACAAGACCGTCGAAGGCTCCGAACTGCTTTTCAGCGTGGGCAAGCTCGTATTCTTCCTCGCCATATGGATTCTGGTGGGTGTCTATGTGCTCCCGTCGCTGCTCGGCCGCATCCGCCGCTATCTCAACGGCGAGACCCTGCTGATAGTGTCGATGGGTCTCTGCCTGGGCATGGCCGTATTCTCTGTATTCTGCGGATTCTCGCTCGCACTCGGAGCCTTCGTCATGGGCTCGATTCTTGCCGGCACTTCATATGCCGAGCGCATAGAGACCGTAGTAACGCCCGTCAAAGACCTGTTCGGAGCCGTTTTCTTCATCTCCGTGGGCATGATGGTGCAGCCCGACATCCTGGTGCGGCACTGGAGTCCGGTGCTGATTCTTTCGGCCACGGTCATCATCGGCATGATAGTGTTCGGCACTGCCGGCATGCTCATCACCGGCCAGTCACTGCAGGTGGCCATCCGCTCGGGATTCTCCCTGACGCAGATAGGCGAGTTCGCTTTCATCATCGCCAACCTCGGCATGTCGCTCGGCGTGCTTAATGCCGACATATATCCTATCGTAGTGGCCGTATCGGTCATCACGACCTTCCTGACGCCATATTTTATCAAGATGTCCGACCCCTTCTACTCGTGGGTCGAGCGACATCTGCCCCGGCGGCTGCACTTCCTCATTGACCGCTACAAAAAAGAGGCCGACCGCAGCGACGCCGCAGGCCGGAACTGGAAAGGTATCCTTGTGCGTACGCTTTCGACAACCCTGCTGTACTTCATCATTCTGGCCGGGATTGAGATTCTGGCCGGACGCTATCTGCTCGCGCTTATCGCTCCGATTGCCGGAGAGTGGAGCCGCCTGATATGTGTCACGCTCACACTGGCCGTGATGCTGCCGTTCCTCTTCGCGCTCATGATTCCCGTCGATGCCTCCAAGGGCGGTGACACAGCTCGCATACCGCGTCTGGTCATGACCATATTCCGTATTCTGCTGGCCATCGTCATGGTGTCGAGAGCCATCATGATATTCTACAATCCCAAGGCCGGCATACTTGTAGCCGCCACAGCCGTCCTTCTGGCCATCCTCGTATTCTCGAAGCGCCTGCGCCGCAGCATGGCACGCATAGAAAGCAAGTTCATCGACAACCTCAATGAGCGCGAGCTACGACGCAGCGGCAAGAAGAATGCCGTCATCCACGACCTCCACAAAGCATTCATGACCGTGGGGACGGGATGCGTGTTCGTGGGCCAGCGCCTGATGGACTCCAACATACGCAAGATTTACGGTGTCAATATCGTCGGCATACAGCGCGGACAGATGTACATCCCCATACCAGACGGCCGCACGCGCGTCTATCCGGGTGATATCATAAGCGTCATCGGCACCGACGAGCAGATTGAGAAAATGCTTCCTGACGTCGAACGCACGCTTCCCGAGCCTGAAGTCACCGTTAGTCCCGACGATATCAAGCTGACGGGTATCCTTCTGGACGAGTCCTCGCCGCTTGTGTCGAAAACTCCGCGCTCGGCCGCCCTGCGCGACAATTACGACGCCCTCGTGGTGGCTGTGGAGCGTGGCGACGAACACATCGACTCGAATCCCGACCTTGTCTTCCGGCCCGGCGACATCCTGTGGGTGGTTGCCGACCCCGATAAAGTGAAACGAATGAAACAGGCCTGACCGCCGCTGCGGCACAGGCTTCAGATATATAGCAAACAATAAAGAGTATTAACGAGATATATTTCATCACATCTATGTCAAACGAACGGTATGATCTCCGTGGCGTGTCGGCCACTAAATCGGATGTCCATTCGGCCATCAAAAACATCGACAAAGGCATCTTTCCCGGCGCATTCTGCAAGATAGTGCCCGACTATCTCGGCGGCGACCCCGAGTGGTGCAATATCATGCACGCCGACGGTGCCGGAACGAAATCTTCGTTGGCATATGCCTACTGGCGCGAGACCGGCGACCTGTCAGTGTGGAAAGGTATCGCTCAGGATGCCCTGATCATGAATATCGACGATCTTCTCTGCGTCGGCGTCACTGACAACATCCTTCTTTCCTCGACCATCGGACGCAACAAGCGTCTCGTGCCGGGCGAAGTGATTTCAGCCATAATCAACGGCACCGAGGAACTCCTTCAGGACCTGCGCGAGCACGGTGTGAACATCTACTCGACCGGCGGCGAGACCGCTGACGTGGGCGACCTCGTGCGCACCATCATCGTCGACAGCACCGTCACATGCCGCATGCGCCGCAGCGACGTGGTGGACAATGCCAATATCGCCGCAGGCGACGTCATCGTGGGCCTTGCGTCGTACGGGCAGGCCAAGTATGAGACCGAGTACAACGGCGGCATGGGCAGCAACGGCCTTACTTCTGCCCGTCATGACGTGTTCGGCAAAGCTGTGGCGGAGAAATACCCCGAGACTTATGACAGCGGACTTCCGCAGGAACTCGTGTACTGCGGATCGCTGGGCCTCACTGACGCCGTCGAAGGCGCTCCTGTCAATGCCGGCAAGCTCGTCCTGTCGCCCACGCGCACATATGCGCCCGTTATCAAGGCTGTCCTCGACAGCCATCGCGCCGACATCCACGGCATGGTGCACTGCTCCGGCGGCGCGCAGACCAAGATTCTGAACTTTATCGACCGCAAGCACGTTATTAAAGACAGATTTTTCGACGTTCCGCCGCTGTTCGATGTCATCCGCCGTCAGTCGGGAACCGATCCGCGCGAGATGTACCGTGTGTTCAACATGGGCCACCGCATGGAGATTTACTGTCCGGCGTCGGTCGCAGCCGATGTCATCGCCATCTCCGAGAGTTTCGGAGTCCCGGCCATGATAGTGGGCCGTGTCGAGGAGGCCGAGTCAAAGCGCCTCACACTCGAGACTCCTTTCGGTACTTTCGAGTACTGATATCGTCAGGAGCCGGCTGCATGGCAGACGGAATATCGGAAAAGTAAACCGATTCTGATATGAAACGATTCATCCGGTCGGCCGCTTTATGCGCTGCAGTCATCACAGCCTCCGTGCTGTCGTCGTGCTCTCACGACTCTTCCCGCTCCAAGACATCTCCGGAGGCAGGGGACGAAGTTTGTACTGATACCCTCAGGGCCGTAACTCTTTACGGCCCTACTTCGTATTTTCTCTATCGGGGCGAGCCGATGGGCTACGACTACGAGCTCGTAGACAGCCTTGCGCGACAGAAGCACATGGTTCTCGACCTGAAGGTGGCCAAGACGCTGAGTTCGGCCGTAGCCATGCTTGACTCGGGTAAGGTCGACCTTATCGCCTATCAGGTGCCTATCACCGACCACTACAGGCAGTACGTGCGACCCTGCGGGCCTGAGGTCCTCACCAGCCAGGTGCTCGTGCAGCCGCGTGTACGCGGCTCGGTCGAGGTGACTGATGTCACCGATCTGGTCGGCCGCGAGGTCTACGTCGAGAAGGACAGCAAGTATCTCAGGCGCCTCGAGAATCTCAACAGTGAGCTCGGGGGCGGCATCATCATCAGGGAAGTCGACGCTGACACTCTTATCACCGAAGACCTCCTCCGTCTCGTCAGCGACGGCAAGCTGCCCCTTACAGTCGTGGACAGCGACATCGCCATGCTGAACAGCACTTATTATCCCGATCTGGATGTCAGCGTGCCGGTCAGCTTTCCTCAGCGCGCCGCATGGGCTGTGGGGCGTGATGATGCGGGACTCGCCGATGAGATAGACGAATGGTTCGCGACGGATGTGCCCCAGCGTACCAGCGAGGATTTGCTCAAACGCTACTTCGAGCAGTCGAAGTATGCTCCGAGCACCAGGTTCGATTTCTCCAAGGGATATATTTCGAAGTATGACAACCTCTTCCGCAAATACGCACCGTCAGTGGGCTGGGACTGGCGGCTAATGGCTGCCCAGGCATATCAGGAAAGCAAGTTCAAGCCTAATGCGCGCTCGTGGGTCGGTGCCCGCGGACTGATGCAGATCATGCCCTCGACGGCACGCGGCTACCGTACATCGGTCGGACAGCTTAACAATCCCGAGGTGAGCGTGAAAGTGGCCACCCAGCTCATCGACGACCTCGACTGCTATCTTCTCAAGTATGTTCCCAACGACAAAGAGCGCCTCAAATTCGTCATCGCTGCCTATAACTGTGGCATAGCGCACGTGTACGATGCCATAGCTCTTGCAGAGAAGTACGGCTATGACCCTCAGGTATGGGACGACAACGTGGCTCGAGCCATCCTCATGAAGATGAATCCCAAGTATTACAACGACCCCGTTGTGAAGTACGGATACTGCCGGGGTACCGAGACCGTGGCTTACGTCAAGAATATCACTGATTTCTACGAACAGGCTCTGCGAGAAATTAATGCCTGACTGCTGAATTTTCATCAGAAATCGTCTGATAATATAAAGATTTCATTATCTTTGCGTCAAATATTCCATTAACCAACAAAATTCATCGCTTATGAAGAAAAAAGTAATGAGTGCATTCATGGCGGCGCTTCTCTGTCTGACCGCAGTGACCACGCCTTCGTGCATAGGCAGCTTCGGACTGTCGAACCGTCTGCTCGGCTGGAACCAGAATGTCGGCAATAAATTTGTCAACGAACTTGTGTTCTTCGCCTTCTGGATTCTTCCCGTCTATGAGGTATCTATTCTGGCCGATGTCATCGTACTGAACAGCATTGAATTCTGGAGCGGCAGCAATCCCATGGCCTCCGGCGAAAAGGTGCTTGAGACCAAGGACGGCCGTTATCTGGTGAAAGCTGACAAAGACGGCTATGACATCATGGGTCTCGACGACAACACTATGATCCGTCTCGACTATGATGCCGACGAAAACAGCTGGAACGTTACAGCCAACGGTGAGACTCATATGCTCTTCGCCTTTGTGGACGACACACACGTACGTGTCCCGGTCGGTGCCTCGGAATACCGCACCGTCGAACTGTCGGAAGCCGGTGTATATGCTTACCAGCAGATGATAGGCGCCGATAACATGGCAGTTCGCTGATACCATATTACGGACGTACACAATAAAAGCCGCTTCCCGTCGGGAAGCGGCTTTTATTGTGCGGACAGATGTCAGGGCATCACTTCCATTCGGCGTGCTGCTCAAGAGCGCTGTTGGTGTCGATTTCGCCCTGCGGGATAGGCCATACGCTGTCCTGTGGACCGCGGGGCGTCTTATGCTGGAGTGTGCCATAACCATTGGCGCGGTCGGCCTGCATGCGCTTCATGGCGTTTGCGAAGTCGTTCCAGCGGTAGAGGTCTGCGAAGCGGAGGTCTTCGAAGGCCAGTTCGACGCGGCGCTCGTGACGGACGATGGCGCGGAGTTCGGCCTGAGTGAGAGTCTTGTTCTTGCCTTCAGCCTCACTGACTTTGGGCATGCCTACGCGGCTGCGTACTTCGTCGATGCAGTCGATGGCGAGACTGTTGTTGCCGCCTTTCTCGATGAGCGCTTCGGCGTAGGAGAGGAGTACTTCGGCGTAGCGGATGACGTAGTAGTCCTGTGAGCCGTCATACTCATGCGAGAGGTCTTCGGGAGTGTACCATTTGCGGATGCAGACCGTCGAGGAAGCGGAGCCGATGGTAGGATAGTAGGTGCCGTTCCATGTCATGCCGGGCACGAAGAGTGTGCCGTAGAGACGCGGGTCGCGGTTCTCCCACATGCGGATGTCCTGATTGGTCTTGGAGTACTTCACGCCTTCGCCTCCATTGAGGAGCTCGGCCGGGAAGAGGGGCGATTCTGTGATGGGCAGACCGTCGGTGCAGTAGTATTCGTTGGCAAGGTTCATCGAGCCTTCGATAGCGTTCATGGGAGCGCCCCACTTCACGCCGAAAGTCTGGCCTTCGCCCTGAGCCGGGCCTACATAGTGCACGCCGAGGAGTATTTCGGGGTCGTTTTCATTAGCGACTGTGAAGAGGTCGGCGAAGTTCTTGCGGTAGTCCGAGCCGTCGCCCGACTTGAAGAGGCGAGTCTTGCCGTAGACCTTGGAATAAGCGCTGATGGCGTCGTCCCAGCGGCCTGCGAAGAGGCTTACGCGGCCGAGAATGGCGTATCCGGCCTCACGGCTGAGTCTGCCGACGGGAGTCGAGGCGAGTTCGGGGAGGTAGTCAAGGTTTGCCTTCAGTTCGGTGATGATTGAGTTCACGATGGTCTCGCGGTCGGTCTTTGCGACATTTGCCGTGGCCATGGTGAGAACACCGGTGAAGTAGGGCACATCGCGGAATACGGATATAAGATTGTTGTAGGCCAGCGCGCGGAGAGCCATAGCTTCGGCGCGGAAGCGATTCTTGGCTTCGTCTGAGATGGGCACTCGGTCGATGTTCGAGGTGAGCATGTTGCAGCGCTTGATCATCTCGTAGTTTGCGTTCCAGTACATCGAGAAGCACTCGTCGTTTGTGCCGGAAGTGCACTCGGGGATGGAGCTGCCGAGCATCCAGTTGCCCCAGGAGTGGTCACCGTTGTCGGTGCTGGTCTCGCGGCATAGGAATCCGAAGCACCATCCGTCGATGTTGTCGTTGTATAGGTTGCCTGCCTGCATGGCGTCGTAGCATGCTGTGAGAGCCATCATGGCGTCGTTCTCGCTCGCCCAGAAGCTGGATGAGGAGGGCTGGTTGGGGTCGCTGGTGTTGAGGAAGTTGTCGGAGCACGAGACCGAGGTCAGTGCCATGCCGGCAAGCACGAGCGACGCAAGGATATTCTTGGATTTGAAAATATTGAGATTCATGATTGATTCAAGATTTAGAATTGAACGTTTACACCGAAGGAATAAGTTCTCATGCCGGGGTGTACGTCAGCACGGGCGTCGCCCGAAGATTTCTCGGGATCCCAGTTCTTAAGTTTGGTGATAGTGGCAAGGTTGCCGCCGGAGAAGTAGAGACGGATGCTCTGGATGGATGCCTTGCGGAGGATTTCCTGACGGAATGTGTAGCCGAATTCAAGATTCTTGAGGCGGAGGTAGCTTGCGTCTTCGAGCCAGAACGACGAGTATTTGTCGTTCATAGAGCTGCCCACGCGGGGCATCGATGCTCCGGTGTTGTCTTCGGTCCAGCGGTCAAGGAAGCGGTCGGTGAGGTTGCCGCGGATGTCGGAGGTCGTCTCCCAGCAGTAGCGGTTGAGGCCGCTCACGCCCTGCCAGAACATAGAGAGGTCGAAGCCCTTCCATGTGGCGCCGAGGTTGATGCCGTAGGAGAATTTGGGGAAGGGATTACCGATGATTGCGCGGTCTGCGTCGGTCACGTCGCCGTTGCCGTCGATGTCCTCGTAGATGATATCGCCGGGAGACGGAATCTGACCGTACTGCTTAACGATGTTACCGTCGGCGTCCGTGCGGTTCTTCACCGCGTCTTCGTCAGCGTAGATGCCGATGGCCTTAAGTGCGTAGTACGAGCCGATGGGGTCGCCCACGCGGTTGATTGTCGAGCCGCTGATGCGCTCTTCGAGTCCGCCCATGTGGAGAATCTCGTTCTTTACGTGCGAGAGGCTGAACCCTGCGTTCCATGTCCAGTCGCCGTAGGAGTCGCGGTAGTCGACGGCCCATTCAAGACCGCGGTTGCGGACTTCGCCCACATTCTGGTAGGGAGCGGCGAGGTTGCCGAGGAAGATGCCGGGCATGGCGAGCTGCATAAGGATGTCGGAGGTCTTTTTGTCGTACCAGTCGAAGGAGGTCGACAGGCGGTTGTTCCAGAAGCTCAGGTCAAGGCCGACGTTCCACGAACGTGTGGTCTCCCACTTGATGTCCTCGTTGGGAACGGAGGTCTGAACCATGCCGGGCTGCTTGTTGCCGTTTTCGTCGAAGTAGTAGTTGCCGCTTGCGCCGAGAGTCGCCGAGTAGGGATAGTTGCCTATCTCCTGGTTGCCGAGTTTGCCCCACGATGCGCGGATCTTACCCATAGTGAACCAGTGCTGTGCGCCGAGGTTCTTGAAGAAATCCTCGTTGGTGAACACCCAGCCGAGCGATACAGACGGGAAGGTAGCGTAGCGGTTGTTGCTGGGCAGACGGCTCGAACCGTCACGACGGATGTTGAACTCGAAGAGATAGCGGTTGGCGTAGATGTAGTTGATGCGGCCGAATATAGACTGCAGGCGATAGTTCTCGCTCATACCTCCTGCGGTAGGATTCTTTGTGCCGCCGTTAAGCTCGAAAATGTTATTTGTAGGGAAGCCCTGCTTGGACGCTGTGGTCTGGGAGTACTCCGAGCTGATGACCGAGTGGCCGAAGAGAACGTGGAATGCGTGGTCGCCGAATTCACGGTCGAATGTGAGGAGCTGCTCGAATGTCCAGGTGGTGTTGCGGTACCAGTAGTCGGTGAGTGAGTTCTCGGTGCTGCCGACCTTCACGATGTTGCCTTCGGCGTCATAGCGTTCGCCGCCTGTGGGGTTGAATGCCTTGGTGGAGTTGAAGTTAAGGTTGTAGGCGAGGTTCATCTGATACTTGATGCCGCCCCAGATGTCGATAGCAGCCCAGGCTTTGCCGTTGAAGAACCACTTGTAGTTCTCGCGGTGGCCGAGGGTCATGCTCTCGAGAGGGTTCTTCACCATTTCGGCGTTCAGACCGGTGGTGCCCAGATATGATGAGCCGTCGACATATCCGTAGTGGCCGTTGGAGTACATGGCCGGAACGGTAGGACGGGTGAACCAGGAAATCCAGCGCATGACACCTCCGTCGCCGCCAACGTCGATTGAAGGCTGGGTGACTTTGGCTCGTGAGCCGAAGGCGTTCATGCCGAATGAGAAGCGCTTGTACTTGGTGTCGAGATTCAGACGGAAGCCGATGCGCTCGACGCCAGTGCGGAGCATGATACCCTCCTGATTCTGATAGTTGAGCGAGCCCATGTAGTGTGTGTTCTCTGAGCCGCCCGATACACTGACGTGGTGCTGCCACATCGGTGCGTTGCGGAGCACTTCGTCAAGCCAGTCGGTGTTGGCGTAGTGGTCGGGGTCGCTGCCGGTGCGGAGAGCTTCGAGGGCGTCGGGGCCGTAGGTAGCATCGCGGTCGGCGGCTGCCATAGCGGCATTGCGGACGAGCGCCCAGTTGTATGAGTCAAGATACTTCGGAAGAGTGCCAGGAGTCTGGAGAGTGTAGCTTCCCTGATAGGTCACGTTCACTTTGTCTCCGGACTGGCCGCGCTTGGTGGTGACGAGGATGACGCCGTTGGCGGCACGCACACCGTAGATGGCTGCCGAAGCAGCATCCTTGAGGACCGAAATGCTCTCGATGTCGGCCGACGGAAGTTCTGCCAGCTGAGAGAGTGAGCACTCTACACCGTCGATGAGGAGCATAGGATTGTTGTTGCCGAAAGTCCCGACGCCGCGGATGCGGATTTCCGGGTTATCGTTGCCGGCCTGTGCGCCGTTCGATGTGAGGCTAAGACCGGGGAGACGGCCCTGGAGAAGTGTAGCGGTGTTCGCTACGGGAGTGTCTTCGATGTCTTTGGCCGATACGGCAGCCACCGAACCGGTCAGGTTGACTTTCTTCTGCGTAGCATAGCCGACCACGACAGCTTCATCAAGCATGGTGGCCGAAGGCTGGAGGACGAATTTGAGCGTAGTGTTGTTTCCTACGGCGAGGGTGAGTGGTGCGTGACCGATGTAGCTGACAGTTATGCTCTGATTAGGTTCTGCATCAATCGTGAAGTTGCCGTCGACGTCGGTTGTAACGGCAGTTTTGGTACCTTTAAGTTCGGCCAGGGCACCTATCAGAGGTTCGCCCTCAGGGTCGGTAACGGTTCCTTTAATTACGGCTCCCTGAGCGATGGCAGCTGCGCAGAGCAGAGTCACAACAGAAGCGGCCGTACGTCGGTGCGACGATTTAAGGTTCATAGTCATTGTAAAATAAAATTGGTTTAGATTAGTCTGCATAAACCGCCGCGTGACAGTGGTGACCGCGCGCAGGCAGATTTAAGGTTGTTGTTAAGGAGGGACGGTTTACGTTGTGTGTGTGGTCTGTGGTTTTCTGATACTTGTGTCTGTGTGTTTGTTAAGTTTGATATATTAAGTGATAAGTAATTCTATCTGAGCTGATAGTATCGTACATAGTCCACTTCCATCTCTACGGGAAGGTCGGCTTTGTCGACGTCGCCCACCCACTGGCCTCCGAGCTGCATGTCGATGAGTATGTACTGTGGGATGTAGAAGGGGAACTGTCCTTCGGCACCGTCATTAATCTTGGGATATACGAGGGTCTGCTCGCCGTTGATGTAGAATATCACCTTATCCTCAAGGATGTCGACGGCATAGGTATTCCAGTCTTCGCGGTCGATGCGATAGATGCCGGTGGACTTTGGCTCGTTCACTTTTCCGAGGTCATATGTCCAGTGACTGTGTACGGTCTGATAGACGCCGTGGTTGTTGTTCAGACGCTCGAGAATGTCTATCTCGCCGCCGTTGGGCCAGTAATTCTTTTCGTTGCGGTGGTCGTAGGGCAGCAGCCATATTGCAGGCCATGCTCCTTTGGCTCCGTGAAGACGGGCGCGGAATTCGAACCGCCCCGGGTCAAACGACTTCAGGTCCTTGGTCCAGATGCCGCCTGTGATGTAGGGCGCGGGATCAGACTCGGTGTTGTCGTTCACGATGCCCTTGAGGACGAGCACGCCGTCGCGGAGCTCGACAAGGCGCGGGTCATCTGACTGTGTGTTGGCCCAGTCGGGTGTGCCTCGGGTTGTGCGGCTCCACACTGCAGGGTCGAGTGTCTCCGAGTTGAATTCATCGGCCCATACGAGCTGCCACTTTTTCGGCACTTCGGCCGAAGCGTCGACCGAAGCCAGTGCAGCAGCGAGCGCGATAGCTGTAATTGTGATTTTATTCATGGTATGATATAGGGTTGTTGATTCGATATGTCAAAGAGTCTTGAAGAATGACCTGATTGCGTCCGGATTGACTGTGCTGAGTGTGGCCTCGCCACCTGCCACGGGAATTTCGCGGAGCAGGAATCCGAAGGCTTCGGCTGGAGTTTCAGCACCGGAAACTGTCTTTTCGAATGTTTCCGATGACCGGCGGCCAGTGGCGTCAGAGGGAAGATTGGAGAATGAGCCGATGTAAATGTTGTCGGAAAACTCGTTGGCCGTGGAGCCGGTCATGCGGAAGGTCGTAGGCTCCGCGGAGAAGAATACATTGCTTTTTATGAATGTGCTGTCAGCATAGCCGTTCCATGAGTCGGACGTGATGATGCAGCGGTCAACCTTGTCCGAGGGTTTCGGGCCGACATACAGTATGTTGTTCTCGATAAGTGTGTTGCGGACGGGGCCGGCTATATGGATGCCGGGCGAGAATGTTCCGACACGTGTCAGGCGCTCCCGCACGCCGTCGTTTATGCTGAGATTGTAGCGCACGACGGTCCCGACGTTGCCCGCGTTGTCTTCCGGGCCGAGTCCGCCGTCATTGCATATCAGAATCAGTCCGCCGTCGTTGAGGTGGCTGTAGTTGTATTCGATCAGAGTATTGGCGCAGTTGTAGTCGCTGTCATATGCCTGACTGTCCCACGGGGTACTCAGTCCGGTGACTTCATTGAACCGTATCACGGTATTGTCGCAGCTCCACGGCCAGAATCCGGCAGCCGCCTCGGTGTCGGGCAGCAGGGCGGTGCAGTCGCGCATGAGGTTGTACTCGATTACGGCGCCGTCGCATCCTATAGGAACAATGCCGTCGCCTGGAATCTCTTCAAGCAGATTGTGACGCACGGCCACGCCTGTGCTCGGGGTGCCCCAGCGGCGGCGGCTCCATGTGTCGCACGCCCATATCATGCCGTTGCGCTCGCAGCGGCGCAGGATGCAGTTCTCGATGACAAGGCCGTCGAAACGCGACGCCACGCTGTCGGAGCGCGTCTCGATGAGGATGCCCGAGCCGCCCCCTTCTTCTTTAACGAGACTGCCGTTCACGTCATGGATATACAGCGAGTTGAGAGTGATGTCTTTGGATACGCCGCTGTTGTCGGCCGAAACCTTCACACCGGTCCTCACAGGCATGCGTGAGGTGCCTTTGTTGACAATCTCGATGTTCTGCAATTTGAGATAGGATGAATTGCGCACCGATACGGCATAGAGGGAGCTGTCGGGCGCAGCCACCACCGGACGGGCGCCGTCGCCGTACGCGTCGATGACTATCGGACGGCTTTCGCTGCCGGTGGCCGACACTTCGAGAATCTGATGAAAATCGCTGCCTCGTGCGAGCAGAATACTGTCGCCCGGATTCAGGGTGAGACCCTCCAGCTTGTCAAAACTCTTCCACGGCGTCTGTGGGGTGAGACCGTCGGCATTATCGTCGCCCATATTTGCGTCAAAATAATATGACTGTCCGGCATTATCGCCGGATGATGTCCGCGAGCATCCTGAAGTAACTATGCCGGAAAGTAGCGCACACAAGGGTATTATGCTATAGAAAAGTATACGCATGCTGTATTGTTATTAAAATGCGTTATCTTTAGAAATTTTCATGGTCTGCACGGGGTTTGGATACTGTTAAAAATACAAACGAGTGCAATTACAGATACAGGTAATTAAAAAATATTGTATAGGTTTGTTGATAACTCTTTTGTCTGCGCGAATTTAGACATTAAATTTTATGTATGCAATATTTTTTATACTTTTTTGAGGGTGAAGCTGGGTTTTTATCAAAGTTTACTAATGCAGATTTAGTTAATAAATCTTTTTACGAAGCCTGTGGGCGTTGAATGTGTGTGCCGTGGTAAAAGTTATACTGCCACGACGAATCGCTCCATCGTGGCAGTATGCTGATTTATATATGAAAAAGGCTTAGAAACCTGTCAATAAGCCCGGATTCATTCGCCTATGCCGTAAGCTGAAAGCTGTTCGGGAGCGAAGTTGGAGATGAAGTCGGAATGTTGTGCCACAAGAGCCTGAGCCATCTTGGTGTATACAACAGCGGTGTTGTTGAACGACTCGTCGTCCTTGGCGTCCTGCAGGAGAAGATAAGCCATGATGAGGCTGCCTGCCATCTCGACGAGGCGGCGTGCCATGAAGTCGAGATACTTGGAGTTGTTGGCTTCGGTGACTTTAGCAACGGCTTTCTCGTATGCTACGGTGAGGTCGCCGAGAATAGCGGCCAGAGGAGCGAGCTGGGCAGGGTAGCCGGCTTCGGCGTAAGTCTTTATCAGCGAGGCGTAAGTGCCGGTGGTGACGTGGCGGATGGCAGCCACTACCTGCAGCTGGGTCGTGCCTTCGTAGATGGATGTGATGCGTGCGTCGCGGTAGATGCGTTCGCAGGCGTAGTCCTTCATGAAGCCCGAACCGCCGTGAATCTGGATGCAGTCGTAAGCGTTCTGGTTGCAGTATTCGCTGCCGAGACCCTTGGCGAGGGGAGTGAGAGCGTCGGCCAGACGGCTGTAGTGCTTCATCTCGGCGCGTTCGTCGGCAGTCAGCGAGCGTTCGCGTGCGATATCCTCATAGATTTTGTACATGTCCACGAAGCGCGAGCACTCGTAGAGCAGCGAGCGTGATGCGTCGAGTTTGGCTTTCATCACGGCGAGCATTTCAGATACTGCGGGGAACTCGATGATGGCTTTTCCGAACTGGCGGCGCTCAAGGGCGTACTGATGAGCTTCGCGGTAAGCGAGTTCGCTGACACCTACGCTCTGTGCGGCGATGCCGAGGCGTGCGCCGTTCATCAGGGCCATCACATACTTGATGAGGCCGAGACGGCGGTTGCCGCAGAGTTCGGCGGGAGCGTTCTTATATACGAGTTCGCAAGTGGGCGAGCCCTTGATACCCATCTTGTTCTCGATGCGGCGCACGGTGACACCGCCGTTGCGCTTGTCGTAGATGAACATCGACAGGCCGCGGCCGTCCTTGGTGCCTTCTTCTGAGCGTGCGAGCACGAGGTGGATGTCGCTGTCGCCGTTGGTGATGAAGCGCTTCACGCCATTGAGCACCCATGTGCCGTCCTCTTTCTGAGTGGCCTTGAGCATGACCGACTGGAGGTCGGAGCCTGCGTCGGGTTCGGTGAGGTCCATCGACATGGTCTCGCCTTCGCATACGCGGGGGATGTATTTGGCGCGCTGTTCTTCCGAGCCGAATTCGTAGAGCGTCTCGGCGCAGTCCTGAAGGCCCCAGAGGTTCTCGAAGCCGGTGTCAGCGCGGCTGACGATTTCGGCAGCCATGATGTAGGGGGTGATGGGGAAGTTGAGACCGCCGAAGCGACGGGGCATGGCCATACCCATCAGACCAGCCTTGCGGCAGAGGTCAAGATTCTCGACAGTTCCGTCGGCATAGTATGCGCGGCCGTTGGCGCAAGATGCGCCCTGGTGGTCGACGGCCTCGGCGTTTTCGGCGATTTTGCCGCCGCAGAGGTCTCCTACGATTTCGAGAACTTTCTCATAGTTGTCCATCGCATCGGCGAAGTTGGCCGGTGCGTAGTCGAACTTTTCTGCGTCAGTGTAGTTGCGCTCGCGCAGTTCGACGATCTTCTGCATCAACGGATGGTTGAGGTGATGTCTGAGATCGGGATTATCTGTATAGAAATTTGCCATTTCTTATATGATTTCCTTACTTGGAGTTTTTCTTGTAATACTTGATGAGTTTCGGCACGATGTCTTCCATGTCACCGGTGATGACGTAGTCTGCGATGGTGTTGATGGGAGCGTCGGGGTCGTTGTTGATGGAGATGATGATGGAGCTCTCCTGCATGCCTGCGATGTGCTGGATCTGACCCGAGATGCCGCATGCGATGTAGAGTTTCGGACGGACGGTGACACCGGTCTGGCCGATCTGACGTTCGTGCTCGATGAAGCCTGCGTCGACAGCTGCGCGCGATGCGCCTACTTCGCCGCCGAGAGTGTCGGCAAGGTCGAAGAGGAGCTGGAAGTTTTCTTTCGAACCTACACCGTAGCCGCCGGCGACGATGATGGGGGAGTTCTTGATGTTGATTTTCGATTTCTCGATGTGGCGGTCGATGATTTCAACGACGAAATCGGTGTCGCTCACGTAGTCGGAAGCCTTAAGGTCGATGACCTGGCCTTTGTGAGCAGGATCGAACACTTCTTTCTTCATCACGCCCTCACGCACGGTGGCCATCTGCGGACGGCACTCGGGGTTGACGATGGTGGCGACGATGTTGCCGCCGAAGGCCGGACGGATCTGATAGAGGAGGTCTGTGTACTCCTTGCCGGTCTTGGGGTCCTTGTGGTCGCCGATTTCAAGTGCGGTGCAGTCAGCGGTGAGACCGCTGTGGAGGCAGGAGCTGACGCGGGGACCGAGGTCGCGGCCTATGCAGGTGGCACCCATGAGGCATACCTGAGGCTTGATCTCGCGGAAGAGATTGATCAGGATAGCGGCGTGGGGGTTGGAGGTATAGGGGAAGAGACGGGCATCCTCCACTTTATATACGGTGTCGGCGCCGTAGGGGAATATCTGCGATTCGATGCCGTCGAGCTTGTCGCCGATGACGATGGCTTCGAGTTTCACGCCGAGGCGGTCGGCGAGGACTTTGCCTTTGGTAAGAAGTTCGAGGCTTACATCGGCCACACGACCTTCATCGTATTCGCAGTAAACTATGAGATTATTCTTGTCTGCCATAGTGATGATAATTTCTTGGATTAGCCGATGGTGTGGTTGGCAATAAGTTCTTGGATGAGTTCTTCAATCTGAGCGTCATCGTTGTCGAGGCGACGGCTCTCTTTGGCCGTAAACACGACGTTCTCGATGGTCTTCACTTTCGTGGGCGAACCGGCCAGACCGATCTGCTCGGAATCGGCTTCGACGAAAGCGGCGCTCCACTCGGCTATGTTGAGTTCGGGGTTGGCTGCCACGCGTGCCTGTGCTTCCTCGCTTAGTTTGGGTAGCTCGCTGGTCGATGCGGCATATTTGTACTTCATCAGACGCTTGGCGTTGCGCGGACGGCAGTCAGCTGCCGAACCGTTGACAGTCACGACGCAGGGCAGAGGAGCCACCACTGTCTCAACGCCATGCTCGAGGCGGCGTTTCACGGTCACTTTGCCGTCGCGGAGATCGAGGATTTCCTCGGCGTATGTCACCTGGGGGATACCGAGTTTCTCGGCAATCTGGGGGCCGACCTGAGCCGTGTCGCCGTCGATGGCCTGACGGCCGCCGAGGATGATGTCGTAGTTGCCGAACTTCTTGACAGCCTGAGCCAGAGAGTATGAAGTGGCGAGTGTGTCAGCACCGCCGAGTGCACGGTCAGTAAGAACGATGCCCGCATCGGCACCGCGGTAGATGGCTTCACGGATAATTTCTGCGGCACGGGGCAGACCCATAGTGAGCAGTGTCACTTTGCTGCCGGGATTTGCATCTTTGAGACGGAGAGCCTGTTCGAGAGCGTTAAGGTCTTCCGGGTTGAAAATCGCAGGCAGAGCGGCGCGGTTGATCGTACCGTCTTCCTTCATGGCATCCTTGCCTACATTGCGGGTGTCGGGCACCTGCTTGGCAAGTACTATGATATTCAAACTCATAGATTACTTATATTTAGGTTTATATATTTCGGTTTTGACTCACAAAATTAATGAATTTTGTCGGCACGTCAAAACTTTGACCCCCGAAGAGGCCTGTTGCTGTGTTAAAATTTCTTATCGAGGCATAAAAATACCGTCGAAATGCACGTTCTTCCGGTCAGCGCAGCGTCCGGAAGATGGGCCGTGTAGTGACGGCCTCATGCTTCCGGAGCTGCATCAGTACGGTATGTCAATGCTTGGCTTTGACGGCTTTTTCGATCCAGCGGCGTGCGTTGACGAAGGCTTCAAGCCATACGGTCACTTTCTCGCCGCGGCGGTTTTCGGGATACCATGCCCACTGCCAGGGGAAGATGGCGCGCTCGAGGTGAGGCATGATGGCTATGTGACGACCGTCAGCCGATGCGAGTGCTGCCACGTCGCCTTCGCTGCCGTTGGGGTTGCCGGGATACTCGGAGTAGGCGTACTTGGCGGCTACCGAAAGACCCGTGGCGCGGAGACCGTCGGCGAAATGGAAGCGTCCTTCTCCGTGTGCCACCCAGATGCCTGCGGTCATGCCCGAAAGGCTGCCGAACATCACGGTTTCGTTTCTGGGCACCTTTATCGAAAGGAAGGTAGACTCGAATTTGCCTGAGAGGTTGTGGCACATCTGCACCTTGGGCGTGCCGTCGGCGGCGAGTCCGGCGCCGAGGAGGTCAAGCTCGATCATGAGCTGACAGCCGTTGCAGACGCCGAGGCTGAGAGTATCCTCGCGTGCATAGAAGCGGCGGAGCGATTCTGCTGCCGTCTCGTTCCACTTGAAGCCGCCTGCCCAGCCTTTGGCCGAACCGAGGACGTCGCTGTTGGAGAAGCCGCCGCAGAACACTATCATGTTGACGTCGTCGAGGGTCTCGCGGCCGCTCATGAGGTCAGTCATGTGTACGTCCTTGACGTCGAAGCCTGCGAGATAGAGCGAGTAAGCCATCTCACGCTCGCCGTTTACGCCCTTCTCGCGGATGATGGCGGCGCGTACGCCCGAAGGCTTGCGGCGGTTCTCCTTGAGTTTGAGCGATTCGAGAGTGCCGGTGAAGTGCTTGGGGAAGCGGTAGCGCAGAGGCTGCTTGTCGAAGTTGGCTAAGCGGCTTTCGGCGCAGGGTACGGCTGTCTGCTGAAGATCGAAGCGGAACGAAGGCTCGAACCAGCGGCGGCGTGCTGCCGGAATCGACACGAGGATGGTGCGTCCGTCATTGTGCGATATGGTCAGGACGTTCTCGTTGGCCATAGATGCCACGGGGAAGTAACGCAGGCCCTGCTTGTCGAGGACGGCTTCGACGGCTTTCTTGTTGCGGTCGCGCACCTGAATGAGGACGGCGGGATTCTCGGCGAAGAGAATCTTTATGAGGTCGGTCTCGCCGTACATGGCGAAGCCGTCGGTGTAGAAGTTGAGGCCGCCTTCGGTGTTTGCGAAGCACATCTCCAGAAGGGCTGTCACCGTACCGCCAGCGCTCACGTCGTGGATGGCTGCCACGAGGTCGTCATTGACGAGGCCGTTGACAGTGTCGAAGGCATTTGCAAAGTATGCCGGGTCGGCTACGTCGGGAGTGGTGCCGCCGACTTTTCCGAGAGTCTGGGCGAGGGCTGAGCCGCCGAGTGCCAGCGGACTCTTGCTGAAGTCTATATAATATAAGGTGGAGTTGACCGTATGCGAGAGCACCGCCGTTGGATTGACAGAGCAGCGGGTGCGTTCGGCCGATGCCGAGATGATGACAGTGCCGGGCGCTGTCACTTTCGAGCCGTCGGCATATTTCTGAGTCATCGAGAGGCTGTCTTTGCCGGTCGGGATGTTGCAGCCCAGAGCGCAGACGAAGTCGGAGCAAGCCTCTACGGCGCGGTAGAGCGCTGCATCTTCGCCGGGGTTCTTGCAGGGCCACATCCAGTTGGCGCTCAGGGATACACCCTTGATGCCTTTCTTCAGGCCTGCGCCGACGAGGTTGGTGAGGGCTTCGGCCACAGACAGACGCGATCCGGCCTCGACATTCGACAGCGCAACCTGAGGCGCGTGGCCGATGGAGGTGGCTATGCCTTCGCGGCCGTGGTAGTCGAGTGACACGGCTCCGAAGTCATTGACCGGAAGCTGGAGACGGCCGGCGCACTGCTGGCGTGCGACCTTGCCTGTCACGCTGCGGTCCACCTTGTTGGTGAGCCAGTCCTTGCAGGCCACGGCGTCGAGTGCAAGCACGTTGTCGATGTACTCGCTGATGAGATTCTGGTCGTATCCGGCTTCGGTGAACGAAGGGGTGACAGTAGTGTCGTTGATGACGGTCTTGGGCGGATTGCCGAGCATATCCTCCACAGCGAGGTCGATGGCGGCCTGACCGTCCTTGCGACCGAAGTGCAGGCGGTGGTCGTCAGTGGTCTGTCCGACGACATAAAGCGGAGCGCGCTCGCGCTGGGCTATGCGCTCTACGAGCGGAATCTTATCGGGATCGATGACGAATCCCATGCGTTCCTGACTCTCGTTACCTATGATTTCCTTGTCTGAAAGGGTGGGGTCGCCGACGGGGAGTGCGTTTATGTCGATGTCGCCGCCTGTCGACTCGATGAGTTCCGAGAGGGCGTTGAGGTGGCCGCCTGCACCGTGGTCGTGAATCGACACGATGGGATTGTCGGCGCTTTCGGCCATGGTGCGGATGAGGTTGGCCACACGCTTCTGCATCTCGGGGTTGGCGCGCTGCACGGCGTTCAGCTCGATGGCTCCGGCATACCGGCCTGTATCGACCGACGAAACGGCGCCGCCGCCCATGCCGATACGGTAGTTGTCGCCGCCTGCGAGCACGACGGCCTGCCCGGCCTTGGGCTCGCCTTTTATGGCCTGGTCAGCAGCAGCATATCCTACGCCGCCGGCGAGCATGATGACTTTGTCATAGCCATAGGTGCGCTCGTCCTCGCGGTGCTCGAATGTGAGCAGCGAGCCGCAGATGAGGGGCTGTCCGAATTTATTACCGAAGTCAGAAGCACCGTTCGACGCTTTTATAAGAATTTCGGCCGGAGTCTGGTAGAGCCAGTTGCGCGGATTGATTGCCGACTCCCACGAGCGGTCCTGGCCGATGAAGCGCGGATATGATGTCATGTATACGGCAGTGCCGGCGAGGGGAAGACTCGCGCGGCCGCCGCCGAGACGGTCGCGGATTTCGCCGCCGCTTCCTGTGGCGGCACCGTTGAAGGGCTCGACGGTCGTCGGGAAGTTGTGTGTCTCGGCTTTGAGCGAAAGTACAGTGTCAATCTTGCGCTCGCTGAAGTACGAGGGCTCGTCGCCTCGCTCGGGAGCGAACTGCATCACGGCAGGACCTTCGACAAATGCCACATTATCCTTGTAGGCCGACACGAGGCCGTCGGAGTTGACCTTGCTTGTGCGCTTGATGAGGCCGAACAGGGTAGAGGGCTTCTCTTCGCCGTCGATGATGAATGTGCCGTTGAATATCTTGTGACGGCAGTGCTCGGAGTTCACCTGCGAGAAACCGAATACCTCGCTGTCGGTGAGCGGACGGCCCAGACGTGCCGACAGGCCGGCGAGATACTTCTCTTCCTCGTCGCTCAGGGCAAGTCCTTCGGTGCGGTTGTATTCGTGGATGTCTTCGATGAATACGTGGGGAGCCGGAGTATCGTTGATGTCGAATACATCGGCTCCGGGAGCGGTATATACGGCCTGAAGCATAGGGTCGAACTGCGGCTCCTCGCCTTCGGCCACCGGCGTGAACATTTCAATACGCGAAATGCCGCCGAGACCCATATTCTGAGTAATCTCAACGGCATTGGTGCTCCAAGGCGTAATCATTTCTTTGCGGGGACCGACGAAGGTGCCGCTGAGGGCGGAACCTTCGGTCAGGGGACAAGCGTTTCCGAAAAGCCAGCGAAGGCGTTCAATCTCGCCTGCGTCAAAACTGTGGTTTGTATTCACGGCATACACCGTGCCTGCGGGGGTTGTAAAAAAAACGACCATCGATAAGAAATGTCTTGATTATGATGGTGCAAATTTACGAATTTTTAGCGAATTTACCAAACGTTGGCCATGCACGGAGGGTCACTTTTTCTTTTTGCGTCTGCTTCTGCGCCGAGGCTCGTGCTCGGTGTCGGCAGATATGTCGGCGCGGAGGCGTGCGGTGATAGCCGCCGCCTGCTCGCGTGACAGCCTGGGATTCTCGCAGGCGGCTTTCATGAGTTCGCTCATGGCGTTCTCGACTTCACGCGTGTGGCCTTCGGACGGCAGCCGGAGTATGCGGCGTACGCGTGCGGCCTTAATCGGAAGCGCGTAGTTGAACATGGCCGTTCCTTCGCGCCTCAGCTGGTCGGAGCGGCGACGGATGATGTCACATTGGCCGGGCATGCAGTGCGAGGGTGCATAGGAACGGTTGTCTGCATTGATGAGCGCGAGCAGATTCGCCAGGCGTTTGGGCGTGCGGCACAGATGCTGGAGGCGCCTCAGGGCTGCATCGGTCATCTTTTCGGCATCCGGCCCCCACGATTTGGCTGCCTCATGGTGAACACACAGGAAAATCACCTTGTCGATGAACGGCTTGTGGTAGTGCAGCCGTCGGAGTGCCTTGTCGATGACAGCTGCGCACCGGCGGTCATGGCCGGGGAAGCGTATGCTTCCGTCCTTGTCCTCGGTGTATGCCACGATCTTGCCTATGTCATGCAGGAGCGCGGCCATGCGCAGCAGAGTGTCGGCAGGCACGCGCTCGACCGTGGCGAGCGTATGCTCCCACACGGTGCCGAAATGGTATTCGGACTGCTTCATGCCGACGGTAGACATGAGCTCGGGCAGGATGTAGGGCAGGGCGCCGATCTGCCTGAGCATATCCAGCGCCTGGGCCGGATGAGGAGTCATAATGGCCTTCTCGAATTCTCCGGCCATGCGCTCGGGGCTGATGATGGACAGCCTTGAGGCATAGCGCGACATGGCCTCGAACGCCTGTGGCTCGATTTCCCAGCCGAATTTAGCGGCGAAGCGGACGGCGCGTATTATGCGCACGGGGTCGTCGTCGAATGTAGTGTCAGGGTCGGACGGAGTGCGGATGATGCGGTTCTCGATATCGGCGAGTCCGCGTCCGGTGATGTCGAGGGTCTTTCCTGATGATATGTCGTAGTAGAGTGAATTGATGGTCAGGTCGCGTCTGTAGCAGTCGTCCTCGATGGAGCCGAATACGGTCGACGGGTCGCGCGATGTACGGTCGGTGTACTTCTCGCGCCGTGTCTGTACGAGTTCGATTTCATCGTCGGGGAATTCCTTCAGCCACAGACGGGCAGTGCCGTACTTGGGGAAGGTCACAGGCTCGGCCGTGCACAGTCCCTTGTCGTAGAGCCACATGGCAAAGTCTATGCCGCCGTCGGGAGTATTCACGGCCAGGTCGACGTCCTTGATGGGGAGCCCCATGATGGAGTCGCGGCAGCAGCCGCCTACAGTGAAGACCTTGCCTTCCCATCGGGTATCGCGGATGAGGTCACGCAACCATGCGCATATGTCGTGGTATAGTTCTGTAGTCATACTGCAATTAATCGGAAAAGATATGCCGGACTACGTCCGCAGACGCAGTCCGGCATGAAAGGGTTTCAGATGGTGGGCTGGGAATCTGCGGATATAATCTGAGTGACGATTTTCTTGGCTTCGGGATCAAATCCGACTATGATTTCGTCGCCTTCACGTATAGTGTTGGCAAGGAGGACTTCAGCGAGTTCGTCTTCGAGATACTTCTGTATGGCGCGTTTGAGCGGGCGGGCTCCGAACTGTACGTCGCAGCCTTTGGATGCGATGAAGTTCTTGGCCTCGTCGCTGATGGTGACGGAGAGTCCGAGTCCGGCAAGGCGCTTGTAGAATCCGGCAAGCTCGATGTCGATGATCTTGAAGATTGCGTCGCGGTCGAGCGTATCGAAAATGATGACGTCGTCGATGCGGTTGAGGAACTCCGGCGAGAAGGCTTTGTTTAGAGCCTTCGTCAGCACGCCGTGGGAGAACTCGCGGTCGACTTCGCGTGTGTTGAAGCCTACGCCGCTGCCGAACTCCTTGAGCTGCCGGGTGCCGATGTTCGACGTCATGATGATGATGGTGTTCTTGAAGTCGATGCGTCGTCCGAGGCTGTCGGTGAGACGTCCTTCGTCCATCACCTGCAGGAGGAGATTGAACACGTCGGGGTGTGCTTTCTCGATTTCGTCAAGAAGCACGACCGAATAGGGATGACGGCGCACACGCTCGGTGAGCTGTCCGCCTTCCTCGTAGCCGACGTATCCCGGAGGCGCGCCGATAAGACGCGACACGCTGAATTTCTCCATGTACTCGCTCATGTCGATGCGTATCAGTGCGTCGGCTGAGTCGAAGAGATATTCAGCCAGGCGTTTGGCCAGCAGGGTCTTGCCCACGCCCGTCGGACCGAGGAACATGAATGTGCCGATAGGCTTGGCCGGGTCTTTGAGGCCGAGGCGGTTGCGCTGGATAGCCTTGCAGATTGCCTGGATGGCGGCGTCCTGTCCGATGACGGAGCCTTTGAGCTTAGGAGCCATCTCGAGCAGGCGCATGCCTTCGGCCTGCGCGATGCGCTGCACGGGAACACCGGTCATCATAGCCACGACTTCGGCCACTTTGTCAGCGTCGACGGCCACGCGGTTGGCTTCCATCTCTTTCTCCCATTCGGCACGGGCTTTGTCGAGGCGGTCGGAGAGTTCGGCTGCTTCGTCGCGCAGTCGTGTGGCTTCGGCGAAGTCGTGACGGCCGGCGGCGGCGAGCTTGGCTTCATTAGTCTCGCGGAGCTTGTTCTCGAGGTCCTCGATCTCGGCCGGAACGCGTATGTTGGTGATGCGCACGCGCGAGCCGGCCTCGTCCAGCGCGTCGATAGCCTTGTCGGGGAAGTTGCGGTCAGTGATGTAGCGGTCAGTGAGCTTTACACAGGCTTCGAGGGCATCGGGGGTGTAGGTCACGCCGTGATGCTTCTCATAGCGCTCCTTGATATTATTAAGGATGACAAGAGTCTCCTCGGCCGTGGTGGGCTCTACCATGACTTTCTGGAAGCGGCGCTCGAGAGCGCCGTCCTTCTCTATGTTGACGCGGTACTCGTCAAGAGTCGTGGCGCCGATGCACTGTATCTCGCCGCGCGCGAGTGCGGGCTTGAGAAGGTTGGCTGCGTCCATTGTGCCCTGAGCGTTGCCTGCGCCCACGATGGTATGTATCTCGTCGATGAAGAGGATGATGTCCGGACTCTTGCTGAGCTCGTTAAGAATGGTCTTGATGCGCTCTTCGAACTCGCCGCGATACTTCGTGCCGGCTACAATCGAGGCCATGTCAAGCGACACGACCCTCTTGCCGAAGAGCGTGCGCGACACCTGACGGCGCACTATGCGGAGTGCAAGGCCCTCGACGATGGCCGATTTGCCTACGCCTGGCTCGCCGATGAGCACGGGGTTGTTCTTCTTGCGGCGGCTGAGAATCTGTGCGAGACGCTCTATCTCGACTTCTCGGCCCACCACGGGGTCGAGCCGGCCTTCTTCAGCAGCCTTGGTCATGTCATTGCCGAATTTGTCGAGCATAGGCGTGTCGATGCGTGCCGTCGTGTTGGTCTGGCGGCCTTTCGACTTTTTCACGTCGTCGCGCGACGAGCGCATATTCTGCCCGGACTCAGCGGAAGTTCCTTCGGATGCGGCCGGAGGCTCCTTGAAAGCCGTGTCGCCCGAAGAAATTTCAGAGTCTTCCTCGGGCAGCTCGGCTACGGTCGTGTCGTCGTCCTGCTGTATCTCTGCCTTGACCTGGCGGAGCAGCATGTCGTAGTCGAGTCCGGCATTAAAATAAGGTGCTATCGCCGCCATGTTCTTGACTTCCTTGTTGTGGAAGAGCGAGAGCATCAGGTGTTCAAGGCCGACCAGAGGAGCCTTGAGATAGCGTGCTTCTATGATAGCCAGCTTGATGATGAGTGTGACGATGCGGTTGTAGTAGTCCGCCGTGCGGTCTTCCGTCACGTCCGGCTCGAGGAGAGCAAGATCGAGATTGCTGCGCAGGCTTTCGAGCTTGGCGGCTCCCACCACGCGCTCCATATAGCGCGCCGAGGGAGTGCCGGGCACTGAAAGCTGCAGGAGCATGTGGGCCGGCATAATGAAGGGATTGTTGTGCTGGACGCACAAGGGACGCAGGCTGTCGATGAGTTCCTGCGCTTCCTGGGTATATTTCTGGTTATTTTCCATAAGCTGTTTATGAATCCTGTCAGTATAGAAAAAGGCTTCGGCAGACTGACAGACACAATAAACAACGCAATAACCGTGCCAAAGATTGTGTGTCAGTCCTGAATCATTGTGCGAAGATACGCATAAATCGCCGATTTGTCAAAAAAAAGTAAAGCAACACGAATTTGTCAAAAAAAATTCATACCTTTGTATGAAATTTGCGCCTGTGCAGCCTCAGGGACTACCGTTCCCGCCACACTTCAATTGCAGCCGGAGCGCTTAACATATACTTGTATTCAGTATGCTTGAAGAAGATCGTATATTCAAGATCAACATCGAGAACGAGATGAAAACGTCCTACATCGACTATTCAATGTCGGTGATAGTGTCTCGCGCCCTTCCTGACGTACGCGACGGTATGAAACCCGTCCACCGCCGCGTGCTCTTCGGAATGAATGAGATGGGCAATAACAGTAATAAACCCCACAAGAAATCGGCCAACTGCGTGGGCGAGGTCATGGGTAAATATCACCCGCACGGCGACTCGTCCATCTACGGCACGGTGTGCCGCATGGCTCAGTGGTGGTCGCTCAGGCACACGCTTGTCGACGGACACGGCAACTTCGGCTCGATTGACGGCGACTCACCTGCCGCAATGCGATATACCGAAGTACGCCTCGATCCCCTCGGCGAAGAAATGCTTCGCGATATTGACGAAGACACAGTCGATTTTCAGCCCAACTACGATAATTCGCGCAAAGAACCTGTAGTCCTTCCCACCCGTTTCCCCAATCTGCTCGTCAACGGAGCATCGGGTATCGCCGTGGGTATGGCTACAAATATGCCTCCCCACAACCTCAAGGAGTCAATCGACGCCTGCATAGCGCTGCTTGACAATCCCGAGATGACTGTGGCCGAACTGTCGAAGCACGTTCTCGCTCCCGACTTCCCCACCGGCGGCATCATATACGGATATGAAGGTGTCCGCGAAGCCTATGAGACCGGCCGCGGCCGTATCGTCATACGTGCTAAGGCTGAAATAGAGCAGAAGCATGACCACGAACTCATCGTCATCACCGAAATCCCTTATGGCGTGAACCGCGCCGAGCTTATCAAAAGCATCGCCGAACTCGTCATAGACAAGAAAATCGACGGTATAGCCAATGTCAACGACGAGAGCGACCGCGACGGTATGCGCGTGGTAGTGACCCTGCGGTCTGACGCGAACGCCAACGTAGTGCTCAACAAGCTCTACAAGCTCACGGCCATGCAGTCGTCTTTCAGCGTCAACAACGTGGCCCTTGTCAACGGACGTCCGCGCACGCTCACGCTGAAGGAGATAATCCAGGCATTCAACGACCATCGCCGCGAAGTGGTGACGCGCCGCACACAGTTCGAGCTCAACAAGGCACGCAACCGCATACATATCCTCGAAGGTCTGATGATAGCCGTGCAGAACATTGACGAAGTTATCGCCATCATCAAGGCTTCGAAGACCACGGAGGACGCCAAGAATTCGCTTGCAGCGCGCTTCGGCCTGTCCGAACCGCAGACGCAGGCCATCGTGAACATGCAGCTCAAGGCTCTTACGAACCTTGCCATCGAGCAGCTCCAGCATGACATCGACGAACTTCACCGCCAGATTGAGGAACTTGAGCTCATCCTGAACGATGAAAACGTCATGCGCGAACTCATCAAGAGCGAACTCCGCGAAGTCGGCGACAAGTACGGCGACGCACGCCGCACACAGATTACATATGCCGCAGGCGAATTCAACGCCGAGGACTTCTATGCTGACGACGACATGATTATCACCATATCTCATATGGGATACATCAAACGTACGCCGCTGGCCGAATTCCGTGTGCAGAACCGTGGCGGCGTAGGCGCACGCGGCTCTGTGACCCGCGACAAAGACTTCATCGAGCACATCTACACGGCTTCGATGCATGACTATATGCTCTTCTTCACCGACCGCGGTCTGGTGTACAAGATGCGCGTGTACGAGCTTCCCGAAGGCTCCAAGCAGAACAAGGGCCGCGCGCTCCAGAATCTGCTTAACATAGAGCCGGGCGACAGCGTCAATGCATTCATCAGCTGCCGCAACCTTGACGATACGGAGTACACCTCGCAGCACTACCTCGTATTCGCCACGCGCAATGGTCTGATCAAGAAGACCGTACTCAGCGAGTACGCACGTGTGATGGCCAAGGGCAAGAAGGCTATCCTCATCCGCGAAGGCGATTCGCTCGTGGGCGTCGAACTCACCGACGGCAACAGCGAGATACTGATGGCCAACCGTCATGGCCGAGCCATCCGCTTCCATGAATCCGAACTCCGTTCGATGGGACGTGTCAGCTCGGGTGTGCGCGGCATGCGTCTCGACGAAGACGGTCACGACGAAGTCGTAGGACTTGTGGTGATGAACGAGAACACCGATAACTCCGTACTCGTCCTCTCGCAGAAGGGCTTCGGCAAACGTTCGCAGCTTGACGGCTACCGCAAGACGCGCCGCGGCGCACGTGGCGTCAAGACCATGAACATCAGCGACCGCACCGGCGAACTCGTGGCATTCAAGAGTGTCAATGACGACAACGACCTGATGATCATCAACAAATCAGGCGTAGTCATCCGCGTACATGTGAGCGACATCCGTGTCATGGGCCGCGCCACACAGGGCGTGCGCATCATCAATCTCGAGAAGCGCAACGACACCATCGCTTCGGTATGCTGCGTCGACGCAGACCCCGAGGAGGAAGTCGAGCAGATAGCACCCGATGCCGAGGAACTTCCCGAACTCACCATTGATGACGAAATCGAAGAAACCGACGAAGAAATCATTGAGGACGAGTCCGAAACCGAAGCAGACGACACCGATTCGGATAACTGATTAAACAAACAGGGTAACCGGCCCGTTAAACTTTCGGACCGGTCGCCCGTCATTATTGATAATTGATAATAATTGATAATAACGACTTAAACTAATAACTACTGGAAGATGAAGAAATTCTCTTTACTGGCACTCGCCATTGTATCGGCTTTCAGTCTCAGCGCACAGATGTCTGTGGTGAAGGAAGCCGAACGCGCCATGAAAGGCAGCAAAGGAGCCGGAGAAGTGATTCAGATCATGACTCCCGCTTTCAATAACCCCGAGACCCAGGGTCTGGCTCAGACCTGGTACATCCCCGGCAAGGCTTCGTTCAACGAATTCGACCACATGCTCGGTCTGAAGCAGTTCAACAAGCTCGGTGCCGACGGCCCCCAGAAGATGGGCAAGCTCCTCGTTCAGGGCTATGAGTACTTCACCAAGGCATTTCCTCTCGACTCTGTCGCTGACGCCAAGGGCAAAGTGAAGCCCAAATACTCCAAGGATATGGTGGGCACCCTCGCCGGCCACTTCTCGGACTACTCCAATGCAGGTGTCGACCTCTACAACGCCAAGGACTACGTGGGCGCTTATGAGGCCTGGAATATCTTCTGCGCGCTTCCTGATAATCCCGCAGTCAAAGAAGCTCTCCGCAAGAACGGCTCCCTTCCTCACGACTCCATTTTCGGTGAAATCGCCTTCAATCAGGCCCTTGCAGCATGGCAGGCTGAAAAGCTCGAAGAAGCACTCGCCGCTTTCCGCAAAGCCAAAAACTTCGGCTACAACAAAAAACAGCTCTACGATTATGCTATCGGCGTAGCCACGGGTCTCAAGAATCAGGAAGCCATCCTCGAACTTGCTGAAGAAGCGCTTCCTCTCTATGGCAAGGAAGACCCCATGTATATGGGACAGATAGTGAACTACTATCTCCAGAACAAGCAGTTCGACAAAGCAAACTCCGTCATCGACGCAGCTATCGCTCAGGAGCCCGGAAATGCCCAGTACTACGTCATCAAAGGCGTACTCTATGAGAACTCCGAAGATCCAGCAACGAAGGCTCTGGCCAAGGATACATACAAGAAGGCTATGGAACTTGACCCGACGAATGCCCAGGCTGTGTACAACTATGGCCGACAGATCTGCGAAGAGGCATACAAACTCAGCGATGCAGCTCCCTCGCGTCAGGAGGAATACAATGTGTACTACACTGAGAAAATCAAACCTCTCTTCGAGCAGGCAGCCGGCGTTCTCGAACAGGCTTATCAGCTTGACCCTGACAACTCCGACGTTCTCAAATTCCTTGAAAACGTTTACTACAACCTGAACGACGAGAAGATGCTCAACGACGTGAAGAAACGCATGACGTATTGATTGTCTGACCGACATACAGAACGAAAAACGGCACGGTGCCCCGACTCTCGGGATACCGTGCTTTTTTCATATCCGCGCGAACACCCAACTCTTGAAAGCGTTTAACCTAAGAAATCAGAATGATTCCGAATATTAAACGTATCTGAAAGAAATGAAGAAAACTGTAATCGCAACAATTGTTGCTTTGGCTTGTGCCGGAACAGCTTCCGCCTTTATCGACAGCTATGTGATAAAGCGAGACAAACTGCCCGAAGAAGCGCAGGAAATGCTTGAGACATATTTCCCGAAGGCCAAAGTGAGTCTTATCAAAATCGACAGACACCTGCTCAAGAAGACGGACTACGACGTGAAAATGACCAACGGCACGCTCATCGAGTTCTCGAATTCGGGCAAGTGGAAAGTGGTGGACTGCGGTAAACGTGAGGTCCCTGAAGAGCTTGTTCCGAAAGCCATCCGTCGGTGGCTGAATAAGAACGAGCCCGATCTGAAGGTGAACATGGTACAGAAGAAGACCGCGTCGTGGCTGATACGGCTCTCCGACGGCACTGTCCGCAAATTCGACCTGCTGGGCACATATAAAGGTATCCAGACAGCTGATGAGGCGGCGGAAGCCGAAGAGGCTGAAGAAGAGTCGTAAATATCGTTAAAATCACAGAGACGTTACGGCGGCATCCGGAGTTTTGTGCTTGAAAATTATTAACTTTGTATGTTAAACCAATTTGAAAAAGCAACAGATGAAAGATGCCGCCATATTCGCATTATGCGCATTGACAGGACTGCAGGCAGTCGCTGTCGGTTTCGAGGGAGTGCCGGACACTCCTGTGACGGTCAAGGCCGATGCCTCGACCGGACTGGAAGCAGTCTACGTGCTTTCGTCGACCGTCGGCGTCACTATGGTATACGAGTCTGCCGGACAGAATGATGATGTCAGGTGGTATCGGTTCAGCAACCTCGGAGGCGCCTATGCCGAAGAAATAGCCGCTGTCCGTCAGGGTTCTCGGGTGACCGCACAGGCTTCGGACGGCGATATGGGCTACATCATAGAGGAGGGGAGCCGCCGCACCTGCTACTGGGTGTGCGACTACTCACGTCACACGCTTGACCTTGGGACTCTCGTCCCGGCATCCGAACAGAACTGCGGCACCGCCGTGCTCGAATTCACCGGCTCGGCCGGTGAGATTCCGTTCTATACAATAAACGGGCGCCGCCAGACCATCTCGCGCGAGCTCGAACTGGAGTACACGAGCCTTCAGTTCGATGAAGAGACGTTCGTGTACAACACATCGGCCGAGACGCACGGATTCGAATCCGTAGGCTCCATGCTCAATGTCACGGCTCCGCTGTGCGATACATCTTTCCGCCTGTCGGGCGACCGCTTCCTGAGCGCATGGGGACGAGGGCAGAGCATCGACTCTCCGTCGATGACCGCCACCACCGTCGAGGCACATACGCGTGCCACTCAGCAGCAGCGCGAAGTAGACAACGAGCAGTCGTCCGACGCCGGCGGCGAGTCGACGCTCGGCGGTTCGGCTCCCTGCGAGATCACATTCGAGGCAGCCGTGACCGACGCCGCTGTCTATCACGAATGGCAGATTTCCCGCGACCCCGAATTCGGCATCAACGAGAATACATTCTCCGAACTGACATTTGACTACACATTCCGCGAGAACGGCACGACATACGTCCGCTTCGTGGCCAATAACGCAGAAGGCACATGCGAATACGTCGGAAATACATTCGAGGTATTCATCGGTGAATCGAAACTCGAGATTCCCAATGCTTTCTCGCCTGAAGGTTCGCCCGGCGTGAACGACGAGTGGAAAGTCAGCTACCGCTCGATAGTGTCATTCGAATGTTCGATATTCAACCGCTGGGGCACGCTGCTGTTCTCCACTTCCGACCCCTCACAGGGCTGGGACGGCAAGCACGGCGGCAAGTATGTGCCGGCCGGCGTCTACTTCTATGTCATCAAGGCCAGGGGCGCCGACGGCGTCGAGTACAACAAGGCCGGCGACATCAACATCATCAAATTCAAACAGGGCACCTCCTCGGGAGGCTCCGCCACAACTCCGACAGAATGAACAGAATACTCATAGCATCCGTACTCGTCGCAGCAGCGACATGCCTTTCAGTCTCGGCGCAGCATCCGCGCACAGCCGCCTTCGCACAGGTCTATTCGCCGTCCATTCCCACTTCGGTGAGCCTCTGCGGCGAGAAGATTGACCTTGACCGCTCGGACATGTACGAGGCATTCGACCGTGAGCTGACCTCGATAATCTACACCCACGGCACAACCATGCTCATACTGAAGCGCGCCAACCGCTACTTTCCCGAGCTCGAACCGATACTGAGGAAGAACGGCGTTCCCACCGACCTCCTCTATCTGGCGTGCGTCGAGTCGTCGCTCAATCCGCGCGCCTATTCCGGCGCCAAGGCCGCAGGCTTCTGGCAGTTCATCGCGTCTGCCGCCAAGGAATACGGTCTTGAAGTGAATGACGAAGTGGACGAGCGCTACAACATCGAAAAAGCCACGGCTGCCGCCTGCCGCTATCTGAAGAAGGCGTATGCCAAGTACGGCGACTGGGCTTCGGCCATGGCGTCGTACAACGGCGGTATGACCCGTATAAGCAAAGCCCTCGACGCCCAGGGAGCCGATACGTCGCTTGACCTCTATCTCGCTGAAGAGACCACGCGCTATCCCTACCGTGTCATGGCGATGAAAGCCGTGCTCGAGAATCCCGGCGCATATGGCTACAAGCTGCGTGCCGACCAGCTGTATCAGCCCCGTGAATATACGACGGCCGACGTCAGCGGACCCGTAGAGTCGTGGGCCGACTGGGCTGCCGAGCACGGCACGACCTATGCGCAGCTTCGCGATGCCAATCCCTGGATACGCTCGCTGAAACTTACCAACAAGACCGGCAAGACCTACAAGGTGCGCATCCCTAAGCCGGAGTCGCTCAGCCGCAGCAAGGCCGGATTCAAAACCTATAACGGCGAATGGATAAGCAAGTGAATACCGCGGAGCACATAGCCGACGACGGCACTTCGGGACGCATCGTCGTCACCGGTGCGCGCGTGAACAATCTCCGCGACATCGACGTGGAGATTCCTCACGACAGTCTGACTGTCATCACCGGCCTCTCGGGGTCGGGCAAGTCGTCGCTGGCTTTCGACACCATCTTCGCCGAAGGGCAGCGACGCTATATCGAGACCTTCTCGGCCTATGCGCGCAATATGCTCGGCAATCTCGAGCGACCCGATGTCGACAGCATCACGGGCCTTTGCCCGGTCATCGCCATCGAGCAGAAGACTATCAACCGCAATCCCCGAAGCACCATCGGAACGACTACGGAAATCTACGACTTCCTGCGTCTGCTCTATGCACGCATCGGCAAAGCCCGGAGCTATCTGTCGGGGCAGGAGATGGTGAAGTATACGGACGAGAAGATTGTCAGTCTGATTCAGGAGAAATACGACGGCCGGAAAATATACATACTCGCGCCGCTTGTGAAGAACCGCAAGGGCCACTACAAGGAACTCTTCGAGAATCTCGTCAAGAAGGGCTACCTGAACGTGCGCGTTGACGGACAGCTCAGGGAGATAAGCCGCGGCATGAAACTCGACCGCTACCGCCAGCACAACGTCGAACTCGTCATAGACCGCCTGAAGGTGAACGTCAAGGACGGCGAGCGTCTGCTGGCCTCGGTCGAGACCGCCCTCGTGCAAGGTGACAAGGAACTGATGGTCTACGATGTCGAGGCCGATGAGGTGGCTTACTACAGTCAGGAACTGATGGATCCGGCCACGGGCATATCATACCACGATCCGGCACCCCACAATTTCTCCTTCAATTCGCCGCAGGGCGCATGTCCGCGATGCAAGGGTCTCGGATACGTCAACATCATCGACCGAGCCAAGATAGTGCCCGACGAGAATCTGTCGATACATGCCGGAGCCATTGTGCCGCTCGGCAAGTACCGCGACAACGTGATATTCATGCAGATACGGGCCATACTCGAGGCTGCCGGATTCACGCTCAAGACTCCGTTCAAGGATCTCAGTGATGAAGTTGTCGACGATATATTCAATGGCACGCCTTCCGTGCCGCATCTCGAAGGGTCGACGGTGTCGGCTTCGGATTATTTCCGCAGTTTCGACGGTATCATAAAGTCGATAGAGACCATGACCGAGGAAGATGCCGGCTATCAGGCCCGCAAGTGGTCCGGCCAGTTTTTCACCCGGTGCACGTGCCCGGAGTGCAATGGCGCCCGTCTCAACCGCGAGGCGCTGCATTTCTTCGTCGACGGCAAGAACATATCCGAGCTGTCGTCGCTCGACATCGCGCAGCTCTCGCATTGGGCCGACGCGGTCAGTGACCGGCTCGATGACCGCGACCGCCGCATAGCTGCCGAAATCATCAAGGAAATCGCCGTAAGGCTTCACTTCCTCGTGGATGTCGGACTCGACTATCTCCAGCTCAACCGCAATTCTGCGACTCTGTCGGGCGGCGAGAGCCAGCGCATCAGGCTCGCCACACAGCTTGGTTCGGAACTTGTCAATGTCCTCTATATCCTCGACGAGCCTTCGATAGGACTCCACCAGCGCGACAACCACCGTCTCATCTCCTCGCTCGAGCGTCTGCGCGATGCATCGAACACCGTGGTGGTGGTCGAGCACGACAAGGACATAATGCTCAAGGCCGACTACATCATAGACATCGGTCCCGGCGCAGGCCGCAAGGGTGGCAGGGTAGTCTTCCAGGGTACTCCGGAGGAGATGCTCCGCACCGACACCGTGACGGCACGATACCTAAACGGCACCGAGGCCATCAGTACGCCCGAGATGCGCCGTAAAGGCAACGGCAAGAAGCTCGTGGTGCGCGGTGCCACGGGACACAACCTGAAGGAGGTCGACTTCGAGCTGCCGCTGGGAACGCTGACCGTAGTGGCCGGCGTGTCGGGCAGCGGCAAGTCGTCGCTCGTCAATGGTACGCTCCAGCCCATACTCTCGCAGCATTTCTACCGCAGCAATACCGAGCCGTTGCCGTACCGGGCCATCGAGGGCCTCGAGAACATCGACAAGGTGGTCACCGTCGACCAGTCGCCTCTGGGCCGCACGCCGCGCTCCAACCCGGCCACGTACACGGGAGTATTCACGGACATCCGCAACCTCTTCGTGAGCCTGCCGGAAGCCAAAATCCGCGGATACAAGCCCGGCCGCTTCTCCTTCAACACCGCCGGCGGACGTTGCGAGGTGTGCAAGGGCAACGGCTACAAGACTATAGAAATGAACTTCCTGCCAGATGTGCTCATCCCATGCGAGGAGTGTCATGGCAAGCGCTATAACCGCGAGACCCTCGAAGTGCGCTTCAAGGGCAAGTCGATAGCCGATGTGCTCGACATGACCATCAATCAGGCAGTCGAGTTCTTCGCCAATGTTCCGTCGATATACCGCAAAATCAAGGTGCTTCAGGACATCGGACTTGGATACATCAAACTCGGACAGCCGTCGTCGACGCTGTCGGGCGGCGAGAACCAGCGCGTGAAACTCGCCACCGAGCTCGCGCGCCGCGATACGGGCAAGACTCTCTTCATCCTCGACGAGCCCACCACAGGCCTTCACTTTGATGACATACGCACACTGCTCGGCATCCTGGAGCGGCTCGTCGACCGCGGCAACACGGTCCTTGTCATAGAGCACAATCTCGACATCATCCGCATGGCCGACTATCTCGTCGATATGGGTCCGGACGGAGGCTCCGGAGGCGGCCGCATCATCGCCAGCGGCACTCCCGAGAAGGTCGCCGCTACGGATTCGCCCACGGCGCCGTTCCTGCGCGATGAAGGCATCACACCGACACACTGACTATTATCATCATACTTACAATCAGAATTACAAATGCAAAAGAAACTTTGTTTGGCTGCGGCCCTTATAGCGGCATCGCTGTTCTCTCCGGGCCTCAGAGCACAGACCACCATGGAAAGCTCGTATGAAAACTGGCCCTCGTATCAGGGCGACGACCTCGAACTCAAGGTCGACAACAGCGGCACACACTTCGCCCTCTGGTCGCCGAAGGCCGAAGCCGTGAAAGTGAACATCTATGCGACCGACCGCAACACCGCCCCCGTCCGGACGCTGACCATGACACGCGACAAGGACGGGCTTTGGCGCGCGTCGGTGCCTGAGAAACTGTACGGAAAGTTCTACACCTTCAACGTCACTGTCAATGGCCGTGAGTTGGCCGAGACGCCCGGCGTATGGGCCAAGGCTGCCGGAACCAACGGTATGCGCGCGGCGGTGATAGATCTCGACACCACCGATCCCGAAGGATGGGACAAGGATCACGGTCCGAAAATCGACAACATCACCGATGCTGTCATCTATGAGATGCACCATCGCGATTTCTCCGGACATCCGTCGTCGGGAATCGTTCACAAGGGCAAATTTCTCGCCCTCACCGAACCCGAGACCAAGTCGCCCGAAGGTCTGAAGACCGGCATCGGCCATCTCAATGAACTCGGCGTGACTCACGTGCACATCCTTCCGTCGTACGACTACAATTCGGTGGATGAGGAGAATCTTCAGATTCCGCAGTACAACTGGGGATACGACCCCTTCAACTATAACCTCCCTGAAGGCTCGTATTCGACCGATCCTGCCAATCCCTCGGCACGCATCAAGGAGATGAAGGAGATGATCAAGGCTCTCCATGATGCAGGAATCGGCGTGGTGATGGACGTGGTCTACAACCATACGGCGAATAACGACGACTCAAATTTCTCGCTTACGGCTCCCGGTTACTACTACCGTCACCGTGCCGACGGCTCGTACTCCGACGCATCGGGCTGCGGAAACGAGACGGCCTCCGAGCGTGAGCAGATGCGCAACTTCATCGTCAACTCGGTCAAGTACTGGGCCGACGAATATCATATCGACGGCTTCCGCTTCGACCTCATGGCCATCCACGACACCGAGACCATGAACCGCGTGGCCGAAGAACTCAAGAAAATCAATCCGTCGATTTTTGTCTACGGAGAAGGCTGGACGGCCGGAGATTCGCCACTGCCTGTCGAACGCCGCGCTCTCAAGGAGAACGTGTCGAAGATGAAAGGCATAGCCGTATTCTCCGACGATATCCGCGACGCCATCAAGGGACACTACAGCAACGCCGCTGACCGCGGATTCGCCACCGGCAAGCCAGGGAATGAAGAAACCGTCAAAATCGGTATCGTGGCATCGACGGCACATCCGCAGGTCGATTACAGCAAGGGCAATAATTCCAAGTTCGCCTATGCCGCCGCGCCTACGCAGATCATCAACTACGTGTCGTGCCACGACGACCTGACTCTCACTGACAAACTCGCCAAGTCAATGACCGGCTCGACCGAGGCCGACCGTCAGCGTGCCGCACGCCTGGCTCAGACCATCGTGTTCACATCGCAGGGCACGCCCTTCATGTTTGCCGGAGAGGAAGTGTTCCGCGACAAGAAAGGCGTCCATAACTCCTACAAGTCGCCCGATTCGATCAACGCCATCGACTGGAGTCTCAAGAGCCGCAACGCGGAGCAGTTCGGGTACTACCGCAATCTGATCAAGCTGCGCCGCGAGCATCCGGCCTTCCGCATGACCACGGCCGAGGACATCGCGCGCAACATAGTGTTCGACAAGGTGAAGGTCCCCAACGTCGTGTCATATACCATCCGCAACAATGCCAATGGCGACGAGTGGCGCGAAATAAAACTCATCTTCAACGGCGCCGACACGCCCTATACGGCATCGGTCCCCAAAGGCACATGGACAGTCATAGCCCGCGACGGTCAGCTTGACCCCGACGGTCTCGATACGGTCAAGGGAGGCAAACTGGAGGTAGCTCCCGTTTCGGCACTCATTCTCGCCAGATAATCGGCGACGGTAATATAAGGACTGCGTGTTCTCCGGAGCGGCATCGGCCGACGAGAGAATACGCAGTCTTTTTTTGCGCTTTCCGAGACGTACAGGCACGGTCACCTGGAAGATTTTCCATAGCCCGGCGTACTTCGTCGCGTATAGAGTCGTTTCTGACGCTCTCAGGCGATGTTTCAGGCACGGGTGCGGCTGCCGTACTGTCGGTCACTCCTGATTTCAATACTTCGGAGAGGCGTTCCAGCGGAATTTCGGCGGAGTTTTGCGGCGGACGGTTCTTTTCGGACTTCGAAGTCTTGTCCTTTTTCGCACCTGAGCCGTCCTTATGCCGTTTTTTCGATTCCTTCTGTTCTGCCATGCCCGGCACGCGTCCGGCCGAGTGATAGTGCCTCCGGTAGTAGTCCTCGTCAAGACTGCTTATGATGACGCCCTTCGAGGTGGAGGAGTGTATGAAGCGCCCTTCGCCTATGTAAAGGCCGACATGCGACACGCGGCCCTTGCGCGAGGTGGTGAAGAACACCAGATCAGCGGCCAGAAGCTGCTCGCGTTTCAGCGGCGTGCAGAACACCTGCTGCTCGGCAGAATTGCGGGGTAGTTTTATGCCGGCACGGTCGCGGTATACGCTCATGACGAGCCCGGAGCAGTCGACACCTTTGCGGCTCTCACCGCCGTACTTGTATCGTGTGCCTATCCACTTGCGGGCCTCCTTGACCAGATCATCGCGGTTTCCCTTTGGCACGGCAGCCGGAGGATTGCTCCCGGGATGTTCGACCGCAGGCACGTACGTTTCCCGGGGAGCTTTTTCAGCAGCCTTGCGGTGACTGTGGCAGCTTGTCAGCAGTGCTGCAATGACTAATATGAACAAGGCTCGCTTCATCTGTTGTGTGTTTTTGGTATAATTAATTGCTCAAAGATACGGATTATTTTTTTAACGTTGTTATAAAAAAGTCAAAAGGCGAGAAAAATTGAACTATAGACCACACAGATGCGTTTAAGAGATAAATCAACTTAAAAAGGATAAAGAAATATGACTTACGAACAACCACAATTGCCTTACGAACACGATGCCCTTGAACCGGCCATCAGCAAGGAAACGGTAGACTATCACTACGGCAAGCACGAAAAAGCTTACATCGATAATCTCAACCGTCTCATCAAGGGTACCGAATACGAAGACGAAGAACTTGAAGACATCATCACCCATTCCTCAGGCGCTCTGTTCAACAACGCGTCGCAGGCGTGGAATCATATCTTCTATTTCTTTACGTTCTCCCCCGATGGCCGACGTGAACCGACCGGTCAACTCCGAAAGGCCATCGACCGCGATTTCGGTTCTTTCGAAAAGTTTAAAGAAGCATTTGTCGAAGCAGGCGTGGGTCTCTTCGGATCAGGCTGGGTGTGGCTGTCTCGAGATGAAAAAGGCAAGCTCCTTATCACCCAAGGTCCGAATGCCGGTAATCCTCTTACGGATGGTCTCACTCCGCTCCTGACATTCGACGTCTGGGAGCACGCCTACTACCTCGACTATAAAAATCGTCGAGCCGATGCCCTGGCAAGATTGTGGGACATCGTTGACTGGGAAATAGTCGAAGGCCGATTCTGAAAACCTGAAAGCACTTAATTTAAGCATAATGTGATGAATGGAAAGGGAGGTACTCGTGAGAGCACCTCTTTTTCTTTTTCATTTATCTATTTGAACAGCCGGGAGTGCATGGCTAATTGAGGTATTTGTCGGGCCTAAACTGTTGAAATTCAAAATTGAATGGCACGGTACGTGCAACTTTTGAGCCTCTGAGGTTGTTATATTTACAGAAGCCTCTCTCCATCGGCTTGGAATTTAACAGAATTGAACGTGTAAAATTGGTGATTTTGTAAATCAGGCATGTCGCATGCCTGTGTTTACAAAATCATTTAGCATTATAAACAAAATGTTCGTAGATTCTTAACATCCGGGCTGTGTAAGTAAATATCTGAATAGGGTAGGGCGGTGCGATTTTAAATTCGCCGCCCTCTTTGTTTAAATTTTGCAAAATGCGATTTACAAAACGAATGGAGCTGATTTTAAGGCGGAAATTCGGCATTTTCACAAATTAACAAATACGACACCTATCTGATTATTAGCATGGTGCGATGTATTACTAAAGTGAAAATTTAATAATTCGGCATATTTGTGGCGCTGTTGTAACATCTAAAGTTGCAGCAACGCTATCGTTATGATGCAGTATACTACGCCGACGAAGTTGAACTGATAGTATAGATGGGCGCCGATAGCTAATAGACTGTGCTACAAGGAATTTACGATTTTGAATTGCAGAATGTAATTTATATTTGTAAATGGTTTAAGTTTGAGAATTTCAAATTAAAGAATTTAAATTTGGATAATTAAATAATTCTATTTAAATTTGCAGTTGTAAAATTTAGAATTCTACACTATGGCAGAAGCTCAGGATACGCCTGTAATTCAACGACTTAAGCAATTCATTGCCTCGACAGGGCTTTCAAGCACTCAATTTGCTGACAAAGCCATGATTTCGAGGCCTACCTTGTCACAATTGCTTCATGGAAGAAGCAAGTCAATAAATAATCAGATTCTCTCCAAGCTCTACGAGAATTTTCCTTCGCTTGACATCCTGTGGCTTCTGTTCGGCCAAGGCTCGATGACCAACGACTTTCCGGAGGAACTGTCTGATACGCAAGAAATATCTGACGACGTGGACGGCTCTATTGATTCAGGCGATACTATGAGTATAAACGATACAGCTGCCGCCCAAGACCCTCCGGAGCCGTCACAGGGACATCACGAGACCTTCGAGCAGGTATTGGCCGCCAAGCGGGCGATTGATGTAGCCCGTACAGGTTCGTTGGCCCATCCGCAGACCAGGAAGGAGATTTCATCTATCATAGTACTCTATAACGACGGTAGCTTTGAACGATTCGTCGCTCACTGAAGATGCTGCGGATGGCTCCTGTCGATTACGATTCGTGCGTCTCGCACGGTACTTCCCCGGATTGTGGAGATGGCTTTAATAGCCGATTCACAATCCGGGGAGATATCCCGTTTCTTTATCCCAATTTCCAATTCCGATTTTTCAATAATCCTTTTGCCTCATAATCTGTGTTATGATAAATAGACGTGCGTTGAACCGCCCTCTTTCTAACGGAATCCCGAATTATCAGATTTCAGTGAAGCTACCCGATTGATGCATTTTTTTGTTTTCAAGGTTAGGAAATCTCGTGTGCCGTGGTTTAGATAGATACCACTGGAGCATCCGAGCAAGCGGCCGAGCGGTTGTGCGGCAGAAGCATCAGTTTTCGATATCCCTTGTCGCCGGACAGAACCATAACAGGCTCGTATATTCCGGAACCGACAACATAAAAGATTCGTACGGCGTGACCTTTGCCTCGGGAAACATACGGTATCGCTTTCAGACGAAGAAGTACTCATTCTCCGCGTTCACCGGAGCGGGCTTCGAACCATCCCGTAAGAGTGCAACTGCAGGCCATCTACTACTGGAAGTCATTCAATATACTTGCGTCGTGGGGCAATCCTGTGCGCAATCTGACCGGAAACTCGAACATCGTCATTCACGGCCGCAGTTTCCACATGCTCTCGGCCGGCTGGGGCAACGGCAAGTGGACCATCAGTCTGTCGGCCAAAAATATCTTCAACCGGGGATGGCGTTCGGAGACGTGGCACAGGCAGTCGCCGCTTTTCTGCGAGACAGTCCGGTACTTCAATCCGTCGGCGCATTCGAGTCTGAATATCTCTGTCACCTACACCGTCAGCTACGGAAAGAAGGTCCGTCATGGCAACGAGACGGAGACGCACGACAACGCTCCTTCAGCCATCATGCAGTGACGGGCGCTACCGCATGACCGCCGATGACAGACGGCGCATGAATCCCTGTCCCGCGTAGGATGCCAGAGCGGCCAGACGGTTCTTCAGCATCACATTTCCGTCGCGGATGACGGCAGCTCTCAGTGTCACGATTTCCTGCCAGCATCTGTCGGCGGTCTCATTCATAAAGGCCCGGTCACAGCCGGGTCTTTTCTTCATTGTGCCGACACATAGATTGAAGATGTTGAAGAGAGAACTGAACCGACGGCTGCGGGCTGCTGCCTCGGCTTTAGGAAAACGGCGTTCCACGAAACTCTGTATCTGCCCCGTGGCCCACAGCGCATCGAGGCGGTCTTCCGACCAGTTGTTGATGAAACTCGACGGATTCGGGCGGTAAAAGTAGACTGTCGAATCCGTGACGGCAATTTTGCGGGAACGGCTGTAGAACCGCGGGCATGCCTCAAGGTCCTCGTAGCGGCGTCCTTCCGCGAAGAGGTTTTCGTGAGCGAAGATGTCCCTGCGGTACAGTTTGGCCCACGCTGATTCATGGAAGGCGCGGTTGCGGTACAGCGTACGGATGACGGCCTCTTCTGCGTCGTATATAGCCGTCGGTCCACGGTGTGAAGCGCCGCGCATATCCTGTGTGAACTGCCCCACTGCGATGTCGCAGTTGTCATTCGTCAGGAGTATGCGCTGAAGCGATTCAAGCGCGCCGGGCAGAAGCATGTCGTCGGAATCAACAAACGCTATGTACTCGCCACGGGCCTCCGCTATACCCCGGTTGCGGGCATGAGAGACCCCTGCTCCACCCTCCCGTATGTAGCGCACCGTAGCCGGCGAGCCTTCGGCGGCACGGCGGCATATCCCGGTTGAGCCGTCGGTCGAGCCATCGTCAATGAGTATAAGCTCGAGTGCGACGCCGGCTTGCGCGAGTATGCTGTCGATGCACTCCTGCAGGTAGGCTGCGGTGTTATGTACGGGAACTATTACCGAAATCATCGCAAGGTCACTGGATTACGACAGGGGCTGACGGCGCTGACTCATTGTTCACGCGGTCGAGCGCCGTGACGACATAGATGCCGGGGCACGACACGGAATAGCTGCATTCGGCCACGACGTCTACGAGCGCTTCGGGATTCTCGATGTCGATGTCACGCCGGCTCTCGAAGCGATAGATGCAGTAGCGCACTACGTCGGTCGACTTGCTGCGGGGCGCTTCAGGTGCCTTCCATGTGAAAGATCTGTCGCCCGAAGGACGGATGTCGCTCACTGCGTCGGGCTGACTGTCGGATATCCAGGGATAGGACGGCACGAGCGCGGGTGTCCGCTGATATTCTGCGGTGAGTGAATCGGCTATGCCGCCTTTGTTACGCACCAGTTCGTAGGCCGGCCACCAGCAGTTGCCGGTGATGTTGCCGCACTGTCGCGTGAGCTGTACCTTGTGAGCCAGCTGGGTGGGATTGGCCGACGGCGCGATGTCAGGTTTGGTCATCGTCCGTGCCACATCCTGCCCTATATAGAGGTGGCGCGAATGTCCGGCGTTCTCATTCCACCAGTCTATCAGAGTGAGATAGGAGGCCGATTTGTGCTCGAGTTCCCAGTACAGCTGCGGCAGCAGATAGTCAATCCAGCCTTCGCGCTCCCACTTGAGCACATCGGCGTACAGGGCGTCATAGTTCTCAAGGCCTTTTGTGTCGCTGCCGCACGGATCGGTCGATTTGTTGCGGTAAATGCCGAAGGGGCTGATGCCGAAGCGCACCCACGGTTTCTTGGCCGCGATGCGTCTGTGGATGTCTTCGATGAGAAGGTCCACATTATGACGGCGCCAGTCGCCTCGATCCATGTTTTTGCCGTATCGGGCATAGGACTTGTCGTCGGGAAAGGGCTTGCCGGCGATGGGATAGGGGTAGAAATAATCGTCGAAATGAATTCCGTCGACATCATAGCGCGCAAGTATATCGTCGACAACTTTGCCGATGAACTCGCGGTTTTCCGGAATACCAGGGTCGAAGTATAGCTTGCCGCCGTAGCGCACGAAGCGCTCGGGATGCGAACGGTAGATGTGGCCTTTCGGCAGGGCCGCTATCTGCTTCGTATTGGATGTCACGCGGTAGGGGTTGAGCCACGCATGCAGCTCCATGCCGCGCTTGTGGCACTGGCTGATCATGAATTCGAGCGGATCCCAATATGGCACGGGAGCCTTTCCTCCGTCGGTAAGAAAGCAGCTCCACGGCTCGAGACGGCTGTCGTAGAAAGCGTCGGCCTGCGGGCGCACCTGAAAGATGACGGCATTGATGCCCATAGCTTTGAGGCTGTCGAGCTGACGGCAGAGATAATCCTTGTTGGCGGCCGTGCTCTGGCGCTTGTACTGCTCCTGATAGACGGTGTGCATCCATGCACCGCGGAATTCGCGTTTGGGATTCTGCGCGGCCATGTCGGCACAGCCGGCTGCCAAGGCCAGCATAACGGACATGCCTAAGAGCTGATATCTTTTCATATTCATCATGTGGGAATTGATATGTGCGAAGTTAGTAAAAATGACGCATATATGCAAGAAAACAGCGTCCATGCTCTCCGTAGGGAGCGCGTGGACGCTGAATATTGCAGTCTCCCGCAGGAAGACTACGGGGCTATGGAAAATTTTTATTCTGCAGGAGTCTCTTCTGCTGCTACCGAAGCACCGGATGCGTTGTTGAGGGCATCTACGATGGTGCGGAATTCGTCGAGCGAAACAGTCTTCTCGTCGAGTTTCACGGCGTTGTGGATGGACTGGAAGAGCTTGTTGTTGAATGCAGTGTGCACGAGCTGACGGCGCTGCTGTTCGTCCTTGAGCATATTCTCGACGAAGTAGTCAAGCATCTGGTCGGCCATGTGAGCCATGCCGTACTGCTGGAGCTGCTGCATGCCGAACATGCGGGCTGCTGCCTTGACATCGTCTTCGGAAATCTTGACTTCGAGCTGCTCTGCGGCCTTGTTCTCGATGATTTCCCACTTGATGCCGGGGATGTTGCGCTCTACGATGCCGTCGATGTCTTCTTCCTTGATCTCGCTGTTGCTGCGGAGCATGAATTTGCGGAGGAAGGCAAGGGGGAGAGCCATGCCTGCGCCGTAGGTCTCCATGAGGTAGTCTTCGGCGTTGCGTGTGAAGAGCGAGTTGCTGTTGGGCTGGAGGGCCTGTGCAATCATCTCGGAGATAGCCTTGCGGTACTCTTCTTCGTTGTGTACCTTGTCGGCACCGAACACCTTGTTGTAGAATTCCTCACCGAGTTCGGCAGGCTTGTTGACGATGAATTCGGCGATGCTGATTTCGAAGTTGCCGCGGGCGTTCTCCACTTTGTCGCGGTCGATGTGGAGCATGGAAGCGAGTTCGGCTTCGTTGCCTTCGCAGGTATTGAAGGGGTTGAACACGACTTTGTCGCCCACCTTCGTGCCTTCGAATTTCTTTGCTTCTTCTTCCGACTTGAAGAGGAACGGAGCGAGGATGCCGTCGTTCACCTGGATAGCGTCTTCGCCTTCCTTGATGGTGCCGTCCTCGTTGAGCTGCATGATGGTGCCCTTGACGAGAGCGCGTTCGGCATATTCCTGAGCGGGTTCCTGAGTGCCGGCCTGCTGGCGGAGGTTCTTGTCCTGCTCGTTGATCATGTCTTCGCTGACAGCGATGTTATAGAAGGGAAGAGTGGTGTTGGCGAAGTCGATGTTGAGTTCGGGAGCGAAGCCTACTTCGAAGCGGAATTCGTAGTCGGTCTTCACGAGGTCGATGGCTTCGTCAGCCACGGGAAGAGGACGGCCGAGAAGGTCGAGTTTGTTGTCCTCTACATATTTCAGGCAGGCATCTGCGGTGATTTCGTTGAGCACATGAGCTTTGACGTCGTTGCCGAAGCGCTTGCGGAGGGTGGCCATGTCAACGTGTCCTTTGCGGAAACCGGGAATCTGACGGGTCTGGCCTATTTCCTTGAGTTCTTTCTTCACGCGGTCGGCGTAATCGGATTCTGTAATCCGTACGACGATATAACCTTCGAGGTCGTTCGTCTTTTCGAGTGTTACGTCCATTTGGGGTCTATTTCTGTTATTGAATTATTTCGTTAAAACGCGTGCTGAGGCGGTTCGATGCCTCAACCGAAGTGCAAAATTAGTATTAATTATTGTATTAATCAACTTTCTCAGCGTTTTTTATGCTTATTTCGCTTTTTGACGGCCTCTTCTGAAGGCTGTCTGCGAGTGATAGAACGCCGAAAATGCCGATTTTGTTTTGTCAACGGGTGGGCTCGACGGGGAGGATGCGCCCGTCTTTGCCGAAATGCAGCTCATCGATGCAGACCTGACGGTGTATGCCGGGATGGTCGGACAGGTATTCGGGGTCAATCGAGTGATAGACGATAATCCACCGGTCTGTGCCGGGCAGACGAAGTACCGAATTGTGAGCCGGACCGTAGATGCCTTTGTCCGGACGCTGGATGAGAACAACCGGCTCGGCGGCGACTTCAATCGGCCCAAGGGGCGAACGCGATGTGCCGTAGGCCACGTGGTAGTTGGGCGAACCAGTGTCGTCGACCGACCACATGAAGTAGTACAGGCCGTCGCGGTAGAACACGTAGGGAGCTTCGCGGTAGGCGTAGTCGGCAAGGGTGCCTCCCTGAGGAGTCATCACTGTGACGGTAGCGTCCTTGACCGACTTCATGTCGTCGTTGAGTTCGGCTCCGGCCATGTAGCCGTTGCCCCAGTAGAGATAGGACTTGCCTGACACTGGGTCAGTGAACACGTCCACGTCAATCTGCTGGCCGCATCCTGCCGGCGACTCTGTGATTATCGGATGCCCGAGGTCCCTGAACGGTCCTGTGGGCGAGTCCGCTATGGCCAGACCTATCTGCTTGCCGCTGTCGTCGACCGGATTACCGCTGTAATAGAAAAAATAGCGGTACTTGCCGTCAATCTTTTTCTCCTCGATGCAGGGCGCCCATGCGTTGCCGTTGGCCCAGGGGACGGCGTCGGACTTGAGGTCGAGTGCTATGCCCTCCTCTTTCCACTCCTTGAGGTCGGAGGATGAGAAGATGGTGAAGTACCATCCGCCCCACCCCGGCTCGCCGTCGGTGGTGGAGTAGATGTAGTACTTTCCGGTGTTCTCCGAGTAGAGAATCTCGGGATCGGCATGATACCCCGGAAGCACGGGGTTGGACGCAAGCAGAGCTGTCGCGCTCATGCCGCAAGCAGCAGTCAAAATAAGGAATCTGTTTTTCATGGATGTAAGTCTGATTAATTCATAGGATTATATCTCACCGAGCGGCAGCGCTCGTAGTAGTCGATGAACGCGCGGTTGACGAGCCGCGTGCCGCCGGGAGTGGGATAGTTGCCGCTGAAATACCAGTCGCCGGGCGACGACGGTACGGCCGCATGGAGTCCGTCGAGGCTCTGGAAGAGGATGTCTACACGGGCGTTGATTTCGTCCGGACGGAGCATACGCGCCATCTTCGCGGCAATCTCGCGGTCGGTGTAGCAGTCGTACAGACGCTTGACCACGTTGACCTGCTCGGCTGCCGGAAGGTCGGCATTGCGCAGGGCGTCGCGATAAACCTCGTCGATAAGGCTCTGGCGGCCGTCCTCCTCAAGCAGTGCTATCATGGCGCGGAATGCCGCGAGTTCGTCGAGATTGGGCATGTCGATGCCGTAGTAATCGGGGTAGCGCACCTGAGGCGACGACGACACGACGATGATGCGCTTCGGACCGAGGCGGTCGAGTATGCGGAGGATGGACTGGCGCAGAGTGGTGCCGCGCACTATGCTGTCGTCGATGACCACCAGTGTGTCCACGCCGGGGCGCGCACAGCCGTAAGTGACGTCGTAGACGTGCGTGGCCAGGTCGTTGCGCGAGGTGCCCTCAGCGATGAAGGTGCGCAGTTTGATGTCCTTGATGGCTATCTTCTCGATGCGGATTTTGCGGCGCAGTATCTCCTCTATGCGTCCCGGTGTGAGCGCACCGGAGGCCGACAGTTCGGTGATTTCATCCTTTCGGCGCGAGTCGAGGCGGCGGTTGAGCTCCTCGACCATACCGATGAAAGCTACTTCGGCGGTATTGGGGATGAAGGAGAACACCGTCGTGTCGAAGCGGTCCTCTATCATGGAGCACAGTTCGGGCACGATGTTGGCACCGAGAGCCTTGCGCTCGCGATAGATGTCGGCGTCGCTGCCGCGCGAGAAGTAGACGCGCTCGAAGGAGCAGCGCTGATTTGATATCTCGGGAAGTATGCGGCGGATATCGACGTTTCCGGCCCGGTCGGTGAGCACGGCGCAGCCGGGCTGCAGCTCGTGGACCTGGCTGATGGGGACGTCGAACACCGTCTGTATGACAGGCCGCTCGGATGCCACCACGGCTATCTCGTCGTTACAGTAGTAGAAAGCCGGACGGATGCCGCGCGGGTCGCGCAGCGCGAAGGTCGACCCCGAGCCGGTGGCACCGCAGATGACGTAACCGCCGTCCCACGCCGGGGCGGCACCTTCGAGCACATTCGCCATATTGATTTCGAGTTCAATCTGACGGGCCAGTTCTGGATCCTGAAGAGTGTCGCGGTACTGACGGTACACGCGGTGGTTCTCCTTGTCAAGGGCGTTGCCGAGCTGCTCGAGAAGCAGGACGGTGTCGCTGTAGATGCGCGGATGCTGTCCCGAGGCCACGACGCGGTTGAAAATCTCGTCGACGTTGGTCATGTTGAAGTTGCCGCAGAGCAGCAGGGCGCGCGAGCGCCAGTTGTTGCGCCGCAGGAAGGGGTGGGTGTACTCCATGCCGCTTCGGCCGGTGGTGCTGTACCGGAGATGGCCCATGTAGATTTCGCCGACGAAAGGCGCGTAAGCCTCGACCTCGCGCGCGTCGAGCGAATTGAGTTTCTGAGGGAGCTTGCGCCCCACCTCGGCGAAAATCTCGTCGATGGCTCCCGCGCCGAGGGCGCGCTGACGGTAGGCGTATTCGTAGCCGGGCAGCGCGTTGAGCTTGATGACGCCGATGCCGGCAGCCTCCTGACCCCGGTTGTGCTGTTTCTCCATGAGGAGGTACAGACGGTCCAGGGCGTAGGAGTAGCTGCCGTATCGCTGCTTGAAGTACGAAAGCGGCTTGAGTAGGCGAATCATCGCCACGCCACATTCATGCTTGAGTGTCTCCATTTATCGGATAAAAAGGAGTTCGCGGTATTTGGGAAGGGGCCACATTTCGTTGTCGACCATGAGTTCGAGCTTGTCGATGTTGTAGCGGATGGTCTCCATGCAGGGCACGACGGTGTCGTGGTATGCTATGGCCTTGGAGCGTTCGTTGGTGATGGCGTTGGCTTTCTTGCGGTTCTCGACCATGCGAGCCACCTCGCTCTTTATGATGCTCATGTGGCGCGACATCTGCTTGATGGTGTCGAGGTCCTGAGAAGCGAGGCCTTCGGTGTCGTCGCCGAGGAGGTCGCGGAGCTTGACCATGTTGTCCACGAGCATCGACTGGTAGCGTGTGGCCACGGGGATGATGTGGTTCAGTGCCAGGTCGCCCAGAACGCGTGCCTCAATCTGAATCTTCTTTGTGTACATCTCCCACTTGACTTCGTTGCGTGCCTCGAGTTCGGGACGCGAGAGCACTCCGGTGCTTTCGAACATCTTCACCGAACTGTCCGAGAGATAGGCGTCGAAGATGAGGGGCGCCGATGTCTCGCAGTCCAGGCCGCGGCGTGCTGCCTCGGCTTTCCACTCGTCGCTGTAGCCGTTGCCGTCGAAATGGATGGCTTTCGACTCGCGGATGACGTTGCGCACCTCGTCGACGATGGCTTCAGTCAGAGGTCTGCCGGCTTCTACGGCAGCGTCGACCTTGGCGCGGAAGTTCTCGAGCTGCTCGGCCACGGCGGCGTTGAGCACCAGCAGGGCCGATGCGCAGTTGGCCGACGAGCCTACGGCGCGGAATTCGAAGCGGTTGCCGGTGAAGGCGAAAGGCGACGTACGGTTGCGGTCAGTATTGTCGAGCATGATCTCGGGAATCTGAGCCAGACCGAGCGAGTACTCCGAGCGCTTCTTGAGATCGGAGAGGTCGGCGTCGATGCTGTTCTCGAGTTTCTCAAGGATGGCTGCCAGCTGGCTGCCGGTGAATATCGAGATGATGGCAGGAGGTGCTTCGTTGGCGCCGAGACGATGGGCGTTGGTTGCCGACATGATGGAAGCCTTGAGCAGACCGTTGTGACGGTGTACTGCAGCCATTACGTTGGCTATGAAGGTGATGAAGCGGAGATTGTCTTTCGGAGTGCGGCCCGGACCGAAGAGAAGCTCGCCCGTATCGGTGCCTATGCTCCAGTTGTTGTGCTTGCCCGAACCGTTGATTCCGGCGAAAGGTTTTTCGTGGAAGAGGACGCGGAAGTTGTGCTTGCGTGCCACTTCGCTCATCACGCTCATGAGAAGGAGGTTATGGTCATTGGCAAGGTTTGCTTCCTCGAATATGGGAGCGCACTCGAACTGGTTGGGAGCCACCTCGTTGTGACGGGTTTTTACGGGTATGCCCAGACGGTGGCAGCGGATTTCGAGGTCGAGCATGAATGCTTCCACGCGCGAGGGGATGGCGCCGAAGTAGTGGTCTTCGAGCTGCTGGTTCTTGGCGCTTTCATGTCCCATGAGGGTACGGCCTGTGAGCACGAGGTCGGGGCGTGCGCTGTAGAGCGACTCGTCCACGAGGAAGTACTCCTGCTCCCATCCGAGATAGGTGATGCAGTGTTTCACCTCGGGGTTGAAGTAGCGTGCCACGGCGGTGGCGGCCTTGTCGACTGCGTTGAGCGACTTCAGCAGCGGAGTCTTGTAGTCGAGGGATTCGCCGGTGTATGATATGAAGATTGTAGGAATACAGAGAGTCTGGTCAAGGATGAATGCAGGCGAGGAGATGTCCCACGCCGAGTAGCCGCGGGCCTCGAAAGTGTTTCGGATGCCGCCGTTGGGGAAGCTCGAAGCGTCAGGTTCCTGCTGGACGAGGAGTTTTCCTGAGAATTCCTCGATGACGCCGCCCTTGCCGTCATGCTCGATGAAGGCGTCGTGCTTCTCGGCCGTACCTCCGGTGAGGGGTGCGAACCAGTGGGTGTAGTGGCGTGCGCCGTTCTCGGTAGCCCATCGGCGCATACCGTCGGCAACACTGTCGGCGACATGGCGGTCAAGGGGCTTTTTGTTCTCGATAGCGTCCACAAGAGCGTCGTATGTGCTCTTGGGAAGATAGCGGAACATGGTGCTGCGGTTGAAAACCAGTTCACCGTAGTACTTCTCGGGGCGCTCTGAAGGAGTAGCCACAGGCACAGCCTTGCGGTCGAAAGCCTCCTCCACCATTTTGAAACGTAATGATGTAGACATATTTCTAATTAAGTTACGAAACATTCATTAAAAAAATCGCCCGGCCGTGCGTGTGCGTGGTCGGGTGGGCTGCGGAGAGTGGAGAGGTGGCGGTGAAGGTGTGAGATATTGCGCTGCGCTTAGGGTCGGCCATCGAGCCGACTGAACTGCGGGAACCGGGACAAATCTCCCTGACGGGGCGGGATGTCGTTTTCATATCTTTTTACCTTTTTTCCGCCGCAAAGTTACGCTTTTTCCACGGCCCTGCCAAATTTTTGCCCCATATTTTTCACCATATTTTTATTTGTGAATGTGAAAGTTTATTCTTACTTTTGGGGAGTCAAACATATATTAATGATTCGACTGTATGAAGCATCCGGTGCTCTGTGATAATGCCGTCAGGCCGCTCCCGTTCTATCTGGCGATGGAAGAGTGGGTGGCCGAGGAGCTTCCTGCGGCCGATTATTTTTTTGCCTGGCGCGTGCAGCCCACCGTTATCTGCGGGCGCAATCAGGATATCGAGGCCGAAGTGGCACTCGGCTACTGCCGTGCCGAAGGCATCGACGTCGTGCGCCGTCGCAGCGGAGGCGGATGCGTCTACGCGGACATGAACAACTGGATGTTCTCCTACATCACGCCTTCAACGGGTGTCGAGGCCACATTCGGGCGATATACATCCATGATTGCCTACATGCTCGGCTCCCTCGGCTTCGAAGCAAGGGCAACGGGCCGGAATGACCTCGTCATAGGCGACCGCAAGGTGGCCGGAAACGCGTTCTACTCCCTGCCGGGGCGGTCGATAGTCCACGGGACAATGCTCTGCGACATCGACTTCGGACGCATGGCGCGTGCCATCACTCCGTCGAAAGCCAAGATGCAGTCGAAGTCCGTGACATCGGTGGCATCGCGCGTCACCTCGCTTAAAGCCGAGGGTCTGACCATGACTGTTGAAGAATTCGGCCGGTACGCCGTCGACTTCCTGACCCGCGGCGATGACATCCTCGTGGATGCCGATGCCGTGGCACGCATCGAGCGCCGCGCGCTGGCCTACCGCGACCCGGAGTACTTCAGAGGACGCCGACGCACGGCCGAGTCCGACGCGCCGCGTCCCGACATAGAGCGGACGGCGTACGTCGATGGCTCTGGGCAGATTACCGCTATGCTCTACTTCGATGCCGCCCGCAGGATACGTAATGTGGTCTTCATGGGCGACTTCTTCGTGCTGGGCGACCTCGAGGGCGAACTGGCCGCTCCGCTGCGGTCAGTGGAATACTCCGAAGAGGCTCTGTCCCGGGCCACAGCGGCTCTGCATCCGGAGCGCGTCATAGCCGGACTTACGGGAGAGAAACTCCTCCGGCTGCTGATATGAAATGATTACCACTATACCTTAATAAATAATATACATTATACATGGAAAACGAAACCAAACACACCTGCCTCCATGAGTGTCACGTCGGACTCGGCGCCCTGATGGCACCTTTCGCCGGATATGACATGCCTATCGAGTACGAAGGTCTCGACAAGGAGCACGAGGCGGTACGCACGGCATGCGGAGTGTTCGACGTATCGCACATGGGCGAAGTCGACATACAGGGACCTGAAGCCACACGGGCGGTCAACCATATCTTCACGGGAGATGTATCGGCCATGCACGACGGCCAGTGCCTCTACGGCATGATGACCAACCCCGACGGCGGCGTGGTGGACGACCTGCTGATCTACCGCCGCTCGGGCTGCGACTATTTGCTTGTGATAAACGCGGCCAATATAGACAAGGACCTCGCGTGGATTCGTGCGAATACAGCAGGATATGACGCCGCTGTGACCGACCGCTGCCCCGACTTCGGCCAGCTTGCCCTCCAGGGGCCCGACAGCGAGGCTGTGATGAAGGCTGCGCTCGGCATCGATGGCTCCGATCTGACGTTCTACACCTTCAAGACCCTCGCCGACGGCACCATAGTGAGCCGAACGGGCTACACGGGTGAGGACGGCTTCGAGATATATGCCGCTCCTGACGTCATCGTGGAGATGTGGAAGAAGCTGATGGACGCCGGCGTGACGCCGTGCGGACTCGGCTGTCGCGACACATTGCGCTTCGAGGCCGGACTGCCGCTCTACGGCGACGAGCTGACGGACGACATCACCCCCGTCGAGGCCGGACTCGGCATGTTCGTGAAGCTCGACAAGCCTGAAGGATTCATCGGTTCCGACGCCCTCGTGCGGCAGAAAGCCGAGGGCGTGAAGAAGAAAGTGGTCGGACTGCGGCTCGACGGAGGCGCCACGGCCCGTCACGGATTCGAAGTCCTCGCGCCTGACGGCGATGAAGTGATAGGACATATCACCACCGGCTACAACTCTCTGACGCTCAAGCAGAACATAGCGATGGCGCTCATCGACGCACGTTACGGAGCCCTCGGCACGGAAGTGCGCGTGCGCATCCGACGCAAGACCGTTCCGGCCGTAGTGGTCAAAAAACGTTTCTACACCCCCAATTATAAAAAATAAGTAACTCTCAAACACCTTAAATAAAACTATGACTATCTATTATCTTCCCACTCACGAATACATCAAGGTCGACGGCGAAAACGGCTACATCGGCATCTCGGAGTATGCTGCAAAGGCACTCGGCGCAGTCACATACGTGGACATGCCCGAAGAAGGCGACGAACTGACCGCAGGCGAGGAATTCGGCGCTGTCGAGAGCCGCAAGGCCGCTTCCGACCTCTTCTCGCCCGTATCGGGCGAGGTCCTCGAAGTGAACGAGGAACTTGCCGACGATCCCCGTCTGATCAACAATGCGCCTCTCGACGCATGGATTGTGAAGGTGAAAATCAGCGACCCGTCGGAACTTGACAAGCTGATGGACGAGGCTGCCTACGCCGACTTCTGTGCCACCCAGCATTGACGCCGCCATGAACGCGCACCGATACCTTCCGCATACGCCGGAAGACATTGACCGCATGCTGGCACACTGCGGAGCGGCGTCGCTCGACGACCTCTACGCCGATGTGCTCACGCAGCTGCGCATGAAGCAGCCCTATGCCCTCCCCGACGCCATGAGCGAGCCCGAGCTTGACCGCTACTTCGCCGCTCTGGCCGCGCAGAACCGCCCGATGACGATATTCGCCGGAGCTGGCGCCTACTGGCACTACACTCCGGCAGCGATTCCGGCCATCCTCTCGCGCTCGGAGTTCGCCACGGCATACACGCCCTATCAGCCCGAAATCTCGCAGGGCACGCTTCAGTATATATTTGAGTATCAGAGTATGATGTGCTCGCTCACAGGTATGGACGTGAGCAACGCTTCGATGTACGACGGATTCACGGCCACGGCCGAAGCCATGATTATGGCCGTGGCTGCCGCACGGCGCCGTAATCGTGTACTGGTGTCCGCCGCCCTCAATCCGGCCCTCGTCGACGTGCTCCGAACCTATGCCAAAGGCCCCGGAATCATCGTCGACACGGTCGATGCGCCCGGCGGAGTGACATCGCCGGTAGCTGTCGCCGAAGGTCTCAAGGCTGAAGATGTGGCGGCTGTCATCGTGGCGTCGCCCAACTTCTACGGCATCGTGGAGGACTTCACCGGTCTGGCGGATATGTGCCACGCGTCGAAGGCGCTGCTGGTGATGAACTGTCATGCCTCGACTCTGGGCGTGCTCCGTTCGCCCGGCGAATGGGGCGCCGATATAGCCTGCGGTGAAGCCCAGTCGCTGGGTATGCCGCTTAACTACGGAGGCCCCTATCTGGGTTATCTCTGCTGCACCAAGGCACTGATGCGCAAGATGCCCGGCAGAATAGTCGGAGCAACCAAAGACGCGCAGGGCCGTCGGTCGTTCGTCCTCACTCTTCAGGCCCGCGAGCAGCACATACGCCGTCAGAAAGCCACCTCGAACATCTGCTCCAATCAGGGCATGATGACGCTCCATGCGGCCATGTATCTGAGCCTTATGGGCGCAAAGGGGCTCGAGAAGGTGAACCGTCTGAGCGCCGACGCAGCTCACGCCCTTGCCGGAAAACTCGCCGATACGGGCAAGATGACGCTCCGCTATCCCCAGGCACCGTTCCTGAACGAGTTCGTCATGGACGTCAAGGCACCTCTTACTGCCGACGCCGTGCTCGACGCCCTCGCCCGTGAGAACATACTCGGAGGTGTGCGCCTGTCGGACAGCTCGCTGCTCATCGCTGCCACCGAGATGTGCTCGCCTGCCGATATAGACCGTTATGTATCAATCGTCAAAAGCCTGTAAGCCATGAACAACAAACTTTACCAGCCGCTGATATTCGAACTCTCGCACAGCGGACGCCGCGGCGACGGGCTTCCCGACTACAACTACGGAAGCGCCGGAGCGGCTCTCCCGTCGGCGCTCCTCCGCAGCCGTGCTCCCGAACTTCCCGAAACGGACGAGCCCACGGTCGTGCGCCACTATACCAATTCAAGCAACAATAACTTCGGCGTGGACACGGGCTTCTATCCTCTGGGTTCGTGCACGATGAAGTACAATCCGAAAGTCAACGAGGCAATGGTTGGACGCGCCGGAGTCAGTGACCTCCATCCGGCCCAGCCTGCGGCTACCGTGCAGGGCGCGCTGCGCATCTACCGCACGCTCGAAAAGTATCTGGCCGAGGTCGGAGGAATGGCCGAATTCACGCTCAATCCCTTCGCCGGAGCTCACGGCGAATATACGGGTCTGATGGTGATACGCGCCTACCATGAGTCGCGTGGCGACGAAGCGCGTCGCAAGGTGATAGTGCCCGACTCCGCACACGGCACCAATCCTGCCAGCGCGGCCATGGCCGGATACGACATAGTCGAGGTGCGCAGTCTGCCTGACGGCACAGTCGACGTGTCCGACCTACGCGGCAAACTCGACAGCAGCATCGCCGCCGTGATGATGACCAATCCCAACACGGTGGGCATGTTCGAGCGCAACATACCCGAAATCGCCGAAGCCGTCCACGCCGCCGGAGCACTCCTCTACTATGACGGAGCCAACCTCAACCCCCTCCTCGGCGTGGCCCGTCCGGGCGACATGGGATTCGACGTGATGCACATCAACCTGCACAAGACATTCTCTACTCCTCACGGCGGCGGCGGCCCGGGTGCCGGGCCCGTAGGTGTGCGTGCAGGTCTCGAGAAGTTCCTGCCCGATCCGCGTGTCGTCGAGAAAGCCGACGGCTCGCTTGACGTCGAGTTCGGCGAGACAGCCTTCGGGCGCATCAGCTCGTGGCTCGGCAACTTCACGGTCTACATCAAGGCTCTGGCCTACATCCTTACTTTGGGTGCTGAAAACCTCGCCAAGGTCGGACCGCTCGCCACGCTGAACGCCAATTATGTGATGAATTCGCTCAAAGACCTCTTCGAGCTGCCCATCCCCGGCCCGTGCAAGCATGAATTCGTGTTTGACGGACTGCGCGACAAGTCGACGGGCGTGACCACTCTCAACGTGGCCAAGGCGCTGCTCGACTACGGCTTCCACGCGCCCACCATCTACTTCCCGCTGCTCTTCCATGAGTCGCTGATGATAGAGCCGACCGAGACCGAATCGCCCGAGACTCTCGACGCCTTCATCGCCGTGATGCGCCGCATAGCCGAAGATGCCTCCAATGACCCCGACAAGGTGAAGAATGCGCCCTACTCGACCCCGATATCGCATCCCGACGAGGACGAGGCCGCGCTTTCGCCCGTCATCAAATACGCCGATCTATGCAGCAGTACGGACTGATAGTGATTGGCGGCGGCCCCGGCGGATACGAGGCTGCCGCCATAGCCGCCTCGCAGGGCGTGAAGGTGGCGCTCATCGAGAAAGACCTTCTGGGAGGCACCTGCCTTAACCGCGGCTGTGTGCCCACCAAGTGCCTGTGTGCCGCCGCCGAGCGGCTTCATGCCATACAGTCGGCAGCCGGATTCGGCATCACGGTCGACGGTTCAGTCATTGCCGACTACGGAGCCGCCGTGAGCCGTGCCGTAGGAGTCATCGACACTCTCCGCACCGATGTCGAGGCTCTTCTGAAGGATGTCGACATATTCCACGGCGAGGCACGTCTGTCGTCGGGCCATACAGTGGTGGTAGGAGCCAACTTCCTGAAAGGACGTCAGATAATCATCGCAACGGGTTCGAAGCCGGCACCACTCCCCATCGATGGGGCTGAATACACTCTCACGAGCGACGAGTTCCTAATGTGCCGCGAACTGCCGGGGCGTGTCGCAGTCATCGGCGGCGGAGTGATAGGACTTGAATTTGCGTCGGTCATCGCCGCTTACGGGCGCGAGGTGACCGTTCTCGAATTCTGTCCCGAGATTTTGCCGGGTATCGATGCCGAGATTGCCAAGCGGCTGCGCACCTACCTGTCGCGGCGCGGCGTCAAGTTCGTGCTCAATGCACGCGTCACGGCCGTGTCGGAGAGCCGCACCGTCACTTACGAAGCCAAGGGAAAGACCGCTGCCGTCGAATCCGATTTGGTGATATGCGCCGTCGGTCGCCGTCCCGTATTGCCCGAAGGACTTGCTGAAGCCGGAGTGACGCTCAATGAGCGCGGATTTATCTCCGTTGACGACCGGTATGAGACTGCCTCACCCGGTATTTTTGCCATAGGCGATGTCAATGGCCGCTGTATGCTCGCTCACGCCGCCACTGCTCAGACCCGTGTGGTCACTGGGCAGACGGCAGTTTTCGGCGCCGTTCCCTCGGTGGTGTTCACCTTGCCCGAATGTGCCTCGGTAGGCATGAAGACAGCTGATGCCGAAGGACTGAAAGCATCGAAGATACCCTACTCGGCCAATGCCAAGGCTCAGGCTTCGGGCGACGACGCAGGCATGCTCAAGCTCGTGTACCGCGAATCCGACCTCACCGTGGTCGGCTGTCAGGCTGTAGGTGCCCATGCAGGCGACCTGATAGCCGAAGCCACGATAGCCATCGACAGTGCGTATACTCTCCGGCGTCTCGCTCTGGACACCGTCAGCGCCCATCCGGGCCTTTCGGAACTCCTGCAGGCGGCCGCTGCCGCCGCTCTGTCCTGACCGGCATCATAATCATAGAATAGCAAGAGCCGCGGCGCACAGTGCATCGCGGCTCTTGACATATAGCTGTAGCCTTTCTGCCCTTTTACAGGGCAGATGCGACGGCCCTGTAAAGACCTTAAAGGAAAGAATTGTAGATATTCTTGACGAAAAGTGCGATATTGGTGTCGTGCTCCTCGAGTCCGAGCTTGCGGCGGATGTTGTAGCTGATGACGTAGTGGCGCCGCAGCTGGATGTACTCTCCGATTTCCTTGCCGCGCAATCCCAGCACGTACAGGCACAGATACCCGACTTCGTAGTCTGAGAGACCGTGTTCCTCAAGGTATGCGATGAACCGCGGATTCGTAGCACGGAATCCCTCGCGGGCCGAAGCCATGAATTTCTCTTTGTCCTTCTTGATGGATTCGACCCACTCGTTGTAGGGTTTGGCGTATGCGGCGTTGTTGCTGATTTCCTTGGCCAGCAGAGCGTTGAGCATATTTATGCGTTCATGGATGATACCTTTGAGCGTCGCTCCGAGCTGCTGCTGTTCCTCAAGGAGGTCGTTGAGCCGGTAGCGCTCCGCTTCGAGATTGCGGAGCTGCAGATTCATGCTCTCAATGAGCAGAGCCTGACGGTCGCGCTCGAGTTCGGCATTAGCCTTCTCCATCTCCAGGCGCCTGTTAGTCGACGTCTCGGCCTCCAGGCGCGCCTGATTGAGCCGATGTCTGTACGTGAGCCATACGGCAAAACCGACAGCGGCAAGCAGAGCGCAGAGCGCTATCCATATTATGCGGTTGCGGCGATTGATTTTGCGCATCGAGTCCATCTCCAGGTCATGTCGCTCCTGTGCGAAAAGGAGGTCGTGAGTGAACAGCTTCTCGTGCTTAGCCTCAAGGAAGCCGGAATACTGTTTGTATGCTTCCAGAGCACCTTTATAGTCGCCCACACTCTCCAGCACACCGAGCTTGACGGTGTAATACTTCAGAGAGTCGGCGGAATTATTGCCCGGCACAGCGCTGTTCATCCACTTCAGCGCCTCGCGGCCGTTGCCGAGCGTCACATAGCTGTCGGCCAAAACCAGCCGTACAGGATTCTCCACATCATCTTCTACGCGATATTGGCTCACAATCTTTTCAAGTTCGGAAGGATTGCTGAATACCGAATAGTAGACCAACACAACTGACGAATAATCATCAATCACACAAGTCGGTTCTTTTTCCGCTAAATCGACCATCAGTTGCAGGATGCTGTCGGCGCGTTGCTTCTGTTCGAGGATAGTGCTCGCGTTCAACGCTCTCACGTAACATATAAAACAATTATACGGGTTTTCGTGTCTTAAATATATGTTTGCAGCCTCAAGATTATGCCATAATAATCCTACATCTTTGTACTGTAACCTATCCATAGCTCCAAGAGACACATATAATCGGGCTAATACCAATGAATCTGTAATGTTTTTTATGTCGCGAGCCTTAAGAAAGCACAAAATCGCATCATCATTTAATTCCGCATTCTGATAAATCCGCCCCTGATAGTAAAGCGTGCGCAGACGTTCATCAGGAGTTCCATTGTCACTATAATAATCAATTGCCGGCTGAAGGACATCGAATGTAGTGGTGTCGACATAATTCTTATCCAATGCCATCGAGTATAGCAGAGCATAGCGGGCCTTGTCTTTCGGGGACATCAACGATGACTTGTCAATGTTCTCGAGCAGCGAAAGGACCGAGTCGGGCCGGGTTTCGATGATGCTGTCGGCATAATCCAGCTGACGGCTTAACTCCGAGTCAGAACACGAGATTGATATAATAAAGAAAAGAGGGAAAATTAATGTGAGAATCTTCTTTAAGGACATAAAGTATCTTTTCGTTTGATGCAAAGGTACGGATATTTATTGACACGTGAACCATTATTTTGTGCCCCGTAAAACTTTTTAGGCGTCCCGTAAAACTTTTGTTATCGGACTCTTTATAACCATTTGATTCGCAGGATGATAAAAACAAGCCCGTAAAACTTTTAATTTGTTTGTAAACTTTTATCGGCCTAACTTTGCATCGTAACCAATAACTCATCACCGTTATGAAAAGGAATCGTTTCATTCTCTCAGTCATCCTCTTGGCGGCCTTATGCTGCAGTATGACCTACGCTCAGGAGGCTCCGGGCCGTCCTGACAAATACAAGACGGTAGTGCAGGGCAAAAAGCACGCCAACGGCCTCTTCAAATCGTTCATCGGACCGACACCGAACGACCCGTTCAAGGCCGGAGAAGCGTTCGGCTACGAGTTCCACACCAAGTCCGGAGAGACGCTGTATCTGGATAAGGTCGGATTCTATCAGGTGGACGGCCCCACGCCGATGACGCACATGAAGTTCCGCATCGACATCTACAATATGTCGAAGGTCAAGGAAGAACCGTCCGATAAGTTCGTGGCCGTGCCGTCTTCGTCTGTAGACTTCAGCTATAATCCGGACGAAGTGCATGACGGCAAATTCGTCTATACGCTCGCACATCCTGTCGCTCTTCCCAAAGATGCGATGGTGGCCATAGTCATGCTCGAGGATATGACCGATGAAAAACTATGGTATAAGAGCAATATGCTCGGCAAGAACGTGTGGAGTCCGGTCGAAGGCACGGGCTACTGGTGCAAGTGTCCCTTCGCGCCGCCGTTCTTCGTCGAATGTATGGCGGTGAAAAACCGCTGAGATACATCTTATTATACGGCGAGAGCCGCGGCGCACTGTGCGCCGCGGCTCTCGTTGTATAAGCTGTAATCTACGGCTCTTTTACAGTGCCGATGCGACTGCCTTGTAGGACTCGTCCATGAGGGTGGTGAGTTCGTGCCGTCCGCCTTCGGGGGCGTGGATGGGCTTGTGGATGGTCAGTTTTATGACGCCCGGGCGCGGAAGAATGGCACTCCGCGGCATCACGCGGTAGGCTCCGTCGATGGTGATGGGCACTACGGGGAGGTTGAACTCCATGGCCAGCTGGAAAGCGCCGCGTCTGAAGGGGTGCATGCGGCCGTCCTTGGTGCGTGCGCCCTCGGGGAATACCACCACCGACATGCCTCCGGCAAGCTGGCGCTCGGCAGTCTGCATGGTCTCGCGGGTGCGCGAGGGAGTGCTGTTGTCGACGTAGATATGGCCCGACACGCGGCAGCTGTAGCCTACGAGAGGTATGCGCTCGAGAGCCTTCTTCATCATCCAGCGGAAGTTATGGCCGAGATAGCCGTAGATGGAGAATATGTCGAATGCGCCCTGATGATTGGCCACGAATACGTAGGACGTGTGCGGTCTGATATTGTCGCGTCCGCTCACCTTGACCCTTACCAGACATATGATGCAGAAGAGGCGTGCCCAGATGTGCCCGGGCCAGTAGCCCATCGAGCGGCTGAATCCGAGCATGCTGCCCAGTATGGTGCTCAGTGCCGCCAGTATGGTGATGACGAGCAGCAGAGGCATGGCTATGAAAAACTGATAGATGCGGTAAAGTATCAACATAAGGTGTGCGATGAGGAGAATCGGTTGGTATGACGCTGAATATGAAAAAAAGAAAACCTGCCAAATGTCATGAACATCCAGCAGGTTTTCGAAGTGTCCGAGATGAGATTCGAAC
>DLAL01000077.1 GCA_002493945.1 Porphyromonadaceae bacterium UBA7048
CAACCATTTTCAGGAACGGACACTCTGAAAATTTTTGTAAAAAAACATTCCGCAAAGTAAGGGTGATTACGGTATTTTTTTGTAATTTTGCAAACCAATAGCTACAAGATTAACGGAACAAATGTCGACACTCAAACCCATCCGCACCGCACTTGTATCGGTTTTCAGCAAGGACCGAATCAGACCCATAGTAGAAAAACTTCACGCCGCAGGCGTAGAACTGCTTTCGACAGGAGGCTCACGCTCGTTCATCGAAGGCCTCGGCATCCCCTGCAAGGCAGTAGAAGACCTCACAGGCTATCCCTCAATACTCGGAGGCCGTGTCAAGACACTGCATCCCAAGGTGTTCGGCGGCATCCTCGCACGCCGCGACAACGAAGGCGACCGCAACGAACTCGCTCAATACGAAATACCTACGATTGACCTCGTCATCGTAGACCTCTATCCTTTCGAGGCAACCGTGGCATCGGGAGCTTCCGAACAGGAAATCATCGAAAAAATCGACATAGGCGGCATCTCGCTCATCCGCGCAGCCGCCAAGAACTTCGCCGACACTGTCATCGTGGCATCCGACGCGCAGTTCGCATATCTCGAAGGCATCCTCGACCGCAACGGCGCACAGACCACTCTCGAGGAACGCCGCTACCTGGCTCAGGAAGCATTCGCCGTATCGTCGGCATATGACTCGGCCATCTTCAACTGGTTCAGCCTCACAGGCGGCCACACCCAGGAGCACCTGCGCATGGCCATTGACGGCTCCATGAGCCTCCGCTACGGCGAGAATCCCCACCAGGCCGCTCGCTACTTCGGAAAGTTCGACCAGCTCTTCGAGCAGCTCCACGGCAAGGAAATATCCTACAACAACCTTCTCGACATCGACGCAGCCTGCGCCCTCATCGACGAATTCGACACCACCACCGTGGCCGTGCTCAAGCACAACAACGCCTGCGGTCTGGCATCGCGCGGCACTGTGGCCGAAGCATGGAAGGATGCCCTCGCCGGCGACCCCGTGTCGGCTTTCGGCGGAATCATCATCTGCAACCGCCGCATCGAGGCTGACGCCGCCGAGGAAATCAGCAAGATATTCTTCGAAGTCATCATCGCTCCCGAATACAGCGACGACGCACTGGCCATACTCTTCCAGAAGAAGAACCGCATCGTCCTGCGCCGCAAAGCAGTCGAGGTGCCTGCCATGAAGGTGCGCACCGTCGTAGGCGGCGTGCTCATGCAGCAGCCCGACGACAAGGCCGAAACGGCCGACGACCTCAAGCTCGTTGCCGGCGAACAGCTCAATGAAGCTATCGTGGACGACATGCTCTTCGCCAACAAAATCGTGAAGCACTCCAAGAGCAACGCAATCGTGCTTGCACGCAACGGCCAGCTTCTGGCATCGGGCGTTGGGCAGACCTCGCGCGTCGACGCTCTCCGCCACGCCATCGAGAAAGCAAAGAGCTTCGGCTTCGACCTCAAAGGCTCGACAATGGCATCGGACGCCTTCTTCCCCTTCGCCGACTGCGTGGAGATAGCGCACGAGGCAGGTGTAGAATATGTCATCCAGCCCGGCGGCTCAATCCGCGACACCGACTCGGTGGAGTACTGCCGCAACAACGGCATGACAATGGTGATGACAGGTTTCCGCCATTTCCGTCACTAATCAAACATTAACAAACCATACTCTCCCCCAACAATCCGGAGTTCCGGCGGTGGCGTCAAAAAGCCACACCGGACTCCTGCTATTATAACGCCAATGAGACTTTTCTCTCTTACCAAAGAAATCGCTATCGACCTTGGCACCGCCAATACGATAATCATACATAACGACAAAATCGTTATCAACGAGCCGTCAATCGTGGCTCTGGACAACCGCACGGACAAGCTCATAGCCGTAGGCAAGGAGGCCCACCTGATGGAAGGCAAGGGCCACCCGGGCATACGCACGGTGCGCCCCCTGCGCAAAGGCGTCATCGCCGACTTCAACGCCGCCGAGCTCATGATCCGCGGCCTCGTGAAGAAGGCATCGACCAAGAACAACTGGTTCTCGCCGTCGCTCCGCATGGTGGTGGGCATCCCCTCGGGTTCGACCGAAGTGGAAGTGCGCGCCGTACGCGACTCCGCCGAGCACGCCGACGGCCGCGACGTCTACATGATTCACGAGCCTATGGCCGCCGCTCTCGGCATCGGCCTTGACGTGGAAGCGCCTCAGGGCAACATGATTGTCGACATAGGCGGCGGTACGACCGAAATCGCCGTGATATCGCTCGGCGGCATCGTCAGCAACAAGAGCATCCAGATAGCCGGCGACGACCTGACCGACGACATCCTCAACCACATGCGCCGCGCCCACAACATCAAGGTGGGTGTCCGCACGGCCGAGCAGATCAAGATGCACGTGGGCTCGGCGCTCACCGAACTCGAGAATCCGCCCGAGGACTACGTCGTGCACGGCCCGAACCTGATGACCTCACTCCCGCTGGAAGTGCCCGTGAGCTATCAGGAAGTATGCCACTGCATCGAGAAGACCATCAGCAAGATCGAGGCTGCCGTCCTCAGCGCCCTCGAGCAGACTCCGCCCGAGCTCTACGCCGACATCGTCAAGAACGGCATCTATCTGGCCGGCGGCGGCGCCATGCTCCGCGGTCTCGACAAGCGCCTCATCGACAAGATCGGCATCCAGTTCCACGTGGCCGAAGACCCCCTGCTCTGCGTAGCCAAGGGTACGGGCGTGGCACTCAAGAACATACACCGTTTCTCATTCCTTATCCGATAAAGGCCGGCCTCAGTGCGGCCTGACACGCGACAGTGAACGAGCTATTCGGATTTCTCCTGAAGCACAGCAAGTGGTTTGTCTTCACGTTTTTCGTGGTGATAAGCTGCATGCTGCTGTTTAAGGGCGACCCTTACCGCCAGCACATCTACATAACGTCGGCGGGGCGTCTGGCGTCGACTGCCTACAAGAGCGCCAACAACGTGACGTCGTACTTCAACCTCCACGAAATCAACGATGACCTCAACCGGCGCAATGCCGAACTGCAGGCCGAGATAGTCCGCCTGCAGGAAGCCATCGACGTCCTCAAGGAGGAGTACTGCACCGACACGCTTGTGGTGGACTCGGGCGTCAACCACTTCGACTTCATCGTGGCTCACGTCATCAACAACTCGATAGCGCGCCCGTTCAACTACATCACCATCAACAAAGGCGCGCGCGACGGCATACGTCCCGAGCTCGGCGTCATCGACCGCAACGGTGTCGTGGGCATCGTGAGCAACGTAGGCCCGACGAGCGCACGTGTGATATCGCTCCTGAATCCGCACTTCCGCCTCTCGTGCAAGATCAAGCGCAGCGACTACTTCGGCTCGCTTGTGTGGGACGGCGAGAATCCCGGCGAGGCTCTCCTTGAGGAGCTTCCCAGGCACACGGTCTTCGAAATCGGCGACACGATAGTGACCAGCGGATACTCGGCGGTCTTCCCGGCCGGTCTGCCCGTAGGCGTGGTGATGGAGAATACGACTGACCAAAGTCAGAACTTCTTCACGCTGCGCATACGCCTGATGGCTGACTTCACCACGCTCGGCAACGTCCAGGTGGTGGTCGACCACAAGGCCGACGAGCTGCGCGCCCTTCAGGCCGGCGAGGAGAACGACTCGAAGAAGAATCCGTTCGGAAACTGACAGACAACCGGACCAACAACACACACAACCAACAATAGCACAAAGCAGCGCAGTGACCAAGTTCTTCATCAAATACGCACTTGCATTCTTAGTGATGATACCTGCACAGGCCATCATCTTCAACCACGCCGTGCTCTTCAACGTGGCTGTGCCGCTGGTGTTCCTGAGTCTGATCATCTACCTGCCAGTCACCCTCGGCACGAATCTGTCCGTGACCATAGGATTCGTCACCGGACTGATGCTCGACATATTCTGCGATACTCCCGGCGTGAACGCACTGTGCTGCACTGTGCTGAGTTTTGCCCGTAAGCCTATATTCCATCTCTACGTCTCCACCGACGACGATCTGGCCGGGCGCAGTCCGTCGGCCCACACTATGGGTGCGGCGGCATACATGAAGTTCATGCTCACGATGGTGCTGGCCTACTGCGCGATGGTGTTCACCATCGAGTCATTCCAGCTGTTCAGTCCCGGGCTGCTGGTGCTCCGCATCGCAGCTTCGACGGCATACACATTCGTGATGCTCTATGGCCTCGACATACTGCTGATGAGCCGGAGCGACCGTCATTGAACAGGCGATGACGACTCTGACAGTTCCTGACTCTTTCCTTTACACCCCTCCTTACAGCACGAAACATTGAGAAAAAATTACAATCTCGAAAAACGCAAATATATCATCGGCGGCTTCGTGGTACTGATAGCCCTCATATATCTCGTGAGGTTATTCGACCTGCAGCTCGCCGATGAAAAGTACAAGCAGTCGGCCGATTCGAACGCGTTCCTGAAGAAGACCGTCTACCCGTCGCGAGGTCTCATATACGACCGCAACGGCGAACTGGTGGTGTTCAATCAGCCGGCCTACGACGTAATGCTCATTCCGCGCGACGTGCAGCCCTTCGACACGCTCGACTTCTGCGCCACGCTCAACATAACTCCCGAAAACCTTCAGAAGCGCTTCGCCGACATGAAGGACAAGCGCCTCAATCCGGGCTACTCGTCGTACACGCCCCAGCGCCTGATAGCGCAGCTGTCGGCTCAGGACTACGGACGCCTTCAGGAGAAGCTCTACCGCTTCCCGGGATTCTTCATTCAGAAGCGCATACTCCGGCAGTACAAACACCCGACCGCGGCTAACGTGCTTGGCAACATCCGCGAGGTGTCGCGCGACGACATCGAGCGCGACGACTATTATGCGCCTGGCGACTATACCGGCGACCTTGGCATCGAGAAGAGCTACGAGCCGTATCTGCGCGGCGTCAAGGGTGTGGAGATTCTCATCCGCGACGCGCGCGGACGCATCCAGGGACGCTACGAGGACGGAGCTCGCGACATCGAACCGATATCCGGCCGCGACCTGCGGCTGAGCCTTGACATCAAGCTGCAGCAGTACGCCGAGTCGCTGATGGTGGGCAAGCGCGGCGCCGTCGTGGCCATCGAGCCTGCCACGGGCGAGATTCTGTGCATGGTGTCGATGCCTAACTACGACCCGACTCTGCTGGTGGGCCGTCAGCGCGGACAGAACTACAAGAAACTCGTGCAGGACGATTCGTGGCCCCTCTTCGACCGCGCGCTCATGGGCGCATATCCCCCAGGCTCGACCTTCAAGCCCACTCAGGGCCTCATCTTCCTGCAGGAAGGCATCATCGACCTGCATACGACCTATCCGTGCTCACACGGATATATCAGCGGAGGACTGCGCGTAGGCTGCCACGCCCACGGCTCGCCCCTGCCGCTGAAGCCGGCGCTGCAGACTTCGTGCAACGCATTCTTCTGCTGGGGATTCAAAGCCATGATTGACCGTCGGAGCAAGTACGGGACATCAGCGAAGGCGTTCGAGATATGGAAGAACCATCTTGTGTCGATGGGCTACGGCTACCGGCTCGGCGTGGACCTGCCGGGTGAAAGCCGAGGATTCATCCCCAACGCCAAGTTCTACGATAAGTTCTACAAGGAGGGCCGCTGGAGCGCCAACACCATCATCTCCGTAGCCATCGGACAGGGCGAAATTCTCGCCACTCCGCTTCAGATAGCCAATCTCTCGGCCACCATAGCCAACCGCGGCCACTTCATCACGCCCCACGTGGTCAAGGCCATTCAGGACACGGTGATGCCCGAGGAGATGACACGCCTGCGATATCCGTCGGTCGAATCGCACTACTACGCCGACGTGGCCGAGGGCATGCGCATGGCCGTCACCGGCGGTACGTGCCGCCGTGCCGCCATCCCCGGCATCGAGGTATGCGGCAAGACCGGTACTGCTCAGAATCCGCACGGCAAGGACCACTCGGCATTCATGGGCTTCGCTCCCTATCAGGAACCGAAAATCGCCGTGGCCGTATATGTGGAGAACGGCGGATGGGGTGCGACATTCGGCGTACCCATCGGCAGCCTCGTCATGGAGAAATATCTCACCGGCACGATAGCTCCCGAACGCAAATACATGGAAGAACAAATGCTCAACACCTCGATATACTATGCCCCTGCCAAGAAGAAATGACCCGTCGACGATTTTCCGCAATCTCGACTGGCCCACGGTCGCTATCTATCTGATTATGGTCTTCGCCGGCATGGTGAGCATCTATGCCGCAAGCTATGACTTCGACAACGCCTCGATGCTGTCGGCGGCGGAGTTCTCCGGCAAGCAGCTGCGCTGGATAGGACTGTCGTTCGGACTCGGACTCGTGCTGCTGCTCGTCGACGCACGCATGTACGAGACCTACGCCTACCCGATCTACATCTGCATAGTCATCCTGCTGGCAGTCACGCCGTTTCTGGCGGAAGACACCAAGGGCTCCTACTCGTGGATAAAGTTCGGCCCGATGAGCCTGCAGCCGGCCGAATTTGCCAAATTCGCCACGGCACTGGCGCTGGCCAAACTCTTCAGCAGCTACCACTTCGACCTGAACAGCCGATGGACGAACTATGTCAAGGCCCTTGCCATCATTTTCATCCCTATTGTCCTTATTCTGCTTCAGAACGAGACGGGCTCGGCCCTCGTCTTCCTGTCGCTCTTCTTCGTGCTGTACCGCGAAGGCATGAGCGGCCTGGTGCTGTTCGCGGCGCTCTTCGCAGTGGTAATATTCGTCGTAGCCATCAAGTATACGCAGACGTTCATCCTCGGCATCCCTACCGGAGAGTTCATCGTGTTCATCATGATTATGACTGTGATGACCGGCATGGCGGCCATCTACTCGCGACGCCTTGAGACGGGCCGCAACCTCGTGTTCTGGTTCGCCGGCGCAGGACTGGTCGAGTATATACTGACGCTTTGCGGCGTACCCGTACCGGGGCTGCCCGTGAGCATCGGTCTCATAGTCATAGCCTGCGTCTACATAGCCTTCGAGGCCATAAAGTATCATCGGCCGAAACTCTTCATCACCGTAGGCACAGCCATAGCTGCCATTGTCTTCCTCTTCTCGGTCAACTTTGCATTCGGGAAACTCCAGCCTCACCAGCGCCTCCGCATAGAAGTGGCGCTCGGAATTGTGGAGGACCTCCGAAACGCCGGATACAACGTCAACCAGTCCAAAATCGCCATCGGGTCCGGCGGTTTTCTCGGCAAAGGATTTCTCAACGGAACACAGACGAAGCTCAAGTATGTTCCCGAGCAGCACACTGACTTCATCTTCTGCACCATCGGCGAAGAAGAAGGCTTCGTCGGCACGATGATTGTCACCTTGCTCTTTATCGGACTGATACTACGGGTCATCGCCATCGGCGAACGACAGCCGACCACCTTCGGACGCGTGTATGCCTACTGCGTGGCATCATACTTCATATTCCACTTCTGCATCAACATCGGCATGGTCATCGGACTGTGTCCGGTCATCGGTATTCCCCTCCCCTTCTTCAGCTACGGAGGCTCGTCGCTATGGGGCTTCACCATCCTTCTCTTCATCCTGCTCAAGATAGACGCGGCCCGAAAGAGCGTACTTGCATATTGAGATTGACTCTCACGGAATCCGGATTTGCTTTCAATCTTTTTTTTGATTACCTTTGTTGTCAATAAGAGAATTGGTTATGAAAAGTTCGGTTTACCCTTTGGGAATACAGAGTTTCAAGGAACTCAGGACTCTCGGCTGCATCTACGTTGACAAGACCGCAGACATCTACAATCTTGTTACGGGTTCCAAGTACTACTTCCTGAGCCGTCCGCGA
>DLAL01000003.1:0-45983 GCA_002493945.1 Porphyromonadaceae bacterium UBA7048
AGTTTAGCGGACAGTAATAAATCAGAATATGGCGTACAGCGTGAAGCCGAAGGTGCCGTTGCCTATCGACGGAATGAGCGAACCCGTGACCGCAGGCTCAGAGCGCTTCTCGTCGAGATTGAGGTGACGTGCCGGATTGTATCCGCAGTAGCCGACGAACTCGTTGACGGGGTCGACCAGAAATGCCACGATATAGCCCAGGGCCTTGGAGCCGAGCAGACGGTAGCCGTTACCCACGATGGCGCGCTTGGCCTTGTAGAATGCCTCGCCGATGACGCTGCCCACCAGAGGGGTGATAAATATGTCCTGATACGAGGGGCGCTCCATGCAGGCCTCGATGCCGAATTCCCAGCCGATGGTCGATATGCACGCGCTGTAGAGCAGCGAGCGGTAGAAGTTGAAGCCGTTCGACCGCGCCGCCATGAAGTAGGCCGCGCCTGCGTAGGGATGGAGTACGTAGTTGAATATGGCGTTGTCGTGGTCCCACTCGGGTCCTTTTTTGAAGATGTTGTTGAACCATCGTGTGCCGGGAGAATCCTTCTGGAGAGCCGCGCGGTTCCATGTCGTGGCGTCTTCGGGCAGACATTCGAGCACCAGGAGTGTGCCTACGAAGGCACCGGTGAGGACTCCCGTGTTGATCCACAGTCCTTTCCAGTTGTAGGAATTGAGCGTGCGGGAGTAGGGGAGTTCGTAGATTGATATCGGTGCGCCTTTCGACATGGTCGGTCTGAGGACCTCCGCGGCCTCGAGCGAGACTATGGTGTCAGGGGGAGTGACGTCCACGTCGATGTCGACAAGCATGATGTCGCTGTCGTCGGCGTGACTGTTGCCACGGGCAGTGACGGCTCCGGCCACGAGCGCCATGACGAGTATTATGATTCGGAAGAGGTGTTGCATAAGTGTGTGGAATAGTGTGTGTACCTGTTGTGATTCTATTTTAAAACACCCGAAGCGGCGCTTTGGATTATGCGTTGTATTCCCGAAGTCGGGGAAAAAGCAGAATCGCCGCGCGTGGCGCAACATATCTTTGGCCGGTGAACCAATTGACAGACAGTATGAAAGATACAACAGTGATTCTTGACAATGGCCACGGCTGTGATACGCCCGGCAAACGCAGTCCCGACGGCCGTCATCTCGAGTGGCAGTGGTGCCGACGGGCCGTCAGGGCTATAGGCGACGCTCTCGGAAGCCGAGGGGTGACGGTGGAAGTATTGGTGCCTGAGAGTCGCGACGTGCCGCTCAGGGAGCGCACGGAGCGCGTCAGAAAGATTGTCGGACGGTCGGCCGGCGACTGCATCCTCGTGTCCGTGCACAACAACGCCGCAGGCGACGGCTCCGAGTGGCTCGGCGCACGCGGCTGGTCGGCTTTCGTGGCTCCTAATGCTTCAGCCAGGTCGCGGATGCTCGCCCGGATGATGTACGACGAGGCGTGCCGCGCAGGCATGAAAGGTAACCGCGCAACTCCTCCCGACGGCTGCTGGGTGGCTTCGCTGGCCATCTGCCGCGACACTCCGTGCCCGGCCGTGCTGACCGAAAATCTGTTTCAGGACAATCGCGACGATGTGGCCGTGCTCGGGAGTGTCGGGGGATTCGAGGCGCTGGTGGATATACATGTCAATGGAATATTGAATTTTATCAACGCTGCGCGGTCATGATGAAAAATATCATAATACTCTGCGTCGGGTTCGTGGCAGGCATGGCGTGCTGCAATCTGTCGGAGCACCGTCCGGCGGTGCTGCCCGGCCGGACGACGGTGCTCACGTGCGTCGACACCGTGCGCGTGACCCGTCCCGAGATTGTCGTGGTCAGAGCGGCCGGAGAGTTTACAGAGCGGTTTGAGGTGGCCGACAGTGTCGGCTGTACGGATTCGGCCGATGTGAGAGTGCCTTGCTCACAGGCCGTTTATGCCGGCGGCGGTTATCGCGCCTATGTCAGCGGCTATCGTCCGAAGCTCGACAGTATCATCCTGCATCGGCCTACGGTGGAGCGTATTCAGACCGTCGCCGTGCGTCAGCGGCGTCTCGGCATAGCCCTGCAGGCAGGATACGGGTTCACGCCAAAGGGTCTGCAGCCATACGTGGGTGTCGGCATATCATGGCGGATTTTGTAAAAATTGATATAAAATCAATTTTTCTTTGTATGCCTATTGACTTTATGCAATATATGTATTAACTTTGTCGCAGAATCAATAACTACTCAGAAATGAATACACGAATTCAGATGCGTAATGCCGACTTTGCGCGCCGTTGCATCAGGCTCTACGAACAGTATTACAAAGCCGGCATCATCCTCGACTTCAATGAAATCATCGACCGGGTGCTTGTGCAGCAGCCGCACTCGTTCTATGTCGAGTACTCTACGGCTTCGGCTAAGCTCCATGCGCTGGAGCACGGCGACCCCGAGAAAGTCGTCAAGGAGCCCCTTGCACGCGAGATGTGGATGGAGATGCTCGTGCAGGTTCTTCAGCACATGGCCCGGCATCCGCGCAAGACTTTCGCCCAGGCGCTCACCTTCGTGATAGCCTACGGACGCCCGTCGCGTTTCTTCATCTCGCGCGACACCGCCAGGCGTATTCTCGCGCCCTACCGCTTTCAGAGCCTCAGATTCGTAAGATGCTAAAACGCTTATTCTATGACTACAACAATAGCTATATCCGTCGACCGCGTGCTCGAGAGCATCTATGCCTCGGCAGCAATCGACACTCTGAACAACCCGTCAGCACGGGCCGGCATAGTGTGCCGCGACGATGCTCCGGCTCTGAGCCGGCTCGTGCGCAACGGCGCCGCCGCCCTCATCTTTGCACTCACACCTCCGGTGACGTCGAGCAATCTCTCCGACCTGCGGTACGACGGCGACATCATCACCGTCGACATCGACCTGCCTGACGATGTCGCCGGGCACCTTTCGGGCAGCATCCGTCCGCTCTTTGAGTCGGCGCTTGCCTATCAGGTTCTCGGCGTCCTGTGGACGGGCAAGAACAGCCATTTAGGTGACATGTATATGTCGATGGCCGCCGAAGCCCTCGAATCGCTGCGCCGCCGGTTTTCTGCTCCCGGAAAACCCGGATTCATCACTCCGGCGGCGTAATTCTACTTTCTGAATGTAAGCCGGGTGTTGGTCGAGAGTAATCCCAAATTAATTTGGGATTACTCTCGACTTATTCGTATCTTTGACAGATGTCTTAGATACTCACGCTCGGCAATACCAAATAAATTTGGCATTGCTCTCGACTTATTCGTATCTTTGCAGAATATTCCGGGATTTATGAGTTCTGCAAATACGATAGACATGCTTAAGGGGCCGCTCGCCCGGCCTATGCTTATGTTCGCACTGCCTCTGATAGCGAGCGGACTGCTTCAGCAATCGTTCAACGCTGTGGATATAGCTGTGGTTGGACGGTTCGCCGGCAGTCATGCGCTGGCGGCCGTGGGCAGCAACGGGCCTGTCATCGGTCTGCTCATAAATATGTTCATCGGTCTGTCGGTGGGCGCGAACGTCGTCATAGCCAACTATATAGGTCAGCGCAATTCGCAGGGCATCCGTGCCGCCGTGTCGGCCGCAGCCGTGCTGGCGCTCCTCAGCGGCCTGATTATGGTGACTACCACTCTGGCCGTGGCCCGGCCTATCCTCGAGATGCTCTCGACGCCCGAGGAGGTGCTCGACCAGGCCGTGGGATACCTGCGCATCTTCGCCGTGGGTATGCCGTTCATGATCATCTACAACTTCGCTTCGGCAGTGCTCCGGAGTGTCGGCGACACCAAGCGTCCGTTCTACAGTCTCGTCACTGCCGGCATCGTCAACCTGGTGCTCAATCTGGTGTTCGTCATCGGGTTCGACATGGGAGTCTACGGCGTGGCATGGGCCACGGTGGTGTCGAATGTGGTGAACGCCGGCATCGTGACGGTGCTGCTCATCCGCGAGAAGGGCGACGTGCACCTCGACGTGCGTCATCTCCGGCCCAACTGGCTGCAGATGCGCAAGATTGCAGCCATAGGCATACCGGCCGGCATACAGAGCACGGTATTCTCGATATCTAACGTATTCATCCTCTCGTCCATCAACAGTTTCGGCGCTACGGCGGCCGCCGGTTCGGCTGCGGCCATAAACTACGAGATGTACTGTTACTTCGTCATCAATGCCTTCGGGCAGACCTGCGTGGCGTTCACGAGTCAGAATCTCGGAGCAGGGCAGTACGACCGGTGCCGCAAGGTGTTCCGGCTGAGCCTGATTTACAGTATCTCGGTGTCGGTGGTGCTCAATGTGCTCATCACCTGGCAGCGCACGACCTTCCTCTATCCGTTCACCGACGACCCTTCGGTGCTCGTCTATGCCGGTGAGCGTGTGGCCACGGTTCTGCTCTTCCAGTGGATAGCCTGCTACTACGAGATGGCCGGCTCGTCGATGCGCGGTCTGGGCTACTCGATGACTCCGGCACTCATCACCATCTTCGGTACTTGTGTGCTGCGTCTGCTGTGGGTGGGCCTGTTTCCGCACGACGGCTCATTCGTAGAGCTTCTCGCGGTCTACCCGGTGTCGTGGCTGCTGACAGATGCCATCATCTTTGTGGCATATATCATCATACGCAAGCGGCTCCGGCAGCAGTACGGACTGACGCCTGCGAAGCCCTGACACGGGCCGTATCCTGCAATTATCTTGAAACTATACCTGAAAAATGAAAAGATTCATCACCATAATTCTTGCCGTCGTGACGCTGCTGTCGGTCTCCCGTGAGATTTCGGCACAGATTCGTGTGGCTTGTGTGGGCAACAGCATCACCTACGGCACCGGCACGGACGACCCTGCCTCCATGAGCTGGCCGGCGCAGATGCAGCGGATGCTCGGGCCGGACTATCACATCGCGAACTTCGGGCGACCCGGCGCCACGCTGCTGCGGCACGGCCACAACCCGTACGTCCTGTCGCCGGAATTCCGCCGCGCGCTTGACTACAGACCCGATGTGGTTGTGATGCATCTCGGCGTGAACGACACCGACCCGCGCGACTGGCCCGAGTACGGCGATGAATTTGTGTCGGACTACGTGGCGCTTATAGATTCGTTCCGCGCCGTCAATCCCGACGCCCGGATACTCGTGGCACGCCTGTCGCCCCTGACGTCGAAGCACCGCCGCTTCCGCTCGGGCACCCGTGTGTGGCGCCAAAAGGTGACCGGGGCTGTCGAAGCCGTCGCCGAGGCCACGGGTGCCGAGCTTATCGACTTCGACGAGCCGCTGCGCGACCACCGCGGACTCATAGGCGATGCCGTGCATCCCGATGTCCGGGGCTACCGTCTGCTCGCCCGTGCCGTGGCCGGAGCCTTGACGGGCCGCTTCGGCGGTCTGTCGATGCCGGAGATATGGCAGTCGGGCATGGTGCTTCAGCGCTACAAGCCGCTCAAAGTCAGAGGTCGGGCCGATGCCGGCGCACGTGTGGCTGTCGAGGTGGCCGGTGTGCGGACCGAGGCCGTGGCCGACAATCTCGGACACTGGACCGCGACACTACCTCCGCTTGCCGAGGCGACAGGTCTGACCATGACTGTCAGCGACGACCGCGGCGGCCGACTCGTGTTCACCGATGTGTCCGTCGGGGAAGTCTGGCTTGCGTCCGGTCAGTCGAATATGGCCTTCGAGCTGTGCAATTCGACGACCTCCGGCACCGATACGCTCCGCGCGGCCGACCCGCAGCTGCGCCTCTTCGACATGAAGCCGCGCGTGATTACAGACTGGAATGAATGGTCCGAGGCCGACAAGGCCGCGGTCGACACGCTCAATCACTATCTTCCCTCGTGCTGGCGGCAGTCGTCGGCATCGTCGGCCCGCGACTTTTCGGCAGTGGCATGGCACTTCGGACGCATGCTGCGTGACAGTCTTGATGTGCCCGTCGGCATCATCTGCAATGCCGTCGGCGGCTCGGGCACCGAGGCGTGGGTAGATGTCGATATGCTTGAGGAGCGTATGCCCGAGGTCCTTGTGGACTGGCGCTCGAACGACTATCTGCAGCCGTGGGTACAGAAGCGCGCCGGCGAGAACACGGGCGCCGACGGCACTCACCGCCATCCTTACGAACCGTCGTATCTCTTCGCTTCGGGCATAAGGCCGCTCGGGGCATACCCCATAGCCGGCGTGATATGGTATCAGGGCGAGTCTAATGCCCACAATATCGAGGTGCATGAGCAGCTCTTCACGGCGCTGGTCGACAGCTGGCGCCGCAACTGGGACGACGAGCGGCTGCCGTTCATATTCACTCAGCTGAGTTCGCTGTCGCGTCCGTCGTGGCCGTCGTTCCGCGACAGCCAGCGCCGTCTGCTCGACAGCACGGGAGCCACGGGCATGGCCGTGTGCTCGGACATAGGCGACTCGCTTGACGTGCATCCGCGGAATAAACGTCCCGTAGGGCAGCGCCTCGGCCGCTGGGCCCTCAGCCGCGTGTACGGCCATGCCGGCGTAGTGCCGTCGGGTCCGCTGCCTGTCGGAGCCGTATGCACGGGGCCCGGAACGGTAGAACTCACCATGAAATATGCAGACGGACTGAGCACGTCCGACGGTGCTTCGGTGCGCACGTTCGAGCTTGCCCGGACCGACGGCCTGTACTATCCTGCCGAGGCAAGCGTTATCGGCGGCGGAAAGATTCAGCTGAAGTGCAATGAGGATTGGGCTCCGCGATATGTGCGCTACGGCTGGCAGCCGTTCACAAGAGCCAATCTGATAAACTCCGACTCGCTGCCGGCCTCGACTTTCCGCCTGGAGGTGCAGTCGCTCCGGAGTGCGGAGGAGGGTATAGTCTCAGGAGTGTCGGGAGCTTCGGCCGGACGTGTCGGCGGCGGGATTGTCCGCGCCGGCGGATGTAACTTTCCTGTCAATCCTCTTGCACCCGATTCGGAGAAGCGCTTCTATAGTGGAATATACCGTATGGACGGAAGTCTTGCCGGATACTTGCCCGAGGCAACCGCTTATGCCGCGACTGCGCCTTTGTCCGATGGTTTCGTCATGGCCGGAGGCGTCACTCCGCGCGGAAGTACGGCTCAGGTCTGCCTCGTATCAGAATATACGGACGGCATGATTGTTCCCGAGCGCTTGCCCGATTTGCCCGTACCGGTCGACAATGCCGCGGCATGCGCCGTCGGCCGACGTGTGTATGTCGCCGGCGGAAATCATGACGGCGTGCCGTCCAATGCGCTCTACGTGCTTGACCTCGACCGGCTCACCGACGGCTGGAAGCGCCTCCGCGACTTTCCGGGCGCACCGCGCACGCAGCCTGTGATGGCTGCCTCGGGCGGCAGACTGTACGTCTTCGGCGGCTTCGCTGCGGCCTCGCAGGGCCGCGACGCCTTGCTGTGTACGGACGGTCTTGTGTACGATGTGCGGCGCAGCAGGTGGAGCCGTACCGCCGGTCCCTCCGGCGCCGACGGCCGGGAAGTGTCGCTCGGCGGAGGCGTGGCCGTGACGCTCGCTGACGGGCGTATAGCCGTGGCCGGAGGCGTCGACCGCGACATATTCCTTGAGGCGCTCCGCAAGCAGGCTCCCGACTATCTGACCCATCCGGCGGAGTGGTACGGATTCAACCGCTCGGTCTTCGTCTACAGTCCGGCTGAGAATACGTGGCGCCATATGGACGCGCGTGCAGACGCTGCCCGTGCCGGAGCCTCTGCCGTAGCCGACGGCGACGGATTCATCATGCTCGGCGGCGAAATCCGTCCACGCGTCCGCACCGCTTCTGCCATCAGAATAAATATCGAATGAATCATGGACAAACCACTGCTCACCATAGTCATCCCCGTCTACAACCGCTGCGCGATAGTTGGACGTACCCTCGACTCCATCGGGGCACAGACCTGCCGAGACTTCCGGCTGATACTTGTCGACAACGGTTCGACCGATGGCACGCCCGATGAACTGCGCCGCCGCGCCGCTGCAATGCCCGTCGAAACCGTCGTGCTTGAGGAGGGGCGTAGCGGAGCCGCGGCGGCCCGTCAGTGCGGTCTCGACGCTGTCGGCACGGAGTGGACGATGTTCTTCGACTCGGACGACACTATGGAGCCTCGTCATGTGGAACGCGCTCTCGAGGCCGTAAGGCGCCATCCTGATGTGGAAGTGGTCGGATGGGATGTGAACCGTCATTGCGGCGGACGCTCTTTCAGGTATGTGTTCACGACCTGCGATGTCATGTTCCGCAGCCTGTTCAACGGCACCATGGGAACTCAGCGCTATTTTGCGCGCACCGAAATCTTCCGTCGAGCCGGAGGGTGGAATCCTTCGCTCGGTGTGTGGGACGACATCGAACTCGGTGCCCGTATCATAGCCCTTCGTCCGAAGATGCTGAAACTCTGCGGCCCTGTGACGGTGGATATGTATGACCAGCCCGACTCGCTTACTCGCGGCGAATCCCTGTCCAATCTTCCGGCCATAGAGCGCGCACTGTCGTCGATAAGCGCCACCATAGGACCGAAAGGCCCACTGTGGACCGGTCTCAAACTGATTATCCTCGCCGCACTCGCCGATACGGACGAGGCACGCGCGCTGCGCGACAGCACGGCAGCCCGTATGCCGAAGCGATACAGGCTGCTGATGCGTGCGGCCTACGCATACACCGCCCGCGGAGGGCGCGGCATAGCGCGGATTCTACGACCCCTGCTGTGACTTGAGGGCCGAAAGTATACTGTAAATCTCGCCCAGACGGCCGGCAAGCTGCTTGTCGAGGCCCGGAGCCTCGGCAGGGTCGGCTATGCGCAGGTCGGCGTAGCGGTCCTCGCCCTGCAGGAAGTCGGCCAGTGAGTCGTCGGGTGCCGGCATGTCGAGGTTCAGTTTGCCGGCCACGGGGTCGTAGCGGTACAGCTGCCAGTAGCCTGCCTCGACGGCCCGGCGCTCCTCGACTATCGAGTGGCTCATGCCCGTGCGTATGCCGTGGAGGATACAGGGGCAGTATGCTATCACTATCGACGGTCCGTCGTAGGCCTCGGCCTCGCGCAGGGCGTTGATGGTCTGCGTATAATTGGCGCCCAGAGCTATCTGTGCCACGTACACGTTGCCGTAGGTCATCATCATGCGTCCGAGGTCTTTCTTGCGTGTGCGTTTGCCGTGTGCGGCGTACTTCATCACCGCTGCAAGCGGCGTGGCCTTCGACGTCTGTCCGCCGGTATTGCTGTAGCACTCCGTGTCCATCACCAGAAGGTTGATGTTGATGTTCTGTGCCAGCACGTGGTCGAGTCCTGCGAATCCTATGTCATATGCCCATCCGTCGCCGCCGATAGCCCATACGGACTTTTTGCCGAGCATGTCGGCGTTGTCGGCGAGGGTGCGGAGCAGCGGACTGGCGCTTTCCCCTATTGTCCTGAGCATGGTGTCGGCAGCGGTCTGCGAGGTCTCGGCGTCGTCGAACGCCGCTATCCATGCGTTGACGGCCGCCACGGTCTGTGCGTCGAGAGTCTTGTCTGCGGCCGCCTTGCGCGCCGTGTCGAGCAGCGCTTCGCGCCGATGGTCCATCGCTACGGCTATGCCGTAGCCGAACTCGGCATTGTCCTCGAAGAGCGAGTTGGCCCAGGCCGGACCCAGTCCGCGCGCGTCGGTGCAGTAGGCGTTGCTGGGGTAGTTGGCGCCCCATATCGACGAGCAGCCCGTGGCGTTGGCTATGACCATGCGCGGCCCGAAGAGCTGGGTGAGGAGTTTCACGTACGGCGTCTCGCCGCAGCCGCCGCATGCGCCGGAGAACTGCATCAGCGGTCGGCGCAGCTGTGTGCCCGGAATACTCGTCGGCGGCATGAGCGTGTCCTTCTCCGGAACGGTCTGAGCGTAGGCGAGCATGCGTTCCTGCTTGTCGAGCTGAGTGGCAAGTGGCATCATGTCCAGCGCTTTGCCGGGACATATCGTGGCGCACGATGCGCAGCCCGTGCAGTCGGCGGCATATACCTGGATACGGAAGAAATACTTGCCCTTGAGCGCCTTGTACGATGTCGGCACGGAGTCGAAGCCCTCGGGAGCGGCGTCCTTCTCTGCCTGCGTCATAAGCACGGGACGGATGGCGGCATGGCTGCAGACGAGCGAGCACTCCGTGCACTGCACGCACTTGTCCGGATTCCACTGCGGTACGTCGATGGCTATGCACCGCTTCTCCCAGGCTGTGGTGCCGGGCGGTACGGTGCCGTCGGGCGTGAAGGCCGATACGGGCAGACGGTCGCCCTGCAGCGACATGCAGGCGCGGGCTATGCGGCGGACGAAGCTGTCCGTGGCCGATTCGCCGGCTTTCGGGCTGTCGTCCGGTGACGGAACTTCGGTCTGCGCCCACGAGGCGGGATAGTCCACGCGGTGTATGGCCTGGGGCGCCATGTCGATGGCCGAGAGATTCTTCTGCACCACATCGCCGCCTTCGTGCATATAGGCGTCTTTCACCCTCTGACGCAGGGCGTCGAGGGCCTTGTCTATGTCCACCGCGTCGATGAGATGGAAGAACACGGCTTCCATTATGGTGTTGATTCGTGCTCCGAGCCCGACCTTGGCGGCGATGGCCGTAGCGTCGATGGTGTAGAACTGCAGCTTTTTGGCGGCGATGTCGCGCCGGAGTGCCGGAGGCAGGACCTTGCCGAGCTGTGCGTCGGTCATGGCGGTGTTCAGCACGAATATGCTGCCGGGCTTCGAGCGCTCGGTCAGGGCGAAGCGCCCCACGTAGGCATCCTTGTTGCACGCCGTGTAGTCGGCCTGACGTATGCCGTACTCCGACCGTATCGGGTGAGGCGCGAAGCGGAGTTCGCTGATGGTGTAGCCGCCCGACTTTTTGGCCGAGTAGTGGAAATATGCCTGGGCGTACATGCCGTCCTCCGCCGCTATGATGGATGCCGCCTGACGGGTCGCGCCGACAGTTCCGTCCGAGCCCATGCCATAGAACACGCACTGCGTGACGCCTTCCTCGACTGGCACCACTGCGTCGGCCGGAGTGTCGAGCGACAGATGCGTCACGTCGTCGGTGATGCCGACGGTGAACCGGCGTTTCGGTTCGGCCGAAGCCGCCTCGGCGAATACGCTGACCGCCATCGCCGGGTCGAATTCCTTGCTCGACAGGCCGTAGCGGCCTCCCGTCACCGTGGCCGTCAGACCGGCCTCGTGGACGGCGGCGAGAACGTCGAGCAGAAGCGGTTCGGCCTGCGAACCCGGCTCCTTGGTGCGGTCGAGTACGATGATGTGCCTGACCGACCGGGGCAGGGCAGCCACCAGGGCTTTGGCGTCGAAGGGCCGGTAGAGGCGCACCGCCAGCACGCCGGTCTTCTCTCCACGGGCGTTGAGGCAGTCCACGGCATCGCGTAGCACGGCCGTGCTCGAGCCCATCGCTACGGCCACGCGGTCGGCTTCGGGGTCGCCGTAGTAGTCGAAAAGATGATATGCGCGCCCTGTCGCCGCCGCCACCTTGTCCATGGCCTTCTGCATGATGGCCGGGAAGGCGTCGTAGTAGCGGTTGGCAGCCTCGCGGTTCTGGAAGTAAACGTCGCTGTTCTGCGCGGAGCCGCGCGTGTCGGGGTGCCGCGGATTCATGGCGCGTGCGCGGAATGCAGCCACGGCGTCGCGGTCGACCATCTCCGATATGGTATCGTAGTCGATTACGTCGATAGTGTTCCACTCGTTGCTTGTGCGCCATCCGTCGAAGAAGTGGAGCACCGGCACACGGCCTTCTATGGCCGCAAGGTGAGCCGCCAGCGCCAGGTCCATGGTCTCCTGCACCGTGGCCGACGCGAGGATGGCGAAGCCCGTGGTGCGGCACGCCATCACGTCCTGATGGTCGCCGAATATGCTCAGGGCCTGCGTGGCTATCGAGCGGCTGCCCACGTGGAATACCGCCGGGAGGAGCTCGCCCGATATCTTGAACATGTTCGGTATCATCAGCAGCAGGCCCTGCGACGCTGTGAAAGTCGTGGCCAGGGCGCCCCCGGCCAGTGCGCCGTGGGTGGCGCCGGCGGCACCGAGTTCGCTTTCGAGCTCACGTATCTGCACCGTCGAGCCGAATACATTCAGCCGTCCGTCGAGAGCCCAGCGGTCGGCGGTGTCGCCCATTGATGCGATAGGTGTGATAGGATATATCGTAGCCACTTCGCTCAGCGCATAGGCTATGTGGGTCGCTGCGGTGCAGCCGTCCATGATCTGTTTCATCGTATATACGGATTATGTATGAGTCTATAGGATAATAACTCCCATGGCGGCGGCTTGGTTTTATGTCCGCGGTTCATGAGAACTAAAAATAGCCATGAAATGTTTCTATATATGTAACATTTTTATTAACTTTGCAGGAGATAAGTGGATGCTTATGGAACTGAAAGCAAAGTTTGATGTAATCTATATGGAGTCAGCCTTGAGCTATCTCGGCTCCTTGCCTGAAAAGGTGCAGGATAAGATTTCCTATAACATTTCCAAGAGCCGTTATTTCATGGATAAAGAACTATTCAAGAAGCTCAATGACAATATCTGGGAATTCCGTACGCGTTATCAAGGTATGACTTATCGGCTTCTTGCTTTTTGGGATAATGAAACCGGGAGTCTGGTCGTAGCCACTCATGGCTTTATCAAGAAGTCTCAGAAGACACCGGAGAATGAGATTGCCAGAGCGGAAGCCTTAAGAAAAGAATATTTTGAAATTAAGAATGATTGAGATATGGCAAAGATGAAACTTTATACTCACGAAGAAATGCTTGACAGGATTGTAGGCGAGAAAGGTACTCCGCGTCGGGATGCGATGGAATCGGAGCTGCAGTCCTTCCTTATAGGCGAGGCCATCAGACAGGCTCGTAAGAATAAGAAGCTGACGCAAGAACAGCTTGGCGAACTTATGGGTGTCCGTCGTGCTCAGGTATCTCGCATCGAAAATGGTCAGAATCTGACCGTAGGCACGATAGTCAGAGCATTCAAGGCCATGGGGGTGCCTGCCGCATTCACTTTCGGCGGAGTTTCGCTTTCGCTGTGCTGAACCGCAGATTCAGCCATAAAATAAGCGCGAAATTTGCTGTGACGAAAAAAAATCCTTAACTTTGCGCTGCTTTTAGTCCCCTCGCGGGGTTGGAGCACAGGATAGTCTTATGGTGTAATGGTAGCACTACAGGTTTTGGTTCTGTCTGTCCAGGTTCGAATCCTGGTAAGACTACGGAAAACGCCCCCGGCACTGTGCCGGAGGCGTTTTTCGTATAGGGGGTGTTCCTTGAGGATTATTTTTTTGGAGCCGTGCGCTGCAGAAATATCTCGGTGGGGAAGTGGTCGGAGTAGCCGCCGATGTATGCTCCGCCCGAGAACGAGCGCTTCGGCGCTCCCTGAAGCGTGCCTTCGGTAGCGAAGAGGAAGGGGAAATTCAGAACCTTGGCCGTGGAGAATTTCCACGATGTGTCGGCTTTGGGATCTACGAGATTGCCCGAGATGATGATCTGGTCGAAGAGGTTCCACGAACCTTTGTAGGCCAGTGTGCCGGTGCCGTCGTTGAGGATATTCCACCAGGGATTGAAGAAACCGTGTTCGCCGACGCCATCGGGATTGCGCTTTGCCCCGAGCACCTTGGCGCACGACTTGTCCATGGGGTCGTCGTTGAGGTCACCCATTATGATGACGCCGATGTTGGGGTCGGTGCGCCAGAGCGAGTCCGCGATATTGCGGCAGAGCTCGGCGGCTGCAACGCGGTTAGGCTCCGACTGCTCCTGTCCGCCCAGACGCGAGGGCCAGTGGTTCACGATGACGGCTATGCGCTGGCCCAGCAGACGGCCTACGACGCACATCTGGTCGCGGGTGCGGAACTTGACGGCTGTCAGGCGGTGGTTGGTCACGTTCTCGAGCTTGAAGTAGCGGGGATTGTAGAGCAGACCCACGTCCACGCCGCGGGCGTCGGGCGAGTCATGATGCACAATCTGGAGATTCCATGCCTTGATGTCGGGACGGCTTACCACATCTTCGAGCACCGAGCGGTTCTCGATTTCCGATACACCGATTATGGCAGGACCGACAGGAGTGGTATTGGTCTTGAACTGCGATATGGCGTAAGCGAGGTTGTTGACTTTCTGCCAGTACTTGCGGCCATCCCACTGGCGCTGGCCGCCGGGGGTAAATTCCAGGTCGCGGTTTTCGGGATTGTTGGGTATGGTGTCGAAAAGGTTCTCGAAGTTGTAGAATGCTATTCCGGCCACCTGTACCTTTCGGCTGCTGCCGTTCTTCTGAGCCTGCATCGTCGCAGGGACGAGCAGCGCCGCGCACACCAGTAGGATGCTGAGTATAGTTCGCTTCATATGTATCAGTAAAGTGTTTTTCAAACTTTTGGCTTTAACTCCGCAAATGTAACACAAATTTTTCGATTTCAGTTTAAAAAAAGATTACAAAAATAGGGTGTCGCCGTGCGACGACACTTTTATTAAACCGTGTCTGCCGGGATTTAAATATTTGCTGAATCAGACGGAACTGTGTGCTAAAGCCGACGAATACGGTATCCGCCGGGATGCCGCCAAGCATATAGGACTCCCCAGTGAGGGATGCGACTTCTGGCCGGCAGTCACTTCGGTCGAAGGACTGTGGCACTACGGCGAAATTCTCGATAATCCTGCCGGAAGCAACGCCGGCACCGAAGCGGGCTACAGACTGCTCAATGAGTATGCAAAGTATATGAGTGTCACAGACAATGAGTATGCTTCGACATGTCTGTCATCGGTGAAGTCGTGGATTCTGCCGTCGGCAGCCGGAAATCTCTCGGGAGGAGTGCCTGCCTCGAAACTCGTCTACAGGGGAGAGAGTCACGACACATACTCCAATGACGGAGGCGCCACCAAAGGCACTATGCAGGCACGTATCGACAGAGTATATCTGCTGTCGGCATGCCGCGAAGATAAAACCCTCAGACTGTCCTTAAAACACGTCAGGCGGCTGTGCACTGATGCGCAGCCGCCTTTTTAAGTCTGCTGCCGGCTCTGTGACTGGGCCGGATATTTATTGTCTGCCGGCGCTGCGTACGGTCGGTGGTGACTCAGCGGAGCATTTGCAGGCCATATAAAGCAAAAGCGCACCGTCCTACGTGAAGGACGGTGCGCTTTTAAGATGTTATAGCTCGTGCCGGATTATTCGGCGAACTTGGCTGCGAGGAATTCGCGGTTGAGGCGTGCGATGTTGCTCAGAGGGATGTTCTTGGGACATTCTGCCGAGCATGCGCCGGTGTTGGTGCAGTTGCCGAAACCGAGTTCGTCCATCTTGCGTACCATGGCGCGGGCACGGCGCTTGCGTTCTACCTGGCCCTGGGGCAGGAGAGCGAACTGGCTTACCTTGGCCGATACGAAGAGCATGGCCGAGCCGTTCTTGCAGGCTGCCACACATGCGCCGCAGCCGATGCAGGTAGCGGAGTCCATGGCTACGTCGGCCACTTCCTTGCTGATGGGGAGGTTGTTGGCATCCTGAGCGCCGCCGCAGTTGAACGACACGTAGCCGCCTGCCTGCTGAATCTTGTCGAAGGCGTTGCGGTCTACCATGAGGTCGCGGATGACGGGGAATGCAGCCGAGCGCCAGGGTTCGATGGTGATGGTGTCGCCGTCGTTGAACTTGCGCATGTGGAGCTGGCAGGTGGTGATGCCCTGTACGGGACCGTGGGGGTGACCGTTGATGTAGAGCGAGCACATGCCGCAGATGCCTTCGCGGCAGTCGTTGTCGAATACTACGGGCTCATCGCCGCGCTCGACGAGCTGCTGGTTGAGCATGTCGAGCATTTCGAGGAAGCTGCTGCCCGTCGACACGTTGTCGAGCGAGTAGTTGACGAACTGTCCTTTTTCTTTGGGACCACGTTGACGCCAAATTTTCAGTTTTACGCTTATGGTATTTTCCATTTTACTATTTTGATTCTTTGGTAGCTCCCGGAGACCGGCGTAGCCGGAGGGCTTCCGGCTCCCGGAGCCGCGTGGTTAAAGGATTACGATTTGTAGTTACGTGTCTGTACGTGGATGGCTTCGTACTTGAGCGGCTCCTTGATGAGGATAGGCTTCTCGGTGTCGCCGGTGTACTTCCAGCAGCTGACGTACATGTACTCGTCGTCGCGACGTGCTGCTTCGCCGTCGGGAGTCTGGTACTCTTCGCGGAAGTGAGCGCCGCAGGATTCGTTGCGGTTGAGGGCGTCGATGGCCATCATGCGTGCGATGACGAGGAAGTCCTCCAGGCGGAGAGCCTTCTCGAGCTCGGTGTTGAGGTCGTCGGCACGGCCTACGACACGGAGGTCGCTGTAGAATTCCTTGCGTACTTCTTCGATTTCCTCAAGTGCCTTGACGAGGCTCTGGAGGGTGCGGCCCATACCCACGAAGTTCCACATGACGTGACCGAGACGCTTGTGGATTTCGTCGGGGCTCTTGGTGCCCTTGATGTTCATGAGCTTGTTGATGCGAGCGCGTACGTCGGCTTCGGCCTTGTCGAACTCGGGAGTGTCCGTGCGGAAGTGAGGCACCTTGATCTGGTCGCTCAGGTAGTTCTGCATGGTGTAGGGGAGCACGAAGTAGCCGTCGGCGAGACCCTGCATGAGGGCCGATGCGCCCAGACGGTTTGCACCGTGGTCGGAGAAGTTACATTCGCCGATGGCGAAGAGGCCCTTGATGGAAGTCTGAAGCTCGTAGTCGACCCAGATACCGCCCATGGTGTAGTGGCTGGCGGGGAAGATCATCATCGGCGTCTCGTAGGGGTTGTCGTCGGAGATCATCTGGTACATGTCGAAGAGGTTGCCGTAGCGGTCGCGCACGACGTCGGCGCCGAGGCGGTCGATGGCGTACTTGAAGTCGAGGTATACGGCGTTGCCCGTACCTACGCCGTAGCCGGCGTCGCAGCGTTCCTTGGCGGCACGCGATGCGATGTCACGGGGGCAGAGGTTACCGAAGGCGGGATAGCGGCGTTCGAGGTAGAAGTCGCGGTCCTCGTCGGGGATGTCGGTGGGTTTCTTCTTGCCGGCGCGGATGGCTTCGGCGTCTTCTTTCTTGGCCGGTACCCAGATACGGCCGTCGTTACGGAGCGATTCGCTCATGAGGGTGAGCTTGCTCTGGTCTTCGCCGTGAACGGGGATACAGGTGGGGTGAATCTGAGTGAATGCGAGGTTGGCCAGGTATGCGCCCTTCTTGAATGCCTGTACGGCAGCCGAGCCGTTGCAGCCCATGGCGTTGGTTGACAGGAAGAATGCGCGGCCGTAACCGCCGGTGGCGAGTACTACGGCGTGGGCGGCGTAGCGCTCGATTTCGCCGGTGACGAGGTTGCGGACGATGATACCGCGTGCGCGGCCGTCGATGATGACGAGGTCAAGCATCTCGCGGCGTACGAAGCTCTTGACGGTGCCCTTCTGGATCTGACGGTTCAGCGAGGAGTAAGCGCCGAGGAGGAGCTGCTGGCCGGTCTGGCCCTTGGCGTAGAACGTACGGCTCACCTGAGCGCCGCCGAACGAACGGTTGGCCAGCAGGCCGCCGTATTCGCGTGCGAAGGGGACACCCTGCTGTACGCACTGGTCGATGATGTTGTTCGACACTTCGGCCAGACGGTATACGTTGGCTTCGCGCGAGCGGAAGTCACCGCCCTTTACGGTGTCGTAGAACAGACGGTATACGGAGTCGCCGTCGTTCTGATAGTTCTTGGCAGCGTTGATACCGCCCTGAGCGGCGATGGAGTGTGCGCGGCGGGGGCTGTCCTGGATGCAGAAGTTGAGGACGTTGAATCCCATTTCGCCGAGGGTCGAGGCAGCGGATGCGCCTGCGAGACCCGTACCTACGACGATGATGTCGAGGTGGCGCTTGTTGGCGGGATTGACAAGGCGCTGATGAGCCTTGTAGTTGGTCCACTTCTCAGCGATTGGACCTTCAGGAATCTTGGAGTCGACGGTGTACTCCGGCAGTTTCGACGATTCGACGTCGGCGAAGTTCTGCATGATGGGGGTCGAATCGATCATACCCTCAATGTTGAGTTTCTGTGCCATATCTCTGAGCGTGATTATTAGTTAGCGGTTTCGGTAGAGTCGGCGGGAGCTTCCGTTACCTCTACTTCAGTTTCTTCTACGGCCACTTCGGCGGGAGCTGCCTTGGCGAGCTGCTGCTGGAGCATGTCCACAATCTGCGAGGCGGTGCTGATGTAGCGGTTGTTCTCGGCGCCGGGGAGAGCCTTGGCGGCTTCGGCGATGGGAGCGAGAACTGCCAGATAGGCGGGACCTTCGTTCTGTACGAACTGCTCGATGGGACCGGCGTTGCCGTACATGGCCTGCTGCTGGAGGGGCTGGAATTCGTTCATGAATTCTTCAACGGGAGCCTCGGCACGTTCGGCAAGACCTTCGGTGTACTGCTCTACCAGAGCGGGCTCGGTGAGGAAGAAGTTGTTCTTGGCCTGCACGGTGAAGAGGATGGCCTGAGCGATGAAGAGGAGCACTACGATGGAGGTCCACCAGCACGCAATCTTCTTGGTGCGCTCGAGCCAGATCTGACCGTTCCAGCCCACAGTCTGGAACATCGACCAGAAGCCGTGGTTCATGTGGAACCAGAGGGCTACGAAACCGATGATGTAGATCACGGGAGTCCACCAGTTCTGGAATGCCATCTGGAGGAAGATGGTGCCGTAGCGGGGATCAGCCACGATGCCGTTGACGGTGGGATAAGCCGAGAGGTCGTGAGCCATGAGTTCCTGGAGCTGCATCTTCGACCAGAACTGGATGAGGTGCACTGCGAGGAAGACGATGATGACGATGCCGAGAACGAGCATGTTCTTCGACGACCATTCTACGCCGGGAGCTGCGCCGGCGATGGCGTAGCGGTCATTGCCGCGTGCGCGACGGTTCTGAAGCGTCAGCCACACTGCATAGATGATATGTATGATGAAGAGCACTGCCAGGCCCATAGAGGCTACGAGTGCGTACCAGTTGGCTCCGAGGAACTCGCAGATCATGTTGTAGGCTGCGGGCCACAGGAGGGCTACTGAGTTCATCAACACGTGAAATGTTACGAATAGGACTAAGCAAACGCCCGTGATGGCCATCACGAACTTACGTCCTATAGATGAGCATGTTAACCACATAAGATGATTGTTTTTGTTTGAATTATGAATTGTTTGTGTTTTGCAGTGTGTCATGGCCCGGCACACTCGTGCCGGGAATCCCTGTGCAAATTTAAGATTTTTAGACAAGTCGTGCAACTAAAAAAGGAAAAATTTCCTTATTGGGCGCTGCGGCAGGGGGCGCCCGGCGCCCGTCAGCCGTCGATATTCTCGAGAATCAGAGCGATGGGCTTGCGCAGGAAAGGCAGCGGAACGATGACCACGATGCCGAGTATCCACCAGAATGACTTGAGGAAGGCAGCCCAGTCGAAGTGACACATCAGAAGAGCGAATATGCCGAATACCGTCAGGCATATCAATCCCATCGTGGCATGGAATGCGGCGGTATATTCCTCGCCGACGGTAATCCCGAGGAAGAATACGAGCAGGAAGAGTACGATATAGAATACCCACCACCATCCGGCGTTGCCGAAGAGCTTGCCGTTGTCGATATTGTTCGGCGTAGCCATCTCACGGGCGATGGCAAGCCCCTTGGGCGTATAGGGCAACATCAGGAAGAAGTAACGCCTGCCGTTGGCCGTCACCTGATACGATATGATGGTGTCGGTGGCCTCGCCCGATGACATGGTGTACGTACGCCTTATATAGTCAATGGTCCAGTCGTGCCAGGGCTCCTCCTCCTCGGAGATGAGTGTGGCCTCGGCGAGCTTGGGAAACATGCGGAGTTCGCCTTTTTTCTTCACTTTGGCTTCGTCTTTGTTGGCCAGCGACATATCCTTCACCATGAGAGTGAGATCCGGGCTGAAGGCCAGATAGTCGAGTCCTTCGTATTTTTCTGACCCCATGGAGTCGGGAACCTGGAAGCGGAGGTCGCCGATGGTAACCTCACGGGACTGTGCCACGACGGCGGTCAGCATGACCGCTAAAAGTAAGATTATTTTTTTCATAGGCAGTTGTTGCAATATCGGATTAAGCCATCCAATAAGGAATGTAGAAGAAATTCATGATGTCGTGACAGATAAATAGTATACCGATGAAAACCATAAGGAACATTCCGGTGAAGAGCACTTTTTCATTGTCAATCCATATTCCGATACCCAATACGAGGGCGAAAAATGCGAAGATACCGGCCAGTGTCCATTTCGCCGTGCCTGCGAGCCGCATCTTGGGCGTGGAGAAAGATTCGATGATGCCATTGACCTCGTCGGAGTTGATGTCGTTGCTCCTTACGGCAATCAGGTGCGGTATGTCTTCGTCAAAGTATATGACGGTACGCATGCCGACGTTGTCGCTCAACTGATAGGTGCGTTCGACGCGCTTCACGTAGTTGCTGCGGACTTCCGTTGTCGCAGCCGGCAGATAGTAGGCGGCACGGTCGAGCGTGTCGACGAAGGCTTCGCGGTAGCTGAGCTTGGTGTTCTCGACGTCGTCGAATTCATCACGCTCTATGTCTGCGGCATCCATGGTGAATACCGTCACTGTGGTGGTGGAGTCAGGGCTGGCGGCCCGGAGGTTGAAGCCTTCCTTGTTGCTGTGCTGCACTGTCCACGTATCTGGAATCGTGATTTTGTACTTGTAGGATTTGTCGTGAATCTGTTCGCCCCACGCGAGGCAGACTGAAAGCAGAAAGAAGATAAGGACTGATAATTGTCTCATACTGTATGGTTCAGAAATAAGGTGAAAATTCAGAATTTTACGCAAAAGTAGACAATAATTGTGTATCAGCCAAATATTCTTAAAGAATTTTGAGAAAATGTAAAAAAAACGGGACCGCGCCGGAGAGGTGCGGTCCCGTTGAAGTGAGCGGCAGTCGGCAGGGCCTTACTTTTTCAGTACCTTGCGGATGAATGTGCCGCCGTCGGTCTCGGCCCTGACGATGTAGAATCCCGGAGCGAGACGCCCGACGCTGAGCGAGGCCCCTTCGGGTACGTCGGTCCAGCGCAGGCACTCGCCGCCGCCGATGTCGTATACGGCAAGGACGCGTGCGGTGCGGTAGCTGCCCGTGACGGTCATCACGTCGTGCAGCGGTGCCGGCGAGACGGCGAAGTCACCCCGGCCTGCAGTGACGGCTCCGACGCCTGTCGACGTGGCGAAATTGGCGAGGATGGTCATGTGGCGGTCGACGGTCACACTGTGGGTGTCGAGCTCGGAGACGGGCTCGCCGTCGACTATCCAGCTGCCGAAGCGGAAGCCGTCGTTCGGACGCGCCCTGAGTTCGAGGACGGTGCCGTGGGGATAGATGCCCGACGATGCGTTCTCGACATAGCCGTGCTCGGGATTGGCCACGATGTCGACGTTGTAGTGCCTGATGGCGAAGGTGGCGGTGAACTCCTCGTCGGCCGTCATCACGTAGTCGAACTCCTGTTCGGTGGTGTACACCGAGCCGTTGTGCATCCATCCGGTGAAGTCGTAGCCTTCGGCCGGAGTGGCGCTGAAGGACACGGTCGAGCCGTGGCCCACCTGCTGCGATTCGGGCGATACGGTGCCGGCACCTTCGGGCGATACGCTGACAGTGAGGCTGACCTTGCCGTCGATGTACTGGATCCACGATGTGCGGCTGCCGTTGCGTCCGTTGAAGCCTTCGGCATCGGTGATGCCCTCGGTGTTCACGGTCAGCACGTAGTAGCCGTCGGCCAGAGTGGTGTTGCCCAGGCCGAGCATGAAGGAGGTGGCGCTGAGAGGCGTCACTGTCACACCGGCGACGTCGACGTGCTGTCCGCCGCAGGTGAGGGTGATGTCATCGGCGGTGAACGTGGCCGGGTCGACGGCCTTGTTGAATGTCACGCCCACTTCGCGGAGGGCTGCATAGAGCATCTGGTCAGCTTCGACACCGGTGAATTCCTCCACTTCAAGCTCCACGTCAGGACGGTCCTCGAAGGTGAGGACGTAGGTCTCGTCGGAGGCCTGACGTGCGGCGATGTGGATGCGTGCCTCGTGCACGGGGTCCTTGCCGTCGATGAGGGTGCACCATGTCTGCCATGCGTTGTCAAGGGGCAGTGCGGCGCCGTCGCTCTTGCGGCTGACGGCTACGAGGCGTCGTCGTCCGCCGGTGGGGTCGGCTGCAGAGCCGTAGTACCAGCTTTCGCCGGCACCGGCGGCTACGGTGAGTTCGGCGGTGGTCTCCGAAGTCATCACGGCGCTGACGGCCGATGCCGGAGCCACTGCGGCAGCCTCGGAGCCGTCGCTGAAGTAGACCATATCGGGCATGTCGGCCTCGTCGAGGATGTCGTTGACCATGAAGGCGCGCGTGGCGGGCGTCGCCCCGGCGTCGGCGGTGAATCCGTGGATGAGCTCGTGTACGGCCACTTCGGAGAGGAGCGACAGGTCGGGATTGCCGTACGACGTCACGTGAGTAGCCTCGACGTCATAGTCCAGGAAGTGGCCCAGCAGCGAGGCTTCGAGCCACCACTGCGCGTAGGCCGTCGACTGTGCCGGGATGTCGCCGAAGTCGGTGCCTATCGAGCTGCCGAGCGACAGCACCTTGTCGGCGCCGTTGAGCTGCGAGCTCACCAGGCTGAAGTCGATGAGCAGGCCCTTCTCGTTCTCGATGATTTCCGGCTGACCGGTGACCAGGCGCACGTCGGTGGCGTCGCCGTAGCCCTTGTTGCTGATGACCAGCGCGAACTCGGCGGCCTCCTTGGGCTCGATGACATCGGGTGTGAGCGGGTCGTCGGCCATCACATCGCGCTGCATGAAGTAGTCAAGGTCAAGCTCGGGGGACGGCTTCACGGTGAGTTCCGCCGGATAGAGCTTGCGCGTGATTTCCAGTCCCGTGTAGGGGTCGATGTAGGTCAGCGAGCCTCCGAAGGAGTAGACCTCCGGTTCCTGCGGCGCGGCGTAGCGCGTGGGGATGAAGAGCACCGTGGCCCGTCCTGTGGCATCGGCGGAGAGCTCCCAGCCCGAAGTCAGGTCGAGTGCGCCCTTGAATCCGTCGAGGCTCTCGGCGTTGATCTGGAATTCGTGCGAGCCGGCCACCTTGCCGTGGCTGTCGCGCACCAGCAGATTGAGGCGCACGTCGGTCATCGGGTTGCTGTCGTGGCCGTTGTACACCGTGAGGGTGCCTCGGAATGCCTGGCGCGTCATGGTCATGGTCTGCGATATGCGCAGCGATATCGACGCGCAGACCGAATTGTTCTGAAGGTCTTTCAGATATTCGCGGTATCCGTCGTATGTGGCGTAGAACTGCTCGGTGAGCGATGCGTAGCCTGCCTCGGCGGCTGTGGCGTTGGCGGCCTCGAACTTGTCGAACTGCGCAGCCATGGTCTCCTCGGAGGGATAGTTCTCGGTCGTGCCGCCGACGTATTCCACCAGCGCCCTGGCCTGAGCGAAGGTCACGGACTGCGGACGTATGGACTCGATTTCCTCGTCGGTCATCACAGTGCCTTCGGGCAGCGAGAACACATATTCAAGGAAGCCGGTTTTCTCACTGTCGATGTCGGTGCACCACACTTCATCGCCGTAGGCCATGAGCATGATGTCGTGCATGGTCTGCAATTGCTCTGCGAAGTTCCTGCCGACTTTCTTGAAGAGCTCGTTCCAGACGTGTCCGGCATCGGCCTCGGGAGCGCGGGGCTTCACCCATGAGCTGCCGCCTCCGCCTCCGTCGCTGTCATCGTCTTCTTCGCAAGCCTGTGTCACTTCATATACATCGATGGCGAAACTTACCAGGTCGGCGCCCTCACCGAAGATTTCTTCAAGAGTATGGTCTTTGAGCTGTTCGGTGATGTCCTCGCCGGTCTTGTGCACGATGAAGCGATAGTTGCCGCCGTGGCCCGCACGATATGCCTCGATGGCATCATTCACTGCGTCGTTGAATCCGCCGAGCCATGTCTGGCCGAGCAGCACGTCAATCAGTTTTGAAGCCATCTTAGCATCGCAGGGATCGCAGATGGTGAATGACGATTCGGGTGTCCCGTAGTCTTCGATGGGACCGCGACCGCTGTCAGGGCGCGAGACGGGAGAGCCCGGAGGAGTCTTCGGGGGCACAGTAGGCATTATCCAGCCATTTCTGAAAATGTGGCCGAGCACATCGCCCATCACGCCGGCTGTGGCTGCCGCGGCACACATCTTCATGCGCATATTGTCGGCAGCTTCGTTGGTGCTGATTTTCTTGCCGCAGATGACCTCGTAGCTCGCGCCGGCGGCAGCCATACAGTTGCCGTAGGTCTGAACCATGTCATCTGCCACGGTGCGACGGCGCGGTGCCTGACGGCTCACGTCGGCTATGCGCGTGATGCGTATGGGCACGTTCACCGACTGCTGGGGCGCCAGCTCGAAGAGGTCCTGATAGGCAAGCAGCTCGAAGCGCCACTCGGTCAGGTCGGTGGGGATGACAGACCGCACGTTGGTGGCCGTGATGAGACCTACGTTGGTCAGGTTCATGTTGATGACCACAGCATCGCCTACGGCCATATGGTCGCCGTCGATGCTTTCGGGCAGTGTCACCTTCACCACGGGGCGTGGTACGTTGGTCTCGTACTTGACCACGAGGTCAATCTGATACTCGTCCTCGACGGTGGTCTCTTCTACCTCCCACTTGACAGTCACGGGATTGTAGCTGATGTCGACGCTGACTGTCTCGGTGCGCCCGGCGCTGACGTAGACGAAGTCGCGGTACCGGTCATGCTTCTCCGCGGTGACGTCGAGGCGGTAGTAGCCGGCAGGGAGTTCGGCGGTGCAGATGCCAGTCTCGTCGGTGACGGTCTCGAACACCGTGGCGCCTGTCGACGGATTAGTCACCGTCACCTTGGCGCCGGCCACATTAGGAGCTTCTTGAGTGTAGTATGTGTATTCGTCGCACACCACCACGCGCAGGGTACCGTCGGCTTCGGATACGGGCACGACGCTGTAGGGCACGGTCAGACCGCGTCCGTTGGCGCAGTTGATGCCTATCTGGCCGGTCACGGCCATGTTGAGGTTCATCTTGTCGTTCACCTTCAGTCCGAGAATCACTGTGGCCGATTCGCCGGGAGCCAGCGACGGCATCTCCACGGGAGTCACGGCAGTCATCCATCCGGGGAGCGCGAGGGTGATCTTGCCTGTCTCGCCTCGTCCGTTGTTCATGATGGTGAAGGGGTATTCGCCCGGAGCTTCCTTGCACACTGTGGTGTTGATGGCCTGGACGGATGCCTCGAGAACGCCGCGCGGGTCGCTTGCGAAGTAGTATATCGGGATGACCAGGTCGGGAGCTTCGGCCGAACGGACGCGGAGCGAGAACTGCTTCCAGTCCGACCCTGCGGTGGCCTGCGATGCCGTGACGGTGTAGTTCACCTTCACGGAGGCGCCCCCTGCGGCATCGGCGTCACACGTAGCCGTGGCCGTGATGTCGGCGGGAGCGTTCTCCACCCCGACGGATATGCCCGACACGGGCAGTGTGCCGGGATTGGAGAAGGCTATGCTTCCGCTGTACGGCTCGCCGGTGGTGAGCTGGCAGGTCTGGGCCGACGACGTGTTCCAGCGGAGCCGGTAGATGTCGAAGGCCGCCTGCTCGTCGCGCAGTCCCTCGCCGGGATAGCATGCACCTACGGAGAAGTGTCCGGCCTGCGACTCGTAGGGCGTGAACACGGCCTCGAACGAGCCGTCGGCCTTGGTCGTGGCAGCTACGGTCTGACGGGCGCCGCCGTTGATGATGTACACCTCGACTTCAGCGTCGGCAGTGGCCTCTCCGGCCAGACGGCCCGTGATGCGCACGGGTTCGCCCTGGGCGTATACGGCCTTGTCGGTCGACAGCGCCGCCTTGTAGGGCGACACCACCGAGAGAGCGGCGCGCGGCGAGGAGTTGTTGGTGTATATCAGTTCGGCCATGCTCTTGGACTCGTTGACACGGGCCTGGACGTCGAATGTGCCCGGGTTGGGCGGCAGCGTGAATGTGGCGGTCAGTTCGGTGCGTCCGCCTGCCGGCACGGGCTGCTGATTGTAGACGGCGGCCACCTGACTGTTGGCCAGATATACGTTCGTGCGCACGATGGCCGGGAGCTCGGTCACACCGGCATTGGCCAGTGTCATCGTGGCTGTGACCGTACTGCCGGGAGTGCCTTCCGCAGGCGTGAGCACGAGCGACTCTATGCGAGCGTCGGGGAGCGAGCGGTCGGTGAGCATGACCCAGAAGGTGCCTTTGGCGAAGCCTTCGGCCTCGGCCGAGAAGGTGATGGCACGGCTGTCGCCTCCGGTGGTGTTCGACGGAGCGGTGACGCGCACCGTGGCCGAGCGTGCTCCGGCAGGGATGGTCACGTCGTGGCTGTATTCGAGCAGGTCGTCGGCATCGCTGGTGAGGCGCACCGAGAGAGGCCCGTCTGTGGCGGTGTTGCGGCTCACGGTGAGCACCAGGCCGTTGCTGTCGCCTTCAAGCAGGACTGACGATGAGGATTCGAGTCCTATCGACGGACCGTCGTTGTCGATGATGCGCAGCGTGCGCGTGACAGTGCCTCCGGAGGCGCCTGTGGCCGTGCAGCTGCATGATGAGATGTACACCGACGCCGTCAGAGCCACGTCCAGGTCGCCGTCGACCGTGGTGTTGTCGTATACGCCGATGGCGAATTCGGCAGCCTTCACGCCTGCCTCGAGCACTATGCGGTCGGCCGGATAGAAGAGGCGGCCGTCGGAATCGTCGCTCAGCAGGATGGTCACGCGCTTGTCGAAGTTGTCGGTGCGGCGCACGATGCCCTGAACGGCCGACGCACCGGCGTTCTCGACCACCTCGACGGGCGTCAGCTCGAGTTCGAGGGCCGGGATGTCGTTGTCGATGACTGTGACAGGGACGTCGCCGTCCATGTACTTGGGCGCCGTGGCGCGGATGGTGAGGTGTGCGTCGCCTTCCACGCGGCTGTTCTCGACTGCCGTCACGGTGAGCGCGGCCGATGTCCCGCCGGCCTTGACGGTTATGCTGCCGGGCAGGTCGAGACGTGCTGCGGCGTCGCAGGCGAGCGTCACAGTCACATCCTCCGGAGCGGCCTTGGGCAGCGTCACGGTGAGGGTGAAGGACGAGCCCTCGCGCACCTCCATAGGCGTGGCGTCGAGTTCGATTTCAGGATATTCGTCGTCGACGATGGCCACATCGGCCGTCACGGGCCAGTAGTCCGAGCCTGATATGCTCAGTGTGGCGCGGCCGTCGCCGTCGGCCGTGTCGTTGTCGTCGAGAGTGAGCTGGAAGTATGCCGCCGACTGGTCGCGGTAGATGGTGACGTCAGCCGGCACTTTCAGGCGCGGGTCGGTCGGGTCGGCCGTGATGGTGAACACCTCGGTCTCGCTCCAGCTGCCCGAGCGTGCCAGACGGCAGCGCACCGTGCGGTCGGTGCCCTCGGTGAGCGTGGCCGGAATCTCCAGCACGAGGCGCTTGCCCAGCGTCACGGGGCTGCCCGTGCTGACGGTGGTGTTGTTCACCTGCCACTGCTCGATCTCGCCGCTGGTGGCGTAGGGGATGACGGACACGCCTACGTTGAGCGCGCCCGATATGCCGGGGAGCGCATTGACGGCGAATGTGGCCGAGCGTGCTACCTTCTCGCCGGGAGCGAGCGCGGCGCCGTCATAGTAGAGCGTGCCGAGGCTGCTGCGGCGTCCGTCCTCGCCGATGAGATAGACCGATTCGCTCCATCCGCCGGTCGAGGCTATGTTTCCGCGGTTCTCCACGGCCCAGTCCACGCTGATGTTGTCGCCGGGCATGACTGTCACCGCAGGGGTGCTGATGTCCGTGACGACGAAGTCGGGGCTGTCGGGCAGCGTCTCGGGTATGGCGATGACCTTCACCGAGCCGTCGATGGCGTCCACGGGGCTCTGCGAGCCGTCGGCCTTGTAGACCACGCCGTGGCTCAGGTCCACGGCTATGCTCGTGTCGACAGCGGCGTCGGCGCCAAGGTGTGCCGGGATGCGGATGATGGCGCCGTTGGCACCGCTGATGGCTTCGGTGCCTCGCACGGTCAGGCGGTAGGTGGCGTCGCCCACGGACTCTACGTTAAGCACGTGCTCGGGAGCACGTGCGGTGAGCGATGCCATGTCCATGTCGAAGGTGACGCCCTCGGGCACGGTCACGTCGATGTTCACGCCGGTGATGGCGTCGGCGTTCTCGAGCGAGATGTTGTAGAGGAAGTCCGCTCCGGGCATGGCCAGCTCGCGGCCGCCGAAGAGCACGTTGCGGCTCGGGTTCGGCGCCGACGGTTCGGCCGGATTGCCGGGCGAATATACGAAGTTGGCTGTCAGCCGGGTGTCGGTCTCAGGCATCGTATAGTAGAAACTGTACGACGTCGACACGACCGAGCCGTCTTCGGCCGTCCAGTCGCGGAACACGTAATTCGAGCTGTTGTAGGCCCGGAGGTAGACGCTTGTTCCGGCGCTGTACTTCGTGCCTGACCCTACGTTGACGGAGCCGCCTGCAGAGGGAGCGCAAGACAGATAGAGGCGGTACGTTGTGGCCGGAGCCGAGGGCTCGGCGGGATTGCCGGGCGTATAGCGGAAGTTGGCCACGACGTTATTGCCCTCTTCGGCCACCTTATACGACAGGCGCGTCGACGTGCCGAGGGTCTCGCCGTCTTTGGTCCAGCTCACGAAGGTGTAGTTGGACGAGGTATAGGCGTAGAGCGTCACGGTGGCACCTACGGCATAGCGGCCGCCGCCCGACACCGAACCGCCGCCCGAGGGGAGCGCCGACACATATACGTAGGTGTATTTGTCAGGAGTTACAGGTTCGGCCGGATTGCCGGGGGCATATCTGAAGTTCGCTGTGTAGTGCGTGTCGGCCTCGCCCATGACGAAGCTGAAGCGCGTCGACGTCGACACTGTCTTGCCCTCGCTGTCAGTCCATCCCGTGAAGGAGTAGTTGGAGTAGCCGGAGGCCGACAGCGTCACGGTCGACCCGGCTGCATAGCTCCCCGTGCCCGAGACGCGGCCTCCGTCCGACGGCACGACCGATGCCGTGACCCGGTACGTGGTCACGGGCGTATTCGGCTCCGGCGGATTGGAGGGGTTGTACTGGGCCTGTACGGCAGCGGTGAGGAGCACCGCCGCCATAAGGCATATTAATCTCAGGAATTTCATATCACTTCACAAGACATTTGGCCGCGCGGTCGCCGGCTTTCACGATGTAGAGACCCTGTGCGAGAGTGAATGTGGCCGCAGGAGCTGCCTGAGCCGAAGCAGCGAGGCGTCCGTCGACGGTGTAGATGTCCACGGCGCATCCGGCGGCGCAGTTCACGGTGATGACTTTGCCGTCGACGCTGATGGCGATGCCGCCGTCAGCCACGCTGTCGGCGTCTATGCCCGAGAGGTGGCTGTGGAGCTCGAGTGTGAAGCGGTCATCGACCGTTCCGGCCTGCGTCAGCCCGAAGCTGTAGACAGCGCCGTCGGAGAGGGAGTGGCGGCTGCCGTCGAGTGCGTCGCAGAGCACCACAGTGCCGTCGGCACGGGGTGCGGCGATGGTGACGGTGCCTGCCTTGGGAGCGCGTAAGCCCAGACGCACGGTGCCCCCGGCCTCGGGACGCTCGTTGATGGCCAGTTCGTTGCCCTCGGCGTCGATGGTGTACACCTCGACGGCATCGCCGCCGTCGGCGAAGAACTTGGATGCGTCGCACGATGCTTCATATGCTTCGGAAGCCTCGTCGTTGAGCACCACGCGTGCGCGGTCAGCCGATTCGGCTCCGGTGTAGGCTGCGGTGATGTTGAAGAGCGCGCGGCGTGCTGACTGTGCCGTCCTGCGCACGGGAGCCTCGCGGACTACGGTTGAGGTGAACTGACGGCCTTTGGCGTCGAATGTTATCTCGGCGTCCTCGCCGCTCTGCTGCATGAAGAATGCCTGGGTGGGATAGAGCACCACATCGTCGTCTATCAGCGAATAGGCGTTATATCGTCTGTTGACATCATCCCAGATAGTGATGGGGCATGTCAGCGACGTATATCCGAGGTCGAAGTAAGTCAGCGAGGGGTTGCCGATAAGGTTCCAGCCTTCATTGGCAGACGTCTCGGACGGCCATGCTTTGGCGGTGACGGTGCGGTGTCCGGAGGCGAGAAGCTGCTCTATGCCGTGGGTATCAAGTTCCATCAGTATATCTCCGATTGCATTTGCATGGTAGATATATGCTTTTCCGGCTTCAAGTATGCCGTCTGGGTCAACATTAATCCAGTTGCCGCTGACTCCATTGGTGCCGCGTCGCTCGCCGTCGTAGTAGCGGAAAACGAAGTCCGCGCCGTCAGCATGTCTGACGTTAGACATCTTTACATCGCATGGCATGGTGATGAAACTCCAGCGGTTAAGGTCGAGATGCAGGCTCAGCGTGGCGGAGTTGGCACTTACTGCAGGACAATTATTGAGAAGCTGTCCGAAACTTTTGCTGTTGTAATAAAGATTCTCATAGATGTTCAGGTGGTTGATAGTCAAGGGTGCCGAACCTCCGACGGTGAACCTGCCGCCCGTATTGATGTCCACCGAGGGCGTGCCGTCCCAGCGGCGGTTATTGGTCAGTGCGAGGTCAGAATTTATTGCCCAGTAGTCGCTCTTGACACCGCCTTCGATAGTGCCGAAGTAGAGCCAGTAGCTGTGGAGTTTGTAGTTCACCACGGCGAAGTCGGGGACAATAAGGGTGGCATTGGCGCGGTTGATATTGGGGAAGGGGTTTCTATTATTTCCTACCGATGGCGGAATGGCAGCCCGGCAAGTTACTTTTTTAATGTTTGTGCAATTGGTGAATTCACCGTTGGGATAATAAGAGATAGTCGTGGGTAACACCACTTCTTCAAGAGACTGACAATAGTAAAAAGCCTGGAAACCAAGACCGGTAAGACGCTCGGGGAGTATTGCTTTCTCGAGTCCGCTGTAGTAAAAAGCATAGTCGGAAATTGTCCTCAGACTTTCGGGGAATATGATTTCCTTCAGCGATGTCGTATTGTAGAATGCCCAGGAATCGATAGAATTCAGACCTTCAGGCAGATTGATTGCAGACAGGGCATTGCACTCGCGGAAACACTCATTGCCGATGGAACTTATACCCTCGGAGAGTACAACCGTAGAGAGCATCTTGCAGTCATAGAAGCAATTTTGAGGCAGGCTGTTAGCACCGTGGAGATTTACGTTGTCGAGCACTCCGCAGCTGCGGAAACAGTCACGTCCAAGAGTGACACTCTCACAGCTAAGCGTCGCCGAGACGAGCGATTCGCAGTCCTGGAAGCAGTATTCGCCTATTGACGTCACGGTCTCGGGAATGGAGATTTCTGTCAGGCCGGACTGGCGGAAGGCGTTGTTGCCTATGGTGCGGAGATTGGGAGGCAGCACTATGTTCTTGAGATTGCCGCGGTACAAGAAGTTATCGTTCGGTATCTCAGTCCCCGTCGTCTCTGACAGGTCTATGCTGATGGCCGAAGTCATATTCTTCATGGTGACCCAGTCAGCGTTGTTGAGCGGACCGGTCACTTTCAGATACTGCACGTCGGAGAGGACGTCGACTTTGTAGAGCACTTCCACGCCGAGCGAGCCGGCTGTCTCGAGATTGACCTCGGTCCACTGGATGGTCTCCGAGGGAGTGTCGTCGGTCTGGGCCGAAACACAGAAAGGAGTCGACATGGCAAGCGCCACGGCTACTCCGAGAGCTTTCGCAATTCTTTTCATCACAAGAAAAAAAGTTGGGGTTAGATTATTGATATGTTAGTTTTTTTCGGGTAGGACAGACCTGCGGGTCAGCGGGTCAGTTATTAAGTTGAGTCGCTGCAGGTCTGCAGACCCCAGCGACTCAAAGAATGTTTTTACGGATGTTGTGCGCTTTTATGCCTTGAACGTACCGTACTTGAGCTGACGGTAGAAGTTGAGGTATGCTCCCACCATGTAGGGCTCAACACAGAGTGCGGCGATACCGCAGGTGATGCACACGAGCAGAATCCAGCCGATGAAGCGGACCATCAGAAGGAAAAGGTCCATCTTGTGGCCGTCCATCATCCGCCAGCTTTCGCGCAGCGCGTCCACGCCGGATATGTTGGGATTGTCGAGCATGATGAACCATGTCATCGACAGACCCAGGGCGATGATTACGCCCGGCACGATGAGCAGGCACAGGCCGATGGCGGTCAGGATGGAGCATATAATACCGGCAGCCATGGTGTCTACGAAACGGTTGAAGCCTGCGAAGAGGGTATTGAGGTCGCCATTGCGTGTGCCGACGAGCTTGACGATGTAGAGACAGTAGCCGTAGGACAGCGGACCGCTCACCAGCAGGGGCACTATGGATAGTATCAGCGATACCTTGGAGATGGACGATGCCACACAGCAGATAAGTAGATAGATGAGCGTGCCCAGCACGGCTGTGCCCCACAGGCCGTTGAATGATATCTTGGCCTGACGCATCATTTGGGCAAGATTTTCAGATGTCATAGATGTTGTATTGTTAGAGGTTTAGAATTTACTCTGTACATCGTGTATAGATGCGTGCAAAGTTACAATAAAATTTAATAACATAATGCAACATTCTTTATTATTTTGCATCATGGCTCGAATAAATAAATTTTGCAGTGTAGATTTTTCTTTCTATTTTTGTGACTATAATAGTAAACCCCATCACCATCTGCGCTATGAAATTCGCCGAGAAATGCTACAGCATCTTCGAGCAGTCGGTCGCCGACTACCACATTGACGACGATGTCGATGCCCCTTCCCGTCAGCCTTACGCCGAGGGAACCATCGAGAATGTCCTCTATGCCAAGAACCGTATTGATGCCGTGCAATGGCATCTTGAAGACATAATCCGCGACCCTGACATTGACCCTGTGGCCGCTCTCGCCCTCAAGCGTCGCATCGACAGGTCGAATCAGGACCGCACCGACATGGTAGAGGAGCTCGACAGCTATTTCCGCAGTCTCTATGCCGGGGTGAAAGTCCTCGATGACGCCACCATCAATACCGAGAGTCCGGCCTGGGCGCTCGACCGCCTGTCGATTCTCGCGCTGAAGATCTACCACATGGCCGTGGAGGTGAACCGCACCGACGCATCCGACGCTCACCGCGCACGCTGCGCCGCCAAGCTCGCAGTCCTCGAGGAGCAGCGCGCCGACCTGGTGTCGGCCATCGACTCGCTGCTTGACGACATAGCCGCCGGCCGCAAGTACATGAAAGTGTACCGGCAGATGAAGATGTACAACGACGCCGACACCAACCCCGTACTGTATGGCTCCAAGTAGCCCCGAAGGCAATCCCTCAGGACTCCGCACGGTCGTGCTCACGCGCTTCTCGGCATTCGGAGACGTGGCCATGACCATCCCGGTGGTGTACAGCGCATGCCACTGCTATCCCGGCGTGCGCTTCGTCATGGTGACGCGTCCGTCCATGACCTCGATGTTCGTCAATCCGCCCGACAATCTGGTGGTGGCGTCCTACGACGTCAAGGGCGACTACGCCGGTCTTGACGGAATACGCCGCATGGCCGCCGACATATGCTCCCGGTATAAGCCCGACCACCTGATTGATCTCCACAACGTGCTCCGCACGCGCATGCTGGCGTTCTTCATGAAGCTCAAGGGAGTCCCGTCGGTGCACATATTCAAGCCCCGGGCCAACCGCCGCGCCCTCACTCGCCGGCACAATAAGGTGATGCTGCCTCTGACGTCGCAGCGCGCCTTCTACCGTGAGGCGTTCTTCAAGGCAGGACTGCCGCTGCGCGACAAGTTCGACGGCCTCTACGACGGGCGCGAGAGCGCTCCCGACAGCCTCTACGCCGCCATCACCGCGGCCAAGCCTGTGGGCGAGCGCTGGATAGGCATAGCGCCTTTCGCCGCCCATGCCGGCAAGATATATCCGCCCGAGCTGATGAAGAAGGTGGTGGCCCGCATCCAGGACGACGCCGACCGCGGCGTGCGTCTGAGGGTGTTCCTCTTCGGCGGAGGCGAGGCCGAGCGCGAGGTGCTCGAGAGCTGGGCATCGGACTTCGGATGCGCCACGTCGCTGGCCGGAAAGAAGTACGGGTTCGCCGCCGAGCTCGCCCTGCTCAACCACCTGGACGTGATGCTGACCATGGACTCAGCCAACATGCACCTGAGCGCCAACGCCGGCACGCCCACCCTGAGCATATGGGGCGCCACCCACCCCTACTGCGGCTTCAAGGGCTGGCGGCAGAGCGACGCCGACACCATCCAGCTGCCCATGGCTTGCCGTCCATGCTCGGTCTTCGGCGACAAGCCGTGTTTCCGCGGCGACTACCTGTGTCTGGGCGCCATCAAGCCCGAGGTGGTCTATCAGCGTCTGATGGAGAAACTGCACTCGTGAGTGCCGGGTTTCCCACTGTTTTTAACTGTCAACACACACTATACACTGTATTCTTTGGAAGAAGATTTCGACATACGCAGCCAGGCACAGGGAGTGTCGTCGCCGTCGGAGAGCGATTTCGAGAAAGCTCTCCGTCCGGGATGCTTCGAGTCGTTCAACGGCCAGGAGAAAATCATCGAGAATCTCCGCGTGTTCACGGCTGCCGCAAAGATGCGCTCCGAAGCGCTTGACCATATCCTCCTCTTCGGCCCTCCCGGACTGGGCAAGACCACCCTGGCCGGCATCGTGGCCAATGAGCTGGGCGTGGGCATGAAGATTACGTCCGGCCCCGTGCTCGACAAGCCCGGCGACCTGGCCGGCATCCTCACCTCGCTCGAAGAGAACGACGTGCTCTTCATCGACGAGATTCACCGCCTCAGCCCCGTGGTGGAGGAGTATCTCTACTCGGCCATGGAGGATTACCGCATAGACATAATGATAGACAAGGGCCCGGGAGCGCGCAGCGTCCAGCTCTCGCTCAGCCCCTTCACGCTCGTGGGTGCCACCACGCGCAGCGGCCTGCTCACCTCGCCGCTCAGGGCGCGCTTCGGCATCAAGTGCCACCTCGAGTACTACGACCACGACGTGCTCCGCCGCATCATACAGCGCTCGGCGGCGCTCCTGCGTGTGCCATGCACTGAAGATGCCGCCACGGAGATTGCCATGCGCAGCCGCGGCACGCCCCGTATAGCCAACGCCCTGCTGCGCCGTGTGCGCGACTTCGCTCAGGTCAAAGGCTCGGGCGAGATTGACCTCCGCATAGCGCGCTATGCCCTGGAGGCGCTCAACATCGACCGATACGGACTCGATGAGATAGACAACAAGATACTCCGCACCATCATCCAGAAGTTCTGCGGCGGCCCTGTCGGCCTCTCCACCATAGCCACCGCCCTGGGCGAGGACCCCGGCACCATCGAGGAGGTCTACGAACCTTATCTGATAAAAGAAGGTTTTATCAAGAGGACACCCCGTGGCCGCGAGGTGACTCCGCTCGCCTACGAGCACCTCGGCATCAACCGCGCCGACGACTACGGCCTCTTCGGATAGGAACCGCACCTCATGCCCAAGCATCAGAAGTCACCCGAACTGATGGAGAAAATCTCCATCCTCCCCGACACCCCCGGCGTGTACATGTACTACGACGCCGAGGGCACCGTCATATACGTAGGCAAGGCCAAGAACCTCAAGCGGCGTGTCAGCTCGTACTTCAACCGCACCCACGACGTGCTGCGCACCAACATCCTCGTGCGCAACATCGCCGACATGAAGTACATCGTCGTCCCCACGGAGCAGGACGCGCTTAACCTTGAGAACTCCATGATCAAGGAGTACAAGCCGCGCTACAACGTCCTGCTCAAGGACGACAAGTCGTATCCGTGGATAGTGGTGACCAACGAGATGTATCCCCGTGTGTTCCTCACGCGCCAGCACATCAAGGACGGCTCGAAGTACTACGGCCCCTATACCAACACCGCCGTGGCGCGCACCGTGCTCGACCTCATCGGGCAGATGTATCCTGTGCGCACATGCCGCACTCCCATCACACCCGAGTACATAGCCAAGGGGCGCGGACGCCTCTGTCTTCAGTATCATATCAAGAAGTGCCGCGGATGCTGCACGGGCGAAATCGACCAGCGCACCTACGCCTCCTATATCGACGGCATACGCCGAATACTCCGCGGCGAGACCGGCGAGCTGATGAACTATCTCCGCGATCAGATGCAGGCCCTCGCCGCCGAACTGCGCTTCGAGGAGGCTCAGGAACTCAAGAACGCCTACCGCCTGCTCGAGAACTACCGCTCCAAGAGCGTCATCGTCAGCCAGACTGTGGGCGACGTCGACGTGTTCGGATTCGACGACGACGGCTCCAACGATGTGTACGTCAACTATATGCATGTGCGCAGCGGCGCCGTGGTCAGCAGCGTCACGCTCCGCTACCGCCGCTCGCTCGAGGAGTCGCGCGCGCAGATTCTCGGCTATGCCATGGAGGAAATACGCCAGCAGCTGGGCGCGGTGTTCGACGAAGTCATAGTCGCCGAAGCGCCCGAAGTGGAGATCCGCGACGTGTCCTTCACCATACCTCGCCGCGGCGACAAGGCCAAACTCCTTGAGGTGAGCGAGAAAAATGCCCGTCAGAACCGCATCGACGACCTGCGGCATCTCGAGCGCCACAATCCCGAGGAACGCACCTCGCGGCTGCTCGAACGCATCAAGTCGGACTTCCGCCTCTCCGAGCTGCCCCGGCACATCGAGTGCTTCGACAACTCTAACATCCAGGGCACCAATCCCGTGGCATCGTGCGTGGTATTCCGCGACGGCAAGCCTGCCAAGCGCGACTACCGCCACTTCAACATCAGGACCGTCGAGGGGCCCGACGACTTCGCCTCGATGAAGGAAGTACTCACGCGCCGCTACTCGCGTCTGGTGCAGGAAGGTCAGGGGCTGCCGCAGCTCATCGTGGTCGACGGCGGCAAAGGCCAGCTCAGTTCAGCCGTGGAGGCGCTTGACGAACTCGGCCTGCGCGGCACCATCGCCGTTGTCGGCATAGCCAAGCGACTGGAAGAGATATACTTCCCCGGCGACAGCGTGCCGCTGTACATCGACAAGAACTCCGAGACCCTGCGTGTCATACAGCATCTGCGCGACGAGGCCCACCGCTTCGGCATCACCCATCACCGCAACCGCCGCAGCAAGAGCGCTCTCGTGGGCCGTCTCGACAGCATAAAAGGCATCGGCCCCAAGACCGCCGAAGCGCTGCTCATACACTTCAGGAGTGTCAGGCGCATCTCCGAGGCCTCCGAGGCCGACATTGCCGCCGTCATCGGGCCGGCCAAGGCGGCCACAGTCGTGGCCGCCTTGAAGTCAGACCTGTCAGACTCGTCCGACAAGTCAGACGAGTCCGCGCCCCCCTACTTCGACTTGTAGCGGTAGTCGATGCCGAATATCGCCCCTGCGAAAGTAAGCGTCTCCCCGAATCCCACCAGCACCGACGAGTGTATCTCCCCCGTCGGCGCGACTATGAATCCTGCTATAAGCAGTCCGCACCCCGTCACCACCAGTCCGGCGGCGCACCACATCTGCATCGTTCGTGTCCTGTCCTTCTCCATCGCTGATTTCTCTTTTTTTTGCGTGCTAATATAATTGTGGCTGGCAGTCATCGGTTCCTTTTTTTCTCCACATGCATTAATTTGAAGTCAGATATCAGGTATATTTGGTTTTAGTCCGCTTTATTCGTATATTTGCGCTCGAAAATGTGGGAGTAACACCCCTTTTAAACCCTCGAAAATGTGGGAGTAATATATGAGACGTAAGATATACAATAAGTTGCAGCGGTGGAAGACACAGTGGGGCGGCCGTTCAGCGCTTCTTGTCGATGGAGCACGACGAATCGGCAAGAGCTGGATTGTGGAGGAGTTTGGGAAAAATGAGTATAAATCCTACATACTCATTGACTTCAACAATGTAAGGCAGGATATGACAGAACTGTTCGAACGCTATCTCACTAATCTCGATACGTTCTTTATGCGATTGAGTCTATACACAGGAGTGCGGCTGTATCCGCGGGAATCACTGATAATCTTTGATGAGGTTCAGATGTATCCCAAGGCCAGAGCCGCCATCAAATATCTTGTCAAGGACGGACGCTATGACTATATTGAGACCGGTTCGCTTGTGAGTATAAATCATAATGTCCGGAATATCGTGATACCAAGCGAAGAAATACGCATAAATATGTATCCGATGGATCTGGAAGAATTTATGTGGGCTACCGGACAGGATATGCTCTTTGACTTTGTAAAGGAACAGTTTCGGACAAAGACTCCTTTGGGACAGAGTCTGCATCGACAGATGATGGATACATTGAGGACGTATCTGCTTGTAGGGGGAATGCCGCAGGCAGTCCTCAGTTACTCAGAGCATAAGGATATGCGCGATGTCGATGCTATAAAACGCAATATCCTTTCACTTTATCGGAACGATATAGCCAAATATGCCGGACGTTCGGTGCCGACTGTAACGCGTGTATTCGATAATATTCCGGGCTTGCTTCAGCAGCATGAGAAGCGTTTCCGTCCGACGATGGTCAGGAAAGGCTCCAGGATGAAAGACTACGCCGAATCTATGTTCTGGCTTGACGAGAGCCGCGTTGTGAATTTCTGTTACAATACTACCGAACCGTCAGTCGGTCTGGCATTGAATCGTGATGATTCCAAAGTCAAATTGTATATGGCCGATACTGGACTCTTGGTTTCAATGGCATTCGGGTCCGGCGAACTTGATCAGAATCGAATCTATGAAAAGATTCTGCGAGGCAAGCTTGAGTTCAACAAAGGTATGCTTGTTGAGAACCTTGTGGCACAATTGCTGCGCAGTTCCGGTCATGAATTGTATTTCTACAGCTGTTCGTCGAAAGATAGTCCGGCGGACAGGATGGAGATAGATTTCCTTATCCGCAAGGAGGAAGTTTCGAGCCGTCATAATATATGCCCGTTAGAGGTTAAGTCATCGAACAGATATAGCATTACATCCCTTCAGAAATTCTGTGAAAAATTCGGTAATTACATCGGTTCTCCCATGGTTCTTCATACCAAAGACCTCGAAGTCAAAGGCGGTATAACATATCTGCCGCTCTATATGGCAGGTCTGTTATAGCCGGCTTTATCACCCTCCCTGCATTTTCATCTGCCTTAATGCCCGAAAATCAAAAATAATTATTACTTTTGCAGATTCAAAGACGTTCGAAAACTCTTCTCGTTAACAGATTCAGCACGTATGAGTAAAGACTATAAACGCACCCTTATCACTACAGCTCTTCCGTACACCAATGGCCCGGTACATATCGGCCATCTTGCCGGAGTATATGTCCCTGCCGATATCTATGCCCGATACCTGCGCCTCTGCGGGCGCCCCGTCACCCTCATAGGCGGAAGCGACGAGCACGGTGTGCCTATTACTCTTAAGGCCCGTAAGGAAGGCGTGACTCCCCAGGATATCGTCGACCGCTACCACGCCCTCATCAAGAAGTCCTTCGAGGATCTGGGAATATCGTTCGACATCTACAGCCGCACGACTTCCGCCATCCACCATGACACGGCTTCCGAATTTTTCCGCCGTCTCTACGACAAGGGCGAGTTCATCGAGAAGACTTCCGAACAGCTCTACGACCCCGAGGCCGGACAGTTCCTGGCCGACCGCTACGTCACCGGCGAGTGCCCCCACTGCCACCATCCGGCCGCTTACGGCGACCAGTGCGAGGCCTGCGGCACATCGCTGGCTGCCACCGACCTGATCAATCCCAAGTCGACCATCACGGGCGCCGTGCCCGAACTCCGTCAGACGCGCCACTGGTATCTCCCCCTTGACAAGTGGGAGCCGGCTCTGCGCGAGTGGATTCTCGAGGGTCACAAAGAGTGGAAGACCAACGTATACGGCCAGTGCAAGTCGTGGCTTGACCTCGGCCTGCAGCCCCGTGCCGTGTCGCGCGACCTCTCGTGGGGTGTGCCCGTGCCTGTGGAAGGCGCAGAGGGCAAGGTGCTCTACGTGTGGTTCGACGCTCCTATCGGCTATATCTCCAACACCAAGGAACTATATCCCGATTCGTGGGAGACGTGGTGGAAGGACCCCGAGACACGCATCATCAACTTCATCGGCAAGGACAACATCGTATTCCACTGCATCGTCTTCCCGGCCATGCTCATGGCCTACGGCGACAACTTCCAGCTGCCTGACAACGTGCCGGCCAACGAGTTCCTCAACCTCGAAGGCGACAAGATTTCGACTTCGCGCAACTGGGCCGTGTGGCTTCACGAGTATCTGGCCGATTTCCCCGGCAAGCAGGATGTGCTCCGCTACGTCCTCACGGCCAATGCTCCCGAGACTAAGGACAATGACTTCACATGGCGCGACTTCCAGGCCCGCAACAACAACGAGCTTGTGGCCATCCTGGGCAACTTCGTAAACCGTGTGGTAGTCCTCACCCACAAATATTACGACGGCGTCGTGCCTGCAGCAGGCGAGTACGAGGCCATCGACCGCGAGGCTTTCGCCGAAATGGCTCAGCTCCGCACATCGCTCACGGACAATCTGGAGACATTCCACTTCCGCGAGGCTCTCAAGGACGCCATGTCCTTCGCCCGTCTGGGCAACAAGTATCTTCAGGACGCCGAGCCGTGGAAAGTCATCAAGACCGACCCCGAGCGCGTCAAGACCATCATCAACGTCTGCGCGCAGATATGTGCGTCCATCGCCGTGGCCATGGAGCCGTTCATGCCCTTCATGAGCAAGAAGCTCGCCGCCATCCTCGGCAATCTCACTCTCGACTGGAATATCCTCGGCTCGGACAGCGTCATCGCCGCCGGCACCGTCCTCGGTCAGCCCGAACTGCTCTTCGAGAAAATCGACGATGCAGCCATTCAGGCCCAGACCGACCGTCTCGAAGCCATCAAGAAGCAGAACGCTCTTGCGGCCTTCAAGCCCGAGGAAGTAGCTCCGGAGGTGAAAATCGACGACTTCGCCAAGCTCGACATCCGTGTGGGCACCGTCCTCGAGTGCACCGCAGTGCCCAAGGCCAAGAAACTGCTGCAGTTCGTCATCGACGACGGCACTCCTGCGCACCGCACCATCGTGTCGGGCATCGCCGAGCACTACAGCCCTGAAGAACTCGTAGGCCGTCAGGTGCTTTTCATCGCCAACCTCGCGCCGGCCAAAATCCGCGGCGTGCTCTCGCAGGGCATGATTCTCTCGGCCCTGAATGCCGACGGCCGTCTCATCGTGGCCGCTCCGTCGGCTCCGTGCAGCCCCGGCGCGCAGGTCAAGTAACAAGTCCACTAACTTTTAATCATCGTATCGAGCATGAAGCCACACATCCTTATAGTATATACAGGCGGTACAATAGGAATGATTGAAGATCCGGAGACCAAGGCTCTCCGGCCCTTTGACTTCACGCATCTGATGGAGAATGTGCCTAAAATCAGAATGCTCGATTATGATATCGACAATATCCAGTTCCATCCGCCTATCGACTCCTCCGACATGGATGTGTCGCACTGGCAGACCATAGCGCACAGCATCGCCGACAACTACGACGCCTACGACGGATTCGTCGTGCTCCACGGCACCGATACGATGGCATATACGGCTTCGGCCCTGTCCTTCATGCTCGGCAATCTGTGCAAGCCCGTCATCATCACCGGTTCGCAGCTCCCTATCGGCGAGGTGCGGACCGACGGTGAGGAAAACCTCATCACGGCCCTTCAGATTGCCGCGGCGCGCAACGTCTCCGGCAGTCCCACCGTACGTGAGGTGGCCATCCTCTTCGAGAACTATCTATGGCGCGGCAACCGCGCCACCAAGCGCAGCGCCGACAATTTCAACGCCTTCAAGAGCAACAACTATCCCGCTCTGGCCAAGATAGGCCTCGGCATCACATTCGACTTCGACGCCCTCCGCAAGATACACAACGGCATGCCTCTCGACCCGAATTTCGAGCTGGACACCCACGTCATGCCCATCGACCTCTTCCCCGGACTCAACGAGCATCTTCTGCGCTACCAGCTGGCCGCTCCAGATGTCCGCGGCGTGGTGCTCCGCACATATGGCGCCGGCAACGGCCCTACGGGCGGATGGTTCATCGACGCTATCCGCGAGGCAGTCGACCGCGGCGTGGTCATCCTCAATGTCACCCAGTGTGTCAATGGCGGAGTGCAGACCTCCCGGTATATGGGCGGCGACTATCTGCGTGCCGCCGGTGTTGTCTCCGGCCACGACATGACCTTCGAAGCCGCCATAACCAAGATGATGTACCTCTTCGGCCTCGGTCTCGACGCTGATGAAGTGAAGCGCCGTCTGGGCGTCTCCATAGCAGGTGAACTCACCGTCATCCCTCACCGTAAATAGCGCGTTATGAACAGTCTTCTCATCCGCTTCCGCAGTCTTGTGTCAGTGCTGGCCATAGTGCTGGCGCTCGGCGTTCCTGTCGCCGGATATGCAGCATCGCGAGTGCCCGTCTGGGAAGTGGTCGAAAGTGTCGACCCCGGCACTGACGGTACTCTCGGAGTCGAGACGGGACAGTCTTCCACATTCGATGCCGATGTGCGCGACGGATATATCTACATCACCGTCACCGCTCCTGTCAAGGTAGAGGTTTTCACGATTCTGGGACAACTCGTCACATCGCGCACCATCGCTCCCGGCACGGTGCGTCTGCGCCTTGGCACCGGCGGCATCTATATCATAAAAGGTGCCGGCACCACACGCAGGGTGAACATCTGATTTTTTTCGGGAGAATACTTCCTTACACGCACGCGCTTCTCAGTACCAGCGGATACCGTTGCTTACAGAGGAGCGTTTGTCGTACTTGAGGTCGCTCAGCATCGACGAGTTGACCGAGATATGGAAGTTATAGCTCTTGTAAGGACCCACGGGCACTATGCTCGCGCGCATGGTGAAGCAGTGCAGGTCGCGCGAGATGTTGCAGTTCATGTAGGCCAGCTTGTGCGTGTCGAAGTTGTATGACGCCGTGAATGAGAAGTTCCATGCCGGCGTAGGCCGTATGTTGCCCGAGAACGACAGGTTCTGCGTTATCTTGCCGTCGTACTCCATCTTCTGCTTGTTGAAGTTGCCGTAGCTGTAGTTGACCGAATAGTTCACCGACAGACTCCACGGACACGACCACTTGGCATATCCGTCGGGGTTCATCTCCACACCGTCCGCTTCGTGGTCTTGCTGGTCGCGCTCACGCTCGGCGCCACCCTTGTTGCTGTCATTCTCCTGGTCCTTGCTGTCCTTGTCTTTCTTCCGGCGGAAAGTGTCGTTGTTGAACGTGTAGGAGAACGATGTGCCCGTGCGCATCAGTTTGGCGAAGCCCTTGCCTGCCTGCAGACGCGTGCGGTCGACCTTGACAGGGGCGCCGGCCGAGTTGAGGGCATAGGTATAGGGGTCCCATGTAGCCTGCAGATTGAGGTTGAATCCCTTGGTCAGACGCAGCATGATTGACGTGCTGATGTCGCTCCACTTGAGCGAGTCGGCCGCCAGATTGTAGCTCTGCGATATGTTGAAGTTCTCGATAAGCGATATTTTCTTCTCGCCGATGGAGTCGTTGTCGCTCTTGACCTTCATCTCGAGATTGTTGGCCAGGGCGAAGGATATCGACCCTGTCTTGCCCTGCGACGGCACGCCGAACTGCGCGCCCTGGAAGTAGCTGTACTTGCGCACCTGCTCCTCTCCGCGGCTGTTGATGTAGCTGTAGTTGCCGTAGTAGCCGAAGAAGGGCGAGCCGAAGTCCGGCGCTCCCGTGAATGACAGCGACGGTGTCATCACCCAGCGCACCATCTTCACCTTTTTGCCGAGGAATCCCAGCGGCTGGAAGAAGGCGTAGACCTTGGTGTCCATCGACACCGACGCCGAGAAGTCCCACACGTTGTAGAAGCCGTAGGTCGTGTCGGCCTGTTCGCGAGACAGCTCCTCGTTCCACGAGCGACGTACCTTGTTTGTGTACATGCGGTCGTTGAGCCTTATCGACGGAGTGATGTTGATGTAGTTGAAGGCATTGAATGTGGCCGATATCGGCATGGCGTGGCTCATGCCGTTGCGCCAGTCCTTGACGAGGCTCTTCTTGAAGAACTCGTTCTGCTTGGCTGTCAGTGAGTTCTGCAGCAAGCCCGTATATGACAGCTTGATTTTTTCGTACCACTTCTCGGCGCCCACGGCCTTCTTGCGCTTGAAGGGATAGATCTGTGAGAGTGTGACGGTGACGTTGGGGAACGACACTGCCAGCGTCGAGTCCTGCGAGCGCTGAGCGATGTTGAAAGTCGTCGACAGGCTCCATTTAGAGTTCGGGAAGCGGTAGGTCATGTTCACTGTCGAACTCTTGGTGTTCTCCGTGAACGACGGCGAGTAGTAGGAGCCGACATCGTTGCGCGAATATCCCGAAGTGGTGAAGTTCACGCTTGCCGACAGCGACATATTGGGGTTGAACTTACTGTCCTGGCTGTGGTTCCACAGCACCTGGAAGTTGGTCTGTGTCGCGTAGTCAGGCGAGCCCTTCTCGCCCGTTATGGTCTTGAGATATGATATGTCGAACGCACCCGAGAACTTGTAGCGCTTCGCATAGGTCGACCGCGCCGACAGTCCCCACGAGCCCTTGGTGTATATCTCGCCCGTCAGAGCCAGGTCGATATTGTCGTTGATGGCGAAGTAATAGCCGCCGTCGCTGAGGTAGAAGCCGCGGTTGTAGTCGTCGCCGAAGGTCGGCTCGATGATGCCCGATGCGTATTTGTCCGTGAAGGGGAAGTAGCCGAACGGCACAGCAAGCGGCAGAGGCAGGCCGGCGAGTACCATATACGTCGGACCCACCACGATATTCTTGCCCGGACGTACCTTTGCCTTGGTCATCTGGAAGTAGAAGTGCGGATTGTCGTGATGGTCGCAGGTGGTGTAGCGTCCGTCGGCGAGGAAAAATTCGTCTTCCGCGCCTTTCTTCGTGCGTCCGCCCGTGAGATAGCCTTCGCCCTGCTGGGTCACGACGTTGCGGATGTAGCCCTTCTCGGTCTTGAAGTTGTAGTTCATCGTCGCAGCCTCGTAGTCGGTGCCGTGGTCGTTGAATATAGGCTTGCCCTGAATCTCGCCTGTCGAGTCGGGGCGTCCGAGAGCGAATACCGTATTGTCGCCCAGATTCATCTGTATCTCGGCGGCATCCAGCTTGATATCGCCGTAAGTCACCGATCCGGAGCCGTACATGAATGCCGAGTCACGGCGTATGATGAGCATCGAGTCAGATGAAGAGAACACCACCGGCGCGTCGAGGTCAGTCTTCACGTACTTCACTCTCGACTCCTTGGTCAGCAGCGGGTCTTTCACAGCCGGAATCACCAGTACGGAGTCGCTGTCGGTGCCGGCGGCAGCTATCACGGGAAGTATCGAATCAGCCGCGTCATGTGAGCCTGAAGTGTCTGCCGGATGTTCCAGGGCGGACACAGCATCATCCGAGACATCCCTGCCGGGCGTCCCGAAAACACTGAAGGCACAAAATGCGGCGAGCAGAGCCGCTATATATATGATGAGAGATTTCAATTACTTTACTCCGTTAACGCGGCAAAGTTACGAATTTTTGAGCGTTCGGACACAATGATTGGCGGTCTATTATGGTTAATTTGCAATTATTCGGCGATAATCCATCGGTCGAGAGTGCGGGTGCGGGAGTCGAAGTTGGCGCCGACCTTCACCACGTGGCGACCGTCGAGGGCGAACGGCAGGGCGTAGTCCTTTGACTCAATCTGCGCGAGGGCCTCCTCGGCCGTGCCGTCGAGCTTGAATTCTATCACATATATGGTCTGCGGATTGGCAAGCACGAGGTCGATGCGTCCGGCCGATGTGCGGTACTCGGCCTGGACGTAGAAGCCCAGCAGCTTGCCGATGCAGTACATGATGTTCTGATAGAAGAACTCGTTGCGGCTCTCCATCTCGTATGGGATGCCTGCGTAGAACGCCTTCATGGCCTTCATGAAGTCATCGATGCGGCCCTCGTCAATCATGTCGCAGCAGTCGAGCACGAAGTTGCTCGTGTCCAGACTGTCTTTAGAGGATATCATCGGCAGCAGGTTCCTGAGGAATCCCTGCTCGACCTCGTGGTTGGGATAGCGGAGAGTGTAGGCCTGACGCCTCTCGTTGTATGACCGGATGGTCAGATAGCCCGTGTAGAACATGAACGGCACAGGCTGGTAGCGGATGACGTCGGCC
>DLAL01000003.1:46325-47227 GCA_002493945.1 Porphyromonadaceae bacterium UBA7048
GAGTCCCGCTCTCGAACCAGTAGGAACCGAGTTCCTGCTTCACCAGGCAATAGAGGATGCTGAACGGATTATAGATGTCCGTGAGGTCTTTTGCGAAATGATATCCGTCGTACATCTTTTTCAGGTCTCGGTAAGTCTCGTCGACGGTGCGTCCGTTGGTTGCCGCCAATTCGCCCACGCCTTCGTCGAAGTAGCGGTGCAGCTCGTCCTCGGTGATGCCGCAGATGGTGGAGAAAGTGCGGTCCAGAGTGATGTCGCGGATGTTGTTCAGTCCGCTGAATACGCTCAGTTTGCCCAGCTTACCCACGCCTGTGAGCAGCACGAAGCGCAGCTTGGCGTCACGTGACTTCATCACGCCGTAGAATCCGCGGAGGAGCTTGCGGTTTCCCTCCATTAACTCGGTATCATCCAGGCAGTTTATAATCGGTACGTCATACTCGTCGACCAGTACCACGACAGACTTGCCGGTCTGCTCGTAGGCACGGTCTATGAGTCCGCCGAAGCGCTGGGCGTCGGAGACCTGCGTTCTTTCAGTGCCGTAGATACGCTCATACTCGCACAGTATCTCGTCAAGAATGGTAGGCAGGTCTTCTGCGGATGTGTATCTCTGGCGGCTCAGGTCGAAGTGAAGCACCGGATGTTTCTCCCACTCCTCAGGCATGAGGCTGTCGATGGCGAGTCCCTTGAAGAGCTCGCGGTTGCCCGAGAAGAACTCCTCGAGTGTCGACACGAGCAGGCTCTTTCCGAACCGACGGGGACGGCTCAGGAAGTAATAGTTGGACCCGCTGACAAGATTAAAAATCTCTGCGGTCTTGTCGATGTATATACATCCTTGTTCGCGGAGTTTTCTGAAACTCTGTATTCCGAGGGGATATTCCGATATCTTCATCTCTAATTCATTT
>DLAL01000056.1 GCA_002493945.1 Porphyromonadaceae bacterium UBA7048
CAAGCCGCGATAGAGGACTAAAACTGTGTCGAAAGGCAAAGTTTAACCTCGAAGCCAAAATTTGTTTAGATTATGTTTAGAACAATTTTACAACATAAAGAATATCAAACAAATAGGGCAGTGGCCCAGGCTGCTATCGAGGACTAATCCCGTAGTCCAAGAATAATCAATATAAAGGTCGGGATTCCATTGCGGAATCCCGGCCTTTCTTAATATTTCTGACATGACTCAAAACGAGATTGACAAGTTAAGTATTGCCAAAGCGAAAGAACTTTTCGCTTCCGGCAAAGTATATGAAATTGAGGTCGGAACTACGGCCGGGCTCCGAGCGATTCATCGTGCCTTGTTTGACGGTCTTTATCCTGTTGCCGGAGACGTACGTAAATTGAATATCTCCAAGGGAGGTTTCCGGTTTGTCAATTCTCTCTATCTTGTTCCGGCTCTTGAAGCCATTGAAAAAATGCCGGAGTCAACTTTTGAGGAAATCATTGCCAAATATGTAGAGATGAATATCGTACATCCGTTCATGGAAGGCAACGGACGTGCCACACGCATATGGCTCGACATGATGCTTCGCCGCTCGCTTGGTAAAGTCGTAGACTGGTGCAAAATCACTCGAGAAGCCTACATGCAGGCGATGGAACGCTCGCCAATCAATGATCTCGAACTTCGCTTTCTGCTCCAAAATGCCCTGACTGCTGAAACCGATGACCGGGACGTAATCTTCCACGGCATTGACCAGTCATACTATTACGAAGGCTATAGTCCGGAATGAGTATTGTTTTTACGACGCCTTGAAGTTGAAGATGGGGCGGATGATCGAGTCGATGGTGACCGTATCGGCGATGTTGGCGATGATTTCGTCAGCAGGCTTGTAGACCATCGGGGATTCGTCGCGCGTATACTCGTTGACCGATTCGGAGTAGATGCCCTGCATGGATGCCTCGAAGTCGGCCATGGTGATGCGCTCGTATGCCTGAGTGCGGCTCAGCACACGTCCGGCTCCGTGAGGTGCCGAGCAGTTCCAGTCGGAGTTGCCCTTGCCTGTGCAGAGAAGCGAGCCGTCGCGCATGTTCAGCGGAATGATGCAGCGCTCTCCGAGGGCTGCCGAGATGGAGCCTTTGCGGATGATGTTGTCGTCGCTGATGTAGTTGTGGACGGACTCGAACTCTTCGGCCGGCTGCACTCGGGGGAAGAAGCGGAGGAGCAGCATGGCGATGAGACGGCGGTTCAGCACGGCCCAGCGCTGGCAGAGGCGCATGTCGTGGAGGTAATGCTCGCGGGTCTCACCCTCGACATAGCACAGGGTGGAGGGGAGCGACGGAGCGGCTGCCGACTGCCTGCGACGCATGCTGCTGATGACACTCTGAAGTTCGGAACGCCGGCCTGCGGCTTTGTACTCGTCGATGGTGCGTCGGATGGCGGCCTCGAAGTCGTCGGCTCCTTCCGTAAGATGTCTCACGGCTTTGGCCTGATATATGTCGGCCACCTGCTTGCCTAGGTTGCGCGAACCTGTGTGGATGACCAGATACACTGAGCCTTCGTCATCGCGGTCCAGCTCGATGAAGTGGTTTCCGCCTCCGAGCGAGCCTATGGCCTTGTTGATTCGTCCGCTGTCCTTGAGGTCGCGGTAGCAGTGCAACTCCGTCACCAGACGCTTGGCCTCGCGGTAGATGTCCATCTCTTCGCCTGCGAGCGGCCTGAATCCGAGACGGTCCTCGCGCACTGTCATGCCCGAGGGCACGTTGGCGCGGATGTGCTCGTGGAAGGCATGGAAGTCGATGTCGGTGAGCCGGCCGAGCCTGATGACGCGCATGCCGCAGCCTATGTCGACACCTACGATGTTCGGGATGACCTTGTCGCCCAGATCGCCGGTGAATCCGATGACGCAGCCTGCGCCGGCATGTACGTCGGGCATGATGCGTATCTTCTTGTCGGAGAATACGTCGATTGAGAGCAATGTCATGATCTGGTCGAGCGCTGACTGCTCGATGTTGTCGGTGAATATCTTCACGTTGTGGCCTTCTATGGTTCTCATATTCCGTGTTGTTTTGTGATTTCGACTGCAAAGTAATACAGTCGGTGCGCAATTATTCTGCGCACTTACGGATTATTTTCATTTTTTTCGGTGCACAGGTGCTGAAGGCCGCATTTTATTCAGTCTTGGTAGTACCCGGCTGCCTTGCGGATGCTTCGGGCGATTCGTTCGCGGAACTCTGCAGGGGCTATGACTTCGGCGTGGCCGCCGTAGCCGAGGATGAGGCGCTCGAGCTCGTTGTTGACCACCACGCGGAGGGATATGATGATGCTGCCGTCCGTGAGCCGCTCTTCGACAGTCTGTGACCTGTGGAAGGGCTTCGACTCGACGTACGGCGCCTGCTGGCGGTCGATGCGTATGACCACACGGCGCGGCTTGTCGCCTATCTGCCTGGTCACGCCTATGGTGTCATCGAAGAAATGAGCCGGGTCGAAGTCGACGCACTTTCTGAACGGGGTGCGGTCGGCCTCCACGGCGTGTATGCGGTCGAGGGCGAAGATGTTGACCTGCGGGGCGCGGTTCGTGGCTTTCTCGCCGATGAGGAACCATCGGTTGCGGTACTCTTTCAGCAGATAGGGGTAGACGGTCAGCGTCTCGGGCTGCCGCGCCTTGAACGACTGATACTCGATGGCGATGGTCTGCCGCCTGCGCACGGCTTCGTAGATGACGCCGATGAACTGCGTGCCGCGGTAGCCCGGCACATACTCCATGTCCATGGCCGGAGCCTCCGAGCCGGTGTGGCGCGATATCTGCTCGTTGAGCTTGCTGATGGTGTCGATCGACGAAGCGAGCTGCGGAAATCCCTGAAGCTGTCGCAGGATGTCGAGGGCGGAGTTGAGGGCGTCGAGCCCTTCGTCGTTCAGGGGCAGATGGGTGATGCTGAAGTCCGGGTCCTCGTACTCGTAGTACTTGTTGTCGCGCACCACTATCGGGGCGTTGTAGCCCAGACGGTCGCTTCGCATGAGAGCCAGGTCGTTCTGGAACGTCCGGCGGCTCACGGGAGTGCTGCGGCCTTCGTACTCCGCCAGCGCGTCGGTGCAGGCGTCGATGAGGTCGTTGATGGTCCATCGCCGGTAATGGTTCTGGAGGCAACGGTCAATGGTGGATATGCGGATGAGTGTGGCGCGGTTCAGTGGCATGGCTGTTATTAAATAAGGTGTGAGGACTACTGCACGCTGCGCAGGCGGTACTCTGACGGTGTCATCCCTATGTGACGGCGGAAATAGCGGCCGAGATAGGACGATGACTCGAAGCAGTCCATGTCGGCTATTTTTTGACCGTCAGTTCTGTGATGGTCAGCAGCGACTTGATTTCCATCATTATCTGGCGGTCGATGATGTCTGATAAGGCTGTCGTTCCATCTGTTTGTTATATGACCGCAAAATTACGTATTTTTGATGAATCCGGCACCGGTCGGTTTCGATAAGTCGCCTTATTGTTTGTTTTAGTGTTCCGCCCGTGCGGTTAAAGGGGGCTAATTTTGCACCCGAAAAACATCATAGGTGCAATATGGGACAATTCTTTTCCGACGTCCTCTTCCCTGCCGTCGGTGTTCTTGCGCTTCTGACGCTGCCCGGCAGCGGCTCGATGTCAGCGGTCGTCAGATAGAAGCGCTCGACACCACTGCACGCAGCACCCTACTGCTGATGACCCACAGCTACAGCGGCAGCTATCTCGAAGTGCTCACGGCGCGCCAGTCGCTCCTGGCCGCCCGTCTGGCCGCCACGGGGCAGACTTTCGACAAGATACAGGGCATCATAAAACTGTATCACGCTCTCGGCGGAGGACGGTAGACCGAAAAAATTTCTAAGTTTCTTCATTTGCGATGATAGGAACCGCGTCTGACTTTATTCTATATGTCAGACGCGGTTCTTTGTCGCGTCGGATCAGTCGTTACTTAATATTGAATGAATCATGAAGCAAAGAGTATTCAACCTTATCATCCTTGACGAGAGCGGGTCGATGAGCAGCATAGAGCGTCAGGCCATCGATGGTGTGAACGAGACCGTACAGACCATCCGCTTCGCACAGAAGAAGCACCCCGGACAGGAGCACTACGTGACGCTGGTGTCGTTTAATTCCGGTCAGGTCAAGACCATCTATGACTGCGTGGAGGCCGACCGCGTGGAGGAGTTCACCGACCGTCAGTATCAGCCTGCATGCTGCACGCCCCTCTATGACGCTATGGGCAGCGCGCTCACCCGGCTGCGCAAGAATGTCGCCGACAACGACGCCGTCCTGGTGACCGTCATCACCGACGGCTACGAGAATGACTCCCACGAATATGACGGGCAGTCCATAAAGAAACTCGTGGAGACACTGAAGGGCAAGGGATGGGTCTTCACCTATATCGGAGCCAATCAGGACGTTCAGGCTGTGGCTTCGGCCATGTCGATAACCAATACGCTGGCGTTCTCTGCGGATGCCGAAGGAACCCGGGTAATGTTCGAGCGCGAGAGCAAGGCACGTTCGCGCTGGGCCGACCGACTCTCCTTATGCAATGATTTCAGCGCGATGGCCGACGACTATTTCGCCATGGACGACGCCGACGATAAATCCAAATAATCATTCTCCTCTCGCTCTCCCCTATTTCAATCTATACATATGACCCGGTAGTCCGGCCCGGCCTCCAAGCGCCGTCCGGACTATTTTTTTCGCCCTGCGGACGGTCGTGTATCGATAAATTTTTCTAAATTTGCACAGATATGGCACACAGGCAAAGCAGATATGACAAGGCGCTGTCGCGCCTTCCCTCCACCCTGGAGTGGAGCCGGAAGCAGGACATCGGAGCCGTGAGGGAATTCCTTACCGCTCCCGACGGACTGCCGCGTATTTTCCTCGGATCCGGCGGCTCGTTCTCGGTCGCCCAGCTGGCCATGCAGCTGTCTGTGGAGGCCGGCTTCGTGGCTGCCGCCATGACACCCTATCAGTACATCTTCAGCGCATGGAGCCGGCTGCCGGCACGGGTATTCATCTTCAGTGCCGGAGGACGCAACATCGACGCCCTCAACGCCTGGGCCACAGCGCGCGACAATCCATCTCAGACTTTCGGCGCCATGCTGATGAGCGAGCCGAGCAGGCTCGCAGCCATGATGGAGGCCGATGGCGCAGGCCGGGCTTTCGTATACAGACAGACCAATGGCGACGGTTTCCTTGCCGTCAACTCGCTTGCGGCATACTATTCGCTGCTATTCCGCATATATCGCGGCGACGAGGTCGGCGTGGACGTCAGTGGCATCGCCGAAGCGCTTGAGTCACAGCTTAAAGCCTTCCTGACGCAGTCCTACACCTTGTCGACCGACGGGTGGAACGCACACGACGCCGCTCTCTACGACGCACGCGAGACCGACCGCTTCTATGTGCTGTATTCGCCCGACACGATGCCCGTGGCATGCGACCTCGAGTCGCGATTCTCCGAGAGCTCGGTGGGCTGTCTTCAGATTTCGGACTACCGCAATTTCGCCCACGGGCGTTTCAACTGGTTCCATCAGCGCAGAGGGCAGACAGCCATCATAGCCCTCGTAACGCCCGAATCAGAGAATGTGGCAGCCAGCTTGCTCTCCGAGCTTCCGCCGGACATCCCAGTCATGCGGCTCGATACGCCGCTGAAAGGTTCGCAGGGCACTATGGACCTGCTGGTCAAGGGCATGTATCTGGTTAAATTTATGGGCCTGCGCTGGGGACTCGACGTCGGAACTCCCGATGTACCCGAGTTCGGCCGCATTATCTACCATAAGGATTTCATGAAGGAGAACTGACGATGATGACTATAAATGATCTGAGAGGCCGGACATATACGGCAGATGATTTTGTGTTTTTCTGGGGGCACACCGACCGTACCGCAGGTAAAGAAGGCGCCATAGGACGCGAGTGTCTGAGCCAGTGGTATATGGCGCCGATGGTGGCCGACGGGCTGTACTATAACTGTATGGAGCAGTATCTGATGGCTGCGAAAGCCCGCGTGTTCGGCGACAGGCTGACTGAGGAACGCATAATGGCGTCGTACAGTCAGATGGAAATAAAGAAACTTGGACGGCAGGTATCGGGCTACGACGATGCAGTGTGGAGCGGTATGCGTCAGCGTGTATCGGTGGACGGCAATATCTGCAAGTTCGGGCAAAATCCGCGCCTTATGGATTTCCTGCTGTCGACCGGTGACAGAATCATTGCGGAGGCCAGTCCTAAAGACAGCATTTGGGGCATCGGGCTCGATGCATCACATCCTGACTCCGTTGTGCCGGGACGGTGGCCGGGACTTAATCTGCTCGGTTTCGCGCTGATGGAAGTGCGGGATTACCTCCGCCGCACATGTTCATCCTAAAGGGTATTAAATAAGTAACTCTTAAAAATTAGTT